>SXJP01000013.1 GCA_005779395.1 Actinomycetota bacterium
CGGGTTCGCGCCAGTCGAAGCCAGCCTCAATAAATATCTTGTCGAGGCCCTCGGCTTCGGCCTGCAACTTCACTGCGTGGCTACCGGGCACGACGAGGGTGCGCATGCCAGCCTTGACTTTGTGGCCAGCTGCGACAGCGGCGGCAGCGCGAAGGTCTTCGATTCGGCTGTTAGTACACGATCCAATGAAGACCGTGTCGACGGCTACTTCTCGCATCGGAGTTCCTGCTCTGAGCCCCATGTAACGCAAGGCGCGCGTTGTGGCTTCGCGCTCTACGTCGTCGTGGGCATCGTCTGGCGATGGCACGACATCGTCGATCGTAATTGTTTGTGCAGGGTTCGTACCCCAGGAAACGTGCGGCTTCAAAGTGGCTGCATCGATCACAACTTCGACGTCGAACACGGCATCGTCATCAGTGAAAAGTGTTCTCCAATCGGTCACGGCTGTGTCCCATAGATCAGCGGTCGGAGCAAACGCGCGTCCCTGCAAGTAAGCAAAGGTGGTCTCGTCCGGGGCGATGAGTCCGGCGCGCGCACCGCCTTCGATGCTCATGTTGCAGAGGGTCATGCGGCCTTCCATCGAGAGTGCACGAATCGCGCTGCCGCGGTATTCGATGACTTTGCCGATGCCTCCGCCCGTTCCTATCTTGGCGATGATCGCAAGGGCAATGTCCTTCGCCGTAACTCCAGCTGGCGTTTCTCCATCGACGGTTACTGACATGGTTCCAGGCCTGTTTTGCGGTAGCGACTGTGTGGCTAGAACGTGCTCCACCTCGCTTGTGCCGATTCCGAACGCCAAGGCTCCGAAGGCGCCGTGTGTGGAAGTGTGGCTGTCGCCGCAGACGATCGTCATGCCAGGCTGAGAGAGTCCCTTTTCGGGGCCGATGACATGGACGATTCCTTGGCCTGGGTCGCCCATCGCGTATAGGCGTATGCCGAATTCGTCGCAGTTGCTAGAGAGCACATCGAGTTGTTTGCGAGAGATGGGATCTGTCACTCCGAGTTCGAGTCCAGAGGTAGGCACATTGTGGTCGGCTGTGGCGACAGTTAAGTCGGGGCGCCTGACGCCGCGGCCAGACATGCGTAGACCATCGAACGCCTGAGGCGACGTGACCTCGTGCACTAGGTGCAGATCTATGTAGAGCAGTTCTGGTTCCCCCGGTGCGCTACGCACAACGTGGCGGTCCCAAACCTTGTCAGAAAGCGTGCGTCCCATGATTCATTGCTCCCATACCTTCGTCTCATTCTATGAGACGCTAATATCATTCCATGAACACGTTAGTCGATAACGACGAGGTCAACGAATCTGGTGTGCAAGTACTAGATCGTGCCGTCGGGCTACTGAACGCGATCGCATTGGCGGGTTCGCTCAGCTTGTCGGAACTTGTCGCAGCGACGGGGTTGCCACGGCCGACGGCGCACAGGCTCGCTGTGGCGCTAGAGACCCACGGCCTTACCCGGCGCGACGACGATGGATGCTTCCGGCTTGGTGGACGGCTAGTCGGGTGGGGTGCAGCGGCGAGTAAGGCATGGCCGTTAATCGAGTTCGCACAACCTGTACTCGATCGGTTGCGTGACCGCACGGGGGAGAGCACGCAGTTGTTCGTCGCCGACGGTAACCGTCGCCTGTGCGTAGCGTCGGCTGACCGTGTGAGTGGACTTCGTGACACGGTGCCTCTCGGAAGTTCGCTTCCAATCAACAGGGGTTCTGGTGGCACTGTGTTGCGTGCATTCGCGGGAGCGAAAGGCAGAGTCTGCGATGAAGCGCGGAAGCGGGGGTGGGCAGAAAGCGTGGGAGAGCGCGAAGTAGGCGTAGCGAGCGTCAGCGCGCCAGTATTCGGACAATCCAGCGTGCTGTTAGCAGCAATTTCGGTGTCTGGTCCTGTGGGCCGACTCGGTAGCAATCCAGGCAAGCGGCTTGGCAAGGTCGTCGTTGATGCAGCGCGAGAACTCGAGCTGGTGTTTCAGCAATGAGTTCAGGCCGCAACGTCCAAGTCGACTCGGTGCGCGGTCTCGCTGCAATTTCGGTATTCGTATTCCACGCAACCAACAGGATCGAAGGCCTTTACGGGGCGCCCTACCACTTTCTCGGTCATCTAAATCTTGGTGTACGAGTCTTCTTCTTGCTTTCTGGTTACTTCATTTACCGACCGTTCGTGCAATCTCATTTGCGCTATGGAACTGGCCTAGCGATCGGTCAATACGCATGGAAGCGATTTTGGAGGATTTATCCAACGTACTGGCTTGCCCTCGCATTCGCGGTCGCAGTTGGTCACACCGGCGTCGAAGGGGTCTCTGGCGTGTTGAAGCACGGGCTACTCGTGCAGACATATTTTCGCGATCGTGACGGAGTGGGTATCGGAGCGTCCTGGACGCTTGTCGTCGAGGTGCTGCTTTATCTGCTGATTCCGTTATTTGCGCTGATCGTTAGGGGCCTAGGTCGCGTAATAGTTCGCAGCCGAGCCGAGCTATTCGCCGTGAGTTTCATAGGGCTAGCGGCCGCAGCTTGCCTAGCTCCTTATTCCTACGACACAGGAATATTTAGTAGCCCAGGCTTACCAAGAGTGCTTGGGTCCGCGGCCTTCCCTGTTGCTATTGGAATGATGCTCGCTGTAGTTGAGTCGATCGATTTACGACACAACTTGCGTGCCCGAATCACGAGAGTCGCGAGTCCCATCGGCAGGTGGTGGCTCGGCGCTGTATTAGTACTGCTTCTGCTTGTGTTCTTCTTGGCAGACAGCTTTGCGAATCCCGACAGACCAACCAAAGGGTTCGAGTGGTTCAATCTGCAGTGGGGCCATTCGGCTATTGCGATGTTGTTGGTCGCTCCACTTGTCCTTGCTCCTGATGCGGGTGGACGCATGCGAGCGTTTCTATGTCGGCGAAGTCTCGTCATGGTAGGGACAATTTCGTTTTCGTTTTATCTATGGCATATCCGTGTTCTCAAGGTGATCAGTGACCTTGGGTGGTTCGACTCGCTTGGTTCGGCTATCCCAGCGGCATTGGTCGCTTTCGGGGTGAGCATCGGGCTTGCCTCGCTGAGCCAGCGTTATGTCGAAGCAACTTGCGCAAAGGTCGCGGCGCGCTGGCCGATGCGAGTGGCTGAGCCTGCTCACGATCTCGAAAAGTTGGTTCGGCATTGAGTGGCGCTCGCAACCTCCAACTCGAGTCGTTGCGTGGACTCGCTGCAGTGTCGGTGTTTGTTTTTCACGCGTCGAACCGGATTGGAGACCTTTTTGGGGTGCCCTACCGATTATTGGGGCATCTGGATCTCGGAGTGCGCGTTTTCTTCTTGCTGTCTGTGTATCTGATTTATCGACCATTCGTGCGCTCCCATATTCGTTACGGGACTGGCAAACCCACGGGTGAATATGCGTGGAAAAGTTGTTGGCGTATTTACCCTTCGTACTGGCTAGCGCTCGTTTTCGCGATTGCGATAGGGCGCGCTGAGCTTTCTGGTATTAGTGGCGTCTTGAAGCACGGTCTGTTGTTGCAGACGTATTTTCGAGATCGTGATGGCGCGGGTGTCCAGGTCGCATGGACTCTGGTCGTCGAGATTCTGCTCTACATGTTCCTTCCGGTGTTTGCTGCGGTGGTCCGTCGTATCGGTCGCATCCTCGGTCGGGGTCGCGCCGAACTTTTCGCGGCAGGCACGTTCATTCTCGCCGCACTCGTCTGTCTTGGTCCCTATGTCGAGCGAATTGGAATCTTCCGTGGTCCAGGCATCGCGCGCGTATTCGAGTCTGCAGCGATTCCGGGCAGCCTCGGCATGATGCTTGCCGTAATCGAGTCGGTCGAACTCTCTGCAATTACCCGGCAACGCATCGTGCGCATCGCGAGTCCGATCGGTCGATGGTGGGCGGCCGCAGGGCTAGTGCTCGCGCTTCTTGCCGGAGTCATAGCGAACGGATTCGAGACACCGAATAGAGCCGCCACAGGTTGGCAATGGATCAATGTGCAATGGGGTCATGGTCTCGTCGCGTTGCTTCTAGTGACGCCACTAGTGCTAGCCCCTGATGCGGGCGGGCGACTGCGACGCCTACTCGCCAAGCCGGGTCTCGTCATGCTTGGGACGGTCTCGTATTCCTTGTACTTGTGGCACCTGCCGGTACTGACCTTTACGAAGTCACTCGGGTTGAACGATTCCCTTGGTTCGGCAATTCCGGCCGCTGTCGGCGCGTTCGTGGCGAGCGTCGGGGTTGCTTGGTTAGGTCAGAGGTACGTCGAGGCGCCATGTCTACGCGTCGCGGCGCGATGGAGAGTGCGGCCTAAGGAACCGAAATCGTTACAACCGTCACTGTGATCTCGCGGCGGGGTCCTTGGTAAGTCACGGTGTCGCCAACGGAGGCGCCCTTGAGTGCGAGGCCGATCGGCGACGATGGCGAAAGCACATCGAAGTCGTCGTGACGTTCCTCGATGGAGCCAACGAGATAGGTCGTCGTGTCGTCATCGCCAGCGATTCGGATTTCGACTAGGCAACCAGCGGCGACGCAATTTGCAGTAACCGACTGCTCGATGACCTCTGAGCGCTTAAGGATGTCTTCGAGCTGACGTATGCGGGCTTCGTTATGGCCCTGATCGTCTTTGGCGGCGTGGTACTCGGCGTTTTCTTTGAGATCACCGTGTTGGCGTGCCTCTTCGATGCGGTCAGTAATTTCACGTCGACGTGACGTGGTGCGCTCCTGAAACTCGTCTGAGAGGCGTTTGTGGGCGGTGGATGAGAGTTGAATTGATTCAGCCATGATCTTTTAAGTCTATTCGGGTACACTTCCGGCGATGCCTACGACGTTGGTAGTAATTATTCATTAGCGGACGCCTCGCCTTGGCGTTCGCTTCTGCCGTCCACTCTGGTGGGCGGTTTTTTTGTACTTCAAACAGAAGAGAATCAAGATGACTCATCGGATCGCAGTAATTGGTGGAGATGGAATTGGCCCTGAGGTCACGACTGAGGCGCTCAAGGTTGTGAGCGCTGCGGGCGTCGCTTTAGAAACTACGGAGTTTGATCTCGGCGGCGACCGTTACCTTCGTACTGGCGATGTGCTCCCCGACGCTGAACTCGAATCGCTCGGTGGCTACGACGCGATTCTTGGGGGTGCAGTTGGCACACCAGATGTCCCACCTGGAGTGCTCGAACGTGGGCTTCTACTAAAGATGCGTTTTGCGCTCGACCTCTACATCAACTTGCGTCCGTTTTCCTGTGGACCGAACCGGCACAACGATGGCGTGGACTTCTTGGTTGTTCGAGAAAATACCGAAGGTAGCTATGCGGGCGAGGGCGGTATTTTGCGACACGGTACGCCTCACGAAGTTGCGACACAAGGCTCGCTCAACACGCGCATGGGTGTAGAGCGTTGCATTCGATTCGCGTTTGACCTCGCGGCGAAGCGAGATCGCAAGCACCTCACATTGGTCCACAAGACAAACGTTCTTACGTTCGCTGGCGACCTATGGCAGCGCGCATTCGATTTTGTGGCTCGTGAATTTCCACAGGTATCGACTGCCTACAACCATGTAGATGCAGCGTGTATCTACTTTGTTCAGGACCCGAGCCGTTACGACGTCATCGTCACCGACAA
>SXJP01000014.1 GCA_005779395.1 Actinomycetota bacterium
ACCAGGTTCGGGATCAGGTCGTGACGGCGCTTTAGTTGCACGTCAATCTGAGCCCATGACTTATCGCAGTTATTTCGCTGTTTGACAAGCCCGTTGTACAGAACCACGAATACGAGAACGATTACAACGATTAAGCCACCAATGACTAGCAGTGGTCCCACTTGCGCCTCCTTAGACGATGCACGGGCAGATTGTATGCGCAGGTGCCTGGGTTTCCATAGCGCTGGCCAGCAAAGTCACGACCGAACAACGCTCTCGTACAAGTCAAGATAATTCTGCGCTAATCGAGCCATCGACAACTCATTCGCCCGAGCGGCACCGGCTACTGCGAGACGATCACAAAGAGCGTCATCATCGAGCACACGTTGCAATGCCGACCGAAGAGCCAGCACGTCCCCTGGCGGAACCAAGATCGCGTCTAGATCGTCAGTCGCGACATTGCGATAACCGTCGATGCCGGATGCGACTACAACAGTCTGTGCTGCCATCGCTTCCAACAACACAACGCCGAAGGACTCGCCGCCGAGCGCTGGCGCGCAACATACCGACGCGCCCGCGAGTCGACTATCGCGCTCCGAATCGGTAACTCTGCCGAGCCACTCAACATTCGACACAGCGAGCCTCTTTAGTTCAGCGGTCTCCGGTCCCTCTCCGACCACCCACAAGACTGCATCGCGATCGATCCCCACCCACGCTTCGAGCAAGACACGCAGTCCCTTTCGGGACTCATGTCGTCCGACGAACAACACTGCCTTGCGCGTCGATTGCGCTGGGGTTACAGATTTCGAGGCGCTTATGTCGATGCCGTTCCACCAGACGAGATATTCGCCACCGAAAGCCTCGGTTGCAGTACGACGAGCCGACTCTGACACAGCAACCCTCGCAGCAAGGCGATGCATCTGAGAGCGACATGCTGGCAGCATCCACTCCCGGCCTATGTCGCCAGACATGTGATGAGTGCTGATGGTCGGTAGCTCAGAACCGATCAGCAGCGTAAGCGCTGGGCCAGGCACTACTGGTTCGTGCAGGTGGACAACTTCGGGTCGAGTGTCTTTAAGAGCATCTATCGTGCGCCGCGCTGCCGCAGGATCGGCAGCTATCGGGGCAATCGATCCGTTGCTTTCCCAACCGACGCTTGGACCAACTGACATCACACCAGGCTCCGGTGGCGGCCCATCGCACGGAGCGAGGACCCGAACATCGACGCCTAAGCGTCTGAGCTCTCGCGACAGCCCTAAAACTTGACCCTGCACTCCCCCGACCCTTGAGAGCGAGTACGGGGAAACCATTAGAACTCTCACTCAAAATCCGATGGCCAGTTGGGCTGCATCAGGTGCCATTGCTCTGGAGCTACCTCGATCAGTTTTTCTAGTTCATATGCCATTGCCTGAGTAATTCGCGCGACATCGTCGCGTAGTCGTCCAGTCCCTCGCGTCGTATCTATGGGTTCCTTAATGACTCCATGGTGACGCCTGCCGCGCTCGAAATAGACAGCTACGGGGATTAGGGCTGCACCTGCACGCAAGGCCAAAGTTGCTGGGCCCGCTGGCAAGGTCGTCATCTCGCCGAAGAATTCGACAGGAACTCCATCTCTGCCCAAGTCCCTGTCTGAGACCAAGCACACAATTCGATTGTCTCCGAGTGCTTTAGTTGCCTTTGTCGCGACATCGTCTCCGACCGCCACAACTTCCATACCCATAGCCGAACGTGCTTGCACGAACCATTCGAACAGCTCGGGTGGTTCGACGCGCTCGACGACGACCATTATGTGCTCGCCTTTGGCTTCTGCGATCCAGGCGCCACCCCACTCCCACCCGCCTAAGTGCGGCAGCACCACGATGGCGCCCCGGCCCTTAGCTAACGCCGTCTCTAAATGTTCATAGCCCTCTACCGAGAAGTTTCTGAGAACAGAACTTTTCCACTCATTCGGCAGGCGGAACATGTCGACCCAGTAGCGAGCGTACGAATCAAAAACTTCGGTCACGGCTCGCTCGAGATTTAGGCCCCGCAATTTTCCGCGAGATGCTCTCACCATGTGTTTTGCGACCATGCGACGGCGTTCAGGCATGCCGGCTGATGCCACACGCCCGAGACCACGAGCGAAAGGTTCGCCAACTATCGGCGGAACGAACTGCGCGATCAGTGATCCTGCGCGATAGGTGAGATAACTAGCTAGGCCAGCCCGGTCGGCCACAAGAAACGCCAAGTCTTAAGTACGAGCGCGGCGGCGCATCGGGTGGTGGCGTTCTGTAGAAGGTGGTTTGTTGGCTCGAGTGCGCGCCGACGGGCCGTGCGATTCCCACCAGTCTCTTAGTGTCACAGCATCGAGGCCACGCATCGAGGCCTTGCCGGCAGAGGCTTGGTCGTCTACCTCGGGGGCCTCCGGCCGTCCGGCTGCTACCCAGACTTTACCGAAACGGTGGACTGCAGTTATGGCACAAAGAGCAAGCATGACCCACAAGACAGGCACAAGAACATCGAATGCCATGCCGATCCCGAGAGCTAGGTATCGCTCAGCACGTTCCATAAGTCCGCCTCGGGCCACAATTCCTAGTGATTCTGCCTTAGCCCGTTCGTAGCTAATCAGCATCGAGACACAGGCGACCGCCATCGCGAGAATCGCTAAGTGAGCCGAATCCGCCGCTACGTACCACGCAATGCCACCTAGCACGATTGCGTCAGATGCCCGATCGGCGACGCTGTCGAAAAACTCGCCTCGAGGGCCGCTGCGACCACTGCTTCGCGCCATGTTGCCATCGAGCAAGTCGCCGAGACCCGATAGCGCAATTCCGACTACGCCCCACCACAGCCGACCCGACCCGACGGCGAGCGCAGTCCCGATGGCACACAGCAAGCCAAAAACAGTGAGTGCGTCTGGCGTAATCCCTACCCGACTCAGCGCCTTGCCGAGAGGGGTGAGACCGCGCTCAACATCGGCCCGCAACTTGCCGTCGAGCATCGCCACTCCCTTGCTGCGGTTCTTGTCCATGGCTAGCCACGGTCGCAAGCGTCTGGATCTCAGACTTCGGTAAGCATACTGACTGCTCGCGATCGCGAGCGTTTTTGTCGATATTCAGTCTGAGGCTTGCGACTTCAACGCTCGCTATTGCCCCTAGCGGGAAATATTCGATCTAGTTATGATTCGACTAGGTATCGACATTGGGGGTTTCGCTTGAACACGTTCCCGACCGACAAGATCCGCAACGTTGCCCTAGTAGGGCATCAAGGTGCAGGCAAGACAAGCCTCGCAGAAGCTTTGCTGTTCGCATCCGGCACTACGAACCGAATCGGGCGTGTCGAAGACGGCACCACTGTCAGCGACTTCGAACCAGAAGAACAAAAGCGTGGCTTGTCCGTGAGCCTTGCGTTAGTTGAGTTCGAGTACAGGGACCACAAGCTCAACATTCTCGATGCTCCCGGTTATGCCGACTTTGTTGGAGATGTAGCAGCCGCGCTAGCTGCTGCTGACCTTGCGCTATTTGTTGTGAGTGCCGTCGAAGGAGTAGAAGTCCAGACGGAAGTCGCGTGGCAACTCGCAGTGGCCCGCGGAATACCGCGGGCCTTTTTTATTAACAAGCTCGACAAGGAACGCTCTAACTATTCGCAAACCATCGCGCAACTAAAAGAAAAATTTGGCCAAGGTGTCGCGCCACTGCAACTACCGATTGGCGAAAGCGCTGACCTCACCGGCGTGGTCGAATTACTTGACGATCATGCCGTCTTCTACACACCAGGATCTCCAGCAGGTACTGATGGCCCTATTCCCGATTCGTTGGCAGTACACGAACACGAGGTCCACGATGCACTAATAGAAGGAATCGTCGTCGCGGATGACGCTCTCATGGAGCGATACCTGAACGAAGAGAAGATCGATATTTCGGACCTCGAAAAGGCGCTAGCTGTAGGCATCGACACAGGCTCAGTATTCCCCGTTTTGTGCGGTTCGGCCACCAATCTCGTTGGGCTCGATCGGCTAGCTCGATTCCTCTGCGAAGAAGGCCCCGCGCCTCACGCGGAGGCTGGCTCAGTCGCGTTGCATGTTTTCAAGACAACTGTCGACCAGTACGTCGGGCATGTGAACCTCTTTAAGGTTTTACAAGGGTCGCTCGTCACCGATGCACATCTCACAAACTCGCGCAACCAAAAAGATGAGCGACTACACCAGCTGTTCACGATGCGCGGAAAAGAACAAATCGTGATGCGAGAACTCGCTCCTGGCGACATCGCGGCCGTCGCAAAGCTCACCGATGTACGTACAAACGATGTGCTCTCAGAAAATGGCTGCGAAGTTTCCGTCGTTCCACTAGTTACGCCACAACCGCTGTTGGCCACCGCGATCAAGCCTCGCAACAAGAAAGATGAAGACAAACTCAGCGTGGCGTTGCATCGTCTAGAAGAAGAGGACCCTGTAATTCGGATCGACCGCAATAAGGAGACCCGCCAGACGCTGATATGGGGCACCGGCGAAACGCAGTTGGCTATTTGCCTGTCGAAACTTTCTACCAAATTCGGTGTCGAAGTCGACACAGAAGAAGTACGGGTGGCCTACCGCGAAACAATTACTGGCACAGCCGAAGCCGAAGGCAAAGTTAAGAAACAAACAGGTGGGCACGGCCAGTTCGCTATCGCTTGGCTAAGAGTGGAACCGCAGGAGCGCGGCGAAGGTGTTGCGTTCGTCGAACAGATTGTCGGTGGCGTGATCCCCCGCAACTTCATCCCAGCAGTCGAAAAAGGCGTGACCGACACCGTGGCTCACGGTGGTGCTTTTGGGTTCCCCGTAATAGACATCAAGGTGACAGTCTTTGACGGCAAACATCACCCTGTAGATAGCTCAGAAATGGCGTTCAAGACCGCAGCGTCCACAGGGCTGCGTGAAGCCTTAGCGAAAGCTCATGCGATCGTCCTCGAACCGATCAGCGAACTCGTGATCACGATTCCTGCGGCGTATCAAGGCGATGTCATGGGCGACCTCAACTCAAAGCGCGGCCGAATCCTTGGCTCTAGCTCCGGCACCGAGGGCGACGTTGAGATAATTGCATTCGTGCCTACCTCAGAAGTGATGAGGTACTCGATAGATCTGCGTTCGATGACGGGAGGTAGGGGTCGGTACACGGCGACACACAACCGTTATGACCCCGTACCAGCACCAGTGATGGAGAAACTCGCTCCACTTATCGCCGAACACCAACACGACAGGCACTGACCAGGTCGCTTTGTCTCAGCACGAGTAGACGTAAGAGCGTTACTCAGCGAGCTTGTACTTCGACCAGTCCTCAGGATTGTCTTCCTGGTATTCGCCGAGAATTGTTCCTTCGACCGCATCGAGTTCGACTAATCCGCGTTTTAGCGGCGGCTCCTCTGCCGAATAGAGCAATACTTGCCATACGGGTTTGCTGCGCAGACCGCGAAACATGATTCGTGCACTCGAGTGTCCTACAACAAAGCCAGCGCTGCGTGACGCCAGAGCGAGTGCATCGGTCTGGTCGATTTTCAGCGGCCACGCGGCAACAAAGTGGTATGCACCGAGTACCAGACCAGCAACGGCTGCGGCCACTAGCCCAGCGTTACGACCGGCGGCGTACATCAGTGCAGAAGCCACCGCTGTAGCGAGAAGAATGCTGCCAGCAATCCGACGACGTTGGATATCTGGGAACTCATAGACACCAACGAGTTGAGTCACGTCTAGGTCGGCTGGAAGCGCGTCGAAACTGGGATTCTCGTCGTTCATATTGGCTATCAAGCTACAGGCCAGTGGTCGTGAAGCTTCTTCCAACTAACAGCGAGCGTCTCTGGCATTACCCGAGTCTCAGCGATCGAAGTCATGAAGTTGGTGTCGCCGACCCATCTCGGGAGTACATGGCCGTGCAAGTGCGACGGCACGCCAGCGCCACCGGAGCGACCGATGTTGAAACCTATATTCAGTCCCTCGACTTGATAAGCAGCCTTCACAGCACGGGTAGTCCTGCGCATGGCGGCCATCAGGTCGTTGGCCTCTTCATCAGACAGCGCGTCGATTTCTGGTTCGTGGCGAAGTGGCGCAACGAGTACATGACCAGACCCGTACGGATACAGGTTCAATACCGTCACGGTCGTCGACGTTCGTTCGAGCACAAGAGTTTCCTCGGAAATGACGTTGTGTTCGTCGAGTTCGCGGAGCGCGCAAAGGAAACAATCCGCTGCTCGTCCTGCAATCTCAGCGACGTACCGAGTACGCCAACCTGCCCAGAGACGTTCGAGTGGCACTAGTTGGCGCTCGATGCGTCTGCAGTACCTGTTGAGCGTGTTCGGATCTCGGTGAGCAACTCAGAGGCAAAGTCCGAGATTGCGACATCGCGCCGGGGCTGATCCGAGCCGCGAGCGTTCACGCCCACCGTGTTGTTCTCGACATCTGCATCGCCTACGACCAGGATGTAAGGAACCTTGTCAAGCTTCGACCGGCGAATTCGTGCACCGAGCGCACCGGCGTGGCCATCGTGTACTTCGATTCGCACGCCCTGGGATTTCAAGGAGGTTGCTATTTCGTGTGAGTAATCGTCGTGGCGGTCGGCTACAGGCAAAACGACGACTTGCACTGGCGCAAGCCAAGTCGGGAAGGCCCCCGCATAGTGCTCAACGAGCACACCGAAGAATCGCTCGACGCTCCCAAATAACGCCCGATGGATCATGATTGGTCTGTGGCGCTCGTTATCAGCACCCGTGTAATGGATGTCGAATCGCTGTGGCAACTGAAAGTCGACCTGAATCGTGCTCATCTGCCAAGTGCGACCGATCGCGTCGCGAGCCTGAACAGAAATCTTTGGGCCATAAAACGCTCCACCGCCTTCGTCCATCACGAGGTCGAGGTTCTTAGACGCAGCGGCCTCACGCAGCGCCTCTGTGGCTTGGTCCCATTCTTCGTCGGTACCTACAGCTTTGCCCGGTGGCTTTGTTGATAGCTCTAGGTAGAAATCGCTGAGGCCAAAATCGCATAAAAGAGTCAGAACAAAGTCGAGCAATGAGGCAAGCTCTGCGGCCATATTTTCTCTTGACGTAAATATGTGCGCGTCATCTTGGGTCATTCCGCGAACGCGTGTCAGACCATGAACCACTCCCGATTTCTCGTAGCGATAAACCGTGCCGAACTCGAAGAGACGCAGCGGCAGTTCGCGATAGCTACGGCTACGCGACTTGAAAATCAAAATATGAAACGGGCAGTTCATCGGCTTGAGGTAGTAGTCGGTGCCGCCATCGATTTCGATCGGTGGGAACATGCCGTCGGCAAACCACTGCAGGTGACCGCTCGTTTCGAACAGATCTTGCTTCGTTATGTGTGGCGAATACACGAACTCATAGCCCGACTCTGCGTGGCGTGTCCGGCTGTACTCCTCCATGACCCTGCGGATCACGCCGCCCTTGGGGTGAAACACAGCTAGACCGGAACCGATCTCGTCTGGGAATGAAAACAGGTCGAGGTCTACGCCAAGTTTCCGATGGTCGCGGCGCTCCGCTTCTTCGAGGCGCAGAAGGTGAGCCTCGAGAGCCTTCGTGTCTTCCCATGCCGTTCCATAAATGCGTTGGAGAACCGGACCTTTTTCGTCGCCTCGCCAATAGGCGCCGGCGACCCGCAACAACTTGAATGCGCCAAGTTTCGAGGTCGAAGGCACATGGGGACCACGGCAGAGATCTGTGAAGCAGACTCGACCATCTGCATCGCGGTTGCGGTAGATCGAGACTCCGTCCGTCGAAACTTCAGCAGCGTCGTCTGAATCGGCTGCGCCGCCTGAGACTTTGTCGATTATCTCGACTTTGAATCTTTGTTCGACAAAGACTTCGCGACCGGCGTCGAATCCGAGATCTTCACGCTCGAAACGCTGGTCTGCCTTAATGATCTTGACCATCTCAGATGTAATGGCTTCTAGGTCAGACTCAGAGAACGTCCGACCGTCGGCTAGTTCAAAGTCGTAATAGAAGCCATCGGCGATAGCCGGTCCAATCGCGTACTTAGCTCCGGGGAAAAGCTTCGTGACCGCTTGAGCGAGCACATGCGCGGTGCCATGGCGTAATACTTCGCGGCCGTCGTCGGAGTCGCGCGTAATAATCGCTAATTCTGTGTCGGCCAACAATGGCGTGTCGAGATCTGCCCAGGTGTCTGCAACTTTGGCTGCGACAGCGGCTTTTCCTAGCCTCGATCCGATAGCCTTGGCGACCTCGTAGGCCGTCGTGCCTGTGGCATACGAGCGCGTTGAACCGTCTGGGAACGTGACCGTTACGTCGCTCACTCTGGGGCACCCGACCCGACGGCTACGGGCCGATCGAGCCTCACGCCAAGCAACACGGCAAGTTCCGACAATGCCATAGGCGCCGATGCGTCCGTACCGCCAGACAGGATTGCATCTGCAAGGTCGGCAAGAGCCTCAAGTGCTCGTGGTGCATCGAGGTCGTTGTCGAGCGCATCGCGAACTCTTTTCGCGTAAGGCGCCGGGGCGGGCCCAGCATCGGCAGAAGCCGCGGCGAGCAGACGATTAAGCATCGCTATGCCTTCGTCGATGTCGGTATCGAACCACTCGAATCCACTGCGGTAATGGTGTCGCATCAGCGCTAGCCGTATGGCTCGCGGGTCTGCCTTCTTGCGTAGATCGTTCACGAACACTAGGTTGCCGAGAGACTTGCTCATCTTTTCGCCCTCGTAGTTCACCATCGCACTATGCAACCAGTGGCGTACAAACGGTTTTCGTGTGAGAGCTTCGGATTGAGCGATCTCGCACTCGTGGTGAGGGAAAATTAGGTCGGTTCCGCCGCCGTGCAAGTCGACAGTTTCGCCATGTTCGCCCATGGCCATGGCGCTGCACTCGATGTGCCAACCAGGTCTGCCGACTCCGAACGGCGCACGCCAACTCGGTTCGTCATCGAGGCTTGGTTGCCACAATACGAAATCGAGCGGGTGTCTACGGTGCGGGTCGTCCGGGTTGCCACCACGCGCACGCGCAAGCTTGATCATCCGCTCTTCTGGGTAATGGCAAAGCTGGCCGAACCCCGAAAACGTTGAGATGTCGAAATAGACGGTTCCGGCTGTCATATACGCGTGCCCTGAGTCGAGCAGTCGCGCTACTAGATCAACAATTGAATCGATAGCCTCGGTTGCCCGCGGCTCAACATCCGGGGCCCGCATCTCGAGCGCAGCCATGTCCGACTGGAAACGCGCGACCTCTGTCGCTGCAAGGTCGAGATAGTGGACTCCAAGTTCCCTGGCCTTCGGCAGGATCGAGTCGTCAACGTCTGTGATATTTCGAACGTACCTAACACCGTGCCCAAGTTCTTCGAGACGACGAATTAGCAGGTCGTAAGTGAGATATGTAGCGGCGTGGCCAAGATGGGTGCTGTCATATGGCGTAATTCCGCAGACATACAAACTGACCTTGGGCCCGGCTTCGAATGGAATGACCGCACGACTCGCGGTGCAATAAAGGCGCACGATCGAAAACTAGTTGATCGTTTGCAAGCGGAGACTTGCCTTCATCTTGTGGCGGATGTTGATCGTCAGCAACACCGCAGCAAATGTCTCCATGCCGACCGCATTGCGCAAAGAACCTCCGTCGAGCGCTCGCAGATGAGGAATGCTTGCTGTGATCTCCATGACGCTCGAACGCGCTTCGTCGTCATCGCCGAGCACCACAACGTCGCTCTCCATCGTGTGATCTAAATCGGCAAATTCTGCTGCCGGGACAAGATGAAACGCTGTCACAACACGGCTGCGCCACAACAATGCCTGTATCTCGGCGGCGACCGAACCGTGAGGCGGCAAGACGGCGTTGAACTCACTGCCGTTGCGGGTGAGATTGTTAGCCATCGATACGACAACCTTGTTTGCTAGGTGCTCTGCGTGCTCCCTCACTGTCGGAATTACGGAATCAGCATTGACAGCGAGGATCACTATGGGTGCATCGCATGCGCCTTCGTTGTCTGTCGCGATTAGCCCACTCGCACGCTCTGTCCATCGCTCCTGCAATTCCGCTACTGCGTGTTCGGCCTTGTCCAATGAACGTGATCCGAACAGGACTTGATGTCCGACGCTCGTTAGGCGCGCAGCTAGGCCGGCACCTGCGGGTCCAGTTGCGCCAAGGATTCCGATTCTCATTTGACACAGCCCTTTTGTTGCCTGTTAGCGATCGACGAATAAGTTGCGCATTCTCGCACAGCGATCACAAGTGGCCCACACGAAGCGTGCCAAATCTTGCAGAACAAAGGATCAGCCATGAAATTTGGAATCATGTTCGCCAACACCGGCGAATTCGCGACGGGTGCGGGCGCCATCGGACTAGCTCAGCTCGCAGAAGGCCTTGGTTTCGAGTCCCTCTGGACTGTCGAACACGTAGTAGTCCCTACTGGCTACACGAGCACCTACCCATACTCTCGTAGCGGAAAGATGCCAGGCGGCGAAGACAACCCGATTCCGGACCCACTGATCTGGCTCGCCTACGTAGCAGGAGCCACAAAGACAATCAGGCTCGCTACGGGAATACTTATTCTTCCGCAGCGCAACCCACTCGTACTAGCCAAGGAACTCGCTACTCTTGACGCTCTCAGCGGTGGACGGCTAGAACTCGGAATCGGTATCGGATGGCTTGCAGAAGAATTCGCTGCGCTCGGAATTCCGTTCGACCATCGCGGCGTCCGGACCGACGAATACATCGACGTGTTGCGCAAGGTTTGGAACGAACCGGCCACTAGTCACGCGGGGACTTTCGTGAATTTCGACGAGGTCAAGAGCTACCCGAAGCCGATGCAGGCGGGCGGGCCGAAGATTCATATCGGTGGACACACAAGGCCTGCCGCTCGGCGCGCTGCCCGACTCGGCGACGGCTACTTCCCTGGTCGCGACCTGCCAGATGCACTCACCGAACTCAACGCCGCTTGTGCCGAAGTCGGTCGCGACCCGAGCGAAATAGAGATCACCGCTGGAGTTGGGATTGATTTAGAGACGATTAAGCGCGCCGTCGGAGACTATGAAATCTCCCGCGTTGTTGTGCCACCGTTTGGAATAACTGTCGCGCAGGCAACCGATGGCCTCAATCGATTCGCTGACGAAGTGATGGCGAAATTCTGAGCGACTAGCGGACTGCTACACGATGCAGTCTTCGCCGAATGCGACTCGCAACTCGGCATGTAAGCCGTTGCTTGCGTCACAGTTGAATTCATCGGGCAACTTGAGCACCGTCTCTCCACCTTGCCCTTGCAAGTGGACAAAGAACGGACTGTCGCCAGGGTGTGTGGCGATTAGTTCGCGGAGTCGTGTGAGACTCTCAGAATCGATTACCCCTGACCGAACTCGGAGTCGCACCGGCGGCCCAGCGTCTAAGAACAACTCCGGACGGGACAATTCGAGCACAATGAGTTTCGGTGAGTCTTCGCGCTTATCGAGGCGAGCCTTCAGGACAACGATCGCGTCGGACGCAAGGAGCTCGTTTACTGCGGCCATCGTTCGCGGAAAAACCATCGCCTCGATAGAAGCTGAAAGATCTTCGAGCACGAAGGTGGCCATGAGGTCGCCGCGCTTGGTGTACTTGCGGGCTAGACCCGTGACGATGCCTCCGATAGTGCGGACTCCTCCATCTTCGAGTTCTGCGAACTCTGCGACGTTGCAGTCGCTGAACCGCTTGAGCGCAGAACGCGCAGACAAGAGCGGATGATCACTCACGTACATGCCGAGCATCTCTTTTTCGAGTGCCAGGCGCGTCGCCTTGTCGAAGTCGTGCTCGGGAATGTCGATACGAGCGATGAAACTGCTCTCTTCGTCTGCGCGACCTGCATCGAGATCGAAGAATGACATCACGCCCTGATCGCGCTCTCGCCTGCGCGCAACCGTGCTGTCAACGATTGACTCGTATACGCCGAGCAAGCCTTGACGCGCATATCCAAGACTGTCGAAACCACCGCCCTTGATAAGCGACTCGAGCGTCCTCTTATTTAGCGCCGAAATGTCTACGCGCTCACAAAAGTCGTAGAAATCTTTGAATGGTCCACCTTCGGCACGTGCCGCACATATCTGCGTGGCTACACCTTCACCGACATTGCGAACAGCCGACAGTCCGAAAATGACTCGACCGCCGGGACCATCGACAATATCGTCGAACGCCACAGAGAAATCAGCTTCGCTGCGATTCACACAGGGAGTCGTTACCTCAATGTCGAGCGCTCGGCACTCCGCCAAGTAGATGGCGGCCTTGTCGAGGTTTGTCTTTACCGATGTGAGTAGCGCCGCGAAATACTGAACTGGATAGTTCGCCTTCAGCCATGCAGTTTGATAGGACACCAACCCATAACCAACTGAGTGGCTTTTGTTGAACGAGTAGTCGGCAAACGGTTCGATCTTGTCGAAATATTTCTGCGACCACTGCTCAGCATGACCATTCGCGACACAACCAGCCACAAACTTCTCGCGCTCTTTCGCGATCATCTCGCGGATCTTCTTGCCTGTGGCTTTGCGCAGATTGTCGGCTTCTTCGAGTGAATAACCGGCGAGTCTTTGCGACACACGCATGAGTTGTTCTTGATAAATCATGAGGCCGAAAGTTGGCTTCAGAATCTCTTCGAGATCAGGGTGATCGAACTCGACAGGTTTGCGTCCGTTCTTGCGGTCGGCATATTCGTTATGCCAGTTCTGTGCCATCGGACCCGGTCGATACAAGGCCACTAAAGCTGCGATGTCTTCGAACACCGTAGGCGCAAGTGAGCGCATTAGGGCGCGCATCGGCCCACCCTCGAGTTGGAACACGCCGATCGACTCGCCGCGCCGCAACATCTCGTATGTTTTTTCGTCGTCTAAGTCGACGGCATCGATATCTACACGTGTCCCGGTTGACGACTCGATGAGCCCCAACGCGAGTTCCATCACGTCGAGGTTGCGCAGACCGAGGAAGTCCATTTTTAGGAGCCCAAGTTCTTCGACACCATGCATCTCGTATTGGGTCACAACCGGCGAGTCTTCGATCGGCGTGCCTGGTTCTGGCTTCCTTTGTACAGGGAGATAGTCGATTAGTGGATCACGAGTGATTACGACGGCAGCGGCGTGAATACCGTCTTGGCGACGCAAGCCCTCAAGCCCGCGTGCTACATCGACAACGCGCTTGGTATCAGGGTCGGTGTCATACATGGTGCGAAGTTCTGCTGCCATCTTGAAACCGTCTGAATACTTGTCGGACTCCTCGAAGCAGTACCGAAGCGGAGTGTCGCGACCCATCACAAGCGGCGGCATCGCCTTAGCAATCTTGTCGCCCACGAAGTAGGGATACCCAAGAACGCGCGCTGCATCGCGAACTGCAGCGCGGGCTTTAATCGTGGAGAAGGTAATTATTTGAGCAACACGATCGGCGCCGTACTTCTGCGATACATACCGGATCATGTCCGAGCGATACCGCGAGTCGAAGTCCATGTCGATATCGGGCATCTGCTTGCGTCCGGGATTGAGAAAACGCTCGAACAACAGGTCGTATTTGATCGGATCAATATCGACGATTCCGAGGCTGAATGCAACGCAACTCCCAGCAGCACTACCACGCCCTGGCCCAACTCGGATGCGGTTGCTCTTGGCATAACGGACCAAGTCCCAAACGACCAAGAAGTAACTAGAAAATCCCATGCTCTTGATGATGTCGAGTTCGAACTCGATGCGCTCCAAGACATGTAACGCTGGCGACTGGCCGTACCGTTCCTTGGCTCCCTCAAAAACAAGGTCGCGCAAATACGTGTCTTCGTCCTGGCCGTCGGGCACAGGAAACGACGGCAGCACTGCATTGCCAAACTGCAACTCGAGCTCGGCGCGCTCAGCTATCCAGAGCGTGTTGTCGCATGCCTCGGGTAGCTCACGAAATAGGTGGCGCATTTCGACGGCTGACTTGATATAAAACTCGTCACCGTCGAACTTGAAACGCTTTTCGTCGGTCTTGAGTGCTCCGGTCTGCACACACAGAAGGGCATCGTGAGAATCTGCGTCATGCTGATGCGTGTAGTGCGAGTCGTTTGTGGCTAAGACAGGCGCACGTAGCTTCGCTGCGATGTCTAGCAGCGGCATCAGCGTCCGGTGCTGGTCCTCGATGCCATGGTCTTGTAACTCGATGAAGAATCCATCTTTCCCGAAAATGTCTTGAAAACGACCAGCAGCTTTGTACGCGCTCTCTAATTCTCCAGACAGAATTAGCTGAGAAACAAGGCCACCAAGACAACCACTTGTTGCGATGATGCCTTCGTGGTGGCGCTCGAGAAGGTCCCAGTCGGTGCGCGGCTTGTAGTAGTAGCCCTCGAGAAACGCCGCGCTCGTGACCTTCACGAGGTTGTGGTATCCAACAGCATTCTCTGCGAGCAACGTGAGGTGATAGGTCTCGTTGTCAGCGCGTTTCGGCCGATCGAACCGCGACGTATTGGTGAAGTACCCCTCCATGCCGAGCACGGGTTGGATGCCTGCGGCGAGTGCAGTCTTGTATAGCTCTAACGCTCCATACATGTTGCCGTGGTCGGTAATGCCGACAGCAGGCTGGCCATCGGCGGCAACTGCCTTCACGACTTCTTCGACACGCGATGCACCATCGAGCATCGAGTACTCGGTGTGAAGATGTAGGTGGACGAATCCTGCCGCCACGGGCTCTCAGTTCCTTGTGCCGTTCACGAATATTTGGAATCACAGATGTGTGATTTCGTGGCTTCGACCATAGGCGCGCGCCATGTGGTCAGCAAGCCTCCTAGCGCGACCAATTTCTCAAATTTCGCCGCGTGCGGCAAGGAGCGGGACCTGCATTTCTTCCGTCGTCGGCGCTCCATGAGCGCTCTTGAGATTGCGCTCGCGAGGCATCGCCCTGTCGACGAACCCGACCGGAGCAAACGGCATGAGGCATACATCGCCTATTCGCCCCGGTACCGACTTCCCGAGCTGCTGGCCGAGCCACTGTTCCTCGATGAGTTCTTTGCGTGTCTTCACCCAAGCAAGCTCCCCGAAACGCTCGCGACACACCGCGCCTAACTCCTTTTGCGCGCCCGGCCTTGCGTACAGATACCGCGCCCTTGCGTCTCCGGACTGGGCCACAAGAATCGACTCAATCTCTGAGCCAAGATCTACCCATGCGTCGGCCTCAATGTGGACCTGGCCGTGGTCGGCCGTAACCATTAGCGCGCACTCACTAGGAAGGGCATTGCGCAGCTCTGCGACTAAAGCATCGACATTGCGCAACTCGGCTTCGTACGCGCCGTCTAGGAGACCGAACTCGTGGGCGACTTCGTCGAGGCGGGAGTAATACGCATAGATCAGGCGATGCCCTTGCGTTGCGAGCCTTGAACAATTTGCGACGATCGCTGCGTTCGTAACCCATGCAGAAATATCGGCCCCGCGCAAATGCGCCTGCGTGAATC
Source organism: Actinomycetota bacterium (assembly GCA_005779395.1). Taxonomy (GTDB): domain Bacteria; phylum Actinomycetota; class Acidimicrobiia; order IMCC26256; family PALSA-610; genus SXJQ01. The sequence goes on from SXJP01000014.1 coordinate 15,376, forward strand.
CCGAGTCGACATGCTCGGCCTTTATCACAATCGGAATGTGCTGCCCGCAAAACGGTTCAACGCGCTGGACGAACGCTGGCGCAGGGGGCAAAACGCCACGAGCCTCGCTCTTCCATCTCAGGACGTTCAGAACATTGTCTTCGACGCGGACCCGATAACCGGTCAGGCCGTGTTGAGACGGTGAGGTCCCTGTCGTTATTGAGGTCAGCGCAGCTGCGGTAGTGGCTGGAAACACCGTAGTAGTCGGACCGCCAGCAAAACGAAGAAGGTTTGGCAGCGCGGTCGGATGGTCTTGCAAGGCCCGCCATCCGAGCCCGTCGACTACTAGCAAGACGATCGTCTTTGCTCCGTCGACAGCCTCGGGTAGCCACGAAGCATCACTTAGACCTAAGACCGACGGAACGATTGCCCCAACACATCGTGAATAATCGACAACGACCGGTTCCATATGGACCTGAGACTACGACGACCTTTCTCTACGACCGCCTACGATGCAACGATGCGGCTGATCTTCGACAACGGCATCTGAGGCCCGAATGAAAGTGTCGACTCGGGCCGACTACGCCGCAAGAGCACTCTTATGCATGGCGTTGAGATCAGATGAGGAACGTCCGATCTCAGTAAAAGAAATGGCCGAGCGCACGAACCTTCCTCAGCCATATCTCGAACAAATACTGCTATCCGTAAAAGGCGCTGGTCTTGTGCGGTCCAAGCGTGGCGTCGGTGGGGGCTACACGTTGGCTCGACCAGCATCAGAGATCACCCTCGCCGATGTGGTCGCAGCCGTCGAGGGCCCAGCGCCGAGGCTCACAGAACCGCACGATCACTGCGAAGGTCACTGCGTATTACAAGAAGTTTGGGTCGATCTCTCGGGCGAAACTCGCAAGATTCTTGAGCGTTCGACTCTCGCTGATCTTATCGACCGCACTCGCCGCGGTCATTCGCACTAGCTCACGCGGCAGGCTCGCCAAGGCTCTCGATTATTTCAACCAATTCGGTTGGCAGTGGCTCCTCTAACCGCACTTCACTCCCTGTAGCTGGGTGTGCGAACCCAAGAATCCGGGCATGCAAGAAGGGGCGAGCGAGTTTGACGTTTTCCCGGTAGCCGCCGTACGTGGCATCGCCAACGATCGGGTGGCCAATAGCTGCTAGGTGAACTCGGATCTGGTGGGTCCTGCCGGTTTCTAGTCGGCACTCGAGGGCAGCTAGTTCCGGACGACGCCACGACCGCATCAACAGGTATGCCGTGCGCGCTATGCGCCCATCGTCGCGAATGGCCATGCGAGTACGGCGATGCGCGCTTCTCCCGATCGGAGCATCGATAACGCCGCGGCCTGCTGGTGGGACCCCCCAGACGAGAGCGTCGTACAAGCGCTCGACCGACCGATCTGCAAGCTGACCAACTAGCGACTCATAGGCCTCGTCTGTGCGTGCGACAACCAGGAGTCCGCTGGTGTCGCGGTCGAGACGGTGCACTATTCCCGGCCTGAAACGGTCGCCGACTGTCGCGATTTCTGGATAACGGTGGAGTAGGCCGTGTACGAGCGTGCCAGAGGAATTTCCAGCGCCAGGATGAACTACCAATCCCGCGTGCTTTGCTACAACGACGACGTGCTCGTCTTCGTAACGAACACAAAAATCGACTGGCTCTGCAACCGGTGGCATAGCTGGCGTCGGTTCGCCGAGTAGTTCGATGACGTTGCCTTCTTTGACCCGGTGACTCTTCGCCACGACCTCGCCGTCAACGAGCACTTGCCCGTCACGCAACAGGACCTGAACTTCGGCGCGGCTCCAACCTGTGACTATCGCAACCGCTCGATCGATCCGATCATCGTCGAGGACATTTGGGATGAGAAATCCTTCACTCATTCGCCGCTACCTCGTCATCGACGTTGTCGTCGGCGTGCCGTTGAGCACGGCCTTGCCGAATGACGCTGTACGCAAGCAGGATGCCACCACAAGTAACAGCAATGTCAGCAACATTGAAATTTGGCCAACGCGGGAGAGCAATAAAATCAATGACCTCACCCCGCAACGGGCCGGGCTTTCGAAATAGCCTGTCAGCGATATTGCCTGATGCCCCAGCGAGCAACGCTGTCAGAGCGAAGACGGTCGTTACATCCTCAGTCGCTTTGATCAGAAAAACTAGATACCCAGCCACACCGATAGCTGCGGCGGAGAGCACGGCCGTGTTGCCTTGAAACAATGAGAACGATCCTCCGCTGTTGCTCACGAGATCAAGCTGCAGCAGCCCTCCGATGACCCGTACTGGTTTCCCGCGAGTCAGTGTCGCGACCGCGATCGATTTCGTTATTTGGTCTACAGCGACGACGACGGCGACGGCAAGCGCGACTCGCGTAGACCGCGCGCCGCGCGCGAAGTCAGCGACGACGTTCTCCGCGCGACTTGCACTTCACGCACATATCGGCTTCGGGCGCTACCTCTAGCCGCGCCACCGGTATGCGCTCGCTACATGCGGTGCAATAACCGTAAGTACCGTTGACCATCCGCTCGAGGGCTGCATCGATGGCGAATACTCGATCCGCGTTCGTAGCAGCAAGCGTGAGATCAATCTCGCGGGCGATGCTGATCGTGTCACCCTCGCCCGATTCTTCATCGAACTGCGTGTCGCCTAGCTCGCGATCTTTTACGAGGGAGTCGGCCTCTGCAGTTAGTTGCTCAGCGCGCACGACGCTGTGTTCGCGGTCTTCGCGCAGCAGTTCTTTCAGCTTTACGAGTGTGGCATCTGATACTGGCGGGCCCGTAAGTTTCTTGTGGCGCTCGGTAAGTACTTCGAGGACTCGATGTGGCGCCTGCACATAGTCGACCGGTGGCTTCGGCGGAACCTTGACTACCGGAGCCTTCTTGACCGGGGCTTTCGTAGCTACGACCTTCTTGGCCGGAGCCTTCTTAACCGGAGCTTTCGTCGCAACGACCTTCTTCGCTGGAGCCTTCTTGACCGGAGCTTTCGTCGCAACGACCTTCTTCGCCGGAGCCTTCTTAACCGAAGCCTTCTTAACCGGAGCCTTCGTCGCTACGACCTTCTTCGCCGGAGCCTTCTTAACCGGAGCCTTCTTAACCGGAGCCTTCTTAACCGGAGCCTTCTTAACCGGAGCCTTCGTCGCTACGACCTTCTTCGCCGGAGCCTTCTTAGCTAGTGCCGCCGCCTTCTTAGCTGGTGCCGCTGCCTTCTTCGGCGCTGCCTTCTTCGGCACAACCTTCTTCCCTACTACCTTCTTGGCCGGGGCCTTTTTCGATGCCGCGGCCTTCTTGACTGGCGTCGGCGATTTCTTGACGACGGCTTTACGCGCCGACGGCTTAGCTGCCATGTCGGGGTCCTTCCAGCAATATTTAGCCAGGACAGGTTGTCGTGGCGCGAGAGCGGCGGACTATACCAAGCGCCGTGACATCGCGGTGGATTACTCGGTTCGTTCGACAGATAGCGAGGATGGAATCCGAATCAATAGGACCAAACAGGAGATCCGCGTGCCATCAGGTTGTTTTCCCAGATGAAGTCCATGGCGTCGAAGCTCAATCTCGAACAACCGTGCGACGCCGGATATGGCGGTATCGAGCCACTGCCATGAAATGCGACGCCACCACTGAAATACTTTGGTCTCCAGAGCTTTCCAAGGTGGCTAACCCTGATTCCGTCGATCTCTCGATAGATGCTGAAGTGGCCGAGCGGAGTGTGAGCTATGTACGTTCCACCTTCGAAAACGTATGGCTCTTCTGTTCCTGTTGACGTCGCGAATACCCAAAGTGTCCTGCCGCCCCTGACGACAAAAATGATTTGTCGGGCCACGTCGAGTTCGATGAGATCCCCAGTCGTGCTACGCGGAACCGGGCGACGAGCGTCACCGAGGCGAGCACGATCGCGCATCGTATAGGTACCTGTTCGCGCCAACCTCTCATACTTTTGGAACGCGAACAGGGCCTGTTCGGTCAGCGGCCCGAATTGGCCATCTACGGCCACCCAATATCCGAGCGAGCGCAATCTCCGTTGCATCGATTCGACCATCGACCCAGATGAACCGCGCCCCAGGAGCACGTAGCTGTCTGGCCGGGGTTGCACTACAGCCCACCCTCCAGTACCTCCAACCGACATCGCGGTAAACGCGACTAACTGACGAGTCGGCAACAGTGGGTAAGGGTCGCCGAGATTTGGCGCGCCTCCCTTGTTGAATATTCGACCGCCCTCCGCAGCAAGCCAGTAGCCATCGCCCGTTGCGGTACGCGCCATCGCAACAATTGGACTAGCTGCTTCACCCGGCGCAAGTGATCCGTGGAACGATGCGTCACCGAAGCCGTGAACTGTCCCCGAAGTCGTGGCCAACAAGTACCCGCCGCCGCTCAGGCTCGGCACAATCGCAATCACAAACCCTGTTAGTGCTGCACCGTAGAGCGAACCATACAAGGAGGCATCGCCATAGCCGAAGACCTTGCCAGCGATGTTCACCATCCAATAGCCAGCTCCAGAAGGACTAGCCGCCATCGCGGTGATGACGCCAGCATCGGGGCTCGATGTCGGGCTTCCGTGGCGCGTTGCGTCACCGAAGGGAAATATTCGGCCCTTCTTCGTGAACACCCAGTAGCCGTTACTTGTAGGGGTCGCGACGATTCCCTTGACCGGAGCGTTAAGAACCTTCGGGTCTACAGAACCAAGTTTCGGCGCGCTGCCGCGGGCATATACGCGACCCGACCCTGTGACTAACCAATACCCGGTGCCGTCTGCCAGTCCGGCAATTCCGACAAAGCGAGGCTTAGGAGCAGGGCTTAGCGAACCAGCGAAGGTTGCAGCTCCAAGGGCATACACCGTGTTGTCGCTCGTCGCTGCGGCCACTGCCGATGTGCTGACCACTAGCGATCCGACCGTTAGCGATGCCGCGATGAGTACTGCAAAAGCCATACATGGGACGCTCGACGGCCGCGACTTGCTCTTGGTGTCGATCATCTCTGCGTCGCTCCGTATCCGCTATACCGATATCTCTCGATGGGCGCCCGCCTTTCGAAAGGATATGTGAACCTTGCGCGCGCACCGGACACTTCCATCAGCTATTGGGGCGGAGCAGGATCGCCTCACGCCGGTAGGATCGCTCGCCATGTTCACACCGGTAGCTCAAAATCTTGACCTCGTAGCTATCGAACGTCATGTCACTCGATGTTGGGCAGACGAGGACACCTTTCACGAGAGCCTCAGACGCCGGACCGGGGCTAAGGAATGGGTCTTCTATGAGGGCCCCCCTACGGCTAATGGCCAACCCGGAATACACCACATTTGGGCCCGCATCTTCAAGGACATTTACCCTCGCTTTCAGACAATGCGTGGCCACAAAGTCTCCCGAAAGGGCGGTTGGGACTGTCACGGTCTCCCGGTCGAGGTGCAGGTCGAGCGCGAGCTGGGGTTCTCAGGGAAACAGCAGATCATCGACTACGGAATCGAGGCGTTCAACTCGCGCTGTCGTGAATCGGTTGTACGTCATGTCGAAGATTGGCAAGCACTAACGAGTCGTATCGGCATGTGGCTAGATACCGCGGATGCCTACTGGACTTTGTCGAACAACTTTGTCGAGAGCACCTGGTGGCAGTTCCAGCAGATGTGGAACAAGGGCTACATCTATGAGGGCTACAAAGTCATCCCATACTGCGGGCGCTGCGGCACGGCGCTGTCGAGCCACGAACTAGCACAACCAGGCGCATACCAAGATGTCACAGAAGCATCGGTATACGTCCGCTTTCCGTTGCGCGACACAGAAGCTGACCTTGTGGTTTGGACCACTACTCCATGGACCTTGCCTGGCAACGTCGCTGCCGCGATTGGACCCGATATTGCCTACGTAAGAGTCAAAGACCCAGACGGTGGGCGCGACCTGATTCTCGCTGAGTCGCGTGTCGAAGCCGTGATTGGCGATGGCGCTCAGATAGTAGGGCCAGTCAACGTCGCTGAACTTGTTGGTAAGCAGTACGTCAGACCGCTTGACTATCTACCGATCGAAGAAAATGCGAGTGTCGTACTTGTTGCCGACTACGTGACGGCCGACGACGGCACGGGCATCGTCCATCTCGCTCCAGCATTCGGCGAGATCGACAGGGAAGTCACGGACCCCGCAGGACTCGCGGTACTAAATCCAGTAAACGAACACGCGCACTTCGAAGCACCTATGCCTCAGAACCTTTGCGGGCGGTTCGTGAAACAAACGGACGCAGACCTAATCGCCGAACTCGGCACTCGTGGCGTCCTAGTCAAAGTCGAGAACTACACGCACTCATACCCGCATTGTTGGCGTTGCAATACCCCGCTCATTTATTGGGCGAAGCCAACCTGGTTCGCGCGCACATCTTCCATCCGCGACCAACTCATCGCAAACAATGAAACAGTCAACTGGCATCCCGAAACCATCAAACATGGCAGGTTCGGAAACTGGCTCGAGGGCAACATCGACTGGGCGCTTTCTCGTGATCGATTCTGGGGTACGCCGATTCCGGTTTGGCGTTGCGCTAAGGGCCATGACACTTGTGTTGGTTCTCTCGCCGAACTAGGCGCACTCTCGGACTCTCACGTCGATGGACTCGACCCCCATCGGCCATATGTGGACGACATCACAATGGCATGCCAACAGTGTGGTGAGCGCGCACGCCGTGTCGAATCGGTATTGGACGCATGGTTCGACTCTGGGGCGATGCCTGCATCACAGTTCCATTTTCCATTCGAAAACCAGGAACTTTTCGAGCAACGCTTCCCTGCCGATTTCATTTGCGAAGCCATCGACCAGACTCGCGGCTGGTTTTATTCATTGCTCGCCGTCAACACGATGGTGTTTGGCAAAGCGCCTTACCGAAATGTGGTTTGTCTCGCTCACATCGTCGACAAAGACGGTGCCAAGATGTCAAAATCTAAGGGCAACGTCATCGATCCTTGGACGGTCCTCGACACACGCGGAGCAGATGCTCTCCGCTGGAACATGTTCAGCGCAGGTTCTCCGTGGACACCGAAACGAATGTTCGTCGAAGCTGTCGATGACTCGACAAATCGATTTCTCCGCACACTCTGGAACACCTACTCGTTCTTCGTGACGTACGCGAACCTAGGTGGCTGGGTTCCAGGTTCCACAGCTATTCCGACTCATGTGCTCGACAAGTGGATGCTTTCACGATTGCATTCCACAATCATTTCTGTGACCAACTCCCTTGAGCAATTCGACGCGCTGAGCGGAGCGAAGGAACTCGACGGACTGCTCGACGATCTCTCTAACTGGTATGTCAGGCGTTCGCGCCCGCGTTTCTGGAAGAGCAGCGATAGCTCGGCCCACGCAACTCTCCACGAATGCCTCACCACAATCGCCCAACTGCTAGCACCGTATTGCCCGTTCTTCGCAGATGAACTCTGGCGCAATCTGTGTGGCGGCTCTGAGAGCATTCACCTGACCGATTGGCCAGAAGCAAATCTGATTGCGATCGACACCAACCTAGAAGCGGAAATGGAAGCCGCACGCGAGATCACGTCCTTGGGTCGCTCGGCGCGTACCGAAGCGAAGACCGGTGTGCGCCAACCACTCCGAACGGCCTTCGTGCTGCTCGACTCAGCAATTGTCATGCGGCCCGAAGTTGTCGCCGAGATCGCTACCGAGCTCAACGTTAAGCACCTCGATGTCGTCACTTCGCTCGAAGGCTTGCTCGACTACACCGTCGTACCTAATTTCCGAACCTTGGGCCCTCGTCTCGGAGCCGACATGCCGCGAGTGAAACAACTCCTTGCCGAACTCGAAGGTAACCATGTCCGCAAAGAGCTTGAAATCAATGGTCGTTTGCTGCTCGACATCGACGGGCGCTCAATCGAGCTGACAAGCGAGGACCTCGCAGTCCGCGCCAAACAACATGAATCGCTTTCCCTAGCTCAGAATGGTGGATTCGCCGTAGCTCTTGATCTCACGCTCGACGATGACCTTAGATCTGAAGGATACGCGCGTGAACTTGTGCGAGCGATCAACGATGCGCGCAAGGCGCGGGGCTACGCGATTGCGGATCGTGTCCGCGTGACGGTCTCAACTAGCGGGGCGGTACTAGATGCAGTAGTTGCAAACAGCGATTGGATCGCTGCGGAGGTACTAGCGACCGAGTTGAGCACAACCGACGTCCAAGCCAACGACGACACGGATGCGAACGTAGGCGGCGTACCGGTCTGGATCGAACTCGCTAATTCTTGAGAGTACGGCGTTAGCGACGGCGGCGAAATAAATCGCGAATACCAGAGTCGGATTCCTGGACTTCGAACAATTGCTCTTCACCCGCCGATAGCGGTGCGTCTTCGTTCGTTGCCTCGCGAAGAGAGGCGAAAAAATCGTCGCTGTCGTCGGGAGGCGCTTGCAATGCCGAAAAATCATCGTGTTGCTCTGTAGCTTCGACACCCGGTTCGACAGCGAGATCGATCATCGGGTCTTGTTGCACGGCATCTAGAGGTAACGCAACAACAGGGCTCAACGGTTCTGACTTGGAACCAGATGGAGTTTCCGAAGTGTCCTGCGGGCTGACGCCAACGTGGGTTGAAGACGATGCCAACTCTTCTGCTGCGGCCAATTCTTCGCGCAGAGACTCTACGAGTTTGTTGCGATAAGCAGCCTCGAATCGAGCGAGGTCATTAATCTCCTTCTCGAGCGACGAACGACGCTCTGTGAGAGACGTGAGCTCCGACTCGAGTGACCTGCGTTCGGCTTCGACGATTCGGTGACCTTCGGCCTCCGCTTTGGCGAGCAGAACGCGGCTTTGGTCGTTGGCTCCTGCGATTATTTCGCTGGCCTCCGCTCTTGCTAAAGCTACGGCTTCGTCGGCTACCCGTTGCGCAAGACTTAGAGTGCGCGCAGCGGAATCGGAATCCGCATCGGGCTGTTTCCCGATGGCCACGGAGGGATCGCTGGGTTGCGCTCCGGCTACTGCTAGTTGCCTTATCCGGGCTTCGAGTGACTCGATTGTTACCGCAGCACGATCTAGAAGGTCGTTGACTTCCTCTTTGTTGTACCCACGGAACGAGTCGGAAATCTCGGTATCGCGAAGCTCTCGTGCGCTGACATCCATTCCCCAACTGTAATTGGGATTGCTAGCACCACTATGGATTCGGCTCAGAACAGCCTGCTATTCCACCGGGTCGGCTAAACGGCATCGCAAATCGGCTGAACAATTAGTGCGAGGACGAACATGACAACTAGGTACGAGAGGTCGATCGGTCCTGCCTGCGGCATGAACCTGCGAACCGGAGCGAGCACCGGTTCGGTTACGTCAACTACTGCTCGCTGCAGGGCGACAAGAATCGAGTTGTGCGGCGCAGGAAACCAAGACATCACTGCTCTAATGCTCATCGTCGCCAAGTACGCGAGCAGGAATGCACACAGAATCTCCATGGTGCGACGTCAGTCAGAACCGGCGGTCATGACCAGCATTGGTAAGGCGCTGAACCTCGTCTGCCGAAACTTCAACATTTGCTGGCATTAAGAGGAACACGTGGTCGGCGACCTTCGACATCGTTCCACTCAGCGCATAACACAACCCGCTCGCAAAGTCGATCAAGCGACGCTGTAACTCGCGATCGTCGGCTCGCAAATTCATTATCACTGGCTGGCCCGCCTTGACTCGATCACCGATGTCTTGCGCGTCATCAAAAGAGCGTGGGTCGCATGTGTGGACGCTAGGCGCGACTTGAGCAACTGCCCTCACGGCCGGGATAGCAACGATAGGCGAACGCGTTACGGGACGCGAAACAGTAGACCCACCGCCCGACTCTGACGACACCGCCTCTGGACGAACCGGGTTCCGCGTCACCGTTATCCCGCCAGGGCGGTCGACTCGGGTTTTGACGGTACGGGCTGGACGCGGGTCTTCGATACTCGCGTCGTAGGAATATTCGTCATCGTCGTAGCCGCCATCGAGGTCGTAATCCCCTGCTTCGTCATCGACGAGACCTAAGAACTCTCCGAACTTTCGGAATACCGACATATGACTGCCTCCTGGATTCTGAGACTAACCGCACGGCTGGGTAGTCGCGTGCTTTGCGCCTTCAAGAAAAAATACTGCTGCCGACTCTGACCATCGTTGCACCGCACTCGATCGCTATCTCGAAGTCGTCGGACATCCCGATTGAACATTCCGGCAACGAAAGTCGCTTAGCGAGAGCGGCCACCGTAGAGAAACATTCGCGCGGATCTTCGGCTAACGGAGCGATGGCCATCAGACCGCATACATCTAGGCCTTGCGTCCGAGCCTCTTCGATGACCGCTGGCACATGCCCAATGGCAGCCCCACCCCGGTTCGGGTCTCCGCTGGTATCCACCTGGACAAGGATTCGGGCACCTGGCGCGTGCCTAGCTATGGCATTTATGAGCGCAAGGCGATCGACGCTCTGCCAAAGACTCACGTATTGGGCTATGTGACTCACTTTGTTGGTCTGACACTGTCCAATCATGTGCCATCTGATCGCTGACGGAATCACTGTCGATGTCTGACTTGCCTTGTCAGCCAACTCGGATGCGCGATTTTCTCCAAGATCTGTAACGCCGACTGCCACAACATCGGCCAATTCGTCGAGCGACCGCTTTTTCGTCACGGCGACTAGTTGGATTTCTGCGGGTTCTCGTCCGACTCGCCTTGCAGCAGAACTGATTCGCTCTTGAACCTTGGCTACATTCGCCGCGATTTGTTCGGTGCTATTCACATCGATTCGATGACCAGAGTCGTTGGTCAGCGCAAGAATCCGGGCACGTCAAACTCGTCGTCGATACCGAGATCTAACGCATCGTCATCCAGAATCGACTCACCGTCTCTGAGCCCAAGTCCGCTACCAGCCGAACGTTGCTTGGTGGTGCGTCCCGTGCCTTCGCCTTCGAATCGATCGAATCCGGCAGCGATGACAGTGATGCGCACTTCGTCTCCTAGAGCGTCGTCTACGACTGCGCCAACGATGATGTTTGCGTCCGGGTGTGCTGCTTCGGTCACGATCTCGGCTGCTTCGTTCAATTCAAATATACCGATGTCTGATGGGCCCGAAATATTGATGAGCATTCCGCGGGCGCCTTCGATACTTGCCTCTAACAATGGGCTCGAAATAGCCGATCGGGCCGCCGTTGCCGCTCGACCTTCGCCTGACGCATACCCGACGCCCATCAGAGCGCTTCCGGCATTTGTGAGAACGGTTTTGACGTCGGCGAAGTCGCTGTTGATGAGTCCCGGAGTTGTGATGAGGTCAGTGATTCCCTGCACGCCTTGCAACAACACTTCATCTGCTCGTTTGAACGCTGCGAGCATCGACGTCTTGTCGTCGGACACCTGCAGTAGGCGCTCATTCGGAATGATGATGATGGTGTCGACCTTCTCCTTGAGGCGACCGATTCCGCCTTCGGCCTGCACCGCCCTGCGCCTACCCTCGAAGCTGAACGGACGCGTGACAATGCCGACTGTGAGTGCGCCAATGGCCTTTGCTATCTCAGCCACCACGGGCGCTGCACCAGTCCCTGTACCGCCGCCTTTGCCAGCTGTGATGAACACCATGTCGGCGCCCTTGATCACCTCTTCGATTTCCTGGCGATGCTCCTCGGCAGCCTGCCTGCCGACCTCGGGGTCAGAACCAGCGCCGAGCCCACGGGTCAACTGTCGTCCGACATCGAGTTTGACGTCAGCATCAGACAACAACAACGACTGTGCGTCTGTGTTAATCGCGATGAACTCAACGCCCTTTAGGCCTGCGTCGATCATGCGATTGACCGCATTACAGCCACCGCCTCCGACACCGATGACCTTGATAACTGCGAGATAGTTCTGGGGTGCGCCCAACATGGCGGTACCTCTTTCTTCATTGTTCTGGATATGTGTGCCTGAACGTCTGCCCCAGCGACCGACACCTCAACCTCAACTTGAGATTTAGAGTTATGTCAAGCTGGATACTTAGTCGAGACTTTACCTGCTTTGGTGCGGCGTATCAATAACTGAACAACTCATCGTCACCTAATCGTCGGCGCCGTAGCGACACAGACATCGATGTATTGGAATGCTGTTTGCTGTTTGAGTAGTGCAACCGCGATGTCGGCTTTAGCCACGAGGTCTGTCGCATCGCACAATAAGATCTCAGAACCTGACCGAAGACGCAAAGTAAGCCCGTCGGAAACATCGATCGTGTCTACGCGTCGGGCGAGGTTGTGTGGTATCGCAACCATTATTGAGCCAACCTCTGGTGGATATAACAAGTCGCCTATCTGCGGAACAGAGCGAACGCCGACGACTTCCACGACTCCTGGTGGACTTGTGTCCGCGTGCTCGAGCACCCGCCCGTCTGCGCCTAGCAGCACTACCGCTCCGTCGATTGAGCGAACGTACGCTGTCGCCTTGTACTCGCGGATCGTGATCGTGATCGTGTCGGGCCAATTGCGGTCGACTGAGGCTTCGGCAACCCAGGGGAGCTTTTCAACACGGCGTTCGACGGCACCGAGGTCAACTGACCAGATAGCAATACCCGCTTTGATCGCTGCGGTATTCCGGATACGAGTAACGGTTTCCTTATTGCTCCCGAGTACACGAACTTCGTCCACGTCAAAGATTGCTGCGCGAGCAATGACAGAAATTAGGGCTACGAATGCCAGAGCGCCGAGCGCGGCGATCATCAACAAGTTGCGTCGGTGCAACCTCTCGCTACCAACCTCGGCAAGGCGCGCTTCGAACCTTGGATCGATATCGCCGTAGCTAGAAACGATTCGCTCGAACTCGATGTCTTGTTCATCGGCTCGTAGCTCAAGCATGGAGTTCATGCTCTCACCCCGCTGTCGTTACTTGTGGGATGCTCGAAACCAACCAGCTGCAATTCAACAGGTAGCTCAAGTCCCGTCGACTCGGCAACGGTGTTGCGTACAAGTTGGATCAGCCGAAAAATATCGTCAGCTGTGGCACCATCTTCTGCCTGTATGAAATTCGCGTGTTTTGCACTCACGGTCGCGCCACCGATCCGCGTGCCCTTTAACCCACAGGTGTCGATGAGTCGCCCGGCAGAGTCGCCATCGGGATTCGTGAACACCGACCCACAGTTCTGCCCGCCCGGCTGGTGCTGTCGCCGCCAGCGGACGATCTCATCGATCTCTTGACTTGCAGCTTCTGCGCTACCGGCAACGGCGGCAAACACTGCCCCGATGACAATCTCGCGACCCGACAGCGCGCTATGACGGTAACCGAATCCGAGTCGGTCGCGATGGAACTCGGTGACGTGTTGCGACCCGAGCTGAAGCAGGGTCGCAGACAAGAGCACATCACGAGTTTCGGCGCCATGACCTCCGGCATTCATGCGGACAGCTCCTCCGACCGACCCTGGAATGCCAGCAAAAAACTCAAGTCCGCGTAGACCAGCAGTAGCGCTCCGGCGAGCGAGAACAGGCAATGCGACGGATCCGCCAGCGCTCACAGTTTGCGCGTCTCGGTCACAAACCACATCGTCGAAGCCAACGCCGAGTTTGATTACGACTCCGTCGTAACCAGCGTCAGAGATCAACAGGTTCGACCCCCGACCGATAACGAGCACCTCGACATCTGTTGTCGAGAGTTCTGAACTCACGCCGAGCAACTGATCGAGCGAACTGACCTCGGCGAGTAGAGAAATCGGGCCGCCGACACGGTAGGTAGTCAAAGCCGAAGATGGAGCGAACCGCGTGACAGAGCAAACAGACCCAAGACGCTCCCCTAGCTCTCGAAGTAACTGTTCAATCACCGCGACTGCCAATCATCATGAATGCGCGTAATTGAACCGCATCCGAGAGTCACGATGCAGTCGCCTGGTCGCCCAAGTGACCACGGAATATCGCGAAGTTGTTGCCAATCGGGATACGACAACACTTTGGCATTCGGGTCGCTCCCACGAATTGCTTGTACAACAAGTTCGCTCGAAACACCCGCTATTGGTGGTTCGAATGCAGGGTCGAGCGCAGCGACTACCACAATGTCAGCGTCGCCAAAAACGTTGCCGAAATCCTGCCAATGCCGACTCACACGCGAATAACGGTGTGGCTGCACCACGGCTATCACCCTCGTCCAGCTTCCCTCCTTCGCTCGAGCAAGCGTCGTGCGAATTTCGGTCGATGTATGGGCATAGTCATCGAAGCAGTCGACACCGTTATGGGAACCCCGAAACTCGAACCTGCGTTTCACCCCGCAGAACGCCTCGATGCCGCGCACAGCCGCATCGAGTGGAACGCCCATCTCAAGGGACATGGCCAGAGCACCGAGAGCGTTCTGCGCCATGTCCCGACCACGAAGTTTTAGCGAAACCGTCACAGGATCGCTGCCTGAGACCACGACATCGATCTGCGAACCGCGTGGCGTCGGCCTGTAATCAATCGCGCGAACCATCGCTGATTCGCCGTAGCCGTATGTGGTCGTGTGCGGGCGCGACGCTGCGAGTGTTGCGACGTTCGGGTCGTCGATGCACAAAAGGCATGCGCGCGTGGCCCCGTCGGCAAAGGCCGCGAACCCAGCAAGTAGGGACTCGAAATCATCGCCCCAACGGTCTAAGTGATCTGGCTCGATATTGGTGATCAGAGCGATGTCGCGCCGATAGTCGAGAAACGAGTGATCACTTTCGTCTCCCTCGACTACGAGCCATTCGCCTTCACTGTCGAAACGGGCGTTCGTGCCAAAGTCATTGATCACACCACCGACAAAAAAACTTGGATGCAAACCCGCTGTGTGCAGAATGTGGGTGAGCATGGCAGTTGTGCTCGTCTTGCCGTGTGTACCCGATACGACAGCAACATTCGGTTTCGATTCGACAATTAGTTGCATTGTCTCGCCACGTGACAACACAGGAATTCCGAGTTGGGTCGCATGAACGAGCTCGATGTGCTCGGGCCCGACGGCGCTCGTCACGGAGATGAAGGCTTGTCCTTCAACGACGTGATCGACGCTATGCCCAAGGCTTACCTCGACCCCTTCATCTGCTAGCGCAACGAGCATCGGCGAGTCAGTTACATCACAACCGGTGACTTCGTGACCAAGTTGCGTGAAATATCGAGCGATGGCACTCATCGCATATCCACCCACAGCGACTACATGGATCCGACGGCGGGCTGAGAGGTCGACGGGTTGCGTGCGCTCTGTCATGGCAGTCGGTGCGCCTTGATGACCGACGCCAAATCAGCAGCGGCATTAGGGCGACTCATCTTGTGCATCGATACACCCATCGCGATTAGAAGCTCGCGAGAATCCAGAATTGTATTGATCTGCCGTTCAAGATTCTCTGTGGTGCACTCCGATTCCGATAGGTGAATAGCTCCCCCTGCTGCCGCACAGGCGCGCGCATTTGCAGTCTGATGGTCCTCTGTCGCAAGGGGCCACGGAACGATGATCGCAGGCATGCCGGAAGCTGCGAGTTCCCACACGCTCCCGCCACCTCTAGTGACCATGAGGGTTGCCCTGGTGTAGAGCGCTGCCATGTCGTGCTCGAAGCCTGTCATGTGAAACGCAAGCGCGTCGCCGTCACGGCGTAGCGCATCGAATCGCGATTGGCATGCAGCGAACTTCCCTGGTCCGGTTACGAGAACTAGTTCGATGTCCGTGCGATGTCGCCACTTGTCATATAAGCCGAGCGCACCGGAGTTAAGTGCTTCGGAGCCAAGAGAAGCACCGACGAAAGCGACGAGCGGCGGCTCGCTAGGGACGCGTACAACGTTGGCTATCTCTTTGCGTACCGGATTTCCCGTGACGATCGCATTGCGGAGGTTCGTTCCTTCAACTGAGACGGCGCATCTCGCGCCGAACCGAGCGGCCATCTGGTTCGCGAGTCCGGCGTGAGCATTTTGCTCGTGCACTAGTACAGGTATTCCTAACGCCCGCGCCGACAGAATCATCGGAACGCTCACGTAGGAACCAAAACCTACGACGACACTTGGCGAGGTTTTGCGCAACCAAATCCAGCTTTCGATGAGTGACCTAACAATCGCTAACACTGCCGCGAGGTTTTGAATGATTGCGCGCGGCGCCAAATCGCGGTGTATTCCTGCCTCGATCGGCAAGATCTTCGGTTCGTATCCTGCGCGCCTCACGGCGTCGAGCGAACTCGGGCGTGAATCCGTGACGAATACGATTCCCGTTTCAGCATCGCAGTCCAGTAGCGCAGTAGCGACGGCGATAGCCGGAAAAATATGCCCTCCAGTACCGCCAGCTACCAGGCAAACGTCAAGCGTCGAGCGTGAACTGGTTCTATTCACGTCAGGGCCGGGCGAGATTTCTTCAACGCGCCACGAGTCGCCGGGTGCATGGCAGATGGTCGAATCTTTTCGGGTTCACAGTGCCGAGCCAGATTGACGAGAATGCCTCCAGCGATCATGAACGACACCAAGGACGAACCTCCGACCGAAATGAAAGGAAGCGGGGTACCTGTAACAGGCATGATGCCGGTAGCCATAGCTGTGTTGATTACCGCTTGAAAACAAATCCACGAGGTGGCGCCGCCAGCCAACAGCATGGCGAAGCGATCATGCTTCGCCATGCGGCTAGCGACTCGAAATCCTGATATAGCGAGGGCCACAAACATCGCTAACACGACAAGAGCGCCGAGCAATCCGAACTCCTCACCAATTGCGCTGAAAATGAAATCCGTGTGAACGGCTGGTAGTCCTCCCGACCACTTAGATCGGCCCTCTCCTGGACCTACGCCAGTTATCCCACCGTTCGCAATATGGATTAGAGACTGGCGCGTCTGGTATCCGGCGCCTTGGGGATCGTCGGTCGGATGCAAGAAGACGAGTAGTCGCGAAAGTCGCCACGGAAACATCAGGACGAATCCGAAAACCATCAAGACTGCAGAGCCGCCGAGTACGAGCAAATGTCTGGTTCGCACACCACCTACCCACATGACTGCGCCCGCGATCAACGCGATTTCGACTGTCGTATCGAGATCGGGTTCCATCATGATGAACCCAGCCATCACGGCAACCATCGCCATGATCGGTATAAATGCCGCCTTGAGGTCGTCGAGTCGCCGGGCCCGGCGGTCGAGCAATGCGCTCGCGTATAACAGAATCGCTAGTTTTGCGACTTCGCTCGGCTGGAACGCGAATGGACCGAAACGAAGCCACCTACGTGCGCCATCGGTAGCCATGCCGATGCCAGGTATAAGCACGAGCAACAGGGTGATGAGACTGAACGCCAAGATGTATGGCGTCAGAATCCGCCAATTCCTGTATGGCATTCGCGAGGCTAGAAAAAAGGCGACTAGGCCAATTGCAGCCCACATCAGCTGGCGACCGAAGTCGCTCCACGGCGAACCTCCGGCTTCGAGGCCTAACACCGACGAAGTCGAAAGAACCATCAGCAGGCCGAAGACGACAAGAAACGCAACAATTCCAGTCATCGTGTACGAAAGGGCGTTGTGCTTTGGCCGACCAGTCCTACGAACGGCACGGACGACGCTCAATGCGCCACCCGCAGCGCGTGCGCCCAAACCTGTAACTCGGGTTCTCATCAGTTGACCTTCGTTTCGACGACTCGCGCGTTCACGGCTTCTACGAAATCCCGCCCGCGTTCTTCGTAGTTCGCGTAGGCATCGAAACTCGCGCATGCTGGGGAGAACAAAACGACGTCGCCGCCTTCGGCGAGACTCTTCGCCGCCTCCACGACAGCAATCATCGATCCAGCGACATGTACCGGGCGCTTGCCCGCAAACGCGGCGACGACTTCAGCCGACGCAGCGCCGAAAGCAATGACACTACGAATTCGCGTGCAGTCTTTGCTCAGGACCCCAAGATCTAGCCCCTTGTTCTGGCCGCCCGCACATAGAACCACCGAATTAAACGAGCCAATTGCAGAGACAGTTGCGTGTGGGTTCGTTGCCTTCGAGTCGTCGTACCAGCCAACGCCATCGATGGTCGCTACATGCTCAAGTCTGTGCGCGAGGGTCGTGTATCTCCGCAATACCGCGCGTACAGCCTCGATCTGCGCACCAGCTGCAAGCGCGGCTTCGGCGGCGGCGAGCGAATTCGCGAGGTCGTGCGGTAATGCCCGTGGCAATTCGGCGACGGATATGAGTTCGGTCCCATCAGCCAAATACAACGCTGCTGGAATTACGCCGTGGACGGCCTCGACTTCGAACTCGACGGTTCTCGGTACTGCCCCTCGAACAATCCGCGTAACTGCTTGGTCTGCACCGTTTACGACGAGCGAGTCTGCCGTGCTCATCGAAGCGAATATTTTTGCTTTCGCTGCCGCGTAATGGGCGTAGTCGCCATGCCAATCGAAGTGATCGTCTGCAATGTTCAAGATGACAGCGACGCTCGGATGCCACGCGGCCGCTGTGAACTCGAGTTGGAATGAACTCACTTCGGCCACGACTACATCTGCATTCGTGCGCGCAAGGGTAATAAGCGGAGTCCCGATGTTTCCGGCACACTCGACCCGGAGTCCAGACGAAGCCAACATCAACGTCACGAGTTCTGTGACGGTCGTTTTGCCATTGGTGCCGGTAATTGCAACTATCGGAGCAGCGATACGTTCTGCGGCGATATCGATTTCACTACGAACCGCGACTGCCGCGTCGGTCGCTGCGCGAAGAAGTGGATGCCCGGGGCGTACTCCAGGACTTGGGACAACTAAGTCGATCGACTGCTCCCGCAGTACTTGCGCCCAATTGAGTTCACCAGTCAGGACGGAACCTCCGTGAGAGCGGACTGTGCCAGCGCGCTCATCGAAATCCGAAGCGTCAGGACTTTCTTCGACAACGATGACCTGGTGGCCCTCGCCACACAAGACTTCGGCTAATGCTTCACCGGTCTTCTTCAGCCCTAAAACCAAGACGTTGCTCATTCCGCTACCCCAAGCCGAATGAAGTCGCCGTAAAACAGTCCTAGCGCAGCGGCAGTTAGAGCTGCTGAAATCAACCAGAATCGGATCGTTACTGTTGTTTCGGGCCAACCCTTAAGTTCGAAGTGATGATGAATTGGGGACATGCGAAATATCCGTCTACCGAATCCGCGGAAGCTGATGATCTGCAAAACCACCGACATCGTTTCCATCAAGTACAGGCCACCGAGTATCGGCAAAAGCAGTTGAGTTCGTGTCAGCAATGCGAGGCCGGCAACTCCTCCGCCTAATGCCATCGAACCGGTGTCGCCCATGAAGATCCGTGCCGGTGGCGCATTCCACCAAAGAAACCCCGCACACGCTCCAACCAATGCCGCAGCAACCATCGCGAGATCGAGTGCGTGCGCAGTTGGTACTTGGTAAATATCGAAGTGCCGGAATTGCCAAAACGCGATGATTGCGTATACCGCAAAGGTGAAGGCGCTCGCGCCAGCGGCAAGACCGTCTAGACCATCCGTGAGGTTCAGAGAGTTCATCGACGCAAGGATCACTAGAACAGCAAACACAGACCATCCCCATGGCCCCAGATCGAACGTTAAATCACGCGTGAACGAGAGATGCGTTGAGATCGGCAAGACATGCACACCCGCGATCGCGAAGGCAATCCCGATAACAAACTGACACGCCAACTTGCCACGTTTACGCAGACCAAGGTTGCGCTTGTGTTTGATACCGAGCCAGTCATCGGCCCAACCAACTAGCCCGCACGAAAGAACTAGCGCCATGAGCACAAGACCGGATTCTGAAAATGCGACAGCACCGGACCTGATGTGTGGCACCAAGTACCCAAATATCACGCCGAGAATGACAGCGATTCCGCCCATCGTGGGTGTACCGACTTTAGACACATGCGGGTGAGCCACTGGGCCGTCGTCGCGGATCTGCTGGCCATACTCGTTGCGCTGCAACCAGCGAATTAATAGCGGCGTAGCAGTGACAGACATTACGAACGAAGCGAGGACTGCTAGAAGAATCGAGATCATCGCGTGCCGCCATTGAGATCGATCAACGCTTGCGCGACGACCTCGAGGCCAATTACGCGACTTGCTTTGACGAGAACTACATCGTGGTCGTCGAGACCGTCGAGCGACCCGAGTGCAGCCTGCGCGTCCACGACGCGCACGACCTCTACGTCGCGGGCCATCGCCGCACTCGCTAGCGCATCCATATCCGGACCGCTTCCCACCGCGATGATCTTCGCTACGCCGCAGTCTGCCGCCATTGCTCCGATTACAGCATGATCGTCCACGCTGCTCGCGCCGATCTCGCGCATTGCACCGAGTACGGCTACACGCCGTCTCGCACCGCCAACGCCAGCGAGACCTTGCAATGCAGCGCGCATCGAATGAGGATTCGCGTTATATGAGTCGTTGAGCACAGTGATGCCCTTGACGGTACGCGCCAAATCCATGCGCCACGACGATCCTCGCGCCGCCGCGAGACCTTCTGCCACGGCGCTGGGTTCTGCTCCAAGAAATAGCGCGACCGTCGCGGCGAGAGCAGCATTCGTGATCTGATGCGCGCCACGTATCCCGAGTTCTGTCTCGAAGTTGCCCCAGTCCGTAGACAACGCGATCCTCGCCTTTAGGTCGCTACCCAGCGCGAGCAACTTGACCTGAATGTCAGCGTTCGTGGTGGTGCCAGCGGTCAACACGTGCGCCGTGGTTCTGCGCCTCAGCCGCGCAGTAGATGGATCGTCATAGCATAGAATGGCGAGTCCCTCGACGCCTAGGGCATCAAGGAGTTCACCCTTCACCCGAGCGATCCCTTCGCTCCCTCCTAGATGCTCGCCGTGGGCACTACCAATGTTAGTTATGACACCGATATTTGGCTTCGCAATCTCACAGAGCTTCGCGATGTTGCCAGCAAAGCGCGCTCCCATCTCGCACACAACTACTTCGACGTCGGCTGGCGCCGAAAGCAAGGTCATCGGAAGACCTATCTCATTGTTGAATGAGTCGATGTTCGCGTGGCTCGACAGCGCTTGGCTTAGCGCGCTCGCTAGAAAGTCCTTTGTCGATGTCTTGCCAGTCGAACCGGTGATCCCGACGACGCGAGCCGCCCGAAGCCGGTCCATTCGCACCCATCGCGCCAGATCGAGCAACGCGACGAGCGTGTCCTGTACGACGACTGCGTTGTCACATGCGAGTGCCCCCTGATCGTCGTGCGAAACGACCGCAGCGGCAGCGCCGCGCGTAATGGCGTCACGTATGAACTTGTGCCCGTCGCGCTCGCCGATAATCGCCACGAAACATTCTCCGACCTGCACAGCACGCGAGTCGTTCGAGAAGCCGGAGACAACACACTCTGAGTCGCCGCGAACACTGCCATGTGTCGCCACCGCAATTTCGCCGAGGGTTAGTTCCATGTTCGCCCCGCCATCTCTCGCAATATCTCCGCCGCGACGATGCGATCATCAAATTCGGTTGTCACACCCTTGGCCGTCTGGCCCGTTTCATGACCCTTTCCGGCGATCAGGACGACATCGCCATCATTCGCGACTTCAAGTGCGCGACGAATGGCCTCCTTGCGATCGAGAATTACCTCAGGTATACGAGCGCTGGTCGCGAGTCCGGCCAACACATCGTTGGTAATCGACTCTGGAGACTCGGACCTCGGATTATCGGATGTGAGGATTCCGACGTCAGCAAACCGCTCCACGGCTTGACCCATAAGCGGCCGTTTCGACCGATCTCGGTCGCCACCACAGCCGTACACAGCGACCAGCTTGGAGCCACCGTTGACGAGGTCTCTCAAAGTCGTAAGAACCGTTTCGAGGGCATGCGGCGTGTGTGCGTAATCGACGACAACCGTAAGGCCAAGCTGATTGTCAACTAGTTGCATCCGTCCCGGAACTTGCGGAACGTCGCTTAAACCATCTGCAATCGACCGATCGTCTATCCCAATAGCGCGAGCCAACTCGATCGCCACAAGCGCATTAGCTACGTTGAACGATCCAACGAGTTGCGTCGTAATCGGAAGGTCGCAGTCAGGCGACAACGCGACGAAAGTCGCTCCTGCAGTTCCGTAAGCCACATCTTTCGCGACTACGTCGACGTCGTGGCGCGTTGAGTCGATACTCACTGTCCGTACTTGCAAGCCATTCCGCTTCGCTACAACTGCCAGCCGTTCTCCGGCGACGTCGTCGACACAGACAACGGCAGCACCACTAAATCCTTTTGTGAACAACCTGACTTTCGCGGAAAAGTATTTCTCGATATCGCCATGGAGATCTAGATGTTCACTCGACAGATTCGTGAAACCGACGACAGTGAATTCGGTACCGTCGACGCGGAAGTAATCGAGAGCGTGCGATGAAACTTCGGCAGCTACGACAGTCACTCCAGCCGCGCGCATCGAGGCGAAAATTTGCTGCAAGACTGGAGCCTCAGGTGTTGTGAAGCCAGCAGCCTTGGTCTCACTCCCCCATCTAGCTCCAAGAGTGCCGATCACGCCGACTTCGCGACCAGCAGCTCTTGCCATGCTCTCTAGTAGGTACGTAACGGTCGTCTTACCGTTCGTGCCAGTTACCCCAACCACCGACATGCGCGAGGACGGGTCGCCAAGCAGACGAGCAGCCAACCCGCCAATCATCGAGCGAACGGACTCGACGACAATTTGGGGAATATCAACTGAGACCCCAGCGACCCGATGCTCGACCAACAAAGCAAGAGCGCCATTCTCTACAGCGGCGATCGCTTTGTCGTGCCCATCGACACGCTCACCACGCACACACGCGAAAAGTGCACCAGGGGCGCATTCACGATGGTCGCTCGCGACAGATATGACGTCGACATCATCGAGGGTCTTATCGCCGGGAAGCCAAACACTTTCGTCAGTCAGGTCGACCCAGCCGTGAAGGAGGTCTTTAAGCAACACTGAGCTGTTCTACTCCGGCGGCTTCGTTGTAGCTGTCGTGTCTTGCGATGCGTTGACAGTAGCGGCGTTGCCACTTGGAACGAGGCTCGCGAACATTTCTCGGATGTTGTTCCAGACATTCTTATGGCTCGCTACTTCTTGTGCTTCTTTCGCTGCCCGAGTCTGCGTCGCTGCAATCGCATCGACTTCGTTGCCATGAGGCACATGACAGTCTGTTCCCTTGCGTTCAACGACCTGACCCGCCGCCTCCCACTGGGTAGGCGTGGTGCTCGGCGCAGTCGGAACGACAGCATTGCGGCGCAATGCGAACTGCATGATCTCCGAGAAGACCGGAGCCGATGCCGCGCCGCCGTAACCAGCCTTCGGCTCGTCGAGTATCACGACCGCTGCGAGTCGCGGATTACCAGCAGGCGCGTATCCGGCGAAGGAAGCGATGTTGACTCCATGGACATACTTGCCGTCGGCGCCAATCTTGCGTGTCGTTCCGGTCTTGCCAGCGACCTCATAGCCAGGGATAGCTGCGCATGGTGCCGTTCCTTCGGCTATGACACCCAACAACATTTCCGACATCGCGGTAGCTGTGTGTGCAGATACGACCCGTCGACCAGGAGCGACTTCAAGATCGGTTCGCGTGCCATCTGCTGCGATCGTCGCCGCAACTAGTCGTGGCTGGACTGCAACGCCGCCGTTAGCAAGAGTCGAGTACACGCGCAGGATCTGCATCGGGGTCGCTGCTACCCCATAGCCGATCGAGGCAGTCCGAAGGCCAGTGTCGTAATAGTCATCAGGATCAGTCAAAAGACCTTGTGCTTCACTTGGAAGGCCAAGCTTCGTACGACGCCCATAACCGAAATTGCGTAACGCTGCGTCCATCGACTCGGGATCAAAACACTGCTCGGCAATCTGCACCGTTCCGACATTGGAGGATTGCGCAAGGATGTTTCGAGTAGTCCAGATTTGGGTCGGGTGCTCAGATGTGTCCGCAATGAAGCTACTGCCGTTGGCAATTCTCCACGGGACTTCGAATTTTGTTTCCGGCCCAACATCGCAGGCCTCGGACTCGAGTGCCGTGGCAACCGTAACTACCTTGCTCGTCGACCCCGGTTCAAAGGCCGTCGTTACCGCCAGGTTGCCGTCGTGAGAGCCGGCTCTGTGCGCGTATCCGGTCTCGTCTGGACCAATAACTGTCGCCATGGCAAGGATGTCGCCTGTGGCAACATCCGTCACAATTGCTACACCTTGCTTCGCGCCTTGTGCTGTCACTTGATCGATGAGAGTGCGCTCGACTTGGGCCTGCAGGCTTGAGTCGATCGTGAGAACGATATCGGTGCCTTCCTCAGCGAGAGTCTGCTCTCGTCGGCTGTGCGGAATTTCCCTACCGCCACGGTCGCGCTCGTATTCCGAACGGCCATCAGTTCCGGTGAGGATCTCATCGAACATGGCCTCGAGGCCGATATCGCCAACAAGACTTTCCGACTCGAGGTGGGCCGCGCCGAGTATCGGTGCTGCAAGATCGCCATTCGGATACACCCTTACTGCGCGAGTCTCGAGCGCGACTCCAGGTAGAGCAAGAGTTCTAATCGATGATGACTGCTCAATACTCAGGGGTTGGTTCGATAACGATCGATAACGCAACGGGCGACCATCGGCGACTGTCCCCGCAGCGATCAACGCTTCTATTTCAGCTGGTTCCTTGTTGAGAACTTTCGAGAGGTTTTCTGCATATATCGCTGTGTAGTCATGAAGTACTAGCGACGGATCAACGAATACAAAGTCGCGGGGAACGTCTAGAGCAAGGTCGCGACCGTTTCGATCGAAAATGGTCCCGCGCTTGGCTGGCAGGTTGTAGGAGACGAGACGCTGGTCGATCGCTTCTCCAGAAATGCCGTCCTCGGCGAAGACCTGGAGACGCACTAACTGACCGGCAACGAGAGTAAAAAGGATGCTAATCAGAATTAGTAGCCCTGTGATCCGACCGCGTGTACTTGCGATATTCGGATCAGGATTATGCCGGGATAAATCGCGAGACCTCTGATGATGGACGCTCGAGCGACTGGGGTTGTGATGCATTAGTCGCGCGCTTGACCCGACGTGTCCCTAAGTGTTTTCGCTGCATCGTCCGACGCTGGCGCTGGTGTCGATCGCTTGGTGCCTTGCACAAACTCAAAACCGGTCGCGGGGACCATCCCAAGTGCCTCTGCCTCAGCGACGATGCGTTCCGGCGACGAGAGTCCTGCCACTTCGGCACGAAGTTCGGCGTTGAGCCGCACTGCGTCACGATGGCGAGATGCTGTCTCATCAAGTGAAAAACTCTGCTGGGCCATTACGACATTCGCAGCAACGATTCCGAATAACGCCATGACTGTGAGCGTTATTCCTACTGCGACCGGTACGCGCTTGAACCGACTACCCGGTTGTGGTGCAGGCGCGACCTTGAGGTGTCGGCTACGAGGTTCGGTCGGATCAACTAGAAGCGAGAGTTCGTCGGTTATGTATTCCTCTTCGCTCAATAGAGCTTCTGCTTGTGTCATGACACAGCACGTTCCGCGCAACGAAGGCGGGCATTTTCGGCGCGACGGTTCGCGGAGATTTCGGCCGGCTTGGGCCGTAACGGTTTTCTTGTAAGTATCCGGACCAGGCGTTCATCAGTTTGCATGTCGATCAACTGACGCTCATCGACCGGAAGTTTCGATGGAGCCTGCGGCGTAGACTTATCTCCGCCAGCCCACTTCACGAAACGTTCCTTCACAATCCGATCCTCAAGTGAGTGATAAGCGAGGACGAGGATTCGACCTTTGTCGGCAAGTAAGTGCACCGACTCGTCTAGGCACTCAACGAGGTTTGGGAGTTCACGGTTGACCTCCATCCGGATTGCTTGAAACGTCCGCTTGGCAGGGTGGCCACCCCGACGGCGCGCCGGCGCCGGAATCGCAGTCGTGATTGCCTCAACGAGATCTGTAGTGGTTAGCAGCGGCCGACGGCGCACGATCTCTCTAGCGATGCGCCGGGCAAAGCGTTCCTCGCCGTTATGCATGATCAGGCTCGCAATTAGCTCTTCTGAATACTCGTTGACGACTATCGCTGCGGTCAGGCCGCACCGCGTGTCCATCCGCATGTCGAGTGGGGCGTCGTAGCGGTACGCGAATCCTCTTTCTGGGCGATCAAGTTGCGGACTCGATACCCCAAGGTCTAACAAGATTCCCACGACTTTCCCCCTATCTCCCGCAATTTCTGCGAGGTTCGCAAACTCTGACTGCACAAACTCGACTCGGTCGCCGAAGCGGGCGAGCCTGGAGCGAGCCGCTAGGAGAGCATCAGAATCCCGGTCTATCGCGAGGTATTGCCAGTCTTGGCGGGCTTCGAGTAGGAGCGCCGCGTGGCCTCCCCCTCCTACCGTGCCGTCGACTAGCAGCCCTGCAGGTGTTTCGAGCATCAGTTCTACGACTTCCCGGCTCATCACCGGAACGTGTTGAAATTCGCTCAACTTTGCAGGCCCCCCTTTAGCCGTTACCCCGAGCCCCCTTCACGTGGACCCTCCTCCAGACTCCCGGTCGACAGGGACCGATTGGGTTGTCTCTCCCAAGATCGGAAAACGGCTTGAGCGGGCGGAGTAGGGGCTGTAGGCCGCGCCGGCCGGAAGTCTGGAGCAGGGCCCAACTGCGAAAAACCGGACCTTCTGCCTTCATTGTCAATGGTGCTGCTCGTTAGAAACTGATATCTCTGCCTTGTGATTGTTCGTTCAACAGGTTGTCTTGCGTTGCGTCTGCGACAGCCCAAGTGGCCCTGTCCCAGACTTCGATTCTCGAGTTGTTTCCAATGACGGTCACTTCTCGGTTGATTCCGACCTTGTCGCGCAATATTTGCGGGATCGGGAGTCGGCCTTGTGCATCTGGGACGAACTCGAAACTGCGAGCAAAGAAGGCCCTGGCCTGGTTGGCCGCCTTCTCGTCACCGCTCCGCTGTCGTTCCCTATGCATCGCCGCCACCTGTTCGAAAACATCCCTCGAATAGAGCGCCAAGCAGGTCCCGGTTGGCTGGCAAAGCCAACCGCCACCTTGTAGCTGATCGCGAAACTTCGCTGGGAGAATCAAACGGCCCTTAGCGTCAAGAGAGTGCTCATAAGCGCCAGTAAAGAACACGCTTTGTCACACCACCTTGTGCTTGGGGGCGCTTTCATCGCCCGTTTTCACCACCACTAGGCAAACTAGTCCCCACAATCCCCCACGTCAACCCATTTCAAGCCACAAATCACTTTTTTTTGCCATCTGCTACCCGAAAATTGACGCGCGGACCTCCACGGTTCGATTCGAGAGTTCTTCAAAAAGGCCTAAGCAGCAATTGGCGACGCGGCTAACGGCCGGTCAGATCGTTCGTTTGGCTATCCGCGACGGGTGCGGCACCACTCGAGGTAGGCCACAAAATCGCTGGCTTGTGGCTTGCCATTGCGACCGTAGGCAGTCTCAAATCGGAACCGTAAGAAGGACACGTCAGGAACCGGCAAGAACGGAGGACGCTCCCACCACTGATTTGGAGTTGCCCTGAGCATGCAGACAACCGCAGTAATCCACAACCGGGGTCGGATGAGCACAGCGGCGAATGCTCGAACCCAGAAGCTCCGTGGGACCAGGAAGTTGTCTTTTGTCACAGTCGCTTCCATCCGCCGCCTCTAATACTCCAGCAAAAGTTACCGTATAGACAATTCGCGTACATCGCTCACGGGCGTTTCCGCATACGTTAGCGACTAAGGAAATTGACTCCGACAAGAGGGTGCAAGGAGTTCATCAGAATGCAAGCCGAAGAGTTCGAGGCCGTATTTAATTCGGTTGCAGCCAACGTCGAGTCCATCCTGCACGGCAAACGGCATGCGGTACAGCTAGCAGTCGTCGCACTCTTCGCAGACGGCCACCTCTTGATTGAAGATGTGCCCGGTGTAGGCAAGACCTCGCTCGCCAAAGCCTTGGCGTTCTCGATAGCTGGCGATTATCGCCGGATTCAGTTCACCCCAGACCTTCTGCCATCAGATGTCACCGGAGTATCGGTCTGGAACCGGACGAACAGTGACTTTGAGTTCCGGCGCGGACCGGTATTTGCCAGTGTCGTGCTAGCCGACGAGATCAACAGAGCATCGCCCAAGACCCAGGCTGCGCTACTCGAAGCAATGGAAGAGCGACAGGTCACGGTCGACATCGAGACACACAGGCTCCCAGCTCCGTTCATGGTGATTGCGACACAAAATCCAATTGAGCTAGAGGGCACATACCGACTGCCTGAGGCTCAACTCGACCGGTTCATGATGCGAATCAATCTCGGTTATCCAGATCGTGACTCTGAGGTGGCAATCCTCGAGCGACGAGGCGAGTCGCACATCTCTCCTGAATCTCTGTGTCCGGTAGCTGCTTCTGCAGATATTGCGCGGTGGCAAGACCAACTCGCGTCGGTTCATGTCGCGAACTCGATAGCGAGGTACATAGTCGGGCTCGCCCACGCAACGCGACACCATCGCGATCTGATGCTCGGCGTAAGCCCGCGCGGAGCGTTGGCGCTACAACGTTGCGCTCGGGTCCTAGCTGCGAGCGTCGGTCGCGACTACGTGGTACCTGATGACATCAAGACCCTCGCGACCTCTGTGCTCGGCCACCGGATCATGCTCAACGCAGAGGCACAAATGCGGGGCGTAACACCGACGGGCGTGATTAGCTCCCTCGTCGAGTCAATACCGGTACCCGAAGCAACATCTGCTTCGCAGGCCGAGAGTCAGCCGACGCGGTAGATGCGGCTCACACGTCGCGGCCGGTTGTGCCTGTTCTTAGGTATCGGGCTATTCGCAAGCGCGCGTTTCCTAGGGATCCAACAATTGTGGAGTCTTGCGTGTTCAACACTGCTACTCGTAGCGTTCGCCGCTTCGTGGACTACGACTCGAACTCTTCGCATCACAGCACAGCGCGTCATCCCTGAAAGATTTCAAGTAGGCAAACTCGGTCACGTCGTCCTTGTTCTCTCGAATACTTCTTCGCGAACGTCTCCGACCTTGGCGGTCACCGACATCTTCGACGGCGGCAAACGAAGTGCCCCATTTCTTGTGTCACCGATCGGCGCCAACGAAACTGCCAGGGCCGCATACAAGGTCCCCACCGAACACAGAGGCATCTTTGAACTTGGGCCCTTATCTGCGACATGTGCTGACCCATTCGGAATCGCGGCGCGCTCGACACTCTTAGCCGATGCTCAAAAGGTCCTCGTTCATCCAAGAGTTCATGAAATATCCGCGCTACCCGAACTAGGTGGCGACAGCCTCGACACTCATTCGCCAGACCTGCTAGGCCGTACCGATAGCAGCGGCGAGTTCCATTTGCTACGCGACTACGACCCGTCAGATGACCTGCGGCGCGTTCACTGGAAAACGACTGCGAGACGCGACAGGCTCGTTGTGCGCCAAGACGAATCCAAGCGGCGTTCCCCGGTTATCCTGCTGCTCGACGAACGCGCGAACCACCATTCGAAGGATTCTTTCGAGACCGCGATCGAAGTCGTAGCGTCTGTTGCTACCTCGCTAGAACGAAGCAACCGCCCGTTCCTAGTCACCACCATGGCGAGTGGCGAAGTCGGACAACTCGGTCAGCGGCACCTCGCGTCCATCCTGGATTCCCTTGCGATCATGCAAGTCGTTTCGACAGATCGCCACGCCCAGGACCCCTCGTTAGGTGGCCGATCGGGAACCCTCATAGTCGTAACAGGTGCCCTAACCCAGCGCGACATCGCCGTCTTTGATCCGGGCGGTCGTTCTCACACCGGTGTAGCGATCGTTGTGACTAGGCCTCGTGATGGTGAGACAACGTCTGCCGCCACCATCCCCGGCCGGCGCCCACAGTTATTCATCGAAATCTCCAACACGGTCGACTTGACAGCTTGCTGGAATTCGTCAGTCGTCGACTGGAACAGGACATGGACGCGAACCCGCCGCTCCGCGCTGTCGACCTGAGCCAACTCGGCGCACTTTGTGCCCTCGGCATCGCGACGGCATTCGCCCTCACGCGCATCTTTGACGGCAGTGACTGGTTCGGATTCGCAATCGCCGCCGTTCTGGTGCCACACATCGTCGGTTGGCTGGCTCACAGACGCCAGATCCATGGCCTAGTTACGGCATTGCATTGGTTCTTGTCTGGCTCCTGGCTGAGCATGATTGCAGTCGTAGGCCATGAGACCGCCTACGGATTTCCAACGAGCAAATCAATCTCAACATGGCGCAAAATGTTTGACCAGATCCCCGAGGTACTGGATTCTGGCAGGACACCAGCAACGCCGTCTGGGGCAACGCTACTCATTGCACTAGTTGCGATACTTGTAGCAAATGCTTTATCCAACTGGGCCGCTTCGCATCGCATGTCAGCTGCTGCAGCGGTCGGCCCTCAATTCGCCCTCTTCATTTTTCTCAGCGCGTTCGGGGACACGCCATATCTGGTGGCGACGACAGCGTTTCTGTTCACAGCTGGTGTGTATGTCGCCGTTGAGTATCAGACATCGTTGCGCGAAAACAAGCACTGGTTTCATTCGCAACAACTCCGCAAGAGTCGACTGATCTCCGGCGGCATCGCAGTCTCGATGGTCGTCGCGCTAGCGAGCGCAACTATTGGGCCACGGCTACCCTCTGCGCAGAGCCGTGGCTTAGTCGACTACAAGGGTTGGGGCGATAACGCGGGGCGCGGTTCGGTGAGAATCGTGTCGCCTCTCGTGAATATCGGCGATTACTTGAATCGATCAGAGAATGTTGAGCTCTTCACGGTCGAGTCCCCGTTGCGAGCGTATTGGCGTCTGGTTGCACTCGATAATTTTGACGGCCAAGTATGGGGTTTAGCTGGCACGGTTGCGGAGTCTGGCTTCGCAGACCCGGCGCCTGGTGACGCCGTCCGCGAAGTGACGCAGCTTTTCACCATCGGACCGATGGGAGGACCCTTCCTTCCAGCCGCGTATCGAGCAATCGACACGCGTTACCTCGCCAAAGAGCACTCGATTCACGATTCGGCATCGCTATTCCTTGACTCTAAGAATTTCGATGGTCTCACCTACGAAGTCGACTCCTTGGTCCCTGCGCCGTCAGCCGACTATCTCGAATCCCTCGACTCAAAGGTCATAGTTGGTCGCGAGAAATATCTCGAACTTCCCGATGACTTCCCAGTGACCGTCGCAAACTTGGCCCGGGATGTAACGAGTGATGCCCATACGCCATACGAAGTTGCCCTTGCTTTGCAGGCATATCTCCGCGAGTGGGGAGGGTTCAGTTACGACAAAACCATCGAAGGTCACGACACAGGAGCGTTAGAAAACTTTCTCCTGCGAGACAGAGTTGGCTTCTGCGAGCAGTTTGCTGGCTCCTACGCTGCCATGGCTCGATCTGTTGGGCTACCTGCCAGGGTCGCGATCGGGTTCACACCAGGAACTCTCGAACCAGATGGTCGGTTCCACGTCACTAGCGACGAAGCACACGCATGGCCAGAGGTGCACTTAGACGGACTCGGCTGGATGAGTTTCGAACCGACCCCTGGGCGATACGACCCAACACCTGGCGATCACACAGGTACGGGTAGCCAGGACCCGAATATCGCCGAGCCGACTTCTCCAACCACTGATCCGTCCGTGGAGTCTTCGACCTTACCTACTACTACACAAAGCAGAGGCACGAGTCCAACAGCGCCGAATCAGCCACGCCCAACGGTTGCACCTTCGAATGGGTCAGCCGACAGATCTGCGACGGCGACAGCACTTATCGCAGTCGGCTACTTCCTCGCTGTTGGTGCAGCAAGTCTGATCGTCGTTTGCGCAATCGTTCTGCTTGTGGCACAAGTGAAGCGACACCGACGTCGTAACTCTCGCGACTCGCGCCTGCGGGTTGCGGGCGCATGGGAGCAAGCGCTTGAATCGTTAGGTCGTGCTGGCATTCACAGAAATCCCGCCGCTACACCAGTCGAATTCGCGTCGCGCGGTGGCCCTGCCGCTGGCGTTGGCCTCGCAGGACCAGCTTTGCTGTCTCTTGCTCACCTTTACACCGAAGCCACTTACTCAGCCAAGATTCCTTCGGACAGCACGGCCGATGAGGCGTGGCAACACGTTCTGACGATCGAACGGGCAATAGTTGTTTCGGTTCGTCTTAGCGTCCGGCTACGCCGAAGGCTCGGCATAACGCGAAGCAAGAATCCTTATGCTTTGGGATCGTTCGGTCGTTGAAGTCCAAATCGTTCTTTGAGCGCCTCAGATAGGCCTCCACGAGGGAAATTCGACCGTATTCCGATTAGCTCAGCGAGGCTGGCTTTGCCGAGCTTCTTGGCGTTGTCCGCCACCACGAGGAGCGAGCCGAGCATCACAATGAAGCCGAGCGCTGCAGCAA
This sequence comes from Actinomycetota bacterium, assembly GCA_005779395.1. GTDB lineage: Bacteria > Actinomycetota > Acidimicrobiia > IMCC26256 > PALSA-610 > SXJQ01. Next base: position 47,507 of record SXJP01000014.1, read on the forward strand.
CGGTGCTGTTCGTGAACTGGGTGACAATGACCACAAGACCAGCAACGCTACAAAGCAGCGCGAAACGTATGTTCCTGCCGGCATGGCTGTAGATCGTCGTGTGCGCAACCTGCTCTACAAGTTCAGGATCGGACTCACTGAGTTGAGCCTCGATGCCACGCAGGATTTCGAGTTCTTCATCAGATAGCGGCATAGCTCACACCTTCGAAATTGATAGTCGCGCATGCCAGAAACACAGCTTCATTGTCGCGCATGTGGTCGATTATGCCAACACATTGTCTAAGCAGTCGGATCAAATTGACACCTAGGCAACATCAAACGGTAACGGTTGGCCGCCTGATGCCGCAGACCTGTACGCGACCTCGACTATGCGGTGTGCCTCGAGTGCGTCATCGACATGAGGGGTTCCGCACACCGGTCCGCCTTGCGAATCGAGTCCGTCGAGAAACGCCTTGTTCGGGTGTGCGTACTGCGCTATCGCCTTCTCATACACCTCTGGGACGTCAAGCATTGATGCCCACTCCGGAGCATCAAACACAACTTCGGTCTTGGCATCGGATGTCTCGACCGTGAGGGGCCCTAGGTAGTCATCAGTCGTGTGCAGGTAGGCACCCTCGCAGAACACTTCGAGGCGACGGCCCGACCCCCGGCTCAAGACCTGATGCCAAACAGAGACGAGCGTCGCTTGCGCTCCGTTGGGGTACACCATCTGCACCGTGGCGATGTCGTCAATACCACTGTGCCCGAACCGATTGCTGGTGCGCCCCGCGATCTCGACTGGGTCACCAAGAATCCAACGCAGGAGGTCGACGTCGTGAATCGAATGTTCGATGAGCGTTCCCCCACCCGCGAGTGCAACGTCAGCGCGCCAAGTAGAGCCATACATCCCTTGAATGGGAAAGAACTGATCATCGCGAAATATCGCTGCCTGCGCTTCGCCGTACTTTCCGCTCCGGACCGCCGTCGCAATGGCTTCGAAGACTGGTGCCCACCTGAGTACCAGACCGACTTGGTGCGGGACTTGCCTCAAAAGTGCTTGCAACTGCAGACACTCCGTGAAGTTCGGGGCTAACGGCTTTTCACAAAATATTGGAAGACCACGCTCGACCGAAGCCGCAACAGCGTCAAGATGACCGTCGGTCCATGTACATACCCATGCGACGTCACAATGGTCTAACGCCTCGTCCAACGAAGCACGCGGCGTGCCACCGTTGTATTTGGCAACCTTGGCTGCACGAGCGGCATCAGTATCGAAGAGCGAATCGATCTCCCAATCGATCAGGCCAGCCTTCGTAAGTTGCGACAGTGCGTATGCATGCACGGTTCCAATGTGGCCGCAGCCGATAATCCCAATTCGTTTCAATCTCGCTCCTGTCTCGGACACATCTCTAGTCCGCGAGTGTCGGATTTTGCCGATCGTTCATTCCTATGCGCGCGGCTGGCTGAACAGCGTCTTTGCCGAACCGTCGCCGTACGTCGTCTACGACTCTGTCGACCTCCGCGCGGCGCTCATCGATTGAATTCTGCAATTCGTTAGCGTCGCCGAAAGCGAGTGTCCCCTGGATCGCGCCTGAGCCGTCATCAAAATTCGAGCAATGCACTCCGACAAGTCGCAGACCTCTTTCGTGGTCGACTTGGTCTAGGAGTGCGAAAACCGTGCGCGCGATAACACCTGAAACCGCGGTTCCCGAGTCGAGAGTGTGCGATCGGGTGACTGTCTGAAAATCTGAGTATCGAGCCTTCAGCGTAACCGTGCGAGCCGAGAGGCCAGCTTTTCGAATTCGCGAGCCGACACTATCGATAAGCCGAAAGAGTTCCCTTTCGATTTCCGGACGAGTGCGAATGTCTTCTCCGAATGTCTCTTCATGCCCGATACTTTTTGCTTCACGATCGGTAACGATTGGTCGTGGATCTCGATTGTTCGCGAGGTCGAAAAGGTGAGTGCCGACCGCCTTGCCAACCGCGGCGACTAGTGGCGCTATACCGACTCGTGCGACGTCACCGACCGTCTTGACACCAATGCGTTGCAGTTTCTCCGCATTCTTTGGCCCGACGCCCCACAGGACTCGAATTGGCAGCGGATGCAAAAACGCGAGTTCTCCACCCGCATGCACAACGAGAAGTCCGTTTGGTTTGGCTTGATCGCTCGCAACTTTTGCAAGAAATTTTGTCGTCGCGATACCGACAGACAACGAAAGGCCGATTTCAGATAGAACGCGCTCCCTCAGATGCGCTCCAACTTCTTCTGGATCACCGAGCAAACGATGGACGCTCGCAACATCTAAGAATGCTTCATCGACTGAGAGTTGCTCTACGAGTGGCGTCGTGTCCCGAAGTATCGCCATGACTCGTTGTGAAAACTCCCCGTAGAGACCCATGCGTGGAACTAGGAAGGTTCCCTGTGGACAAAGTTTTCTTGCTTGTGCCGTCGGCATAGCTGAACGCACACCAAACTTGCGCGCTTCGTAGCTCGCAGCGCAAACGACCCCGCGTGTGCCTATGCCTCCGACGACGACCGGAGAATTGCGCAATTTCGGATTCTCGAGTTGTTCGACACTCGCGTAGAAGGCATCAAGGTCGACATGCAAGATCGAGGCTTCGGTGCGGACTCCACTCGTACTCGGGTTCGTTTGTGGCATCAGGCGGAGCGCACGACATGCAGGTCGTCACGTTTGGTCCCATATACCTCGTACTTGAATGACCGAGTCGGTTCAGAGGCAGACCACCGTTCGGCCAACCAGGTCGACAAAGGCTCTCGCACCCATGGCGGACAACTGTCGAGGTATCCATCGACTAGGTGGTTGAGGACAAAAGCAGCCTCGACCACTATGCCATCAGGGTCTGCGATGCATAAGTCTCCCTCGAAGTCTGATGCATGGTGGACTTCACATCGCATGCGCCAACCGAGATCGGGTGCAGTCGCAACGACCTCGTACACAGGGCCGTGCCAGCCTGTGATACGCAACCCTGTCTCTTCGTTAACTTCGCGTCGCAGACCTTCGAGCAGCGACGCGTCGTCGTTGTCGATCACTCCGCCAGGCGTGCTCCAATCCTCTGCACCACCTCGGCGGACATTGCGTACGAGCAGTAGTCCGTCGTCTGACTCGACTAGCGCCCCGGCCACTGTCCATTCTCGCCACTGCACATTCGCAGTCTTGCAGATCGGACGAAATTCTTTGCACAAGTCGCGAGGCCTGGCCATACTCGTATTTCCGGCCACCTGATCTGTACTCTCTAGACGAATGTCAGAACCAGGAATCTCCTCGACACGCGATTTCTTGAAGTCACACCCCAACGCGCCGCGCCAGGGACCGGTTTGGCTCGCATGCTCGCTCGTAGTGCTCTCAGCTGTGCTCGGAGGCCTAATCGGCTACTCGTTAGTCGGCGCATCCTGCACGGAGACAGCACCCCTCCTGCAACGCATACTCGCTGGAGTCGAGTCTGGTGTGACCGCAACTACACGGAGTTGCGCGACCCAACAACTCATCGGCACTCTTGTCGGGTCGCTGGTGTCTGGTATCGGGGTCGCGATCGTCGCGGTACTTACGCTTCGAGCTATGTCCGAGTGGCGTAAAACTCCACCGTCATAAAGCCTTTATGGCACGTTCGAGGCCTTCGTCGTCGACGTCGCAATGGAAAACAAAACGAGTCACATGGGGATCGATGGTTCCGGCAAGGATGCCCTCGGCGGCGAGACGATCTAAAAGGTCGTGTGGCAGCAGACTTGAGTCGGCACACACGATGTTGGTATGGACCCGGCTCGGCTCGATGCACCCGTGCCACCGGTCGGCTAGAGCATCGGCAAAAGTTCGTGCGCGCTGGTGATCGTCCGCGAGACGCTCGACCATCGTCTCAAGTGCGACGATTCCCGCAGCTGCCATGATTCCGGCCTGTCGCCAACCCCCACCCAAGCGATGCCTGTCGCCACGCATCCGGCCAATCAGATCTGTCGGCCCACAGAGAATCGACCCGATAGGAGCGCCGAGACCTTTACTCAAACAAAACATGATCGTGTCGCAGTTGGCGGCCAACTCTGCGGGACTCTCTCCTAACGCAATCGACGCGTTCCAAATACGTGCGCCATCACAATGCACCAACAAGCCTTCGGCATGCGCAGCATCGCAAAGCGCTGCGACTTCCGCCGCAGGAAGTGGCCTGCCGTTCGCGAACAGATGAGTATTTTCAACTACGAGAAGCGACACCTGCGGAGGTGATGGTGCCTCCCCTTGCCTGCAGTCGTGACCTGATCTGGCGTGATCACCCCTAGCTCGTCATGGAGCGGCCGGACCTGCACGCCCGCGTTGCGAGCAGCGCCGGCGTCCTCATAACAGTAGACATGCGCTCGGCTAGGACATATCAGTTCTGAACCCGGCCGAGACATCGCCCGAATCGCGAGTTGGTTCGCCATTGTGCCAGTAGGAACGTACATAGCAGCTTGCTTTCCCAAGAGAGAGGCTGCAAGCGATTCGAGTTGGTTCACCGTTGGGTCTTCGCCTGAGAGGTCATCGCCGACTTCTGCATTCGCCATCGCGGTTCGCATCGTGGCGTTCGGGCGCGTAACGGTATCTGACCTGAGATCAACAATCACTTCGGCGGTCACCTAACGACGGGTCTCAGTAGACCCTCTTGAATGACGGTCACACAAAGCCGACCATCCTGGCTGTAAATAAAACCTTCAGCGATACCGCGTGCGCCATGCGCAGAAGGCGACTTTTGGTGGTACAGCATCCACTCGTCAACGTGAAACGACCGATGAAACCACATGGCATGGTCGAGCGACGCGATCTGAAATGAGTCATCTGTGTAGCTCACCTGGTGTGGCATCACTGCGGTATCAAGCAGCGTCAGGTCGCTGGCATATGCGACGACGCACTTGTGCAGCAAAGAGTTAGCGGGGAGCGGCCCATTCGATTTGAACCACACGTGTTGCTCGGCTGGCCGTGGGCTCGGGTCGATCCAGCGCGGTGCCTCCACGCTGCGCGTCGTGATCGGACGCTCGCGCGAGATCCAATCCCAAACTTCTTCACTGAATCGATCTCGATACGGCGTTACTCGTTCCAAGAAACTTGGGAGCACCTCTGGGTCGCCTGCATCTGGCATTTCGTACTGGTGTTCCGGACCATCCTCGATGATCTGAAAACTTGCCGCGAGGTTGAAGATCGCTCGTCCGTGCTGGATCGCAACAACTCTTCGAGTCGTAAAACTTCTGCCATCGCGGATCCGATCGACGTTGTAGATGATCGGCACATTCGGGTCTCCCGGACGCAAGAAATATGCGTGGAGCGAGTGCACGGTTCGGTCGGTCTCTACCGTTCTCCCGGCCGCGACCAACGCCTGGCCAGCAACCTGGCCCCCAAACACACGCTGGCGCTGTTCGTCTGGGGAGACGCCACGAAACAGGTTGACCTCGAGTTGTTCAAGGTCTAGTAGTTCCAGAAGTTCGGTAAGCGCGTCGCTCATAGATCGTGAGGCTACGCGAAAAACGCTTGCGCGTCTGCGTAGAAACTGTCGTCGAGTGTCTTTAGATGAGCCACACCATCAGAGAGAGGAACCCGAACGATGTCCGTGCCGCGCAAGGCAACCATCGTCCCGAACTCGCCATCGTCCAACGCGCCTATTGCTGCGAGACCGAAGCGTGTCGCTATGACTCGATCGAACGCTGTTGGTGTCCCTCCGCGCAACACATGGCCGAGTGATGTAACACGCGATTCGAATCTTGTGCGCGCTTCGATTTCCCTAGCAATAACAGTCCCGATGCCACCTAGTCGGACATGACCAAACTCGTCTAGTTCTGCATCGGTGAGCGACATCGTCCCCGCTATTGGGACCGATCCTTCGGCTACGACAACAATCGAATAGCCGGCGCCGAGAAAGTGTCGCCGCTCGATACGACTGCAGACGTCTGAAATGTCGAACGGCTTCTCTGGCACGAGCACAAGGTCTGCACCGCCGGCAAGTCCTGCGTACGCGGCGATCCATCCAGCGTGTCGACCCATGACCTCAACGACCATCACCCGGTCGTGGCTCTCGGCTGTTGTATGCAGGCGGTCGATGGCATCGGTCGCTACTTGCACCGCCGTATGGAATCCGAATGTGAAGTCTGTGGCGGACAAGTCGTTGTCGATGGTTTTTGGCACACCGACTACAGAAACCCCAGCCTCAGCCAAGCGATGCGCAACACCGAGGGTGTCTTCTCCTCCGATTGCGAGCAACGCGTCGATGCGGTCGGCAGCGAGAGTTGCGAGCACCGTAGATTCGCCACCGTCGACTTTGTATGGGTTGGTTCGCGATGTGCCGAGGATTGTCCCGCCCCGCGGCAACAGTCCTCTTGTTGAACCAAGTGGTAAGGGCACCGAAGTGCCTTCGAGCAAACCGCGCCATCCGTTGCGATAGCCGACGAATTCATGTCCGTGTTCGGTCCCCCGCCGCACAACTGCTCTGATAACAGCGTTGAGGCCCGGACAGTCGCCACCACCTGTAAGCATCCCTATACGCATCTAGACCACCTCGTTTCGGGACGCTAAAGCCATCTTCGGCAGAAGACATGTCTAGCCTGCAGGAGATGTCGCGACAACGCTCTGACGCCCGAATCCAACGACTCGTGTCCCAGAGACTCGATACTGACGAGAAACTTCTCGAATGGACTCGCGTGTGGCATTCTCGGCCCGGCCGCCTCCACATATTCGCTGCGCGTTACCGCGACATCGCAGTTCTCACGGATGCGCGACTGATTCTGTTCGACGTTGGTTGGCTGACGCGTAGACCTCGACGTCGCGTTCTTGCCGACCGACTGAGTCAGCTAACTGTTGAGGATGCATCGAAGGCAAAAGATGCCAGCAAGATTCGTTTCGCTCGATCGGGCCGGCGATCGATGCTGCTCGAGTTCAAGAGCGCCGCGCCATTCGGAGTCGAATTACTACAGCGCAGCGGCCGCATCGCCAATGAAATCATAAGTAGCGGCACTAAGTGAGCGTCATCATCGCGATAGATGCAGGCACGACAGGAATTCGTGCGTTCGCGGTCGACAATCATGGCGTCCCGTGTTATTCGGCCTACTCCGAATTCCCTCAGCATTTTCCTCAGCCAGGATGGGTCGAGCACGATGCGAGCGACATTTGGGCGACTACCCAAAAGGTGTTGGCAGAGGTCGTCGGCGCCGCGAAATCTGCCGAGGTAACGGTAAGCGCAATCGGCATTACGAATCAACGTGAGACAGTGGTCGCGTGGGATAGTTCAAACGGCAGGCCCGCATGTAGAGCAATCGTCTGGCAGGACCGCCGCACTGCGGGGCGATGTGACGCGCTGCAAGCCACCGAGCTTCTCGGCGTGGTCAGATCCCGCACAGGGCTCGTCCTCGATCCGTACTTTTCAGCGACCAAGATTGAGTGGCTATTTCGAACCGGAGCGATCGAGGCATCGCCAACGCTGATGATCGGAACTGTCGACTCCTGGATTCTTTGGAATCTCACCGGTGGCCCGAACGGAGGAGTCCATGCCACCGATCCTTCTAATGCGAGCCGAACGATGTTGTACGACATCGTTGAGCGCCGTTGGAGCGATGAGTTGTGCGGAACCTTCGGCGTGCCAATTTCTGTACTCGGCGAAGTCCGACCATCTAGTGGCCGGTTCGGAGTGACGGACCCAAGTTGCGCAGAAGGACTATCTGTTGGCGTCAGTGGCATCGCTGGTGACCAACAGGCGGCTTTGTTTGGGCAGGCGTGTTTCGAGCCGGGCATGACCAAGAACACCTACGGAACAGGGTCGTTTGTGCTGGTGAACGTCGGCAGTGAGGTACCTAATCCCGTCGATGGGTTGCTCACGACAGTCGCATGGGAACTCAGCGACGGCACGTTTGCGTACGCGATGGAAGGTGCGATATTCATAACCGGTGCTGCGGTCCAATGGTTACGCGACGGGCTCGAAATCATTGGCGCAGCTTCTGAAACCGAGTCGCTCGCGGCATCGGTCCTTGACTCCGGCGGAGTGTTCCTCGTTCCCGCATTCACCGGTTTGGGGTCACCTTGGTGGGACCCGTACGCGCGTGGGTCAATTTTCGGAATTACGCGTGGAACCACCAAGGCCCATATCGCGCGAGCTTGCGTTGAAGCGATGGCCTACCAGACCGCAGACGTAGTCGCAGCGATTACTGCGGCATCGGGAACTGCTCCGTCAGAAATGCGCGTCGATGGCGGGGCATCAGTCATGAACCTGTTGTGTCAGTTTCAGGCGGACATCCTCGGCGTGACGGTGCGTCGCTCGGAGATCGCTGAAACAACAGCGATGGGTGCCGCCTATCTCGCCGGTATCGCCGAAGGCATTTGGCCAACGCCGGCCGAAGCCGCTGGTGCATGGCGGGCAGAGGCAAGCTTTGAACCGCGCATGGCAGGGGCGGATTCGGCCGCGAAATTGGCGATGTGGCACCGCGCGGTTGACCGAATTCGAAACTGGGCTAACTAGCGAGCCGACTGCCCTCGACGCCGTCTTGGTCCTGCGCCTTGTGGGCAGGCGTTTTGCCAGCGTAGGAATCTTGATACTCGTACCCGGTGAGTTGTTGCAACTCGAACATGATTTCGTCTGCGATGTCGCGTAACGCGAGGTGATTCGATTCCGCCGAGGCATACCGAGCGAGGTCGAGTGGTTCGCCGAATTTGATCGTGACTTTCCGGAAAAACTTTGGCATGCGTGAATCGACCGGCTGCAGTTGCTCCGTCCCAATGAGTCCCACCGGCACTACAGGAGCGCCACTACGAAGCGCGATACGAGACACTCCTGTGTGGCCACGGTGCATCAGACCATCTCTGGTACGCGTGCCTTCTGGATATATCCCGAAGACTCCGCCGCCCGCGAGCACAGCCAACGCCGAGTCGATTGCGCCCTGAGATGCATCGCCACCTTCTCGCCGGATCGGGATTTGCCCGATTGAGCGAAAGAACCACGCAGTCTTCTTGTCTTCGAAATACTCCGCTTTCGCAACAAATGTCACACGTCGCCAGATGACAGCTGGAATCAAAACGGAATCAAGAAACGAACGATGGTTTGCGGCAAGAATTACGGGACCAGACTTTGGGACGTTTTCGCGCCCCTGCACCTGGACTCTGAATAACAATCTGATCAGAGGCGTCGCGATGCACTTGATAATCCAATACAGCACGCCGTGAACGTATCGCGTCAGGCCGCCTTGGCGTACCTACCATTGTTCACAAGGCGTGCCTCAAGAGCCTCGAGCTCAAGTGTGATGCGGCGTTCTTCATCTCGCGCTTGGCGTGCGTTGGTGGCAGCCCCTGAAGCCCCTAGGACCCGGAGCGACCTACGAAGCGTTGCGAAGATCCCAATTACCTGCATACTTGCCTCCCGATGCGTCTACGGAAATGCCTCTCGTAGATATTCTCGGACTGCTCGATTGCTGTGAAGCGTCGGTGTTGTTTCGGCTTTGTGAACGAGGACCGAATCCTCAGCCGAGTTTCGTAAGAGCCTTACGTATTCCACGGATCGCTTGGGTAATTCTCTGTTCGTTTTCTACAAGCGCGAAGCGAACAAAACCCTCCCCGCCGGGACCGAACCCGCCACCAGGTGACACAGCGACTTTCCCTTCGGCGACGAGCATCTTTGCGAACTCGAGACTGGTCATATCTGAGTAAGGCTCAGGTATCGGCGCCCAAACGAACATTGTTCCCATGGGCTTCTCTATTTCCCATCCGATTTTCGAAAGGCCATCTAGCAAAGTGTCTCTACGGCTGCGGTAGATCTCGTTGGCGAACTTCGGGTAGTCGGGTTCTTCGTTCATGACTACGGTTGCAGCGATCTGAATTGGTTGAAAGGCCCCGTAGTCGAGATAACTCTTGAGCTTGGCTAGTGCTCCAACGACCTCGGAGTTACCCACTAGAAAACCTTGTCGCCAACCCGCCATAGAGAAACTTTTCGTGAGCGAGTACAACTCGACTGCGACATCCTTCGCTCCCGGGACCTGCAATATCGAAGGAGGTACGTGGCCATCGAAGCCAAGATCTGCGTAGGCGAAGTCGTGAACCACGACCATGTCTCGTTCTTTTACGAACGCGACTACTGCCTCCATGAACTCGTAGTCGACACACATGGTGGTCGGGTTGTGCGGAAAACTTGTGACAAGAACACGTGGACGTGGCCACGACTGCTCCCAAGCTGCCTGCAGGTTGACTAAGAAATCTTGATCCGGCCCCATCCGCACATAGTGCACAGCCGCGCCAGCGAGTATCGGCCCCCAAATATGGATCGGGTAACTCGGCGCCGGCACAAGGGCAGTGTCGCCTGGCCCTAGCAGGGCGAACATGAGGTGACTAAATCCTTCTTTGGCACCAATCGTCGCGCAGACCTCGGTTTCCGGGTCGAGTTCGACGCCAAAGCGCCTCATGTAGAGATCTGATGCCGCCTCGCGAAGTTTCGGGATGCCGCGAGTCATCGAATAGCGGTGGTTCTTCTTGTTCTGCGCTGCCTCGATGAGTTTCGCTACTGCGATTTCTGGCGATGCGATGTCTGGGTTGCCGAAACCGAGGTCAATTACGTCTTCGCCTGCGCGCCGGAACTCCTGTTTGAGCGCCTCGATCGGCGCGAACGCGTACGGCGGCAAAGCATGAATTCTGCGGAACTCCATCGTGGCATCGTACCGGCGCACGGATATGTAGTTCGATAGGTTTGCGAGAATGCGTGGGATTGAGGCCGTACTTCTCGACATTGGCGGGGTCTTTAATCTGCCCGTACCTTCACGCGTCGCCGAAGCATGTAGTCGAGCGGGTCATCCGATCGACGAAGCAGGTGTGCCCAGAGCCCACTACCGCGGGGCAACTGTGTTCGATCATCCCGGCGAAGACGCGCTTGCACCAGTCGATCGCTGGTGGCCCGAATACCTGCGCGAATTTGCTCGCTCGCTCGGAATTACCGACGAGACCCTCATCACTGAGATAGTCGCCAATCTCGTGAACGAATTTACGACCGGTGGCCTATGGGATTACGAGATCCCAGGGGCACGACAGGGCCTGCAAGCACTCGCCGATAAGGGACTACGTCTAGGCATCATCACAAATAACGATGGCGAAGCGCTCACGCGGCTACGTGCCGCTGAGCTAGCGCAGGTCGGTCCCGGCGTCGGCGTCAACGTCGAGTGCGTGATCGATTCGGGAGCAGTTGGCCTAGAAAAACCTGACCCACGGATATTTGAACTTGCTCTCATCGCGATGCGCATCGAGCCAAGCAAATGTATCTATGTTGGCGACATGCCCGGGATCGACGCCGTTGGCGCTACCAGGGCCGGCATCAAGCCTTTCATCATCGATCCCTACCAAGACCACGACGGTGCAGGTTTCGCAGGGGCAGAGTTTCAGTCGATCGAGTCGCTTGGCGCTCTAGCCGAACTTTTCTAACAGCGCCTAGCAAGATCACGCGGCATAGAACTGCGAATACCACTTTCGGAACTTCAAGATCGGGCCATCTGTGTCGGCTAAAGACGGCACCTGTAAGAAGACCTTGTTCTCCCATATCGGAGTGTCTTCGCAGATCTGCTTGTTTATCTCTTTGACGAAGGCCTTCGCGATTACGTCCGTGAACTCAGCCGACTCGTGGCGCTTCACGATGAAATTGAATCGCACCTGCGTCGTCTCGGCATCGATTGGCGATGTCGTAGCGAGGTTCCAAGCCTCGACAAGTCCTGGGATCTCAAAGTAAACCTGCGAAAACCCAGGGCCGTGGTTGTACACGTCGATGCGCCCCCACTCGACACCCTTGGGAGTCACGTAGCTCTGCTTGCTCAGCATCGTGCTCGTCGTACCGCCGGTGTCGTAGCTGACGAGCTCTGCGACTGTGTCTGTCCCATGCACATATTTGAAATGTGCTGGGTCGGCGCCGTTCTCTGACATCTCTTGGGCCGCTGTCTTGATCGTGTAACTAAACGAGTAGTAGTCAGTCCACGCTGGGTCGACTACTTCGTCCATTGCAGGTATCTCCCACGAAGGTTCTTCATCGTGAGGGTGATACCAAGCGAAGACGAACCCGTTGCGCACGGTCACTGGATAAACACGAAGCTTGGCTTTCTGGTTGAGACGATCGCTATATGGGATGTTCGTACATGCGCCAGCAGCATTGAACTCCCACGCATGAAACGGACAGACGAGTTGATCGCCGTGAACTTTGCCTCCAACTGCGAGGTGTGCTCCAAGATGCGGGCAGAACGCGTCGCTTACCGCAAACTCCCCGAGTTCGGACCGCCAGATGACGAGGTCCCTACCGAAATAGTTGGCCGCAACTAGCTCTCCTGGCTCTAACTCCGCTTCTAATGCGACGCAGAACCAGCCGAAAGGAATTGGGAAAGGAAAACGACTCGCCATACTTCACGCTCCAGGTTTGCGATTACCAACGACCCACATAGAAAAGAATTGGCTTCCCCCGCCATATGCGTGCCCAAGTGCTCGTCCTGTCTTCAGCTCAACTTGGAAATCGCCTGCCCTGCCACGTACTTGTTGCGCTACCTCTCCGAAACGGACCATGCCGCTCGCGCCAATCGGATTGCTTGACAACACTCCACCGCTCGGATTCCACGGGATATCGCCACTCGGCGCCGTTGCTCCTGCTTCGGTGAGTTTCCAGCCTTCGCCTTCTGCGCAGAAGCCCAAATTCTCTAGCCACATCGGCTCGAACCATGAGAACGGCACATAGACCTCAGCGCAGTCAAAATCCTTGCGGGGGTCTGTGATTCCGGCCTGGCCGTAAAGTTCCTTAGCGCATGCCCTACCTGCGAGCGGATTCACCTGATCGCGTTTGGCAAACATCGTCGGCTCCGAACGCATTGCCATGGCGTGTATCCATGCTTTGGGCGAGTCGGAACGGTCGGCAACATCTTCGGCACCAATTACTAGCGCCATCGCGCCATCGCTGCTCGGACACGTGTCAAGGTATCGAATCGGATCCCACAACATAAATGACTCTTCGACCATCTTGAGATCGATATCTGGAATATGTAAGTGAGCTTTCGGGTTACGCAGCGCTGCAAGCCTGTCTTTGACCGCGACTAGATGACCGATGTGTCGTGGCGCACCAGAGCGATGCATGTATGAGCGAATAAGCGGAGCGAAGAACCCTCCTGCGCCAGCAACGAGAGGGGCGCTAAACGGCATCGGAACAGATAGACCCCAAGTGGCGTTGCTCTCACTCTGCTTCTCGTATGAGACGGTGAGGACGCGCTTATGCACGCCACTCGTCACGAGCTTCGTAGCGACGATCGCGGTGCTACCGCCCACTGACCCGGCCGTGTGTACGCGCATCATCGGTTTTCCGACAGCACCGAGTGCATCTGCGAGGTACAACTCTGGCATCGCGATGCCTTCGAACATGTCGGGGGCTTTGCCAATTACAACGGCATCGATGTCTTTCCATGTCATGTTCGCGTCGACTAGCGCCTCGAGTGCCGCTTCGCGAACGAGACCGGCCATGGACACGTCTTTGCGGGATGAACGGTGCGCTGTCTGACCTACACCTATTACTGCGGCGAGTTCCTTACCCATGTGCTTCGCCCTCCAGTACTGCCACCATGTTTTGTTGCAGACACGGCCCGCTAGTTGCGTGAGCAATGCCCCTGTCAGCGGTTCCAGCGAAAATTCGCATGGCGACCTCACCAATTCGGCTGAGTCCTGCGGCCATCAGGCAGTTGCCTGCGAGCGGACCGCCAGATGGATTGATGCTCGTGGCTATCGGGTCGAGTCCGAGTGCGTCGCTAAGGACCAAGATTTCGTGACTGAATTGCGCGTGCAGTTCTGCGATATCGACTTTGCCTGAGAGTGCTCCCGCAGCAGCACCAGCAGTTGCAGTCGACTCTGAGCGGGTCAGGTCGCGGAGTCCGAGATTGTGCGCCTCGATGCGATGCTCGATCCCTCTTATCCAGGCGGGGCGCCGACAAACTCGGCGGGCAACATCGTCTGCCGCCAACACGATGGCAGCAGCGCCGTCGGATGTGACAAAAACATCGGACTCACGAAGCGGATCGGCAACCTTCGGTGCTGCGAGTAGCTGCTCGATAGTCACGTCACCAGAACGAACTGCGCAGGCGTTGCCCATTGCATTGCGCTGCGACCTAGCCGCTATCTCAGCGAGTACTCGCGCATCGAGGTCGTTCGCTTCGAGATAGGCACGAGCCTGCAGTGCTGCCATATCGGTTGCGCTCGGCCACAACGGCAACGTGTTGTACGGATCTGTTTGCAGCGTGAGAATCTCTTGGACATCGCCTATCGAACTCTTGGAGAAGCCATAAATAAGAGCCGTATCAATCTCGCCCGTCTGGATGTAGGTCCATGCCTCATATAACGCCCACGCAGCATCCATCTCGACGTGGCTCTCTCGAATCGGTGGAACAGCACCTACAGCATCGACACCTGCGACGAACGCGAACGGGCCGCCGAACAGGTAGTCGAGGGAACCCGAACACACAAAATCGATTTCGGATTTCTGCAAACCGCTTTGCGCCATGGCTTCGGCGAGGACAGGAACTATCAACTCGATTTCGTTGGATTCCGTTTCTCGCGCTACCCCAGAGGCAGCGAACGAAACAACGGCAACGTCACGCATTAGAGGTTGTCCTTGTAGTGCTCGTATGGAGCATCCGGCTCTCCTGTCGGCTCGTAGTAGAGGATCGAATTGTGTGATGGCGCAAGCTCATCTGCCCACTTGGCCTTGACTCGCATGCCCATGTGCACATCTTCGACTGCACAACCGCGAATGAGTCCGAACATCATGTTGTCAGCACCGTCGAGGAGAATCTGCGCGGACACGTACGGAATTTCTGGGGCTAGTTCTGACAAGCCAGGGATATTGACGATGCAGAAAGTTGTCACGCAACCCGTGTCGGCAATCTCGACTTCGATGCTCGTGGGCTCGCCGGTCTTCGGGTCGGTCCCGCGACTCGCCGCATAAACCTCTGTTGAAGAAGGAGCGCGACCACCGATGATTTTGCCTTCACCTAAGCCGTTCAGGTAGCGGCGAGTCGAAGCTCCTGCAGGAACCCTGTAGTCGAGGCGGAATTGGCTATTCATTCCAGTGACATCACCCTCTTCGGTGTCATCTCCTGGAAGGTTCGTGCGCGCAGGCGCGAGCACCGGCTGTTCGCCATCGGCCATGACCGTGAAGCACTCGATGTCTGTGATCTTGCCTACTCGATCTGTTCGCCAACGTGGCGCTACCCGCGTTCCGGTCGCGATGCCTTCAGGAGTTCCGCAATCGACTGCGTGCAGCATCGTCGTATCTGCACCGTCAAGGCGGATCAGGGCGAACGCGAACGGCACACTGAGGGGGTGCTTGCCGATACGAGGTTCGTTCACCCAAGACCAGCTGACGACACGGCCAGCGGG
The DNA here is from genome assembly GCA_005779395.1 of Actinomycetota bacterium. Taxonomy (GTDB): domain Bacteria; phylum Actinomycetota; class Acidimicrobiia; order IMCC26256; family PALSA-610; genus SXJQ01. Next base: position 62,869 of record SXJP01000014.1, read on the forward strand.
ACCTACCTCTACGAAATCCTCTGCCTTTGAGCCGATGGCATCTGAGGTAACCGGGTCGTACTCCTGCGGTGGCACAATCTTGCGGCCGTCGACACCTTTGACAGCAAGAATTTTGCCTTCGCGTAGTGCGGTCATAAACCTGCCTAGGACCGGCCCTACCGACCGCTGGTATCCGCCCGGGTACTCAAGCGAATGCTCGGCAATAAAACTGTTCGCCATAGCGACTTGCTCCTTTTAGATTGCGCGGCTTCGGCCTTGCCAGTACGGGTCACGCAACGTGCGTTTCAGCAACTTGCCTGTTGGCTCGCGCGGTAGCTCATCCATGAACTCGACCGTCCGCGGCCACTTGAATTTTGCCAACCGGCCGTGCACGTGTGCCATTACCGAATCCCGCAACGCATCGTCTGGCGCTACGCCGGGTGCAGGCTCGACTATGGCAATGATGCTCTCGCCTAGATCGTCATCTGGGATACCGAAGACTGCTACGTCTCCGACCTGAGCATGCTCGAGTATCGCTGCTTCAATCTCCGCTGGATAGATGTTCACGCCGCCAGCGATAATCATGTCGCTCTTGCGGTCGCACAGGAACAGGTATCCATCTTCGTTTAGATATCCAATATCGCCGACAGTGAAGTATCCGTCGGTGTCCTGCGACTTGCGGGTCTTCTCGGAGTCGCCCTTGTACTCGAATCCTCCGGAGCCCATCCGCATCCAGACTGTGCCGGGCTCGCCCGTCGCCAGAATGTTGCCGTCGTCGTCTGCGATTTTTAGTTCACTAGTCGGCCATGCACGTCCAACGGTGCCGGGGTATAGAACCCATTCCTCTGGCGGTGCAATTGTCCCGCCACCTTCTGTTGCGGCGTAGTACTCCCAGATCACCGGACCCCACCAGTCGAGCATCTTGCGCTTGGTATCGACCGGACAAGGAGCGGCCGCGTGGATCGCCCACTTCATAGCTGAGACGTCGTATTTGCTGCGCACGTCTGCTGGCAGTTGCAACATGCGATGGAACTGCGTCGGGACCATGTGCGTGTGCGAGCATCCATATTGCTCGATGAGAGCGAGCGCCTTTTCGGGATCCCACTTGTCCATGCACACCACGGCATGCTCCATGTGAACTGAGTTCCCAGCAAACGTCGTGACCGCGGTGTGGTAGTTCGGCGATGTGCAAAGGTGAACGTTGCTACCAGCCTTCGGAATACCAAATAGACCGAACAGAAATGTAAAAAGTTCGGCAGTTGTGTCTGGGTCCAGCGGAGACAGTGGTCGTTTCACGCCTTTCGGGAACCCGGTCGTGCCACTCGTGTAGTGCATCGCAGCACCAGAAAGCCGATCTTCTGGCATGCTCGTTGAAGCATCGGAAACGAAGTCCGCGTACTTGACGAAGCCATCTATTGCTCCATGTGCGATACGCGCGGACTGGTTGATCTCGCTCTCTGCAACGGCTGAGGTCATCGTCGCCGCATACCTCTCGTGCGTGATCACGGCTTTGGCATCAGAGTCGTTCAGGATGTAAGCGATCTCTGGTGGAGCGAGCCTGTAGTTGATCGGCACGTAGTACCAACCTGCCTGTTGGGCCGCTAGCAATGCGACGAATGGCAAGTGGCCATTCGGTAACACCGCAGCGAACGTATCGCCTGGACCTAATCCGAGGCCTCGCAGCGCGTGAACTAGCTGATTGGCCCTGCCGAGCAGTTCGCCAGCCGAGACCTCGGTACCGTCGGGATCCACGATGGCTAGAGCATCGGGGTTCGCTTGCGCATGTTGCCAGAATCCACCCATGAAGCCGAGATTAGAACACGTTCTATATTTGATGCCAAGCGGCGTTGCCTTAGAAACCTCGTTCCTGCAGAAGGCGCCCGAACAGCTAGTTCTAGATTCCCCGATCCGACCTCGACCAGGAGTTGCTTGTGGCGATACTCAAAGACTTCACGACGGACCATTGCACTGTCGAACAAGACGGGGCCATCGTGACCATCACGATGAATCGCCCCCAAAAGAAGAATGCGCTTTCCTCTGAGATGCTCGCCGGCATGGTCATGGCATATGAGTACATCGACGCGACGCCAGAAGTGCGTTGCGCGATCCTGACTGGCGCAGGAGGCAACTTCTGCTCCGGAATGGACTTGGTTTCGATGGGCCAAGAGCCAACTGATCCGCGGGTCAAAGAAGTCATGGGACGCGGCAACAACCCGCACTGGAAAGCGCTGCTGCGCGACTACCGGTTGAGCAAGCCGCTAATCGCAGCAGTTGAGGGCTATGCCGTCGCAGGCGGAACTGAGATTTTGCAGGGCACGGACATTCGGATCGCTGGCGAGACCGCGATATTCGGGGTATGGGAAGCCAAACGCGGACTGTTCCCGCTCGGCGGTTCTGCGTGTCGACTCCCACGTCAGATTCCGTACGCGCTCGCAATGGACATTCTCCTCACGTGTCGACCAATAACAGCACTTGAGTCTCAACAGATGGGTCTCATCTCGCGTGTCGCTCCAGCAGGGAATGCACTCGGGGTTGCACGGATGGTCGCAGAACAAGTAGCGGCATGCGCGCCACTTTCAACGATGGCAATCTTGCGCGCCTGGAGAGAAACAGAACACATGGCCGACGCAGAGGCAATGCAACACCAAGACCCGATTGGCTGGCAAGTTTTCGCTAGCGAGGACGCCCAGGAAGGTCCTGCCGCGTTCGCCCAAAAACGCGCACCTGAATTCAAGGGCAAGTAGGAGGCACCTAAGTCCATGTCAGAAGCCGCACCCGGATATGACGACAACCCGGTGTTCGCGACGCCCGAGCGAGCCGAACTCGCCCAAGCGATACGCGAATTGATCGAATCGGCGATGACTTCGCCTGACGCGACAGAAAAGGAACTCATAAATGCCGCGAACGCGATTCGGCGCACAACTGCGGCGCTAGTGCATGTCACGGCAGGTGTCGAGGCCGTCGGCTACAAGCCACGATCGCATGATGACTACCTCCCGCGGTCTCCGGTCGTTGGCGAATCCTCGCCGCTGTCACCACGACTCGACTGGGAAATCGTCGATGGCAAGTGTGTAGCAACGGGAACATTCACTGCCGCCTATGAGGGCCCGCCTGGCTACGTACACGGTGGCATGATCGCTCTCGCCTTCGACGAAGTCTTAGGGATCGTCAACATCGCAAACGGGTCACCGGGCATGACTGGGTCTCTAAGTATCCGTTATCGCATGCCGACTCCGCTCTACCGTGAAGTGCGACTAGTCGCTTGGGTCGATCGCAAAGAAGGCAGGAGAATCCAATCACGAGCGGAACTACGGGTCGACGGCCAGGTGTGCGCAGAAGCAAGTGGTCTGTTCATCCAGCCGCGCCCGGAGCTAGCGGAGAAGTACTTCGGCCGGACGAGCTCCCAAGAGAACGACTAGAACCTGCCCCCGGCGAGGCATCGCCCCTGCCTGTCGAAGCCGCAAAGTCATGGAATTCGCGTACCGTGAGCGCAGAAGATCTTCGCCCGGCGACGCTCTACCGGAAGGGTCCTCGTCGTGGCGTAGTCGCGTTGGTGGCCGCCGCGATACTCGGAGCGGCTTTGCTCCTCTACTGGCAAGTGACCGCCGACAGCATCGACTGTCCAACAGCATCGGCTTCGAGCACTTCGTCGTGCCCGACACCGCCAACCCGAGCTGATCCAACCCGCACAACCTTCATTCCGCCTAGCCGCGAGCTAAATCCAGGTTCCGAAACGCTCTTGGCAGAAGTGCATGCGGTTGCCATAGGCCTTCAGACCGTTGCGCACGACTGGTCACACGTAGACCCGATACACATCGGAATCCTCTTACCGCACATTGGGATTCTCGACCATGGTCGGTCAGGGGATCTGCCCGACGAAGTGTCGATGCGTGTCGACCCACTAACTGGAGTGGTGCTTGGCGTGACGGTAGAAGACGACCTGGCGTGTACATGGTTACGAGACGACGGATCAGGACCCGAGGTCGCTCTCAGCGATGAGTCGACGGACTGTTCAGCCGATGCAGCGCCGAAGAACGGTTGGGTTCGCATAACCAATAATTAGGCCGCGGTATGTGCCACGGCAATCCAACGTGAGAGGCTCTCGGATATGGCTCTTAGGGAACACGGTTTGAGCAAAGACGAGATTGTCGCAGCGCTCTCTGCGAAGCGCACGAATGATGCCCGCTGGCAAGACGGTCGCACGTTTGGCATGGTCTACGACGGTGGCGAATCGGTACACGAGGTTGCCGAGGCCGCTGCTGTCATGTATCTCCACGAAAACGCGCTCAACCCAAAGGCATTCCCGAGCCTCGGAGAAATCCAACGCGAAGTTTGCGAAGCGACGGCATCTTTGCTCCACTCTGATACCGCCGCTGGATTTATGACAAGTGGCGGAACTGAATCGATTTTGTGTGCGGTGAAAGCGGCACGCGAGCGAGGGAAGGCCGAGCGGGGCATCGCTGAGCCGGAGATGGTGCTCGCAGACTCTGCCCACGCTGCATTTCACAAGGCAGCTCACTATTTTGGCGTGAAGGTACGTAAGGTCCCTGTAGCTGCGGACTACCGAGCGGATTCGAGCGCAATGGAAGCAGAGGTCAATGACAACACTGTCCTAGTTGTCGGGTCGGCTCCGCAGTACCCCCAAGGCGTGATCGATCCAATCCCTGAGTTAGCTGAGATCGCGATGTCTGTCGGAGCAAGCTTTCATACAGACGCATGTATGGGTGGTTTCGTGTTGCCTTTCATGGAAATGAACGGCCACGATGTGCCGCCGTGGGATTTTCGAGTCGATGGTGTCACGTCAATCTCCGCTGACATTCACAAACTTGGTTATGCCCCGAAGGGCGCTTCCGTGATACTCCATGCGAACAAGCAACTCCGCGGATATCAGACATTTGTATTCGATGATTGGCTCGGCGGCTTTTATGCATCGCCAAATATTCAGGGAACTCGCGCTGGCATGCCAATGGCTGCTGCGTGGGCTGTTATGAACCATCTCGGGATCGATGGTTACAAGCGCCTCACGAAACTCACGATCGACGCTCGCGATCGAATCGAAGCTGGCGTCAGAGCGACTCCAGGACTAACCGTGCTCGGCAAACCAGATGCACAACTGCTCGCGATCACCGCTGACCCTGGGCATGAAACAACGATCGACATCTTTGCACTCGGCGACGCACTTCTTGCTCGCGGATGGTTTCACGATCGCCAAGCGCCGCCTGACACGTTGCACGCCACTATTTCTGCGGGTAATGCTCCCGTCGTCGACGAATACCTGAGCGATCTACGTGAATGCGTTTCTGAGGTCGCGGCTGTGCGAGTGAGCGACCGTTCAACGAACTACGCGACTCTTGAGTGATGTGAGCCAAGATGCGCCAAGCTGCGGTGGTGCCGTAGCCTGCCCGCCGTGACGACGACGACCCCACGCAGAACAGGCAAGCGGGCAGCGGAGACTGCCGAGCGCAAGGCACGCCTCATCGTCGCGGCGTTCGAGTTAGCTGCCGAAGGTGGCTACGAAGCTGTAATGATGCGCGATGTAGCAGCGCGTGCCGATGTCGCGATTGGCACTTTGTACCGCCACTACACATCCAAGGACCAACTTTTGCTAGCAGCCCTCGCACAGGAGGCAGCGATGCTGCGTAAAACTTTGGAACGGCGCACGCTTACTGGTGCAACACCGGCAGAACGGGTAGCCGAAGTCTTGCGAATGGCGTCAGTGCCACTCGAAGGCAATCCGAAGGTCACAGCAGCGATGCTCAACGCATTGTTCACAAATGATCCCGAAGGCATCATCGAGCGCATCGTTGTTCGCGACCACCTCATCTCGATGATCGCCTTCGCTCTCGAAGGCAGCGACGTTGCAGACATCGAAGGTGTGATCGATGTACTCGGTCACACGTGGTTTGCCACACTCGCGTTTTGGGCCAGCGGACTGAGCGACGGCAAGCCAATGGCGGATCGTCTCGAACGAGCAGCGCACCTGATTCTCGATACTGCGCCTAGCTAAGAGTCCCTAACTCGCTAGTCGCTCCTTGACTTCTGCAAGCCAGCTCACGTTCGCGACATTTGAGCTATCAGCCGGCGCAAGTATCAGCCATTGCGCTCCAGCGTCGATAAACGGACGTAACTTCTCTGAGATAGTTCGCGGCGATCCAACGAGGCGTGACGATGTAGTCCCGAGACGCTTGGCCTTACTCTCGGCCGATGCATCTGTCGCGTCGACTACGACGATTCCGCTCCAGGAAACCATCGCCTTCGGATTAGCTCGCACCACGCGCTCTGCACGCGCGGCGAATGTTGCGAGGTTACTTCCCCAGGAGTTCCAGCCGTCGGTCCTTGCAGCAAGATCGAGAAGATATTCATGCCTGCCCGCGACCCATGTTTCTATGCCGGACTCGAGCACCAACTCGACCGCAGACCTCGTCGCTGCAAGCCTCTCCTCTATGTCTGCGAATCCGACTCCGAACTCTTCGTTCTCTGCGCGACTTTGAGCATCGCCCGCACCGATAATCGCGAGGACTCGGTCTCCGACAATGCGTTGCAATGTCGCGCACGAGTGTGCAAGTACAGCCGCGGGTCGCAATGTCGCGCGCGCAGCAAATGGACCGAGTCGTATGCCAGACGTTTCGACAGCGAGGGAACCGAGCGTCGCCCAGCAATCGAGTGCGCATCGCCTGCTGCCATCGCTCGCGGTCCGAAAAAGATGTTCGAAAACAAATGCTCCGTCGATTCCTGTCTCATCTGCAGCACGAGCAATCGCAAATACGGCAGCCGCATCGTCAACAAACGACGGAAGCGTGATGCCGACTTTCACCATGGCCGTGCGCTACACAACGCTTCTTGCAGCAAACGCAGCCGCGCCAATGGCTCCAGCGCGCTCACCTAAAACCGCTGGCAACACTTTGACACCTGAGTCCCGCCCGCTGACGCCGAGGCGCTTGACGAACGCGGCGGTCAATGGCTCGAAAAGCAACGCTCCGAGTTCCACCACCCCACCGCCGATAATGATTCGCTCCGGATCGAAAATTGTCGCAAGTCCAGCAAGTCCGATCGCTACGTTGTCGGCGAATTCCGCCAGAACTCGGAGCGCTCCAGCATCGCCGTCCCGAGCTGCGAGCCCGATGGCATGTCCATCCACATGGCCGACCACTCCGAGGCGCCCTTCTGCTTGAGCGACTTTGCCCATCCGGCCCAAGGCTGAACCAGAAGCAATTGCTTCCCAGTGACCGGACTCGCCACATACGCATAACGGCCCGTCACGTTCGACGGTCCAGTGTCCTATCTCTCCCGCAAACCCGTTCGCGCCTCGGACGATGTCGCCATCGACTATGAGAGCGCCTCCGATACCAGTGCCGAGTGTGACCACAAGGGCGTGTCGACAGCCAGTAGCTGCGCCGTCCGCGAGTTCGGCATAACCGGCGAGATTCGCGTCGTTGTCTACCACCGTCGGCAGCTGCGTGCGCTCTTGCATGGTGTAACGAATCTCTAGCTCGACTATGCCGTCAAGATTCGGGCTGTATCGCACGCTGCCAGAATTCGTGACCATGCCGGCAATACCGACCCCAAGGCCGATGGCGCGCCCAACCGAAAGTTTCGTAGCGACGTCTGCCATCGCAGAGATGAGGGCTTCTGGTTCGTATGCAGTAGCGACTCTCAGTTCTTCGATAATCGTGCCGTCTAGTGCACGGCTCACACCAAGAATCTTGGTACCACCTACGTCGATACCAACGGTGAACTCCACGGGCTAGTCGATGTCGATGCGCCGAACGCGAGCCCGCGGTTGGCGTGAACGAGTCCGTTCTTCGACCTGCTCATCTAGCACGGATTCCACGGCATCGAGTACTGAGCGGGCTGCACCTATTAGTTCACGTGCAGCTTCAACGAGGTGATCAATTGCGTCTGGCTCTAGACCATGGGCTTCGGCACTCGCCGACGTCGAGCGTCGGGACCGTGCGCTATATCGAGCATCGAACGCTTCGCTCATCGATTATCTCCCACGCGCGTGAACTCTAGGTGCAATCGGCCATCGATCAACCGCGCGCTTGCAACTTCGCTGCCGCGTAGCGAGTCTGGGAGGGCCACCGAACGACGATGCGGCCCAACAGCTACTAACAGTTCCTGGTCGACGCGTGCGAGTTCGATTTCGGCTCGCTCCGAAAATGGAAGATGTACCGACAGAACTGTCTTCTCGCCTGCTGACTCAAGATGCATGGGTTGGATATCTGCAAGGCGCGAAGCTGGGTCGAGTGCGCCATACAGCGATGACCCGAATTCGCCCAACGATTCAAGACCAATTACCTCAGACCGCGCTAGCTCTGCGTGCAAAATCGGCAAAGGACTAAATGCAGTTTCAATCTGTTCGAGTTGCGTCGACTGACTCTGGCGCCACGAAGCGAAGAATTCATCACTGACCGACTCCGGTAGAAGTTTGTTAGCGACTACCGCATCGACGTGATACCCGAACAGCGACAAGTACGTGAAGGTGCGCCGCGCTTCTGCTACGACCATTCTCTCTGCGTTGACAACTAGGCGAGCCGAACAATTACTCCCATCGGTTAAGACTTCGCGGACCCCGTCAATACGCGAGTAGAAGCGCTCGATCGCCGAAAAGAAGTTGTCGCTTGCTATCGGCAACTTAGAAATACGAGATATGACTGGCCTCGAGATCTTGGCGATACGTCGACTCGGACCAAAGGCCTTGTCCATGTACCACGACATCACGTCGGGTAAAGACAGCAGCCTGATTGTCTCTGCGGTCGGCGCGCAGTCAACGACTATCAGGTCGTAGTCAGGGTTCGTGGCGTGTGCCTTTAGATCGGCTAACGCGAATACCTCGTCGAGACCAGGAATAACTGCAAGTTCCTCTGCTTCGATCGAATCGGCTCCGGCCCACCCGAGCACCTGCACGAAATACTCGCGTATTTCGGACCACGCCTGCTCAAAGCGGAGCCGCGCATCTAACTGCTGAGCAAACAGCCGAGGACCTAAGACTGTGACAGAGTCGGATATCGGAGCGTCGAACGCGTCGCTCAAGCTGTGAGCCGGATCTGTTGAGACAACAATCGTTCGCAGGCCTCGGCTAGCAGCATGTGCCGCCGTTGCAGCCGCAACGGTCGTCTTGCCTACACCGCCCTTGCCGGTCACGAGAAGTATCCGCATCGGGCGCGACTCTAACGGGGTCCGCGGCTGACAGTTCTAAGGCGCCAACACGGGAAACAACTGCGTCGGGCTCAGAAGGTGCTTGCGCTAGGTCTTGTTGTCGATAGTGATGACTTGCACCCTTGGCTGCTCTGGAGTGCTCGCAGGCAAGAACCACCGAAACCACAAGCGTCCCTCGGAGTGCCCTTGCGTGCTAATCCAGTTGTGATGTCCAGGATCATGCGCCGCAACAACTATCTCCCAGGAGCCGTCAGTTTCGTAGACAACCTGTGATCCGTTAATAGTTACGCGGTCATAGTCATAGTTGTATGTGTGCAGAAATGCATTCCAGAGGCAGAGATTCCAGAACGCGCATTCGGGCGAGCGACCGCTAATCACAAGAGCCTCGTCGGCGGCGAGTCGGAACGAACCCATCGCATATGCCGCATCGCCGGCGGCCCAACCAAATGTCGTGTTCGGCACCGGATACGGTGGCTCGACCGTATTCGGTTCTCCGAGAGCGAGCGGTGTGATGTTGGCTTGATCTGCGATCCATGTCTTGACGGCGCTCAAGCGGCTCGCGAGTTCGGCATCTGAAAAGTTCGGGTCGCCCTCGCCATCGAGGCACTCGATCTGCCACTGCATCCGGGTACCAGATTTCGGTTCGTTGAGATAATCCCGGGTGATCGCACAGACCGCGTCCGGCTCAAGCTGAATCGAGTTTCCTGGCTGCGCCGCAGGCGAAAGCAATACTTCAATCGTTCCATCGGGTGCAATCTTGGCGTCGCGTTGATTAGATGATCCGACGATCCGCTCTGAGTATCTTCCATCGCTCGGACCACCGTAGACAGTCAAGGAAAAGTAGGGAGCATCTCCGGGAATTCCGACAACCCGGTAACTCCGACGCGGGTCGAGCGCCACGTACTGATAGAACGCATCAGCATTGTCGCCGCCCCACTTCTTGGTGGCGCCAACGATGTCGACGAACCGCGGCTTTTGCGTATCGGGCCACAAGAACGCATCGCAACCGACTTGCAATATCGTAAATATCCAACGAAACGCCTCGAGTTGCGACTGTTCATCGGGTAGCGCTGGGTCCCCGCATGAGAACCTCTGCAACAATGTGTTGAGAAGTTCAAGCACTTCGCGAACTGCTGTCGCACTCTCGAGCGGCCGACCCTGGTCTTGTTGCGGTGCCATCGCGACTCAGACTAAACCAACGGTGTGCAGCCAGAATTCGTGCCAACAGTAAGAATCAACGACTACGCCGAGCCCATTTTTTCGGTCGAAGTCGACGCGATCCGCGAGTCGGTGTCAGATTTTGCTGCCCAACTCCGCCTCGAATCCGAACCGATGCTCGAACAGGCAAGTGCTGAGACAGGACTCGATGATTACGGCGACGAAGGCTTCCGAGCACGACTCGACATAATCCTCGGCTCACTCATCAAGGAAGCCGGTCTCTCGCCATTCGGAGTTCTGAGCAACCACACGTTTCTTCTCGGACTGCTCAAGAACAGGCTCCAGATCGAGTCACTCATCGCCAAGCATCCAGAAATCTCGGAAATCCCTATCGACCGACCGATCTTCATTGTTGGCCTACCGCGGACTGGCACAACCCACCTTCATAATCTGATTTCGTCAGATTCTTCGTTGCGCTCTTTGCCTTACTGGGAGAGCCTTGAGCCTGTGTTGCCCGAGTCGGAACGTCTGATCACTCCCGACCCTCGCTACGCCAGAACTCAAGTAGCTGTCGATTGGATAGACGCCGCGATGCCGCTGTTCAAGCGGATGCATGACATGACCGTTAACCATGTCCACGAAGAAATTCAGTTGCTCGCCATCGACTTTTCATCGATGCTATTCGAGTCGATGGCGCACCTGCCTTCGGTTCGCGACGACTACCTAGCACGCGATCAAACACCGCATTACGAATACCTCACGAAAATCCTGCAAGTCCTGAACTGGCTAGACGCACGCAAAGCCGAATCCGCTGGTGAACCGCCACGACCGGCGAGGCGATGGTTGCTGAAGTCTCCGCAACACGGCGAACAACTAAAGGTCCTTGCACGAGTGTTCCCCGACGCTTCGTTTGTGGTGACCCATCGCGATCCTGTCGCCGTCACGACATCAGTCGCGACGATGGTTACTTACGGTGCGCGGATGTCCGTCGCTAATCCTGACCCAATTGTCTACGGTCGTTACTGGTCCGACCGTGTCGAGGACCTGCTTCGCGGCGTGGCGACCGACCGAGATTTGTTGCCCGATTCGCGCACGATCGATGTGTGTTTCGATGATTTCATGCGAGATGACGTCGCCATGGTGAAGCGAGTCTTTGAAGTGTGCGACCAGCCGTTTTCACCAAGTGCAGAGGTTGCGATGCACGCATTTATGGAGAGGCACCCGCGAGGACGGCACGGCACGGTGGTCTATACCCTCGAAGATTTCGGAGTCGATCCCGACGAACGTCGCAAAGCTCTTGCGTTCTATTCCGACAAGTTCGGAGTTGGCCGATCGGCCTAGGCGACAGACTCGATGTGTTTTTTTAGTTCCTTCAGTGCTGTACCCATGATCAACGAAGCCGCACGACGTTTGACGAGGCCGGGGAGAGGTACCGCGACTTCTACCGCTAGGTCGTAATGCACCCGAGTGCTTGGGCTGGCATCTGTGTCTGGGTCTGCCTCGAACCGATAGCTACCGTCGAGCCTGCGCAAAAGGTCGCCTTCTACGAAGTGCCAACTGAACTCCGCGGGCAGCGCGCTGTAGTCGTACTCCAAGGTGTAGCGCACGCTCTTTCCTAGAGCTGCGGCGCGAAATTCGACTTGCGCGCCCCTGCCCTCTGAATCAACCTCGATGACCTTTGCGGCTTTGACATCTTTGGCCCATTCGGGGTAGCGCTCGAAATCGAGAGCGATTTCGAGGCACCTTTGCGCGCTCGCCTCAATTCTGATGCGCTCACTAGCTGTGTCTGTCACTCTTGCTCCTAGATCTACGATTGTCAGTTCGTTCTGGGTAAGTGCCGTGGCGCGCTCCCCATAGGCCACAAAATCCGATGGGCAGCATGTTCACTAGAAACCCGACAGGATTAGTGCCGAGCGTCGCAATCGTTACGCCAAGTACTGCGACGCAGATTGCGAGTAGCCGGATACGCACTTGCTTAGGTGCAGATCCTTGCAGGAAAAAGAGGCTAGCGACAGCGATTTCATCGCCTTTTGCACTCCGAATGGCGGCCTGAGTGAATCCGACTACCCATATTCCGAGCGCAATTACGAACCATGCGAGGGCGACTCCGATCGCAGCAGCGTTGCCGCCTGCTAGTCCCGACGCTCCCCAGGCTGCTACCAAGCAATAAATTGTGCTGAAACCAACCGAGGCCGCGACTGTCGCTCGGCCCGGGACCCCGTCTGCGAGACCAAGCGAAAGAATGCTCATGCAGACCGCATCTCAAGGACGGACAGGTCCCCTTCGGCGAGGCGCGCGAGCGGCTGCGTAAGTGCCGTGTAATCGAAAGAACCTACCGCCCGCGAGCGAGCTGCTGCACCGAACTTCGATCTCAACTCGGCATCGTTCAGCAATCGACTTAGCGTTGCCGCAACTTCGTCGACACTCCGCGGGTCAACTACGAAACCTGTTTCGCCATCGACGACAGCCTCATGCGATCCCCCGCTACGGCCGGCCACTACAGGGACACCACACGCTTGCGCCTCGACAAACACGATCCCGAAACCTTCTGCTTCGAGTCCGCCCCAGCGGTCACGGCACAACATCGCGAACACGTCAGCCATGCCGAAAACTTGAGCGAGTTCGGAGTCTGGGATCCTTCCCAAGAATTTGACTCGATCCGTGATGCCGCGTTCGGCGACGCGGCGCCGTAGGCGGGCTTCGTCACGGCCAACGCCTCCGATGCCGAGACAGACTTCTGTGTCGAGGCTTGCGACTGCGTCGATGAGGACATCGAACCCTTTGCGCGGCACGAGCCTCGACTGTCCGAGAATCAGTGGCCGTTCAGCATCGAATCCATAACGAGCACGCGCCGCGGCTTTTTCGACATTGTCTGGCGGGAAAAAACGCGCTGTGTCGATGCCACACGGAAGTTCAAGAATCCGCAAAGGCGCGGCTGCAGCCCGGAGGCATTCTGTTGCCGGGTACCCACCGAACGCAAGTACACCCGTCGCAGAACGCAACACTCGGCGCGCAACGAGGTTCCCGATAGGAAATCTTCCAGGAACTGTGATCTCTGCGCCGTGAGCCAATACAACTACCGGCGTGTCTCGATCGAGCCGAGGGATAATGAGACCGAGTGGGAGCATCGGATCGACGAACACGATGTCTGCATCGATCTCTCTAATCATCGAGTTCACGCGGCTAATAAGCCATGGGTGAGGTAGGAGCACCGGTTCTCGTACGCGTTCAACCCTGAACCGCTGTTCGGCATCCCAGGTCTTAGCTCCTGGGTGGGCCGTCGTAAGTACGGTCGTCTGGCTCGGATCGAGGCGGCGCCAGAACTCCCACAGAACCGACTGAATGCCACCGAGTTTCGGCGGGAAGTCGTTCGTCACTAACAGCGAGGCCATCGGAGCGATGCTACGGGTACAGCGACCGCGTTCTGCTCAACTCCGACGAAGTCCTGGAGCAGAACGCAAATAGGTGATGCCGACGATTGCTAACACCGCCGAGGTCCCGAACATCCACCTGTAGCCGAAGCTCTCAGCTATCACTCCGCAAATGAAGCCACCTAGTCCCATCGCTAGATCAAAGGCCGCCGAAAAAGTTCCGACGACCGATGCGCGCTCAGAGTCGTTCACGCCAGACAAAGCAAGCACCAACAGCGCCGGATAAGCAAGGGACTGGCCAATCGCGAATACCGCCGTTCCGAGATAGAGACCAACGGCGCTGTGAAGGATCACCACAAGCGCAATACCCGCGGATCCAAATCCGAGTGCGAAGGTCCCTGCCACTATTGGACCGAGACGATCGGGCAGAGTCGCCCCGACGACTCGAATGCCGAGAACTATGGCTCCGTAAATGAAGAACACCGCACCGACATTTTCGATGCCGAGGTCGTCGCGGGCGTAAAGCTTTACGAAACCGCTCCAGCCAGCGAGACTCACGAACCCTAGGAACAACACCAAACCAGGCCCCAGCGCCGAGCGGTGCAACAAAGCACCACCCTTCGCTGGCGGTGGTGGTCTGTCGTCTACTTCAGAAACAAAAAGACCTATGGTCGCAGCGATCGCGGAAATACCAGCCGCTACCACCCAGCACAAAATAAAGCGCTCTTTTCGGCCACCTAGCAGTACCTCGCCCAATACTGGACCGAGCGAGAGGCCTCCGTAGACAGCGATCGACCAGTAGCTGAGTGCTTCGCCGCGGCGGTCTGCTGGCGCACGATCGGTAATCATCGTGGCTGCCCCGACAAAAAACGCAGCCTCTCCAAGTCCTGCTGCCGCTCTCATAGCAAGGAACCATCCGAACGTGTCGAACGCGCCGTAGCTAGCGGTTGCCGCTGCTACAGAAATCGCACCGCCGATAAGGAGAGGCCGACGGCCGATCGTGTCTCCGACTCTTCCGATTATCGGTCGCAGAATGATGGCGCCTGCAGCGAAGAAGCCAAAGCTGACTCCGACTGCTGAGTCATCTAACCCAAGACGGTCCTTTACGTAAGGGCCAAACACCGGATTAAGCATGGCGAGGGCTATGAAATAGGCGAGGCCACTAGCGACGATCAACGCGAATGGCAGTGTTATCAGCTTTTCCCGGCTTACGCGAATTTTACTGTTTCGAGCACTCAACTTTGCGCCCTCTCTAGAGCATCAGCCCAGGACGCACGTTCGGCGATCATCCTTCGATATTGCATTATCTGTCGCGCTTGGGAGAAGCCGATCGCGCCAACTATGCGGTCGCTGTTCCCGAAGATGGCTACGAACTTCGACTCGCTCAAGTCTCCGTGCGCAATCACCTGTTCGCACGTCGGATCGATTCGGCCGACGCACTGGATCTTGGTGTCGTACTGGTCGCTCCACACAAACGGGACTGGAACAAAGTCGGCTCGGGTGTCATTGACGATTTGCTCAGCTACATGACCAGCCTGTTCGACAGCGTTCGTCCAATGCTCTAGCCGCATCAACTCGCCATCGAACAGTGCATTTGGCCACCGTGCAACATCGCCTATCGCGTAGATGCCAGGAGCTGCTGCGCACGTTGAATCGCACACGACACCATCCGCTAGTTGAAGGCCGCTTGTCTCGAGCCATTCGACACGTGGCGATGCGCCAACGCCTACGACTACAACTTCTGAGTCAATTCGACGGCCGTCAGCGAGCACGACACCGCCGTGGTCAACATTGACGACGCCGATTCCCAATTCGAAAGCGACCCCGTTTGCTCGATGCAGTGCTGCACACGCCGCCCCTATCGACTCACCGAGTCCTCTGATCATTGGTTGCGGGAGCACATCGATCACGGTTACCGAGAGTCCTAGACCGCGGCATGCTGCTGCGATCTCCATGCCGATGAAACCGGCACCGATCACGGCGACCGTCCCGTTGGCTGAGTCGAGTGCATCTCTAAGCCTCGCTGCATCTTCGATCGTTCGAAGCTGATGTACCGTCTCTAAATCTGGCTGCGCAACACTCAGCGGCAGACTTCGAGGTCGCGCTCCTGTCGCTATAACCACAGCGTCGGAGGAGACCGTCGAACCTGAATCAAGAGCGACACAACGAGTTGCCACATCCAAGGACGTTGCGCGCTCGCCAAGACGCAAGTCGAGGCTTAGAGCGCCGAGACCTTCCTTGCTCAGCCGCAGAGCCGGAGCATCCGACTTGCCGATGAGGAAGTCTTTCGACAACGGTGGCCGATCGTATGGTTCATGCTGTTCAGCTCCGATCGCTGTGATCCGACCCGAATACCCCAAACGCCTGAGAGCCTCTGCGCATCGCAAACCTGCGAGACTCATCCCGACGATTGTCACAGAGCCAGGCAGAGTCACTGCTTTAGAAACTACGCGACGTGTCGTGACATCTCGTTTCGTTCCACGAAGATCATCCAGAAACATGACACAGTCGTCAGCATCCAATACGGTACAGACCTTAGACACGAGCGAACGCAACTACGCGTGCACGAGAGACTTCGAGGTCGACGATGACAACCACGGGTACTGAACCAGAAGATTTCGCTGCGCGCGCTCTCGCCGAGCTGCCTACGAGACTTGAAGATGGAGTGCTCTGGATCACGATCAACCGGCCGGAGTCCGCGAACGCGATTCCGTTCTATGTGCGCGACCGCCTGATCACAATTTTTCGCGATGCCCACGTTGACTTAGCTGTGCGCTGCGTTGTGCTGACAGCTGCTGGCGAACGTCACTTCTGCACAGGGGCCGACCTCTCCGTTCGGCCTCCGATGCCACCAAGCGTTGAAGGCGCTCCAGATCGTGTCGTCGGACTCGGCATCGACATGATGCGACGCGGATTTCAAACCCTCATGCAAGCAATGCTCGACTGTGAGAAGCCCGTCATAGTCGCGCTCAACGGCACAGCGGCTGGCGGAGGTTCGATGCTCACGCTCGCCGCCGACCTCGTCATCGCCGCGGAGAATTCAAAACTCATCCAGATCTTCATTCGCCGTGGTCTAGTGCCAGATGGTGGAGTCGCCTACCTTCTGCCCCGAATTGTCGGCATGCACAAAGCAAAGGAACTGATCTTCTTTGGTGATGACCTAGGCGCAGACGAGATGTTGCGACTTGGGATAGCAAATAGGGTTGTTCCCGCAGCGGACCTCGAATCGGCCGCTCGCGTGTGGGCAGCGCGCCTGGCGGCTGGTCCAACTAAGGCAATCGGTTGGAGCAAGAAGTTGCTGCACGACGCGTCAGAACTCTCGCGCCGCGATCTGCTCGAAGAAGAAGCAATGCTCGTCGAGCTCAACACTGGAACAAACGACGGCGCCGAAGGCGTGAACAGCTTCAGGGAAAAACGAGCCGTCGAGTTCAAGGGCTGGTGACAAGTTGCAGATGCGCGATGCAACTGCAATCGTCGGCATAGGCCAGACGGCGTTTAGCAAGCACCATGTCGACTCAGAATTGTCTCTCGCTTGCCAAGCGATTTCACTTGCTCTCGACGACGCTGGTATAGCGGCCTCAGAGGTCGATGGGCTCGCGAGCTCTGTCATGGAACCAAACCGCGAGGTAGAAGTCGCTCGGTCCGTCGGACTCGGGGACATCACTTTCTTCAGCCAGGTCGGATACGGCGGTGGCGCCGCTTGTGGAATCGTCGGCCACGCAGCAATGGCTGTCGCCACGGGCCAATGCGATGTTGCCGTCGCATGGCGAGCGCGCAAACGCGCGGCTAAGACCAGCAGGCCGTGGGCGCAAGTATCTCAACGCGTTGCAGACAAGAGCATGTGGAGTCGACCATTCGGCTTGCTGAGGCCGGTAGATGAAATCGCGATGCTCACGCGGCGCTATATGCATGAATACGCAGCCACAAGAGACCACCTAGCGAACGTCGCTCTCGGCGCCCGTCGCCACGCAAACCTCAATCCAAATGCCACGATGCATGATAAAGCTCTGACGCGCGCGGAGTACATGAACGCTCGTTGGATCAGTGAGCCACTATGCCTCTTCGATAATTGCCTCGAAACAGATGGTGCTTTAGCCGTAGTCATCACTTCTGCCAAGCGCGCACGCGACCTGCGCCAGCAACCAGCAATGGTTCACGCGTTTGCTCAGGGGTTGCCCCAGCAACACCAGACAATGACTAATTACTTCTGCGACGATCCGCTCCGAGGACCTGCATGGACTGCCGCCCGCAAACTTTGGGGCACAGCGGACCTCGGCCCAAAGGACGTAGACGTCGCGCAGTTCTACGACGCTTTCAGCCCTCTGATCCCTCTATCACTAGAGGGATACGGTTTTTGCGATCGAGGTGAAGGAGCAAGTTTCACCGACGACGGCCAGATCGAGATTGGCGGGCGGCTACCCGTGAACACAAGCGGCGGCGGCATGAGCGAAGCGTACGTACATGGTTTCAACCTGATTCTCGAAGCCGTCCGTCAAATACGCGGCACGAGCACTTGCCAGGTGACAAATGCAGAAGTGAGCCTCGTTACGAGCGGCGAAGGTGTGCCAACTAGCGCGCTTTTGCTTACGAAGGAGCGTTGAAGTGTCGGCTACCGAGTCTCCCGACGACATACTGCCAGACCTTGACGAGCCAGGCAGCCTTCCGTTTTGGCAAGGCTGCGCAGTAGGTGAACTGAGGGTACAACGTTGCGTCGACTGCGAATTGGTCACCCACCCGCCGCGTCCAATGTGCCCGGGTTGTCGATCAATCGAGCGCGAATGGATCGCGACTAGCGGTTTCGGCAAGATCTGGAGTTTCATCAACGTGCACCCCCCGCTGCTACCTGCATACTCGCCTCTCGCACCGTTTCCCGTCATCATCGTCGAACTCGAAGAGAACCCTAAGATCCGTTTCGTAGGCAACCTTGTTGCCGCGCCCGGCGCGCCCATCAACAGCGTGGCAGCCGCCTCGATCTCGATCGGCCAACGAGTTCGGGTCACGTTCGAGCTAGTGCAGGATGTCACGCTGCCTCGCTGGGTGCTAGCCGACTAGCTCAGAGTCCAAGCCGCCAAATGCGGTTCGCATTACCTCCTGCGATCGCAGCTTTTTCTGGCTCCGAGCAGGCACCCATCGTGTCTTCGATCTGCTTTCGCGAGTACGGCCAGTCGTTGCCATGGTGCGGATAGTCACTCGACCACATGATGTTTTCGACGCCCGCACGGTGCCTTAGCTCGATGCCACTGCGATCGGTGATGAAGCTCGCCGCGTTGTTCCGATACCAGTAGAAACTCGGCGGTTGACTAATCGGTAGGTTCCCCCACGAGCGGTTGCGCCAGTAGCGGTCGTCGATGCACTCGAGGAAATGCGGAATCCAACCGACCCCGGTCTCGATCCAACAGACTTGCAATTGCTCGTGACGCTCGAAAACACCTTGGAACAGCATCGCTGTCATCGCGCCAGTTGCCATTGCGAAAACATGGCTCATGCCGCCAATCGCTTTGGCTCGGGTCGCTTCACTTCGCATGTCATACAACGCACTCCCCTGCGCGGCAGCTGCTTTACGGCTAGCCATCCTGGCGTTACGCGAAATGATGTTGATATGAATCGAGACAGGCAATTCAAGTTCGCTCGCACATGCCCAGAACGGCTCATCGTCTAACGAGAGATTCTCTCCGCCACTTGGCCAGTTCGAAATCAACACGCCCTTGGCGCCACGGGCCTTAGCTGCGTGAAGCGCTACGACGGCTGTGTCGATCCCGATGCTCGGGATTTGGGCGATTCCGACGAGGCGTTTTGGATCGGGGGCACAGAATTCCTCGAACAAGAAATTGTTGTACGCCTCTACGCCTGCGAGGACGAACTCGGGGTCGTCATCGCCAAGGAAATGGCTCATCGTGCGTTGCGGAGGGAACAAGATCTCAGCCCTTACGCCGTCGATGTCCATGTCAGCTAGACGTGCATCACCGTTGTAACAGCCCCTGCGCGCGGCCTCATACGTGATTCCAAACCATCGAAAGTCGTCCCATGCCATACCGGGCGTTGCGACCAGACCGATTGGGTCGGGGTCGCCACCGACTGCGGTTAGCCACGCATCGCCACCTTCGGGATCCTTCACAAGTTTCGGCGCCTTGTCTTGCCACTTGTCTGCGAGGTGGTTCTGCCAGAGGTCTGGCGGTTCAAGAATGTGGCAATCAGCATCGACGATGGAATAGGTGGACATCTTTGGCCTCGCTCACTTGTGGCAGATCTACCCGTGTTCGATACAACAGTCTGCTCCATAGACTGACACGCGTGTCACATTTTGGCGAAACCGAAGGTCGATAACAAGCGATGTCAAACGACACAAATGAGCCACCTAAGCTGCTCGACGGCATACGTGTCGTCGAATTTGGCGCCGAGCCAGCCGCGAGAACCGGCAGAGTATTGGCCGATCTCGGAGCCGATGTCGTGCGCATAATCGGCCATAGCGGCGACCCTCTCCGAGCACGACCAAGCGCCGATCTCGCCTTCAACGCTGGCAAAGCGATTCTGGATAGGCCAGATGAGAAGTCCCTCGTTGCCTTGGTGCGAGGCGCCCATATCGTCATCGACGAGCCACATACCGAAGCGCGCTCAGACCTCGACCCATCGATCGCTCCGAATACCCACTGGATCTACCTGACCCCCTTCGGGATGACCGGACCACGAGCAAGCTGGAAGGCCAGCGATCTTGGGATCATGGCCGCCTCTGGCAACCTCTTCTCGACGGGCGACCCCAGCCGTGCTCCTGTAAGGCCAAGCGAACCCGCTTCCTATGGCCATGTCGCAGGCGAGGCTGCGTACGCGGCAATCGCTGCTGTCGCTAGTGGCCGGCGCCAGATTGTCGACATCTCTATTGCAGAGTGCGTTCTCATCGCAAATATGGGCGCTGCTGGTCGCAATTTTTCCGTGCCGTCGCGGGGCAGTCGGGTTGGCGCCAAGATCGGAAGAACCCGCGAGGTATGGCCGACACTCGATGGTTTCGTGAGCTTCGGAATCCGTGGGGGCAAAGCACGGCAGAAGAGCATGGGCCTGATTTCGAAGCTCGTGAGCGATTCTGGCATCACTGAGGACGCACTCGATGCCAACTGGGCAACCTGGTCGCAAAACACTGCGACCGATGCAGAGTTGGAATCAATGGAGAGCGCGATCGGCAAGTACTTCGCAATGAAAACCTCTGCCGAGCTTTATGAAATCGCATGTGAAACCAACCTCATGCTCGCCCCTGTCAATTCTCCTCGCGAGGTTTTCGCTTCGGCGCAGTTGAATGACCGCGAGTTTTTCATGCGACACGGCGAGATCGAACAGTTCCCGCGGTCCTTTGTGAAGGTGCATGGCGCTGCGCAAGCGGGTCCAGGCCACCCGACGCGCGTCCTCAAAGCGGTACCCCTCTGGGACGCTGTGCAAGCACTCCAAAAAACATCGCCTGATCGCGGGGCGTGGGACGGAGTAAATATTCTCGAGTTCGGTTCAGGTGCCGCTGGTCCTATCGCTACTCGTTACTTCGTCGAGCATGGCGCGACTGTGCTCCGGATCGAATCGCCGAGTCGCCCGGATTTCCTTCGCTCGATGGCAATCGGCCCAGACAATCCCCATGGACTCGAAGGCGGGGCGCTGTACGACGCGCTCAACTGCGGCAAACGACACGTCACACTCAACTTGAAACACCCGGACTCTGTCGCTCTCGTTATGCGTCTCGTAACCGACTGGGCGGATGCGGTCTCTGAGAACTTCGCCCCAAAGGCCATGGCTGGCTTCGGCCTCGACTACGCCACGCTCAGCCAAAGCAAGCCCGATCTCGTGATGATCTCTGCATGTCTCAATGGCCAGACAGGACCACACAAGGACTACCCGGGATTTGGTGGACAGGGAAGCGCGCTTGCAGGCTGGAACTGGGTTACAGGTTGGCCAGATCTCGAACCCGTTGGACCATACGGAACCATTACCGACTCTCTCGCCCCTCGTTATGTCGCAGCGGCCCTAGCAGCAGGACTTCACTATCGGAACAGGATCGGCCGAGGTTGTCACGTAGATGTCTCTCAGGTCGAAGCAGGGCTATATGCATTATCAGCTTGGCTACTCGACTATGAACTCAATGGCACTGTCGGAATGCGCATGGGGAACGATCATCCATTAGGCAGAATCCATGGGGTCTATCCATGCCAGAATGAGGGCGAGATCGACGATAGGTGGGTGGCGATTGCTGCGTGGACCGACGGAGAATTCAAGTCCATCGAAAAGCTGATAGGAACTGAGGCAACCGACACCACTGTTGGCGCTTGGACTAGACGTCACAGCAGGGTCGAAGTTGTCAATGCACTACAGGCGATCGGTGTCGAGGCAATCGGAGTCGCTGATTTTGTTGATGTTTTCGCCGATCCTCAACTTGCCGCGCGGAGCCACTTCGAACTTGCGGAACATCCGCTCATGGGCCCGGGAGCGTACGAGCACAACGGAATTCGTTTTGACCGTGCTACCAACCATTACGGCAGAAGTGGACCGTTGCTTGGCCAAGACAACGACTGGGTACTCAAAGACATTCTCGGCCTGAACGAGACCGAGATCGGCGAATTGGCTGCATCTGGCGCGTTCGATTAGCGATTTCCGAGCTAGGACATCGGTCCAAGCAACGATTCGAACCACGAATCGTGCGGACGAGCTCTCCAACCTGCGAGCAAACCATCGCTAACAGGGTCACAGCCGTATCTCATAGGACCGCTTGAGTCCTCGATAGCCTCGAGTACTCGTTGTGCTGCTTCGGCCGCTGGCGTGTAGGAATCACGGATCGCTGACCGATTCTCGAACATGCGGCGAGCGAGTTCTGCATACTGAGGCCGATTAATTGCCGCGGCGGCGTGGTCGCCTCCTAGCAGCATGTCGGTAACGATTGGGCCTGGCATTACTTCGATAACCCTTATTCCAAACTGGCGAACCTCGGCTTGAAGCGACTCACACATACAACTCACCGCTGCCTTTGACGCGCGATACATGCCGAGGAAGGGGACCGGAGCAAGGATCGAAGACGAGGTGATGTTGCATATCACGCCACCGCCGTTGGCGCGCATGATCGGAATTGCAGCAGCAGTTGCACGCGCAAGACCGAACACGTTTGTTTCAAATAGGTATCGCCAGTGATCGTCGATGTCGCCGTTTTCGATTGCTTCGTTATCGGCTTCGACACCTGCGTTGTTGACCAACACTCGCAGGTCTTCGGGCAAGCTGATACCCGTAGCGTGAGTCACGTCGAGTGCCTCGACTCGCATCTGCTCGAGCAGGTCGGCGCCGTCGGCTGGCTTGCGCATCGATGCAATGGTTGGATAGCCAGCAGTCGCCAAGGCGATCGCTGTTGCTCGACCAAGACCACGAGATGCGCCGGTAACCACAGCAGTGCCTTGGCGAAGTTCATCTGGAGTCATACCTCATTCTGCCCCATCTGTGTAGTTACGTTTGACGACGCCTCCTTAGCTAACGTCCGCGTGGTTAGTGCTCGCGGAATCCCCGAGAAATTCAGAACTTAGGTATGTCGACTTGGATCTATCGTTGTCTCCACAACAAATCGCATTCAGAGATGATGCCAGAGACTTCTTAGAAGACCGTCTCGGCGGCGTGTTCGCCGACGTGCGTGGACGCGGTGGTCCCGGAGACGAACACGCGCTGTTCGAGAGGCGTTGGGAATGGGAACAAGAACTTGGCCGACATGCATGGATCGGGCTCGGGTGGCCTGCAGCCGTAGGTGGCAGAGGCGCAAGTTTGTTCGAACAAGTCATCTTTTATGAGGAATACGCCAAAGCTGGTGGGCCCGGCCGCGTCGGGATCGTAAATGAAGGGCTAATCGGCCCGACCCTTGTGCACTATGGCGACGATCTGCTCAAAGCGCGTTTCCTGCCCGACATTCTGCGAGGCACGCAGCTCTGGTGCCAGGGCTACAGCGAACCCAACGCAGGCAGTGACTTAGCGAACATCGCTACAAGAGCGACCAGGGACGGCGACGACTGGGTCATCACGGGCCAGAAGGTCTGGACTTCTTTAGCGCATTGGGCACACTGGTGCTTCTTGATCTGCCGGACGGACAAGGATGCAACACGTCACAAAGGGCTGTCGTACTTACTAGCGCCGATGAATCAGCCAGGCATCGACATTCGCCCGATCACCCAAATCACCGGAACCAGCGAGTTCAATGAAGTGTTTTTCGACCAGGCACGAGCCAAGTACGAGAACACAGTCGGCGGCGAAGGCAATGGTTGGAGGGTCGCGATGGGCACACTTGCCTTCGAGCGGGGCGCGAGCACTCTCGGCCAACAACTCAGCTTCCATCGCGAGCTCGAAGCGATTACAACAGCGGCACGCCACAATGGACTTGCTCAGGACCCTGTGTTTCGAGATCGACTCGCTGGCGCATGGACGTCATTGCACGTCATGAGATACCACGCACTGCGAAGCTTGAGCCTGTTAGCCGACGGAGCGATATCCCGAGAGACTTCGATCCACAAATTGTTCTGGGCCAGCTTTCATCGCGCTCTTGGTGAGCTTGCCATCGACGTGCAAGGAGCGAACGGCATGCTCGCCGACGGAATACCTGTTGACTCAGAAGAGGAGCGATACCCCATCAATAGTGGCCAGCGAATGTTCCTCTATACACGGGCCGACACGATTTACGCCGGCAGCAATCAAATCCAACGAAACGTGATCGGTGAGCGCGCTCTTGGGCTCCCGCTAGAACCCAAGGTGGTCTGAAATGCCCGACTATGTAAACGCACATGGCCTCCTAGAAGGCAAGAATGTTCTCATCACAGCCGCTGCGGGGACTGGGATTGGTTTCGCGACAGCTAAGCGATGCATCGAAGAAGGTGCCAGAGTCTGTATCTCAGACATTCATGAACGTCGCTTGAACGAATCGCTAGATGAACTAGAAGCGCTGGCTGGTTCTAAATCACCGGGTTTTCTTGCCGACGTCAGATCCCAAGACGACGTCGAGCGACTTATAAGTAGCGCTGTCGACGCTCTCGGGTCAATCGATGTGCTCGTCAACAACGCTGGGCTCGGCGGTACGGCAAACCTTGTAGACATGACAGACGAGCAGTGGGACGCGGTAATCGACGTGACACTCGGAGGCACGATGCGCATGACCCGAGCCGCACTCGCACATATGCAACCGCGTGGCGCTGGCACGATCATTAACAATGCTTCGGTGGTCGGTTGGAGAGCACAAGCCGGTCAGTGCCACTACGCAGCAGCAAAGGCTGGCGTAATGGCGCTCACTCGATGTTCAGCTATCGAGGCCGCACCGTTCGGTATCCGTATCAATGCGGTCGCACCGTCGCTAGCGATGCATCCATTCTTGGCAAAGGTCACAACCGAGGACTTGCTCGCGGAGCTCACCACCAGGGAGGCGTTCGGGCGTGCAGCCGAACCGTGGGAGATTGCGAACGTGATTGTGTTTCTCGCGAGCGACTACTCGAGCTACATGACAGGCGAGGTTCTTAGCGTTAGCAGTCAGCACCCATAATTGTTGTTTCGTAGCGTTGGACACGCGGTGGCTTGAGCGGCGAAACCTCAAAAAAGATCGACAGCTCCACACCGTCGCCATGCGCGACAACCGTCGCACTCGTAGCTGAATCTGCCTCGATCCGAGCCAACTTAAATGGGCCGTGCTCTGTTGCGGTCTTGCCTGCAACTTCTGCACGCTTAGAATATTCCAGATCGCTGTCGACATTGTCGGAAAACGTCTCACTCGCAGTTTCACTCGTCCATGAGTTGTGAAGTTCCACAAGCAACGCAGCGCACTGCGTCACGGCATCGCTAACTGGCACGATGGCCCGCGAAATCACGCCGTTCGACACCAGGGCATCGAGCGCGGCCGAGGTCGCCTCTACCATCGGGGCATAGGTCCTGTTCGCCAATGCGACGAGACCGATTCCGAGGCTCGGCACCCATCGCATATTCGATCCGAATCCTGGGAGTCCCCCGCTATGGCCAACTACCCAGCCAAGGCGATCGTGATGCGTCACATTGAGGCCAAAGCCGTAGCCACCCGTGACGTAGCGGTCGCGACCATCGACACCGTAGAACTCGCGTGGATCAAAGCCGCGATGAACCTGCTGCATTTCTCGGCGAGAAGCACGCGACAAACATGCATCGTCTACATCGTTGCGAGCCGGGAATGCATCGGCCATGAACGCAACCCATTTCGCTAGGTCGCTTACGGTCGTGAAAATGCCACCCATCGGAGCGATAGCGCCATCGCCTAGGAGTGTCTCTGTTGCTTCGGCGTCATCATTGCGGCGACCGGGTTTCACACCATCCGGTGGTGTCCACGAAGTCTGGTGCATACCAAGCGGCTTAAGCAATCGTTCGCTCACAACATCTTGGATGCGTGTTCCACTCGCCCGCAACACGACGCGACCGAGCAGACCAAAGCCAAGATTGGAATACTCAAAAGCGGTTCCCGGCGCGTACGCAGATAGCAGTCCAGGACTCATCCATGTATCAAGGGTTGGGTCAGCAACGTCTAAATGGCGATCGGCCCAAGCATCGTCTGTTGCGAGCCCTGCGCTCATCGTCATCAAGTGCCGGACAGTGATCTGAGGCGAGTCAGTTGTCGGCCCGCAAATATGTGCGAGTTCGGGGGCGTAAACCGAGATCGGATCGTCTAACCGGATTATCCCTTCGTCGCGCAACTTGAGAATTGCCGCGCAACTAAAGCTCTTGGTCATTGAAGCGATGCGGTACACCGAATGTTCATCGCGTGATATCGCGAGGTCCGCGTCTGCCACGAGTCCCCACGCGATTGGTCCGAGATCTTTGATGGCTGCGTGCGAATCGAAAATACCTTCGAGTATCGGGCGCGCCTTATCTATGTCGATCAAGCGATCGGCCCAGCGTCTGAAAGGCGTCGGCCAGCAGTAAATCCACCATCGACTACGAGAGCACTACCTGACACGAAGCTCGCGTCGTCGCTTGCCAAAAATAGCGCTGCGGCGGCTACTTCTTCGGGCTTGCCTGCACGCCCAAGCATGTGCCCCTTCACGAACGTCTCGTTCACCGCTTCGAGTCCTGGCTCTCTGAGAACCTGGGTCATCGGTGTTTCGATCAAACCAGGACACAAACAGTTGACGCGCACGCCATGCTGGCCATAGTCGATGGCCATGTTCTTGGTTATCAGGATAACCCCGCCCTTGCTCGCGTTGTACGCGAGCTGACTTTCGAATGCTTCAATGCCCTCGATACTCGCAAGGTTGATGATGCTGCCTTGGCGTTGAGCGACCATGTATGGCAGCACATGCTTACAAGCGAGCCAAGTGCCCTTGAGATTGATATCGAGGACACGATCCCATTCTTCTTCAGGAACGTCGATGGCGCTACCGCCTGTCGCTACTCCAGCGGCGTTCACAAGGATGTCGACACGGCCGAGTATCGAGTGAGCGGCGCTTATCGCATTGGCGATAGGACTTTCAAGCCGTACGTCCGCCACTTCCCAGTGCTCAACACCACTCACTTCTCCGGCAGCAATGTCGATACCGATGACCCGCGCGCCTTCGGCATGAAAACGCTGTGCGCACGCGCGTCCAATCCCGCTAGCTGCACCGGTGATAACTGCAGTCTTGCCGACGAGTCTCATCTGCGATGCCTAGATGACGTTTACGGCATCGCAGAAAGCCGCGCCGTAGGCCTCATCGCCAACAAGTATCACGCCTTCGTCGCGCCAATCACTTCGACTGGTGCCCCACCGGATGAAAGCATCTGGGGTTGTCGAGATTGTCACCTTCGGATCGCCAGCGGGGCCGAATAGTGTCGTGGTTCCACCTTCACCAATTATTTCGAGGACCACAGGTGAGTCCATGAATGCCAGACCGTCCGCGCACATCTGAGGAAGTCCTGCGAGCATCCACTCAAGTATCGGCGCCACGTGCGCAGCCGATGGTTCTGGTAGTGGGCCTTCGATCGGCCCGTAGGGTGCTAGCAGATCGTTGCGTAGGTGACAGTAAGCATCGAAAACGAACGCGTTAGCGAGGATGTGCAGTGGGTGTGTGCCGAGATTCCCCATTGGAATCTCTAGCTCTGCCATACCTTCGACTTGCAGGCCCGCGAACTGTTCGATTGCCTGGCCTGAGTATTCGATGTATTCGGCCAAGACATCAGCGACTGGCCATGACCTGCGCTCGGCAACCGCTACCTCCATACCGGATTCCATGTCATTCGGGTCGTCACCTGTCCGCATAAACGCTGGGTCGACTACCCCGTGGAAGACGCCGCCCATGTGTGCGTATACATCGCGGACTTGCCAGCCAGCGCAGTCAGACGGCATAGTCCACTCTTCGTCTGTTAGCCGTTCGCCGAGTGCTATCGCATGGTCGCGCAAGGAACGCAATGCCGGTATCGCTGCTTGGGTCATTTGTCTTTCCGATCTTGAGTTGACATAGCTTCAAGGTACGCAGGTCGTTGGCCGCCACCATCTACGACAATATTTTCGCCAGTCATGTAACGAGCGAGTGGCGATGCACAGAACAGGACTACGTCAGCGATTTCGGATGGCTCGGCCATATGCCCCATCGGGACTGTGGCACCGATAGCCGCGATGCCATCCGCATCGCCGTAGAAAAGATGGGCTTGCTCGGTAATGATGTAGCCAGCACTTACACAGTTGACACGTACCTTCGGTGCGAACTCAACGCCAAGCGTTGCTGTCAGATTGATGAGGCCAGCCTTAGCCGCTCCGTACGCTGCAGTGTTTGGCGAAGACCTGATCCCAGACACGCTCGCGATGTTCACTATTGCCCCACCAGCAATTTGAGTCTGCATCACCAGATTGGCCTGCTGAGCAAGCACCAACGGCGCGACGAGATTCAACGCGATAATCGACGTCGAAAACTTGGGACTAACCGTTGCAGTGTCAGCTGGCGGTGAGCCGCCAGCATTATTAACGAGGACATCGAGTCGGCCGTGCCGCTCCACGCAAGCATCGACGACGCGTTGGCTCTGAACGAGGTCGCGAACATCGGCCGCGACGAAACTCGCAGTTTTCCCGTGAGCGGAAGGCAACTGTTCCGGTTCATTGCGCCCACAGATCAAGACATCCGCTCCAGCTTCTAAGAAGCGTGTCGCAATGCCGCGCCCTAAGCCTCTGCCACCGCCCGTGACGATCACTGCCTGGTTCGAAAAATCGAGTGGGCCATTCACAAGCGCTGACTCTACGCGAGAGATGTCAAGACGTGCACCGCCGGAGTGCGTCAAACGGTTGCTGCTGCTCCTAGTGTCAGCTTCGACTTGCGTCGATCATGGGAGGATCTAGTGGCATTGCCAGACAAGCGACTCACAATCGATGAGATCGTCGCTGAGATACAAGACGGTATGACGATCGGTGTCGGTGGATGGGGCTCACGTCGCAAGCCAATGGCGTTAGTGCGGGCTCTCGTGCGGTCAGACAAAAAGGACCTAACAGTTGTCAGCTATGGCGGCCCAGACGTCGGTCTGTTGTGCCGTGCCGGGAAGGTTCGTCATGTCGTCTATGCGTTTGTCTCCCTTGACACCATCCCACTCGAGCCACATTTTCGTAATGCCCGCCAGTCGGGTGCTGTGAGCGCCACCGAACTCGACGAAGGCATGTTCCTACTTGGACTGCAGGCTGCGGCATGGCGCATGCCATTTCTCCCGACGCGAGTCGGCCTCGGCTCAGACATCATCGCTGCTAACCCACACATGCAGACAGTCGAGTGCCCGTACACAACGGAGAAGTTTCTCGCGATGCCAGCGTTCGATATCGATGTGGCACTAATCCACATGCATCGCGGCGATCTTGGCGGTAACGGTCAGTACCTAAATGTCGATCCGTACTTCGATGATCTCTTTTGCATGGCAGCGAGCAAGAGTTTCATGAGCGTCGAGAAAGTCGTCCCCACCGAACAATTCCTGAGCGAAGGCCCTGTTCAGTCACTCCGCATCAGCCGCCTCATGGTCAATGGCGTCGTCGAGACGCCTAACGGCGCGCACTTCACGGAATGCCCGCCCGACTATGCACGCGACGAAGCGTTTCAGAAGGAATACGCAGCTAGCGCGAAATCCGATGAGGCCTGGGCCACCTTTCGCGCCAAGTACCTCGATGTGTCAGAGGCCGAGTATCAGTCGCAGGTGGGTGCCCGATGAGTCCATACAGTCGAGCCGAGGCTTGTTGCATAGCGGTCGCTGAGGCATTCCGCGACAACGGCGAGATTCTCGCTAACCCGATCGGCACAATCCCGATGATCGGTGGCCGTCTAGCCAAGGCGACATTCGCTCCAGATCTCGTGATGACAGACGGCGAGGCTTTGCTCGTCGAGAACATCATGCCCGTCGGCACCGACTCACCTGAGAAGGTCGTGGGAAGTTGGAACCCATATAGGTCAATGTTCGACATCGTCTGGAACGGACCCCGGCACGTCATGATGGGCGCGACGCAGATCGACCGTTTCGGCAACCAGAACATCGCGATGCTCGGAAAGCTCGACAAGCCAACAGTCCAGCTACTTGGATTTCGCGGCGCGCCAGGTAACACGATCAATAACCGCACTAGTTACTGGGTTCCGAACCACTCCCCGAAGTCCTTCGTCGCAAAAGTCGACGTCGTCAGCGGTGTTGGATACGACCGAACACGAGACCTCGATGAACTTTCTGCACGATTTCATGGCCTCGGCTGGGTGATAAGCAACCTCGGAGTATTCGATTTCGAAACGCCAGATGGAGCGATGCGACTCAGGTCAGTTCATCCCGGAGTGAGCGTCGAGGAAATCAAGTCAGCTACCGGTTTCGACCTCGTAATCGACGCCACGGTCGCCGAGACCCGCGCGCCAACTGCAACTGAACTCGAATGGATTCGAACCCGAATCGATCCGAACTCCTCGCGCGACTCAGAGGTTCCAAATCCCGCATGAACGCCTGTCTACACACGAAGGCGTGTGAAGTATTTGGCATCGAGTTTCCGATCGTGCAGACCGGAATGGGTTGGGTCGCCGGAGCGCGGCTCGCTGCTGCTACTAGCGCGGCTGGGGGTCTCGGAATAATCGCTGCCGCGACCATGGACCTGCATGAATTGGGCGTTGCGGTCACACGAGTAAAAGAGCGCACAGACAAGCCTTTCGGAGTCAACCTGCGAGCGGACGCGAACGACATAGACGACCGAGTCGCACTGTTGATCCGCGAAAAAGTTCGCGTCGCATCATTTGCGCTAGCTCCACAAGAAGCGCTCATCAAGCGCTTGAAGGACGCAGGGGTTTGCGTCGTTCCTAGCGTCGGCGCGCGCCGACATGCCGAAAAGGTCGCCGCTTGGGGTGTCGATGCGGTCATCTGCCAAGGAGCCGAAGGCGGTGGGCACACTGGCCCAATCCCGACGACACTCCTATTGCCGCAAGTCTGCGACGCCGTCGACATACCGGTGTTTGGCGCTGGCGGATTCTTCGACGGGCGAGGTCTTATTGCCGCGCTCGCATATGGCGCATCGGGAATTGCTATGGGTACACGCTTCTTGCTGACCCAAGAAAGCACAGTGCCTGATGCCGTGAAGCGTTACTACTTAGATCGGTCCGTTACCGACACTGTCGTCACCACCAAAGTCGACGGAATGCCCCACAGGGTCTTGCGCACAGAACTCGTAGACGAACTCGAGAGATCGTCCCCGTCGACGAGTTTGGCGAGAACAATCAAGAATGCTTTCGGATTCAAGCGACTATCTGGCCTTAGCTGGAAAGCGATGTTCTCTGAAGGTCTAGCCATGAAAAGGCACAACGACATGACATATGCACAGGTCCTGATGGCAGCGAACACGCCAATGCTTCTGAAGGCAGCCCTCGTCGATGGCCACGTCGAAAGTGGCGTCATGGCTAGCGGCCAGGTAGTCGGCGTCATCGACGATCTGCCAACGGTCGCTCTCGTAATCGATCGCATCATGGCCCAAGCGCAGGCCACACTTCAGAAACTCGGAGATGCAACATGACAACACGAGTCCCCGCCGTCGAGGGTTGGTTCACGACCGACGAGGCTTCACCAGCATTAATCGGCACGAGAGGCACGCAGACCGGTAGCTACTTCTGGCCACCGACAATGGCCGTTAGCGCCAACCCAGATTCACCATTTGAAGAACGCGAACAGGTTGAGTTCTCAAACCGTGGTCGCCTCTGGTCGTGGACCACTAACTACTACCAACCGCCAGAGCCATACATCCCGAATGGCCCCGACGGCACCTTCGAACCGTACACAGTTTGCGCTGTCGAACTCGAGCTTGAACAGATGGTCATCCTCGGGCCTTTAGCTACCGGCGCAGACCCGACGCTGCTGGCATTAGGCATGAACATGGAACTTGTGCTTGGGCCGCTTTTCACACAAGATGGCGTCGAACACATCATGTACCAGTGGAGTCCACGATGACCCGCGACTTGGCTGTCCTCGGGGTAGGTATGCACCCTTGGGGCAAGTGGGGCCGCAACTTTGTTGAGTACGGCATCGTCGCCGCCCGCGAAGCCCTCAAAGATGCCGACATCGAGTGGCGAGACGTTCAATTCGTTTCCGGTGGAGACACGGTTCGTAACGGCTACCCGGGTTTCGTTGCTGGTGCGACATTCGCGCAAGCCCTTGGCTGGCAAGGCGCTCAGGTTGCGTCTAGTTACGCTGCATGTGCAAGCGGGGTGACCGCACTAAGCACGGCGCGCGCCCAAATTCTTGCAGGATTTGCCGATGTCGCAATGATTGTCGGTGCTGACACAACGCCGAAGGGATTTCTCGCCCCGACTAAGGGCGAGCGAGGCGACGATCCAGACTGGTTGCGTTTTCGACTGTTAGGTGCAACTAATCCGACCTATTTCGCGTTCTATGCGCGTAGGCGTATGGAATTGTTCGGAGCGACACGCGAAGATTTCGCGCAAATCAAAGTCAAGAACAGCCGTCACGGTCTGGCGAATGAATACGCGCGTTTTCGCAAAGAGAACACTATCGATGACGTTCT
Organism: Actinomycetota bacterium; assembly: GCA_005779395.1. Lineage (GTDB taxonomy): Bacteria > Actinomycetota > Acidimicrobiia > IMCC26256 > PALSA-610 > SXJQ01. The sequence goes on from SXJP01000014.1 coordinate 95,521, forward strand.
CAACGCGCCGATGGTGTCTGATCCGCTTTCCTTGCTCGATATTTGCGCGACGTCCGACGGCGCCGCGGCCATGATTGTCACAAGCACAGACTGGGCAGACGCCCACGGGTACTCCAACTACGTTCGCATCAAGGGCGTAAGCACCGTCACACCCGCCTACCCGAATCCAGTTATCGAGATGCCGAACTTCGCTACCGACTCAAAAGCTGGCACTGCCACGATGCCGGCCATGGGATTCAAAGATTCAATCGCGCATCGGGCGTACGAGGAGGCAGGCGTCCGCCCGGAGGATGTGTCGTGTGCAGAGGTCTATGACCTGTCGACGGCGCTCGAACTCGATTGGTATGAGCACATCGGTCTATGTGCTCCAGGCGAAGCCGAAGTCCTCCTGCGTAGCGGCGCGACGGCGCTCGGCGGACGCATTCCGGTGAACACAAGCGGTGGCCTCGCTTCGTTCGGGGAGGCCGTTCCGGCGCAGGCGATCGCCCAGTTGTGTGAGTTGACGTGGCAACTACGTGGCCAGGCTGGAGTGCGCCAGGTAGAAGGCGCCAATGTTGGCCTCAGCATCAACCAAGGACTGTTCGGCCACGGCAGCTGCGTCATCTTGTCAAAGTGAACTATTTCACGAGCGAGTGATTTCTGAAGTAACCGGCTTCACCTCTAGCGCAAGGCCGACGATAACCGCCTTGTATGGCAAACGAAGCGCGGCGAGGCCTAGATGGATCTGTGCCAGATGACCTCATGCGCGCTATGGCCGAACGCTCACCAATCGGCTTTTGCTTAACTGACGGAGAAGGCAACGTCCTTAGCGTCAACCAGCGCATGATCGACATCGTCGGTTCGGATCCGACCGGCCAGAACCTTGTCGCGTTATTGGTCCCTGAGGACGTCGATGCCACCGTAGCGATGGCCGTCGCAGCTTTCCACGAATCCCGCAACACATATCAAATGCAGGTTCGCTTCCGGCGCCCTGATGGGTCCGTGCGCCACGCCGATGTGCACTGTGAAACCCAACTGGATTCACACGGCGAGATCGATGGCATTGTCCTCGGCGTCATCGACAACACGGATGCATTTCTCGCGAGGTTGGAGTCAGATCGATTCGCGTTGTTGCTCGCAGACCTAACTGATTTTGTCGCACTATGTGATCCTGCTGGGCGCGTTACCTACCTCAACCGAGTCGCCGAGATCAGCGCACGCGAGATTCCCATGATCGGAGCGCGTCGACTCGCCGATTTCTTTGATGCGCCTTCGCGCGGCCGGCTCGCCGCCGAGGGCTGGCCGGAAGTCTCAACGCACGGATTCTGGCAAGGTGAACTCACGCTCAGTTGCGCTCCTGGCGTCACGAGCGCAGTGTCGGTCTCGCTCACCGCGCATGAACATATCGGGGGTGAACAGACAGTCTCTGTGGTGGCACGCGACATTTCAGACATGAAGGCCGCACAGCGAGCGCTCGAAATTCAAGCGACGCACGACGTTCTGACGGGACTCCCAAATCGGGCTCTGATGTTCGACCGGGTCACCCATGCGCTCGACAGGTCACAACGCGCTACCGAACTCGTCGCGCTCATGTTCGTCGACCTTGACGGCTTTAAAGCAATCAACGATGACTTCGGGCACGATGTTGGCGACGAAGTCTTGCGTGGTGTGAGTACACGATTGGTCGACTGCGTGAGAGCAGGAGACACAGTCGCACGGATAGGCGGTGATGAGTTCGTGATACTGACCGAAAACTTGGCCGACGAAACTATTGCGCTTGAAATTGCAGATCGGATTCTGAGGCAGATGACGGTGCCGTTCGCTGTCGGTTCGTCGATAGCCACGATCGGAGCAAGCATCGGCGTCGCTTTCGCTACCTCGAAATCCACGGTCGCTGGTCTAGTGAAGCAAGCAGACCTAGCTGTCTATGAGGCCAAACGCGCAGGTCGGTCGCGCTACATGATCTTTTCTGACGCGCCACAGCAATCGCTCCGCCACTCTGCTTAGGCCGCGCTCGAAGCGCAGTTCGCCTACCTGCGACCGACGCCTCGTAGGATCCCCTAACTCGCTATGGACCTCACCTTCTCAGAATCCGAAGAACAGTTCCGCTCGGAGGTCCGCGAGTGGCTCACAGTCAATGTGCCGAAACCTGCATTGCCTAGCGGCGACACAGCTCCGGGATTCGCGCTACACCTCGAGTGGGAACGCAAGCTTTTCGACGCTCGTTACTCGGTCGTCAGTTGGCCTTCTGATTTAGGGGGCAGAGACGCAACGCTCTGGGAATGGTTAATTTTCGAAGAGGAGTACTGGCTCGCCAACGCACCACAGCGCGTGACTCAGAATGGAATCTTTCTTCTCGCGCCAACCATCTTCGAGTTCGGTACTGCCGAACAACAGCGCCGTTTGCTCCCGAAGATGGCGAGCGGAGAACACACGTGGTGTCAAGGGTGGTCAGAACCGAACGCTGGGAGCGACCTAGCGGGTATCTCGAGTCGCGCTGTTCGCGACGCATCAGCGGGTGGCTGGCGGCTGGCTGGGCAGAAAACATGGACTACACGCGGCGCATTCTGCACTCATTTATTCGGATTATTCCGGACAGAGCCTGAAGCCGCCGCGAGCGGCTCGCGACCAGGCAGACATCATTCGATGACCTATTTTTTAGTTGAACTCGATCAACCCGGAGTCACGGTCCGTGGGGTCGAGCGACTAGACGGCGACCTTGGTTTCGCAGAAGTTTTCTTCGACGATGTGTTCGTACCAGATGACATGGTCCTCGGAGGTGTCAACGAGGGCTGGTCGGTCGCTATGGCAACGACTGGATCAGAACGCGGTCTGACGTTGCGTTCGCCGGGACGATTCCTTGCGACCGCGCAGCGGCTAATCGAACTTTGCAAGGAACGCATCGCTAGTGGCGGCGCTCGGGACCAAGCGGTTCAGGACAGAATCGTGCAGGCTTGGATCGATGCCGAGGCGTACCGATGGCAAACGTTTGGCACCGTTACGCGGTTGGTCGATGGGGCAAAGAGCGGTGCGGAGTCGAGCATGGTGAAGCTCTTCTGGTCCGAACTCGATGTGCGCCTTCAAGAACTTGCACTCGAACTACTCGGACCTCATGCAGAACTCATCGACGGCGATTTCGCACATTGGATGAAGGCATATGAGTTCGCCTTAGCTGGCCCGATCTATGCCGGAACGAACGAGATTCAACGCAATGTCGTAGCCGAACGCGTGCTCGGGCTCCCGCGGAAGTAGTCGAAGATGCGCTTTGAGTTCTCTCAGGAACAATTCCAATTTCGCGATGCAGTCCGTGACGTTCTCGCCAAGACTTGCCAACCCGGCGACGTTCGCGAGGCCTGGAACAATCAGACCGGCAGGGCGCCCTCGGCATGGGCTGCGTTGCACGACATGGGTGTCCTTGCGATGCTCGCGCCGACCGAGGCCGGTGGACTGGGCCTAACCGAATTGGACATCGTCCTGATACTCGAAGAGACAGGTCGCTGTGCGCTACCTGAGCCAATCGTTGAAACGGCGCTAATCGCAGCACCAGAAGGCTGGGTTAATGGCACGGACTCGGCGAGCGTCTCGCTCCCAGAGTCGCCATTCGGAGTATGGACCGACACATGCGCATCGGTCGTTACGCTCACCGCAGACGGGGTACGAGTCGCTCCCCGAGAATCTGTCAGATTGACTCAAAGAGAATCCGTCGATGGTGCTCGCCGACTCTTTGCGATCGACATGGGGTCGACTGCGCCTATCGCGCCTGTCACCAGTACCGCTCTGGCATTTCGTCGTGGGGTGCTCGGCACGTCGGCACAGCTCCTAGGGCTCGCCGATCGCATGATCGAAATGACAGTCGACTACGTGAAAGAACGAGAACAGTTCGGGGTGAAGATCGGAACTTTCCAGGCTGTGAAACATCACCTAGCTAACGCTCGCACGAAACTCGAATTCGCACGGCCACTCACCTACCGTGCGGCGGCTTCTCTCGCGAGCCGCGACGCTCTCGCCTCACAACATGTAAGTATGGCGAAGGTCCAGTCGAGCGATGCAGCGAGTCTTGCAGCGCGGGTCGCACTGCAATGCCACGGAGCCATCGGTTACACGACCGAATGCGATCTTCACCTCTTCATGAAGCGCTCATGGGCACTCGAGAGAGCGTGGGGCGCCGCAAACTGGCACAGGCGAATGATCGCCCAATCACTTTTCGAAAGGCTCTAGGTAATGACAGACGCGTACATAGTCGAAGCTGTGCGAACTCCTGTAGGGCGTAGGGGCGGTGGCCTTGCGAACATCCACCCAGCCGACCTTGGAGCGCATGCCCTCAGCGCACTAGTCGAACGTAGTGGAGTCGATCCTGCTGCCGTAGAGGATGTCGTGTTCGGCTGTGTCGACACTGTTGGCCCGCAGGCTGGCGACATCGCTCGGACCTGTTGGTTGGCCGCAGGACTACCCGAGCATGTCCCCGGCACGACAGTCGACCGGCAATGCGGGAGCGCTCAACAGGCCGTGCACTTCGCGGCACAAGCCGTGATGAGCGGAACGATGGATCTTGTCGTTGCTGGCGGCGTGCAGAACATGAGCATGATTCCGATCAGTTCGGCAATGACACTGGCCGGGTCGCTGGGTTTCGACGACCCTTTCAGCGGTTCGAGCGGATGGCAGAAACGGTACGGGAACCAAGACGTCGATCAGTTTCGTAGTGCCGAGATGATTGCCGAGAAGTGGAACTGCACCCGCGAAGACATGGAGGCTTTCGCCGTACAAAGCCACGAGCGTGCCATTGCAGCAAGGGCGCAAGGCCGATTCGAGCAAGAGATAGCCGAGTGCTACGGGCTTAGCCTCGACGAAGGCCCGCGGGAACCAGACCTCGAAAAGATTCGCTCCCTCAAACCGTTAATTGCCGGTGGTCGAGTAACAGCCGCAACGAGCAGCCAAATCTCCGACGCGTCCGCGGCGCTCCTAATTGCCAACGAAACCGCTCTCGCGGCTCACAACCTCGTGCCCCGCGCCCGTATCCACCATCTCTCGGTAAGGGGTGCCGATCCGGTGTGGATGCTTACCGCTCCGATCCCAGCGACCGAGCACGCGTTACGAAAAGCCCGTCTATCGATTGGCGACATCGACGTCGTAGAAATCAACGAAGCATTCGCGTCTGTAGTTCTCGCGTGGCTCAAAGAAACAGGTGCCGACCCAGCGAAGGTAAATCCGAATGGTGGCGCGATCGCGCTAGGTCATCCTTTGGGCGCAACCGGGGCGCGCCTCATGACAACGATGCTGCATGAGCTAGAGCGGACGGGCGGGCGTTACGGATTGCAGACGATGTGCGAAGGCGGCGGCCAGGCCAACGTAACAATTATCGAGCGTCTCTGACCCGTTAGAGATCGCACAACGAACAGTGGAGCAGTTCAGTCGTCTTTGCTCGCTACAGCGTTAGGTGTGACATTCATTTTCGGGCTGTATTCGGCATCAACTACAGAGGCCTCACGCTCCATGAGATCACGCAGTGCCGCCATACACGTCGCGCATGGAGACATGAACCGCATGGAAGTCTCGGCACCACAGCGCGGACAGGCGTGATCGAAACTCACAAACGCGCTCGCTTCGTAGCTATCCATCACTGGTCTCATCGTTCGATCGTCCTCTATGTAGACATAAATACAGTCGGCACCGAGATCCCCAGAGCCGCGTGGCGAAGGCTTGCGATCTTACGGCCAGTCTGAACGGCATCGTGTGGCGTACCGCAATTCTCACCCAATAGTTGAGTGCAGACGTCGAGATCAGCAACGGTAAATGCGAGCCCCCAAAGGCTCGCGGGCTTGGGGCTCGCGCCAGTGGACTCTGGCACATCTTTTGGTCCGATGATCTCCAGAATCACCTCTCCAGCGCGAATGAACACCTGCCGCATCGGTTTGTCGCCCGTTCCTGCTTGACGTTCGCGGCGGGGTTCGCAACCTGCGGCTCGGAACTCCGCGATAGTTCGATCGACATCTGGAGTCGTGATGACTAGATGATCGAGTATCGACGCCGTATTCGGATGATCAACTAGCGAAGCTCCAGACGGTTTTGAGCCGACCGATACTTGTTCTCTTAGGCCGTCGATAGCTCCGTTCTTTACCCCTGAGACCAGCCAACCGAGGATCCCTCGCTCGCCGCCATCACCAACGAATCGAATTCTCACGGTGCCGATGGTTGTGCACTCCTCGGAATCAACACGAAAACCAGCAGAACGCCAGGCCGAAGCTGAATCGCCGACCGATATCTCGATAATTCGCAGCGGTGACGTCACAGCCGTCAACCCCTTTCTAGTAGCGATGCATACGTGTCGAGTTGTGGGAGCACCGAGTCAGAATTACCTCCGTGCACGCGCAAGACAATCTCAGAGATTCCAAGCGACTCGTAGTAGTCGAATTTTGCCGGATCCGACAGGGTTCCGAACGGCACAACGCGTAGCTCGGCAAAATCGCGACCATTTGCATCGCACGCAGCTCGCAGTGCGGGTAGCGCGTTTCTGACTCCCCCACCACCTATTGGTATCCAACCATCGCAGTATTCAGCAATATGGCTAAACAGTTTCGGACCCGGTGCGCCGCCCATTAGCACCAGCGGTCCACCAGCCGACTTTGGCTTAGGCCAAGACCATGTCGGGGCTAGATCGACGTGAGTTCCATGAAACTCTGCAACGTCCTCTCGCCAGATTTGTTGCATTGCTAACACGCGCTCTCTAACTACGTCGCGCCGCTCCGGCATGCTCACACCGTGGTTAGCGAGTTCGTCTTCGTTCCACCCAAAACCAATTCCACACACAAACCTGCCGCCGCTGAGCAGATCAAGCGTCGCGATTGCTTTGGCTGTAACAATCGGATCGCGCTGGGCTGGGAGCAAGATTCCTGTCCCGATAGTTACCTGAGAAGTGACTGCTGCCATCGCGCTCAGCGCCACCAACGGATCGAGCGTTCTCTTGTATTCCTCGGCTAGGTCAGCGTCGCCTGTCGGGGCTGGCGTACGGCGGCTCACAGGTATGTGAGTGTGTTCCGGTAAGTAGATCGATGCGAGGCCGCGGTCTTCGACAGCTCGCGCGAACTCGCACGGCGCCATGGTCTGATCGGTCATGAACATCGTCACCCCGAACCGCATATCAATTCCCTTCGGAGCAATTGCGTAAAGCTCGGTACGGTATCTGACCGACTGTCAGAAACGATAAGGAGCACACAGTATGGGCATCTGTGACGGCCGAGTGGTGATCATCACTGGCGCAGGACGTGGAATCGGGCGCGAACACGCGCTCGAGTTCGCACGCCAGGGCGCGCGAGTTGTCGTAAACGATCTAGGTGTGACCCTCGACGGCGCAGCGACCTCCGAGTCACCCGGAGCCTCGGTAGTAGCTGAGATCGAAGCATTCGGCGGACAAGCCGTAACACATGGCGCTGACATCTCAAATTTCTCTGAAGCTGCAGACCTTGTGCGCTGCGCTATCGATACCTACGGTGGACTAGATGTCGTAGTGAACAACGCCGGGTTCGTGCGTGACCGAATGTTCTTTACCTCGACTGAAGCCGAGTGGGACGCTGTCATCGCCGTTCATCTCAAAGGCCATTTCGCAACGTCGCGACACGCTTGCGATTATTGGCGAGCGCAACACAAGCAGGGCGAATTAGTCGACGCAAGAATCATCAACACGAGTTCCGGCGCTGGTCTGTTCGGCAGCGTCGGCCAGAGCGCCTATTCAGCAGCTAAGGGTGGTATCGCTGCACTCACGCTCGTACAGGCTGCCGAACTTGGTCGCTATGGAATCACTGCAAACGCAATCGCCCCGTCTGCCCGCACGCGCATGACCGAGACTGTGTTCGCCGACCGGATGGCAGCGCCCGATTCTGGATTCGACCCGAACCACCCTGACAACATCGCTCCGCTAGTTGTTTGGCTCGGCAGCGCAGATAGCCACGATGTGACTGGACGGATATTCGAGATCGAAGGCGGCGCGCTATCTGTAGTAGCTGGCCATAGTCACGGCACAGTTATCGACAACGGGCGACGTTGGGCACCTGCTGAGATTGGCGAGTCGGTGCGCAAACTCATCGCTAGTGCGCCCGAACCAACACCTGTGTACGGCGCTAGCTAGTCAGAGGCAGCGATACACCGCACGGGCTAGCGATTCCGACCTTCCATCTGTCGGATTAAAACTCATCTTGTTCATGGCGTAAGCGAAACTGATTCCGGCGTCTGGGTCAGCAAAACTCGCTGACCCTCCGGCTCCGCCATGGCCGAATGCTCGTGGCCCGACACATGAGGCGAGCGCAGGCGGCAACATGAAACCGAGTCCGTAAGCAGTATCGACGAGGATCACAGCGTCGCGCCCGCACACCAATTCGGCCGTAGCGCGCTTGACGGTCGAATCGTCGAGTAGGCGAACTCCATTCACGCCGTCGCCGAAGAGGTGTGCGTAGAGCTTCGCTACAGCGCGCGCGTTGCCGACACCATTGCTTGACGGCATCTCTATTGTTCGCATCTCGCGCGTGTTCCACATCTCGTCATAGTGGAAATGCCCACTTGGCCCGCTCAATACCGACGTGAGTAGCAAGTCGGCGGGGAGCTTCGAGATGCTTTCGTGGTATTTCTTGTCCGGCATCACGAGTCGACCCACCCTCGGCTCGTGCTTCGCTGCGAGTCCGACATGAAAGTCGATCCCGAGCGGATCAGAAATCTCTTCGCGGATGAAGTTTCCGGGCGACTTGCCGGTCACACGCCTGATCAGCTCACCCACAATCCAACCGAATGACCTCATGTGATATCCGTGCTGCGAGCCAGGTTCCCAGATGGGGGCTTGTGCGGCGACCGCAGCCACGACGGTGTCCCAGTCGATGGCCTCTTCCCTGCTAAGCGGCCGATCGATACGCGGGAGTCCAGCCTGATGCGACATTGCGGTGGCAACGGAGATCGTCGACTTGCTCTCTGCGGCGAACTCTGGCCAATAGTGAGCGACAGGCGCATCCGGGTTGAGGTCTCCCCTTTGCATCAAGAGATTTGCTGCGATCGCTGTAACGCCCTTACTAATCGAAAAGACTGTCACAAGCGTGTCTGCTTGCCAGTCTGTGCCGGTGACAGCGTCGGCTACACCGGCCCACAGGTCTACGACGGCCTCGCCATCCTTATACACGCAAACACTCGCACCTACATCGCCACGTTCGGCGAAGTTCTTCTCGAAGGCAGCACGAACCTGCGCGAATTCCGGAGCGATGACACCATGAATCTCTGGAACTGTCATGGCGGGGCAAGCTAGTGGGAATGGTCGCATCCGATCGGCGGTTCGTATTCAGTTTGGGACCCGAACGCCCCTTGTGAGTACCCTGCACGGACCTGACATGCCTGTCAGGTTCTAAGAGTTTCCGGGGAGAAATCGATGGGCATGCTTGATGGCAAGGTAGCGATAGTCACTGGTGCTGGAAACGGCGTCGGCCGCGGCGAAGCCATCATGCTCGCCGCTCACGGAGCCAAGGTCGTGGTGAACGATCTGGGCGTCGGGGTTGCTGGCGGAGATTCATCCGACAAGCGACCGGCAGAAGAAGTCGTCGCCGTTATCAAGAGCCGAGGCGGTGGCGCAGTCGCCAACTTCGACAGCGTCGCCGATTACGCGAGCGCCGGCAACATCGTCGCGACAGCCCTAGACACATTTGGGCGACTCGACATCCTCGTTAACAACGCTGGTGTGCTCAGGGACAAGATGATGTTCTCGATGAGTCCAGAGGACTTCGATGTCGTCGTCAAGGTTCACATGTATGGCGCCTTCAACACAATGAGACACGCATCCGAATACTGGCGCCACGAAAGCAAGGAAGGTCGACAGCCACGCGCCTCCATCATCAACACTGTGAGCAGCGCTGGCCTCCAAGGTCAAGCGAGCCAGATCAACTATGGCGGAGCGAAGGCTGGCGTAGCGGCCATGACCATTATTGCGAGCCTCGAACTTGCCAGGTACGGAGTGCGCGCGAATTGCATCGGACCAGGCGGCTTCACGCGGATGGTTGCTCTCGCGAAGAAGGACATTGAAGTCAAAAACCCAGAGGACTACACCGAGTTCGATCGCATGAACCCGGCGAACTCTGCTCCTGGCGTTGTTTGGCTTGCGTCAGATGAAAGCCTGCATGTCACCGGCCAGGTGTTGCGGCTCGTTGGCGACAACCTCGCCGTGTATCAGCCGTGGGAAATGGGCGAGCAATTCCTGGCCAAAGACGAAGCAGGCAACCCAACGCAGTGGGACCCTTCAGACATTGGTCGTGTCTTGAACCGCTATCACTTCAGAAGCCAGAACCCTGGGATCGACGCTCAACGCCGCGCTTAACCAATCTGTTTGCAAACGCGATCGACGGTTGCTCGATTACAAGAAACGAGACAGCTGCGACAGCCGTAGTGATCGCGAACGCGAACGCTGCGTTGCGCCATGCAACGCCAGCAGAACCGACTGTGAGCCAGTTTTCCCACTGATAGAGCACCAGCAGATGCCAAAGATAAAAGGAATAGCTAAGCCGCCCGAACGCGACTAACGCCCGCGCCGACATGGCTCGAACAGCGAAAGAGCTAGAAGAACCGAAGACAGTCGAACCCACCAGCACGAAGGCAATCAGAGCCTGAAGCAATGACTGCTTGATCGTTTCGTGGGGCGGGGGCGAAGGTCCAAAAATTACGTAGCCGTGCCGTGAAACAAGTCGAGACATAGCCAGGAACAATGCAGTCGCTCCAAGCCACCATGCAAGCGTCGGCCTCGCGAATCGGCGTAACCGGCGATCGATTTCTTCGGATTGTGCAGCGAATTCTTTGAGGGCACCGAGCGCCACGCCGGGTCCGAGCGCCACTAGCGCTGCTGGCACAAACCGCTGAGCGTTGAAAAACATCAGGTGCCACCACTCGAATGCGAAGCCACAGGCAGTCAGCGCCGCGCAACCGAATAAAGCCGCGGCCAAAGATCTGCTCTTGGAGAACTTGAACAACAACAACGCGAATACTGGCAACGCTACGTAAAAGGCGACTTCGACAGACAGAGTCCACGACGAGTGTCCGGGATCGAAGAACCATGTGTGAAGCAGCGTGCCCCAGCCAACAATCGATAGAACGTCATCTGGTTTCTTGTTGGTGTTGTCCAAGAACGCGAACTGATTCCACGAGATAGCGACCACGAGGAACGCAAGCCAAGCCGGATACACACGCAACGCGCGCCGAATCGCGTAATCGCGAAGACGACTCACACCGGATCCACCGAAAAAGGCGCGAAAAAATGGGCGCGAGAGCAGATAACCGGACAACACGAAGAAGATCTCGACGCCGATGTCAAAGTTGCGGCCGTAGTACTCCCACTCGAGCGGTCCACCAAGAGTCGCCACTATCGGCGACAAGACAAGCAGGTGGTAGACAAAAACAGTGAGCGCGGCAATCGCACGCAAGCCGTCGAGCGCGCCGATGCGTTCAGTCGACTCGGACACGACGACGATGCTACGGCGAACGCGAGCATTTGGCGGCGACCTAGCCGCCGCCAAATGCAACTGAATCTCTCAGTACTTGAACTGCCCAACGAGGTTCGCGAGTTCCCTCGCAACTCCGCCGAGATCAGCAGCCGAAGTCTGCGTTGCAGCAACGCCTCTCGCTGTCGACTCAGCCGATGTCGCGACCCCAGCGATGTTGCTCGCGATCTCTTGGCTGCCAGCAGCAGCGTCGCTTACAGATCGACCAATTTCGCTCGTCGTCGCAGCCTGTTCTTCGACTGCGCCAGCGATCGCATTCTGATAGTCAGAGATGTGAACCACTATCTCCGAGATTTGCTGAATCGATTCGACGGCCAGACCAGTATCCACCTGTACTTCGGTGATGCGGCGCGAAATATCCTCGGTGGCTTTTGCAGTCTCGTTTGCTAGTTCCTTGACCTCGTTGGCAACGACAGCGAAGCCCTTACCGCTCTCTCCAGCGCGTGCTGCTTCAATCGTCGCGTTGAGTGCGAGGAGGTTGGTCTGTTCTGCGATCGCAGTAATTACCTTCACGACGTTGCCGATTTCTTCGCTCGACTTACCGAGACGCACGATGTTGGCGTTCGTCGTTGTTGCCAAGGCAACGGCCTCCGAAGCAACTCGCGCTGCCTCGCTCGTGCTTTGCGCGATCTCTTGGACAGACGCTGCCATCTCTTCGACAGCAGTGGCTACCCATGCAACATTGCCCGAAATCTGATCTCCTGCTGCAGCGACAACCGTTGACTGGCTCGAGGTCTCCTCTGCGCTTCCGGCAATCTGGGTGCTAGATGCGGCTAGTTCGCGGCTAGCAGAAGACAGTCGCTCGCTGCTGCCGTCGATGGCGTGCATCGCTGCGCCTAAGTTCTCGAGCGCAGCGTTGAGTGCCGTAGCCATGGCTCCGGTCTCGTCGTTGGTTGTCACATCGAGACGCGCCGTCAGATCCTTCGCCGCAAGCTTTTGCAACGTCTCAACAGCCTTGCCGAGCGGCCTCGTAATCGAGCGCGTGATCCACAAGCACAGCGCGATCATCACGATTGCTGCAATCGCGATAGCAACAAGCAGATTGCGGTTGGATGTTTCGAGCGATGCGTCGGCCACTGTTACGGACTTCTCTAGTGAGACCTCGATCTTCTCCGAGACCTGTTCTAGCGCCGACTCGAGTGTGTAGAAATCTTCAAGAAATGCTCCGAGATCGACCTCTGCGGCCTCACGCCCCTCGTCAAGCGCCTTAGCAACGATCGCCTCAGCGCTCGAGATGTAGACAGCTACCGGTTCAGCCGTCTCAGCTAGCGCAGCTTTGACATCTGCGTGCAACGGCAACTTCTCATTTTCCCCCAGCAGCCGCCTGAATCTTTCAGTGTGTTCGGAGACGGCTGCCTCAACTTCCGCGACTTTTTCCTCGGTGTCGGCTAGAAATGACGCAAGAACATCGGCGCGTAGGGCGTCATGCATCATGTCGCCTTCGAGATGATTGCGCACGGCATTGGCGTTGATGACTTCCTCTGCCATTGCCCCCTTCGCATTGTTCAAACCGTTGATTCCGAAGTATCCAACGGCGCCGGAGCCGAGAAGCCCGACGAAGCCCATGACGAAAAGCTTCTTGCCAATGGACATGCCCGTGAGCGCGAACCTCTTGAATCCCACTTGACCAACCTCCTCGAACAAGAACCCCCGCCCAAGTGGAGTTCAGCTTCATAGTCGGTAGCGCGTGGACCCTTCTTAGAGGTATGAGTGACTATCGCTGATTACGGTTTTAGCTAGGAACGAGAAAACCCCTTTTTAGGACGCCAGCCACCGCAGGTGCGGCGTCCTCCGGCATAGCTCCGGCCGACTGGTAGTAGGCACTGCGCTCCAACAACGCCATCATCGCACCAACTGTCGGCATGTCGTGCGGAGCGCCAACAGCCTGCAATCGTTTCGCTAAGGCTGCCGCGATGTGGGTGAAGGCGTCGACTCCGAGACGGTTCACTTCAGCAGCTGTGACGTGGCGCTCCATCCAAGCGCGGATAACTGGTCCGTATTGTTGATAAATCTCGAAAAACCGGGCTACGAACTTGTCGATCTCGTCGACTTCTGCCGCGAGTTGTTCATATTGCGCTGCGCATTCAGCTGCTAGCGCGCCGAGCATGTGTTCTTTGCTCGTGAAGTACAAGTAGAAGGTGCCGTGCGAAGTCTCTGCAACGCGCACTATGTCGTCGACCCGAGCAGCGTGGTAACCACGGTCGGCGAAGACTTGTAGCCCAGCGCCGAGTAGGCGACGGAGTGTGCGCTTGCCTTGGGCTCGCAACTCCCGCTCTTTCGGGGCCTTGTACGCTCCTGCCACAGTCTTTTCATTCCGTTCTTAGGTAGTTGACATTGCTCCCAAACACCGTAAGCGAAGCGGCACGGCGGTTCGGCGATCGTAATGCTTATGTCACAGAAGCAGGGTGGCCTCTTACCTACGTCGACCTAGACCGCTGTTCGGATGAAGCTGCAGTCGGACTCGCTTCCCGCGGGGTCGCAGAGGGTGACTGTGTGGCGATAGTGCTTCCGCCTGGTCCAGAGTTTCTTGTCTCGTACCTCGCGATAGCCAAACTTGGTGCGATCACGGCTGGCGTGAACGACCGTCTCGCTGCGCCAGAACGCCAGCTAGTCCTCGCCAAGGCTGACCCAAAGCTCGTTCTCGCGACCACCGATACCGCTCTCGACGACTTCCCAACTGAGCTTGTAGAAGCTGCCGACTCTAGGAACGCATTGCTCGCAGATCTTCGTGCCCACTACGAGAGTCCTCCACCATTACAGCAAGACCCAAATCGAACTGTCGCGATCATCTTCACGTCAGGAACGACAGGCACTCCTAAAGGGGCTGTCTACAAGAACAGTCAACTCGCCTTCATCACGAGAACAGATGTCGGCGACGCCTGGGACCTTGGGGGCCGCGCATTTACGGGCACCTCCTATGCACACCTCGGATTCGTTACGAAACTTGCTGGCAATCTGCGGCGTGGTGGCGTGAACTTCATGATGACACGCTGGAGCGCCGAAGCCTGTCTAGACCTGCTTGAGCGCGAGAAACTCACAACGGTGGCTGGCGTGCCCCCACAGCTTGCGCTCATGTTGCGCCACCCAAAGTTTTCCGAGTACGACCTATCGAGCGTCGAATACATAGTGACTGGCGGCGGACCGATCACGCCAGGACTCGCCGATCAAGCTCGCATCGGATTCGGCGCAAAATTGGCTAGTCGCTATTCCTGTACCGAGGCTGGCATCGGACTCGGCACAGCATTCGACGACCCATTAGAGGATGCGATCGTCTCTGTCGGCAGGCCGTTAGCTGGCGTCGAGATATCGCTGCGGCGGATTGGCGAAGAAGGCTTAAGTGCACCTGGCGAAGTGGGAGAAGTCTGTTTGCGCTCACCTGCCTGTATGTCCGGATACTGGCGAGATACAGAGGCGACAGCGACGGCATTCACGACAGATGGTTTCGTTCGCACTGGTGATCTCGGATTGTTCGATGACCGCAATCGCGTGCGCCTAGTCGGCCGGTCTAAGGAAATGTACGTTCGCGGCGGCTACAACGTTTATCCCGTGGAATCCGAAGCCGTGCTTTGTTTGCACCCAGATGTTGCAGCCGTCGCGGTCGTGCCGAAAACAGATCCAGTCATGGGAGAAATTGGTGTTGCGTGCGTCGTCGCTCGGGCTGGCACTACGCCAACTCTCGAGTCTCTACGTGCCTTCGCCGTCGATCGCATCGCAAAATACAAGCTCCCCGAGGCAATAGTGATAGTTCCTGACTTGCCTCTCACGCCGGGAGACAAGATCGACCGCAAGGTTCTCGCGGAGCGAATCAGCAAGACGCCGATAATTAGTTAGTCTCGTTCGCACTATGGAACTTGAATTCACAGCGGACCAGTTAGAACTGCGTGACTCCATCCGGGTAGTACTCCAGAAAGCGTCACCCGTCAAACTCGCACGCGAGGTTGCCGAGAACCAGACCGGAGCAGACCGACTCTGGCGCGTCGTCACAGAACTCGGCTGGGCCGCCCTAACGGTTCCCGAGAAATTCGGGGGTATTGGCCTCGGTGCTGTCGAAGCTGGAATCCTCGCCGAAGAGCTCGGCCGGGTAATCGCACCTGGTCCACTACTAGCAACGGTCGCACAGTTCGTGCCTGCGGTTTCATTGCTCGGAAACCAAATACAGCAAGAACGCTGGCTCGCTCCTGTCGCCGCAGGTGGCGTTGCAGGGACGGCTACCTACGACTCAGGCGTTCTTTTGCGCTTTGATGGTAACGACAGTGTCCTCAACGGGCGTTGTAGCTACGTGATCGAGGCCGCAGCCGCCGAGTTCGTCGCTTGTCGTTTTACGAGCGATCTCGGCGAAGGCATGGTCGTAATCGAGAAAGACGAAGCCAAGATCGTGCCAATCGTCTCGATAGACCCGACACGCCAGATTGCGCACATCGTTTTCAAAGACGTTCGTCTCAGCGCAGACCGCGTACTTGGTGGGCCTGCTGCCATTGGTAAACAAGATTCCGAA
The DNA here is from genome assembly GCA_005779395.1 of Actinomycetota bacterium. Lineage (GTDB taxonomy): Bacteria > Actinomycetota > Acidimicrobiia > IMCC26256 > PALSA-610 > SXJQ01. Next base: position 111,505 of record SXJP01000014.1, read on the forward strand.
TTTAGAGAGGCGACACTGCATGGCGTCAGCGCAATCGCCCTTGAGACCGTTGGAGTCTGCCAATCGATCTTCGATGTTGCGCTTGACCATGTGAAGAACCGCGAGCAGTTTGGAGTACCGATCGGGTCGTTCCAAGCGATCAAACACAAGTTTGCCGACATGCTCGTGACGCTCGAACGTGCGCGAGCTACTAGTTACTTAAGTGCACTTTGCGTCGCCGAGCGCGTTGACCGGGCAGGAATCGAGACATCAGCAGCGAAGGTCGCCGCGGCAGACTGCCAGCGGCTGTTGGCCAAAGAAGGTATCCAGTTGCTCGGTGGCATCGGCTACACATGGGAACACGACATGCACCTATACGTGAAACGAGCGAAGGCCAACGACGCGCTATTCGGCACGGCATCACACCACCGTGCCCGCATCGCCGACCTTCTAGGTGTCTAGCCGAGTAGTTCGAGCTTCCCGTAGAAGATTTCGAAGAACAAGACCCAGAACACGATCGTGCCGCTAGCGAAGTAGATCGCGTTCTGATGTTTGTCGTACATCCAGGTGTTGGCCTTGCCGACCGCTGCACCGAACACTCCTAGAGCATTTAGCTCCATGACCGCGGCGAATGCCAGGACGATTACATAGAACACGGCGCGAACACCACTAGACGCTGGTTCATACCCGTAGAAGAATCCGCTTTGGCCAACCATTGCGAGTAATACGGTGAAGCTGAAAATCATGTTCTGGCGGCTTGCCATAGCTGCCTTGCGAGCCGCTACGGGTGCGTCCGGGTTTGCTTCTGCACCGCCTGCCACAGCGCGGGCGTTGCCGATCACGATCTGCTGGTTCGGCCAAATGACCATCCACACGTTGTAGAGCATCACGATTGCGAGCACGATCGCCGCAGCGAGCATGCCGCCGCGCGGCGACTTGAAGAAATCGCCTGTGTACACACGTTCGTTAACGTCACCGGACGAACCAATCGCGAGCATCACAAAACCGCTCGCTACTGTCATCCAGGCGGCGTGACGGAACCACCAGAGCGCACGCCATGTGAGCTTGTCAAAGGCGTTGTTGCGTGCCCCTGCTTCCATTTCTGCATAAGCCGGAACTTGGATGACATTGAAAAACCAGAGCAGGCCCATCCACATAACCGCAAACATGACATGTGCGATTCGGAACCCTTCCAAGAGTCCAAATCTTTCGACGATAAACATGGCGCCTCCAAGGTCGTTGTTGCATTACATCTCGTAGCTGATTTGGCGCCACCGTACCAAACGATTGCCTTGTGCCTATGGGATGCTTGCCCCTGGCGCAGCTTCGGCCCACCATACGAACAGCTTTGAGAGATCCGAATTCTGAGCGACTGCGCGCCCGACGAGACCCATCGCGTCGTCAGTCCAAACGATTTCGGCACGACCATCTATGACTTGACATCCGAATACCCCAGAGACTTCGTCTGGTGTCTCCTGTCTAGCCCACGTCCTGCTCTCTGGCCTGCCATGCGCGCACATCGACTCACCACGCGTCGGTACGGGTCGCCGTGCTAATTCGCCGAGGCGCGCCGAGCGAATGCCACCGTCCAAAATCTTGCGCAGTTCAACTCGCATTGGGCCTTCACCGACCTCGCACACGACGGCGAGTTGTGCATCCGCATCGAGAGCGGGAGCCACTCGGCACTTGCTTGCGAAGTCCTTGGACAACTTGAAGGCCTGCCGCATGGTCGGTGCCGGGGCAGAAGTCTCGGTGGTTAGCGGTTGCGAAAGTTGGCTCGTAGCAGACGTTGAAACTGGAGTGCCGCTAACCGGTATGACAACTGCGTTTCCTGCATCGTGCTCGATCGTGCCACCACCCAACATGTGCGACCGCAAAGCGAAGACTCCAACGACGGTTATGGGCATTACGAAGATGGCGACGACTCGTCTGCGGTGCGGATAGACGAAGTCGCCAAAGCGCTTTCCCCTCCGATCTTGTGTCGGCTTTGCAACAGTTGTCCAGAGAGTCGCCGGTTCCGCCGCACCTGACATGATGCCATCGCTGTGCTCTTTCGGAGCGGCTTCGGTCGTCATTACATCTAGAGATTGCGCATCTTTGGTCATGGTAAGACATCTTTACACAACTTGACATGATCTGTCGAGACCTATAGGTTTCGCTCATGACATCGACTTCACCACGCAATCGGCTACTTCTAACCGCAGTCATTCTCTTTTTCGCGCAGGGCTGCCTGTTGGTCATCGCCCATGGCGGACTTAACCGCGCTAGTGCCAACCTCGCCCCTTGGTCATGGCCCGATGTCGGCGACACGACGACATTGCTTTTATCTGCGATCGGCCTTTTCGCACTTGTCGTCGGCACGATGTCGACGCTCGGCACCATGGCCATCATCGTGTCGCTCGTCTCCCCACAAATGCGGTGGACGGATTCCCTACAACCGTTCGCGCTACCGGTCGTACGGCGACTCACCACGACCTGCGCCGCACTTTCACTAACTGCTGCAGCCACAGTCGGTGGGGCATCGCCAGTCGGTGCCCGCACGATCGATGAACCCGCGAGGACTACATCGCAGGGCATCTCAGACGAACCTGTAGTGCGAACAGCGACATTAGAAAGCGCGCCGAGCGATGCGCCGCACCTCCCTGCTATCCGAGCCGATAGTCAAAGTTCGACCGAACGAGGAATGCATCCATCGGGCAAGACCATGATCGCCCAAAGGGAGGCCACGCCCGAGCACATCGTCGTTGCTGGCGACAATCTTTGGTCCATCGCCAAGCAACATCTCGCGGCCTCAGGAATGTCGACGCTCTCGTCGGACACCGTTGCGTCTTACTGGTCGGACCTGATAGCGGCTAACCGCGATCAACTCCGAAGCGGGAACCCGAACCTCATTTTCCCAGGCGAAAGAATCGTCCTACCGCCACCGACATTTTGACCTAGCCACGTCGTCTGTTGCATACTCCACGCGATGTCATTCACAAATCGTGGCCCTAATGGACCACTCCTCGTAGATCAGCTCCGCTTCATGGCTTCGGAACACCCAGACGACATCGGCTACGTGAACTTCACATCCGACGCCGAGGCAGCTCTGAGTTTCGGCGAATGGGAAGCGCTCTCAAACCAGATCGCACGATGGCTCATCGAAAACGGAGTGACAAAGGGCGCTCGTGTAGCCGTGTACCTACGTAGCGAGCACTGCTTCGAATGGATTAGTTCCTATGCAGGAGTCCATAAGGCTGGCGCGGTAATGGTTCCTGTGAATACGCGTCTGTCGCTAGATGAGACCAGAACAATCCTGAGCCACGCCGAACCAGCGGCGATCATCACAGACTCAGAACTCGAAGCAAATACTGCCGTGATTGCATCCGAACTCGATATTGCAGCGGTGCTCTGCGTCGGAGCATGTAACGACTCGCATCACGACTGGTCCGATCTCGAATCGTTCGACACCTCCGAAATACAGATACCTCTTGGTTACGACGACATCGCGGACATCATGTACACGTCTGGCACGACCGGCTTGCCGAAAGGCGTTCTTGTGAGACACCGCAACATCGCGATGATCGCTAACAACGCGCCACGCTGGACAGGCAACGGTTGGCTTCATGGGGCTCCGCTGTTCACCTTCGCGGGTATGTCATTTGTTTACAACCCGATGAAGATGGGGCTGGCCGGTTGGTACCTGCCGAAATTCAACGTCGACCATTGGCTAGACATAGCGGTCGAGCGTGCGCCGATGATGTGCATGCTCGTCCCCGCAATGGCCGAGTTGCTGGTTGCCTCGCCCCGATTCGAAGATGCCGACTTGTCGAGTTTCCTAGCGGTGTCAATCGGTTCCGCCCCGCTCGCTCCTGCCACCTTGAGCATCATGCAGGCCAAGATGCCGATGGCCTCCGTCACAAATAGCTACGGACTCACCGAAGCTGGCCCTGCCTACATCGTCATGCCAAAGGACGAGGCTGCTAAACGCATCGGCAGCGTCGGCAAGCCAATGCCACCGATGGAAGTCAAAGTATTGAACCAGGAGACAGACGAGCCATGTAGCCCGAACGAGACCGGCGAACTCTTGGTCCGCCTCGATGGCAAAGGCCGCGAGTATTACAAGAACGAGGAAGCGACCTCATCTGCATGGACTCCCGATGGCTGGTTGCGCACAGGCGATCTCGCTCACCTCGATGATGACGGCTTCGTGTACATCAACGGCCGAATCAAGGACATGATCATTCGCGGCGGGAACAACATCTATGCCACAGACGTCGAAGCTGTGCTCCTCGAGAATAAGGCTGTCCAAGAAGCCGCCGTTGTCGGCGTGCCGCATAAAGTCCTCGGCGAAGACGTTGGTGCTTTCATCGTTGTCGTCCCTGGCGCAACAATCGATTCCGAGGAACTCAGTGGGTTCTGCGCAGAACGCTTAGCAGACTACAAACGTCCGCGGCACTTGTACTTCGTTACCGAGTTGCCACGTAACGCGACGGGCAAGGTCATGAAACACAAGCTGAGGGAACAACTCTCCAATGGTGGCGCGTCGCCAAGCTAGGCACCGTCCGTCGAACTGCCGTGTAGTTCCCGAGTTGCTAGATTCCGCACCTGACATGCTCGTCAGGTTCTAGAAACTTTGGAGACGAATTCAGATGGCGCTATTCGAGCTGAAGGGCAAAGACATGGGGACCCAAAAGGTCGTCATCGAACAGGGGCCCGTCCGCGTTTTTGCAGATGCCATTGGCGACACCACCGGCGCATACACAGCCCCCGGTGCTCCAGCGCCCCCGACCTTTCCTTTCGTCATGCCTTACTGGGGCTCAACCGGAACGGGCGGAGCCGCCGGACTCCCCATCGAGAACCTGCGCGGCAAGGGTCGGTCGATCCTGCACGGCGAACAAGAGTTCAACTTCCTAAACGGTGAGTGGCCGCATGTTGGCGATGTACTTATCGGCACAGGAGTCATCTCTGACGTCTACGAAAAAGTCAAAAGTGACGGCGGCAAACTCGAGTTCTACGTGACCGAAACAACGTGGTCGCGTGAGTCCGATGGTCAGGCAGTGTGCTCCACCAAGTTCACGCTCGCTATCAATTGCAAAGCCGGGGCCGACGAAGCCAAGCCGCTTACCTAGTCTGTAGCCGTGTACAACGATTCGAAACGATGGGACACAGACCGCCGCGGCTACGGCATCGCGAGCGCCGGAGCATTCGTTGGGCCGATCATGGACCTAATGCTCGCAGCGAGTGAACCCGACTGGATTGCAGAAGACCCCGATTCTCACCTGCTCCCCCACCTGCGTAGAGCTTGCGCAGACGAGACTTCACCCGTGCACTTTCTCGGCGCAGACTTCGTCGACGGCACCTACGTCGTCGAGCTCGAATGGCTCAGTAGTTCGGTATCAGCACGCGAGGTAGGAGCAGCCGCCTTCCGACTCGTCGGGGGCATCGCAGAGTCGTCTACCAACGTCGTCGAACGTGTAGATGGCTGGGTCGTTGTCTACGACATAGTCACCGGCATGGTCGATGGGCAAACTCGCTGGCACCCGCACGGACATGCCGTCCAACTACGCATCTCGGGCGAATCAATCAAGGCGATGCTCGAAGGTCACCACTAACCCAACAACTACCCACCACGCCACGCCCTTCTGGAGACTCAAATGACATCGCGCCACGATGACCGCGCCGAGATAAATGACCTGATTGCCAACTACGCGTGGGCTATAGACGAGCTTGATTTCGACGCGCTCGACAGCGTCTTCACATCAGATGCCGATCTCGACTACTCGTCTAACCCTGGCGGATTTGCTGGAGGCCTCGTAGAAACCAAAGCGTGGCTAAAAGCGAGTCTCGCTTTCTTCGTCGTCAGGCAGCACTCGATGGCTAACACGCTCATCACCTTCGATGAGGTCGATCCGGGTCGAGCGAAGTGCAAGACGATGGTGAACAATCCAATGGGGGCGCGCACCAAATCTGGCAAGCCCCACATGTTCACGATCGGCGCTCGCTACGACGATGAACTTGTCAGAACGGCAGACGGGTGGCGCATCTCCAAACGGGTCGAGACTTTGCTTTTTCTCGACGGCACTCTGCCGAGCGAACTTGTCGCAGAGTGAATAGATCCCAGACTTGGAAAGAGGCAGACGACTTTGATCCGCCACTCTCGCTAGATGCAGATGTCTATCGTCGTCGAATCACCCTAACCTCCTACGACGAGCGCACCGTCGTCTGCGATCTTGAAGATGACTTTCATCACTTCGTGGTCACCCTCACGCACGACTCGGAACGAGTAGTGAATCTTGCGTGTGAGTCGCTCCGTTGGCCATGGTCGACTTGTCCGGGCGCTGCCGAGCACCTGCTCCTATTAGTCGGCACTTCCCTATCGGTTCGCTTCACAAATCCGAAACGTAGTGCCGACGCTCACCTGAATTGCACCCACCAGTTCGATGCAGCATCGCACGCGATCACCCACGCCGCGAACAATCGCACCTACCGTCAATACGACGCAGAGATTGCCAGCTTGTTGCTGAACTCGTCCGGCCTCCACAACAGGTTGTGGGTAGACGGCAAGTTGCACCACGACTGGGTCATGAAAGCTGGCGAGGCTCCTGTTGGGCTTCCGGGCTTGTTAGCCGATGCTCCGTGGCGCGGCGGGTTCATGCGTTGGGCAGATGCAAATCTCGATCCAGATCCTGCAGAAATCGCGATTGTGTTGCGACGTGCCTGCGATATCGGGATGGGCCGCGGGATGACGCTCGACGCGATTCCGGTTGCAAGCGATCTTCTAGAACGCATGTCCGGCGTATGTCACTCGATGCAGCCTGACATCGCACCACAAGGACTACGCAACCTCGGCAGCATTAGAGATTTTTCGAGCAACCCTGAGCGCTTAGCCGAGCGCTGACCCCTTCTGCAGCCTCTCAGACTGGCGCAACTTCTACGGGAATACCGTTCAGAACGCTCGTACCGCTCAGCGGATCCAACAGGTCGGAGCGCGCAAGAATGTTTGAGTTCACTCCAGCAAAATCGCGCGCTACTGACATCTCGGTGCCTTCGACGTCGTGGCCCCATCCATGCGGGATGCTCACAACGCCGGACATAATCGTGTCAGTTATTTCGACTGCGATCTCGACGCTGCCAGCAGCGCTTTGAACCTTCGCAATTTTTCCGTCGCCGAGTCCGAGTCGAGTCGCGTCGGCTGGGTTCACCTGAAGCGTGCAGCGCGGCTTGCCTTTTACCAGGACACGGATGTTGTGCATCCATGAGTTGTTAGATCGGAGGTCGCGTCTGCCAATGAGCTTCATCTCGGTGGCGGCACTTGCATCTGCATCTAGAAGCTTCGAAAGTCGATCCTTCACGTCGGCGACGATCGGCTCTGCGGCAAGCTCGATTGTTCCGCTAGCCGTTCTGAGCACACCAGGCAACCGCGGTTCTAACGGCCCTAGGTCCACGCCGTGTGGCTCGGATGCGAGCTTGTCGATGGTGAGTTGGTCGCCGTACGGCCCAGTACGCAGCATCAGATCAATGAAGCGCTCCGGCCCGCGCCGACCGTTCGGGGAAAGCTCGGCCATGACCGAGTCGACGTCGCGTCCAGCAAGACGACCCTCTCTGCCCACCGCAGAGTTGACCAGGTCTCGCAGCACCATGTCGTCGAGTTGATCTACTACATCGTCGGAATGACCAAGGCCCGAAACTATGGCAGCTAGGCGAACGATGCTTCGCCACTCCGGATACTCGTTCGGTTCGAGTCCAACTGCTGGTGGCGAATAGTGCGCGACGTTTCGAATCGCCAGAGATCGCAAGGCAAGGTCGTAGTGGCCTCGCGCTAGCAAGGACTCTGGCGGGATAATGACATCTGCATGGCGAGTCGTTTCATTGCAATAGATGTCGAGGCTCACCATGAAGTCGAGACTCGCTAGCGCCTTATCGAGACGCTGCGAGTTCGGATTCGACACGACCGGGTTGCCAGACACCGTGATGGCGACGCGCACCTGGCCTTCGCCTTGGGCCTCGATTTCATCTGGAAGCGTCGCTGCTGGCATCTCGCCAAACACTTCCTTGTGGCCCTTCACGCGCGATGTCCTACGGCCCGACTTGAAGCCACGCCCCTTACCGCCTGCGCCGCTGCTGTTGCCACCACCGACGGCCGGCAAGTTGAACATCGCTCCACCACGCCGATCGAGGTTCCCGGTCAAGATGTTGATTAGGTCGACAGCCCATGATGTCGTTGTCCCGAACTCAGTAGTTGTCGTCCCGATCCGGCCGTAGACCGCAGCACTAGGCGCTGCACTGATTTCTTGAGCGATCCTTCGAGTCACTTCGGCCTCGATGCCGCATGGTCCGCTTACAGCCTCTGGCGTGAACGGCGCTACTAACTCACGAATCTCGTCCAAACCCGACAGGAAACCCATGACATGCACACCAGGGTCTGCGAGGCCGTATGCAAACAGCACGTTCGCGATTGCAAGCAAAAACAGTGCGTCCGTGCCCGGCGCGATCGGTATCCACTCATTTGCTTCTTCCGCTGTTTTCGTGCGGCGAGGATCGATCACAACAAACTTGCCGCCCCTCGCGCGCAATGCCCGAAGGCGACCGGGAAAGTCTGGTGCTGTCATTAGAGAGCCATTGGAAGCAAATGGATTAGCGCCAAGTATCAGCAAGTAGTCAGTGTGATCGATGTCGGCGATCGGCACACTCAACCCAGATCCGAACAGATAGCCAGAAGCCACTTGGCGCGGCATTTGATCGACTGTGCTCGCGCTAAAGATGTTGCGAGTCTTGACAGCGCGGATGAGGACCTTGTTGTACACCTGCGGACCGATGTTGTGCGCGCTCGGATTACCCATGTAGACGGCTACTGAGTCGCGTCCGTTGGCCTCGAGCAATGGCGGCAAGTGCGCATCGATGTATGCAAAAGCTTCGTCATAATCCACGTCGCGCCACGTGTTGGTTTTGCGATCCCGTATGCGTGGACTCACGATTCGGTCTGGGTCAGATTCGAGGTGGCCTAGAGCTGAACCTTTCGGACAGATGAAGCCGCGCGAGAAAACATCGTCACGATCGCCTCGTGCTAACTCGATTTTGCGACCCTCAATCCGCAGTTCGAGGTTGCATGTCGCTTCACATAGTGGGCAGATTCGAAAGACTGTGCGTGCCATGGCAATATCCTCGCACGCCATGGACACAAATCGCTTTTACTTCCGTCAACTTCTAGCTGGCCGCGATTTCGCCAAAGGTGACCAGCTCGCCCAGCAGATGGTCAACTTCACGTATCTGATCGGAGACAGAGAGTCGGGCACCTGTGCCTCGATCGACCCAGCCTACGGCGTTTCCGAAATCGTCGAAGTCGCGGGCAACGATGGGATGCTCATTACCGATGTGCTCGTCACGCACTATCACCCTGATCACATCGGTGGATCGATGATGGGTTACTCGATCGAGGGCCTCAAGGAAATGCTCGAAATGGGCGTGAAGGCAAAGATCCATGTCCAAAAAGAAGAAGCGCCTGGCACGATGTACGTGACTGGTTTGAGCGAAACTGACCTAGTTACGCATTCCTCTGGCGACATCGTCAAAGTCGGCGACCTCGAAATCACTCTCATCCATACGCCTGGCCATACCCCTGGCTCGCAGTGCTTCCACCTTCATGCGCCAGGCGATCACGGTCGTCTAGTGAGCGGCGACACGCTTTTCCTCGATGGCTGCGGGCGGACCGACCTGCAAGGCGGCGATCCGGAAGCCCTATACGACTCGCTCAACACCAAACTCAGCGTCGTTTCGGACGACTCTTGGCTCTATCCAGGACACCTTTACTCTCCAGAATCAAGCGCTCCGATGGGCGAAGTCCGCGACAGAAACTTTGTGTTTCGGGCTAGAACCAAAGATCAATGGAACATGATGTTCGGAAACGGCTGATAAGGCTCTCGTAACTACGCAGCGCCTGGCCCGCGACCGCTCGGTACCAACGTGAGCCGTGGCCGGAATTGCAGAATCACCGCGTCGCCTAAGTCGACTTCAGTATCTGGGAGGTCGACTAACTGCGCTGTTTCGTTCGAGCCCAGACCGGCCCGACGAGAAGGGTGCGAATCGATCACCCGCGCGAGACTTTCGAGAACCGCCGCGTGCCTCGACCGCGCCTTGGTGAAGTCGTTAGATTTGTTGCGCACGCCTCTACGTCGGCGCGCTTTCGCGAAACTTGAGCGCTAATCGAATATGACTGGAAGCCTGTTCGGCGATCTGAACGCGTATCCCTCAATTATGGGCTCTGGCCCTTCGGCTTCTGGGTCGAAGCGCAGGTTCGGAAGTCTCGACAAGATCTCCTCGAGTGCTGCCGTGAGTTCGAGCCGGGCGAGATGCATACCTAGACACTGGTGCGGTCCGGTACCGAAGGCGAGATGCAACGCTGCTGGTCGGTCGATGTCCCACGCGTCGGGGTTCGGGAAATGTGAGCCGTCTCGATTGGCCGACCCTGTAATGACTCCAACAGGTGCTCCACTTTTGATCGGACAACCCGAGATTTCGGTGTCGCGAGTAGCCACACGCGACACCATCGTGACCGAGGTTTCCCAACGCAAAGTCTCTTCAATAACGGCTGGCAACAAACCGAAATCTGCGTAGACCCGCTTGAGAGTTTCGGGATGAGTCAGCAGAGCGAACAGTGCGTTACCCAAAACGCGAAAAGTCGTCTCTGCCCCAGCTGGAAGAAGTAGGCGCAAAAAGCCGTAGAGGCGTTCGTCCGAAAGCGTGTGGCCATCGATCTCGGCGTGCACGAGGTCGGAAAGAAAATCGCCTGTCGGATTTGCCCGACGCGACTCGACTAGCGGACGCAGGTATTCCGTCATGGCATCTCGCGCTGCGAAGCCAGCTTCTCTGTTGATCGGGCCTGTATTGATCTCGACCGACCACTGTGCGAATTGATCTGAATCTTCAAGCGGCACACCGACGATTCCGCAAACAATTTGGACCGGATAACGCGCAGCGACGTCCCTAATTAAATCGGCGCGTCCGAGCGGCGCAATTTTGTCAATCAGTTCACGGATCAGTGGCCGCACAAGTGCGCCGTCCCACTTTTCGATCTGGCTAGCGCGGAACGCCTTCGCGACAAGATTTCGATACTTCTTGTGTTCTTCGCCGTCGAGTCCGACAATTAGTTCGCCCATGAACTCGCCTATGTGGCGAAGGTTGATTTCGCTAGCAAAAGTCTCGGCATCTCGGAGCACCGCCTCTGCCTCGTTCCATGCGAGTATCTGGTAACTCGGTTCGGGGTCGTAGCTAGTGCGCACCTCGACGACTGGGCACTCAGCCCGCTGCTCGGACCACATCGGATACGGCTGTCCATGGAAGAAATCTGTAGCCAAACTCTTGTCGTAGCTCAATTGTCCACCTCGAATTCTGCGGGCCAAACCTGACACGGACGTCAGGTACAGCATAGGTGTCTATTCAACCCGAGTGTCAAGCCCCCTAGCCCGTTAGCCGATGCCTATGGCATGGCAAAAAAGTCATCATCTGAGGCGACGTCCGACCACGACAATGATGCCATTGACGCGCCAGAGGCCAAAAGCTCAGGTCCCGACAAGTCCAAGTCCGACAAGGCCGTAGCGAAGAAATCCGAAGCGAAATCAGACGCCAAGAAACCCGGCAAAGGCAGGGTGAAGGTCTTAGGCCCTAAGACCGTTGCCAAGCCGTGTCTAGTCGGCGCCGCTCTGCTCTCGTTATTACAGGTTGCGCTCCCTAGATAGCTTCAGCCGACCTAGTTTCTACGGCCATGGCCAGATCACAAGGTATCGACCCGTTCGCAGAGACTGAGGACCAGCAAGCCCTACGGGCACTTGCCCGCGATGTCGCGACGCGCGAACTGCTTCCGAACGCACGCCACTGGGATGAGACCGAGACGTTCCCCCAAGCGAGTTGGGAGGCTCTCCGCAAGGCAGAGCTTCTAGGTATTACTACAGACGAGAAGTACGGCGGTGGCGGTCTCGGCGATGTTGAAGCTGCAATCGTTCTTGAGGAACTCGCTCGTGTTGACGTCAGTAGCGCGATCCTTGCCCAACTGATGTTCAACGGACCACCTCGTGCAATTTCGCACCTAGGTAACGACACCATGAAGGACCGTTGGTTGCCGCTCGCTGCCACTGGGGAGCAACTCTTTTGTATCGGAATCTCAGAAACCGAAGCTGGCTCGGCCGTGAATCACATGCGAGCGCGCCTATCCCCAGATGGCGACGGTTTCCGACTCAACGCCTACAAGAATTATGTAACTGGCGGCCACATGGCAGCAGCATGCCTCGTCTGGTGTCGTTTCCCTGGCAGTGAATCAACCAAGGGCATCGGCGCTGTGCTTGTAGACCTGACTGCCCCTGGGGTGACCTGCGCTGGCACGCATGTGAAAATGGGTTTGCGTGGCACTAGCGAAGCGGAACTCGCATTCGATGATGTCAGGATCGAAAAATCCGATGTTCTGTTATGGGGCTCAGAGAACTCAACCGACAGCTTCAAGACCCTGATCGCCCACATCAACCACGAAAGATGCGGCAATGCCGCGATGTGCATCGGAGCCGCACAAGGAGCGCTCGAATACGCAGTCGGCTACATGAGCGAGCGGACCGTCGGAACCAGAACTCTCGCAGATTTTCAGGGCCTGCAATGGAAGATCGCCGACATGACGATCAAACTCGAAAGCGCGAGGATGCTGCTCCAACGCGCCGTGCGACTCGCTGGCGAGCACGGGACTCCGCCGCCGTTAGAGACTGCAATCGCTAAGGCAGCCGCTAACGAAGCAGCAAAGTTCGTTTGCGACGAAGCGATCCAACTCCTCGGCGGGTATGGCTTTTCGCGCGAATATCCGGTCGAACGCATCTATCGCGACATTCGCGGCCTCTGCATTGGTGCCGGAACAGTCGAGATCCAGAAGAACTTCATCGGCACAGCGGTGCTAGGCGGAGCGAAGCCTGTTGGCGGTGCATGGAAGTAGCGTCGCCAAAGTGATACGCCCCACGTTCAAATCGCCGTTGACAGCATCGTATTTGGCGGCTGGCGGGGCGTGGAGTGGACCGACCGTCGACGAGTTGCTTGCTTCTTGTGACGGCTTCGAACAGGTCGCGAGAATCGCGGGAGGCCTCGTTGCGATAGGAGTAACCCCTGGCGCTGTCGTCACATGGCAGTCGCCGAATCGGAGCGCGGTCGCTCTCGCCTACCGCGCCTGCTGGCGGGTCGGGGCAATCGCTGCACCCCTTCATCATCAGCTAGGCACATCTGAGACAGGCTCGTTGTTGTCGGCGCTCGGTGAGCACACGAAACTTGATCTCGATTTACTCCCTACGGGCACACCAGTCGAGAAACTATGGAGTGATAATTCTGCTGTCGCAGCAGTGTTGTTCACCTCCGGGTCGACGGGTACCCCGAAAGGAGTTCTGCACACTCAAGCAACACTCGGCTACAAGGCCACGACGATGCGAGACGTCCACCGCATCACACCAAACGATGTCGTCCTGATGCCAGCACCGTGTGCGCACATTTCCGGACTCCTGAACGGCATAACAATGCCCGGCGTGGCTGGGGCGAGAACCGTATATATGGCCAAATGGAATCCCGAAGCCGCCGTCGAACTCATCGAAAAAGAACATGTCACGTTCATGATCGGGCCGCCGACATTCTTTATTTCGCTCATGGGCGCCAGCAACTTTTCAGCGAGTCGCGTTGCTTCTCTGCGACTAATCAGTAGTGGCGGCGCTGGTGTAACGCCCGCATTCGTCGAAAGCACTCGCACGAGTCTCAATGCGCGCGTAAAACGAACCTACGGCAGCACCGAGGCGCCGTCTGTAGCGACGAACGCAGCAAATGACGACGCCCACGATGAGTCTCACGACGGCCGAGCGATAGGCCAGGCAGAACTCCGGATATCGCCAGAAGGCGAACTACTGGTTCGAGGTCCTGAAGTTTGCGTCGGTTACCTCGACGCCAAACAAAACGACGCTGCGTTCGACTCAGAAGGCTGGTTTCATACAGGCGACCTAGCCACGCTCGATCATGACGGCTGGCTCAACATCACCGGGCGCCTCCACGACATGATTATTCGCGGCGGAGAAAACATCGCGGCAATTGCCGTTGAGGCTGTGCTCGAAGCCCACCCAAACGTGCAACTCGCTGCAGTCGTCGGCATTCCAGATGAACGTCTCGGCGAGAGCATCTGCGCGTTCGTTGTTGCAGACACTGGATTCGATCTTGATGTATGTAGAGACTGGTTTGAAGCGCGAGGCATCGCACGCTGGAAAACCCCCGAGCGCGTAATAGTGATGGAGTCGCTACCGATGCTCGCGAGTGGCAAGACCGACAAAGCAGGACTCAAAAGAATTGCGCTCGGTTGATTCACTAGGGCGCGTCGACTGCTGAGATTGCGAAGGCAACGCCATCGACTGGATCTTCGATAACAAGACGGACAACATGCCCGACTAGCGCGTCGCTCGCTCCGAACCAGCTCCAGCGCAGTTCGGCAATCGCCTCGCCTAGTTCCTCTTGGTCGACTTGCTCATGAGGATCGAACCCACACAACGCAGCCGCTGCGTGCCAAGCCGCATCACGACCAGCCGCAGCTCCGCGACGGCGGCCGCGCTGTCCACCGCTAGCCCCAGCCCACGCAAGCCAGCGCAGGCCGTCTTGGGCCGAAATTTCTGCGATCCGCGCCTCTCGCTCGATTCCACATGCAGCTATTGCGTTTGCTGCATTGCCAGCTACCGCTACCACGACTATGTTCGCTTCCGATTGCGTTGCCCAATTTTCTGCTACGCCACGTAGTGCGTTGCCCGCCTCAGCCGAGTCCTCATCGTCGAGCGCCTCACCTACTTCTGGAGCTATCGGCCGCGTCGCCGACGGGTTAACGGGGCTAGGCGTCTCAATTCCAGTGGGGGTGTATGTCGCAAGCAAATATTCCGGTTCCCACATTGACCTTACGAGAGGCACAGCGAGAACATCGGCTGCGACGACAGTTTCTTCGATGATTTCGCCATGCGCCGCGCATTCATGTGCGAACAGCGCGGCGACTGGCCCTTCAGGCAGATATGTTGCCACAGACGCCCACCGGTGGTGTTGCGCTGCGACCTCGGTGAGCGGACCAGGAGCGAACATCCCAGTGCCAGGCACAAGGACCTCGTCCATCAAGTCGTCTCGACCATGCAGAGCGACCCTGTATTCGGCCCAACTCGCCGCTGGCCAGAGTTGCCTACCGGTGTCTTCGAAGGCACCGCGCGCGGAGTCACGCAGGTCTAGCAAATCATCCCAGCGACACTCGCTAGCAAGATCATCCGAGATGCGAATTAGCTCGTCTAGATCGTTGCGAGCGATAGCTGTAGCGACACGCTCGCGAGAACTCAAATTACGCTCACTCCCGCTTCAACACGTCGACGTAACTGTTCGGCAAGACGGATTCTGTGGAACGTCGCATCACCGAATGTGAGTTGATCTAACTGCGATCGCTTCATGAAGAAATGCAGATCGTGTTCCCATGTGAAGCCAATACCACCGTGTACCTGGAGCGCACTAGCCATAACGCGCTTGGCCGCATCGGCGCCCCATACCTTGCTCGTCGACGCAGCCACCGACGCGTCGGCATCCTGTGCGCCGATGGCCCAAGCCGCCCAGTAGAGCGACGACCGCATCCCTTCGACATCTACCAGCATGTCTGCGCAACGGTGCTTCACTGCCTGGAATGAGCCAATCGGTTTGCCGAACTGCACACGATCCTTGGCGTATGCAACAGACATGTCAAGCACCGCCTGTGCCGCTCCGAGCATCTCTGCACCGACGAGCACTGTGCCGCGGTCAAGGAGCACATCGGCAATTACGGAATCCCCCACGTACTGCGCAGGCGTGTCGTCGAAGCGCAACCAGCCGAGCGGCCGCGTGACATCCATCGCACTTTCTCGTGCCGGCCTACCCAATGCATCGAGATCGACGCGAAAAACTGTGGTGCCAGCATCTGTCAACGCAAATACAATCGCGACATTCGCGCATGGCGCGTATGCAACGGGATCAGTGCGACCAGAAAGTAGCCAAGAGCCATCGACCTTTCGGGCTGTTACAGCGTCGACGCGTTTGCTCCACGCGACACACCCGACGGTGTCGCCAGCGAGGAGCTGTTCGACATCGGCCGTTAACCCACCGAGTTTGAATGCATGCAATGTGAGCAAAGTAGAGAGGAAGGGCACGGGCGCTACGTGCCCGCCAAGTGTTTCGAGCAATACCGCGACTTCAACAGTCCCGAGACCGAGGCCACCTTCTGACTCAGCGGTATCAACGAGTAGCCAGCCTTGATCTAACAGCGCCGCCCACAGGGCCGAATCAAATTGATCGGCGCTCTCCGTGAACGCGCGCACTCGACGCAAAGATGCGAGGTCACCGAGAAGTTCTGATGCAGTGTCTCCTAAAGCAATCTGATCTGGTGTGAGGTCGAAGTCCATGAGTCTCTGACACTATGAGATTTGTGGGACCCTTATCCACGTTGAACGTGCGACCGCAAGACATTCACCGTCTGCGGCGAATAATGCGGCGGCACCAAACATCTTGCGACCATCAACACCCTCGCGCCACGAAACTACATCACATACATCTCCTACCAACGGCACGCCTCGGACCTGGCCGGTGATGCGACCTAAAACAATTGGCCCGAAAAAGGGATCCTCCGCCAAGTACATGCCGAGACTGCTCGGGCAGTCGAGCGCTGCCCAAATGAATTCGTCACCGTGCTCGGAGACGGTCCAACTGACTTGGTAGTTGCTTGTTCCGGAAACGCGTTGAGGAAATAGGCGCATGCCATCATCGACTTCTCGAGCTGGTCCACAGACGAAACAATTCGCGGCTGGATGGTTCGTAGCTGGAACCAGGAGTGGTGAAATCTCTGACCTAGCAAGGACTGCTGCATCCACCGGGGCGGTCGGCGCTCTCAAGTCGAACTCGACGACTCTCGCCGTCGCGACTGTCAGGTCAACATGACGCAATTCAACTTCTCCGTTGATCTCGTGAATGTCCAAGTTGACATCGAACGGAATCGGGGCCTTCAGCGTTACCTCGACGGCCTCGTCGTCGCTTGGCACCAAGTGCGTACTAAGCAAGCCAGCTATATAGCCACCGTTAGCGCTAGATGGCGGGCCACAGAATCTCTTGTCGACCTTCAACGTTTCACTCACGTGGCAATGTTCATCGACCGAGCAAGAGAATGCAAAGCGGGGGCACCGTCGGCATATATTTGAAGGTATATCCGAGTAGGAGCGATCAGATGGCCGATGGAGCAATACTCAACTACGACGGCAAAGAACTTCTTCTGCCGTTAGTGGAGGGTTCAGAGCACGAAAAAGCGGTCAACATCTCGAAGCTTCGTGCAGAAACTGGGCTCGTAACGCTCGACTACGGCTATGTGAACACAGGCAGCACCGAGTCTGCTATCACATTCATCGACGGCGATCTCGGCATTCTCCGTTACCGCGGCTACCCGATTGAGCAACTCGCCGACCAAGACCAGCCATCGTTTCTAGAGACCGCCTACTTGCTCATTTACGGTGATCTTCCGACTGTCGCAGAACTCGATGACTTTCGGTTCTCGATCCGCAAACACACGCTCTTGCATGAAGATGCCAAGGGTTTCTTCAATGGCTTCCCTCGCGACGCGCACCCGATGGCAATTCTTTCGTCAGTGGTCAGCGCGCTCAGCACCTTCTACCAAGACAGCGACGACCCGAAAGACCCAGAACAAGTCCAGCTCTCAATTATCCGCTTAATGGCAAAGCTTCCTACGATCGCTGCGTACGCCTACAAGAAGTCGATCGGCCAACCGTTCCTCTACCCGAATAACTCGCTAGACCTCATCGAAAACTTCCTTACGATGATGTTTGCTGTTCCTTCAGAGCCGTACGAAGTCTCGCCAGTAATCGTCCATGCGCTCAAGCAACTCCTTATCTTGCACGCAGACCACGAACAAAACTGCTCTACCTCGACAGTCCGGATGGTCGGTTCGGCCGAAGCCAACCTGTACGCATCGGTTGCCGCTGGTATCAATGCGCTTTGGGGGCCGCTACATGGTGGCGCCAACCAGTCCGTCCTCGAGATGCTCGAAAACATTAGAAGCGATGGCGGCGATGTTCGCAAGGCCGTAGAGCGCGCCAAGGACCCAAACGACGACTTCCGGCTGTCTGGCTTCGGCCACCGCGTGTACAAGAACTTCGATCCGCGAGCCAAGATCATCAAGGGCACGGCAGACGCTGTCCTCGCCGATCTCGACTCGAAGGACGACCTTCTAGGGATTGCAGTTGAACTCGAAGGCATTGCGCTAGCCGATGACTATTTCATCGAACGTCGGCTTTATCCAAACGTCGACTTCTACTCAGGGCTCATCTATCGCGCGATGGGCTTTCCCACAAACATGTTCACAGTTTTGTTTGCTATCGGACGGCTCCCAGGCTGGATCGCTCACTGGAAAGAAATGAACGAGAGTCCGAAAACAAAAATCGGCAGACCTCGCCAGATTTACACGGGTCCACAAGAGCGCCCGTTTGTACCGATGAACCAGCGATAGTTACCCAGAAAAGCGCTAGTGGACCTCGCAGCAACTAGCGCTGAATCAGAGCTTCGCGACGAAGTTCGAGCGTGGCTAGAGCAGCACTTGCCGTGGGAATACGGGGTCGGGCTGCCACCACGTTTTGATCGACTCGAAGACGAAGTCGCGTTCGGACGCGAATGGCAAGCCAAACTCTCCACTAATCGACTCGTCGGCGTCGCGTGGCCACCAGAATTTGGCGGTCGTGGCTGCGGACCCGTCGAGCACTACATCGTCACCGAGGAACTCGCGCGAGCGAGGGCACCGGAACTTGTCGGGCGTATAGGGATCAACCTTGTCGGGCCGACTCTGCTCGCCCACGCGACTGATGCGCAGAAACAGCGGTGGCTACCCAATATCTTGAACGCGTCTGAGTTGTGGTGTCAGCTTTTTAGCGAACCAGAAGCCGGGAGCGACCTTGCCTCGCTTCGAACCTCAGCACGAAAGACCGACGGTGGCTATTTAGTCAACGGCCAGAAGGTCTGGACCTCCTATGCGCAGTTCGCGAACTGGGGATGGTGTCTCGCTCGTACAACGCCGGACGGCCCGAAACAGCGCGGCATTTCAGCTTTCGTTATCGACATGCACGCCTCAGGGGTCGACGTGCGTCCGCTCCGGCAGATAACCGATGAGACAGAGTTCAACGAAGTTTTCCTTACCGATGTGTTCGTACCCGATGAGCACCTCGTAGGACCTCTCGACGAGGGTTGGCGGATCGCAAACTCGACACTCACCCACGAACGCGGCGTAAATCCGCGGCAACTCGTTATTCACACGCAACTCGTCGACGAACTTTGTCGGCTCGGTGCATCACTCGGTGCTTTCGACGATCCAAGACTGGCACAAAAACTCGCAGATGCATTCGTCGAGGTAAAGATCTTCGGACTCAACAACTGGCGCTCAATATCACGCACAGCGAAAGGAACCGACCCTGGGCCTGTCGGAGCTATTAACAAGCTTTGGTGGAGTGAAATGAGCAAGCGACTCCACGACACGGCGCTTTCTGTTGTAGGAGAAGCAGCACCACTCTGGCATGGGGCTACCGATAATCCCGCGGACGGCGCATGGCAACGGTCCTGGCTCTACTACCAGGCCAGTTCTATTTGGGCAGGAACCAACGAGATTCAGCGCAACGTGATCGGCGAGCGCACTCTCGGGTTGCCTCGAGATAAGTAACGCCACATCGACAGAACGTCGCGATTATGCGACGAGCCGATTCGCGTACATGCAGATCGCCGCTGCCTCTTTGATCGGATCAGCACCGCGCAAAGCTGCCGAAGAACTAGCTGCCCACCAAACAGAAGCCAGCGAACCCTCAAGCGCATGAAACGCGTCGTGTTCTAACGCCTCACTCACAAACGCTCTCTCAACGATCGTGCCAATGACTTCGCCAAGGCGGTCGACGGCGTGCGCTGCGTGCATACATTCCGCTCCAACGAGGACGCTCTCACCATCATCGAACTGGTCGTGCGCGACCGCAGCGAAACTGCGAACAATCTTGTCTGCACCGTCTGGCGGTGGCGCTAGGTGCAGGTACACGCGGGTTACGCGGGGGGCTACACGCACGAGTTCAGGGGCGGTTCCTTCAAATATCGCTGCCCCGACAAGCGTCGCGAATCCGGCATCGTCACCGCGCATGCATGCGACTACCGGCGCTAACAACTTGCGCACCGCGTCGGCTGGCTCTAGAGGTTCTTGTCTTGCTACCCACTGTGCCATCGCTACTACTTCCATGCTAGAGGCCTTACTCTGATCGGCACCGTTGACGAGCGCCCAAGCCTTCGCGCTCAACTAGATTCTCGACTCGTGACCGAATCCGCAACAATTCGATACGCGACAAGTGGGCCAGTAGCGACAATTACCCTCGCACGGCCCGAGGTGCGCAATGCTCAGAACTCAGAGCTGATCGACGAACTCGACGCGGCGTTCGATCTGGCCGAATCTGACGACAACATCCGCGTAGTCATCCTCGACGCGCAAGGCGACCATTTCTCTGCGGGCCACGACCTAAAAGAACTCCTTGCAGCAGAGTCATATTGGGCGTCGCTACGTTCAACACCTGAGGGCAAGCTTCACCACGAGCAGGTCATGTATTGGGACAAGCTCTTGCGAATCCGCGACTTCCCGAAACCCACAATCGCTGCGGTCCAAGGCACATGCACGGCGGGTGGCCTCATGCTCGCATGTGTCTGCGATCTCATAGTTGCAGCCGACGACGCGGTTTTCTCGAACCCGGTCGCGCGCATGAGTGGAGTCGGTGTCGAACTGTTAGTCGAGCCATGGGAGTTGGGTGCGCGCAAGGCAAAAGAGTTCTTGCTGTGTGCGACCAAGATCGACGCGACAGAGGCCGAGCGGCTAGGGCTTGTCAACCGCGTTGTGCCACGCGCCGACCTCGCAACCTCAGCCATAGCGATGGCCGAGACTGTCGCGCTTGTGCCACCTGCAACTGCGAGCGCGATCAAGGCGTCGGTCAACAACATGCTCGACACACAAGGCCAACGTGAAAGCTGGCGCTATCACTTCATGATTCATCAATTCATCAGCAACACCCCAACTGCACTCGGGCGGCTCGAACAACGCAAGGCTGGTGGCATGGAAGCCGTCAAACGCGAACAATCCGACACATGAGCGGACCGCTTGCCGGTTTGCGGGTACTCGATCTA
The DNA here is from genome assembly GCA_005779395.1 of Actinomycetota bacterium. Classification (GTDB taxonomy): domain Bacteria; phylum Actinomycetota; class Acidimicrobiia; order IMCC26256; family PALSA-610; genus SXJQ01. The sequence continues at coordinate 132,703 of SXJP01000014.1, forward strand.
GGAACTCGCATCGCTGCGCCATTTTGTGCTGGCCTGCTCGGCGAACAGGGCGCCGAAGTAATCAAGATCGAACAGCCTGGCAGTGGCGACTTCATGCGAGAGATCGGCCCGTTCGCTAAAGACCCGAATGGTGACGACTACTCACTCTTCTGGGCTGTCGAAGGGCGGGGCCGCAAGAGCATGACCCTCGACCTGCGTAGCGTTTCCGGGCAGAAAATTTTCCGACGCCTGGCCAAAACCGCCGATGTTGTCGTAGAAAATTTTCGCCCAGGGACTCTAGAGAAGTGGAACATCGCACCTAGCGACCTCGCTAGCCACCTCGTTTGTGTTCGCATTTCCATGTTCGGCCAGGACGGCCCAAATAGTTCGCGTCCCGGCCTCGACCGCGTGGGCATCGGTTACGGCGGCCTTATGCATCTCACCGGGTATCCAGATCGGCCACCTGTTCGGGTCGGCGTGACGATCTCGGACTATCTCACGGGCGTATTCGCGGCCCAAGCCGCTACCGCCGCCATTTACAAACGCGACAGGGGCGCTGGTCTAGCGAGCGACACGCCCGACCGCAGAGAAGGCGCCGTGATTGACGCAGCGTTGTACGGCGGAGTATTGCGAATCCTCGAATGGACTCTTGCTGGCTACGACAAACTCGGCGTCGTCCGTAATCGCGAGGGAAACCGGCTCGCCAATAGCGCCCCACTCGATAACTATCCAACGGCCGACGGCAAACACGTCTGTATCGTCGCCGGATCTGACGCGAATTTCTACCGGCTGTGTTCGGCTATGGGTCGCGATGATCTCACGAACGACCCCCGCTTCGCTCGCCTCGCCGACAGAGCCACACACAACAACGAAATCAACGAAATCGTCGCGGCTTGGACGGCATCGCTCGCTTCGGCCGAAGTCGAACGCTTGTGCATCATCGCCGATGTGCCCGTAGCTACTGCCTTCACCGCTGCGGACATCTTCTCCGATGCTCATATCGCCGCAAGAGATGACCTTGTGACCGTAAACGACCCGGTAATCGGTGCGTTGCGACAACAAGCGCCATATCCGCGTTTCGTAGGATCACCTTCTGCGATACCTGCTGGTGCTCCTCGACTCGGCGAACACACATCAGACGTCCTAGGCCAACTCGGCTTGTCGGAAACCGATATTGAGACGCTCCGAACAAACGGTGTCATCTGATGCAATCGATCAATCCAGAAGCTTTCGAGATCCGCGCGGACGGGTCATGCGTACTTGTCGGTGGTTACTCAGCATCTAGTGACAAATACCACTTTCCGGTCCAGGACTGTTGTCCTTATACCGGCGCGACTGACATCGAGCGAGTCGAACTTTCGACCTGCGGGACTCTGTGGGCACACACGGCAGTAACAGCCGCGCCACCTGGGTATGCGGGCCCGGTGCCGTACGGATTCGGAGTGGTCGAACTAACTCAAGAACGCCTCAGAGTGATCACTTTGTTACGCGAATCGGACCCGCTCGCACTGCGTTTCGGACAACATATGCGCCTCGCGACATTTGACGCCGGAGCACGGGTGCTGACTTGGTGCTTCGAATCGGATCGCAGCGAATGACCAACGTCGCCATCACTGGAGTCGGGATGCACGCCTTCGGCCGTTTCGAGACCAAGTCGGTGACCCAGATGGGAGTCGAGGCCGTTCGGGCAGCACTCGCTGAGGCAGCAGATCCTCGAATCGACGCGGTGTTTTGTGGTACTGCCTACGCAGGAGTTGCGGCCGGGCACAAGGTCATGAGCGCCGTCGCTCGCACTGGTATGCCAATCGTCGACGTAGAGGCCGGCTGCGCGAGTGGTGCTGCCGCACTCAGCCTTGCCGCCGGATCTATTCGCGCAGGTCAATACAAAACCGTCTTGGTGTTCGGTATCGAAAAAATGCCTAAGGGAATTATCCGGTCAACATTTTTCGAACCATGGCGCGAGCAGGCTGGCCTCGCAGCAACACCGGCGTATTTCGCACTGCGCGCCCAACGGCTTATGCGCGAGCGCGGTATCACGAAACAAGACCTCGCAGAAGTTGTCGTGAAAAACCGCGCGAACGGGGTCTTGAACCCAAACGCAATGTTCCAAAAACGAGTTACTGCAGATGAAGTCTTAGCTAGCCATGTCGTGTGTGAACCACTCCACTTGTGGATGCTCTGCTCACCAAATGAAGGCGCCGCAGCGGTAGTGCTGCAAGCTGCCAGACGAGCGCGCAGTGGCATCATCGAATTGAGCGCCGCCGTGTTGCGAAGCCACCTTCCAGGAAGTGTTCTCGGCGAAGCCACTCCGATGTCTGGAATCGACGACTCCGACATCACGCCGCCGACCACTCTCGCGGTCCACGATGCGTACGAGCGGGCTGGCATTGGACCAAATGACATAAGTGTCGTCGAATGTCAGGACACTGATGCCGCGCGCGAGTTGCTCGCATGGGAAGAACTCGGCCTGTGTGTTCCTGGCGAACAGGGCGCTTTCTTAGCATCTCGCGCACACCATCTAGGTGGGAGCCAGCCAGTAAATGCCAGTGGCGGACTACTCGCTAAGGGCGAGCCTCTTGGAGCGAGCGCTCTCGGCCAGGTAATCGAACTCGTGCACCAACTGCGCGGGACAGCAGGAGCGCGCCAGGTAGAACACGCGCGGGTCGGCCTTGCCCACACCGTCGGCAGAGGAGCCAACGCCAGCGTCTGCTTGGTCCATAGCCACTGACCCGACCCGGACTTGTACGCTCGCCGCCCATGATCACACAACCAATTGAATTTTCCGCATCGATCGAAATCAGCGCCGCGCCTGCAGATGTGTGGGCGCTCATTTCTGACATCACTCGAATGGGCGAATGGAGCCCAGAGTGCGTGAAGGCCGAATGGGGCGAAGGCTCGACCGGACCAGCAGTCGGCGCTAGGTACACCGGGCACAACAATGCTGGTGGCTTCGAGTGGTCTGTGCCTGTCGTGGTTTCGGCCAGCGTACCCGGCGAGGTCTTCGCATTCATTGCTCCAGAAGACATGGACCCGGCTGAGAACCGAACTGTGTGGACCTACTCATTTGCAGCGAGTCCAGAAGGTTGCACGTTGACAGAATCGTTCCATGCACCGCTACTCAACGTCGAGGGCTCACCGAGCAACTTCGAAGGCCGTTACGAGATGCTCTGCGCTGCCGTGCAGCAGACATTGCAGAGCATCAAGACAGCAGCTGAGAAGAACTAACGCGCGGTTTTCACACGGACTTGTTGTAGATCGCTATCTTCTCATTCGCTTCTTTGATCGCATCTGCGATCACCGATGCTGCGTCTTTGTTTTCGATTAGTAATGCCTCGAGTGCACCAGTCATGGCTTCTCGGACGCCCTTGTAGTCGCCAATCAGGGGCCCAGCCGTGGCTGCGTTACTAGCGCCACTTGTTAGCTGATCGAATGCGACCTTGTAACCAGGCGAGGTCGCCCATAGGTCCTTTATCGTCTGGCTTTCCGCTGAACTTTTCCTTACTGGTATGTAGCCGGTGCCAGCAGCCCAAGTCGCCTGGCTCTCAGCACTCGCAAGGAACGCAGCAAACCGATACGCGCCAGCAAGCCGTGCCGGATCACCATTCGCTGGCAAAAAGTTCGCGGCGCCTCCGACCAACACGCCGCCCTTGCCAGCTAGGTCCGCGCTTGGCAGTGGCAGTGCGCCGACGCCGACTTCGACATTGACCTTGCAGCCTTCTTGCTCGAGAATCGCAGTGGCCGTGCCGAGAGCAGCGCTCGTATCAAATGTCATTGCCGTCTCGCCGTTGCAAATCGAAATCAGATTGTCGAACCCACTTGGGCCGCTAGCCGGGTTCGTGAAAAAGACTCCGTCTTGCACCCCGGCTTGCAAGAACTCGAAAACGGACTGGCCTGTTGGCGTATCGAATGCAACTTCGGTCGCGCGTTTTGTGCGACCGTTCTCATTGTTCACGAATACTTCCCCGGCCAGAGAGGAAAACTGTTCTAGGACCCATGCATCGCGCTTGAACGCGAAGCCATATTCGTAGCCAGAGCTCTGCAACGCGTCAGCTGCATCGCGCAGTTCCATAAACGTCGTCGGCGGCAATTCCGGGTCGAGGCCTGCTGCCTCGAATGCAAGTTTGTTGTAGTACAGGACCGGGTTCGACACGTTGAACGGCATCGGATAGAGCACTCCGCCGACGCTGTAATAATCGGTTACCCGCTCGATAAAGTCGTCGAGGTTCTGCTTGTCGGCGTCTAGACATGCCTGTGCTGGCACAACGGCCTGCGCGTCGACGAGTCTTTGCAACGCTGTGTCCTCTAGCTGAATCAGGTCGGGTGAAGACTCTGTTCCATATGCCGTTTCGAACTTTGTGAAGTTGTCGCCGTAGCTGTTCTGATTGACGAGCGATACTTCGACGTCATCTTGCGACGCGTTGAAATCATCTGTAAGTGCTGCGAGTGTCTCTTCATTGGCGCGAGTCATGGCATGCCAGTAAGTGATCTCTGTAGGCCCGGTGCCGTCGGTCGTGGTGCCGTCGAGCGGACACTGCGCTGACATGTCCGGCACTGAGCCATCCGGCGACGACGTTGAGTTCGTCGAGTCACCCTTGGGAGACCCTCCACCGCAAGCTGCGATGAGCAGCAACGCGAGAGTTGCCACGCAGCCGATCTTGGCCCGATGCTGCTGTGGAGTCCTAGTCATAATTATCCCTTCACTGCACCGGCGGCAAGGCCACGTACGAGTTGTTTAGAAAATACGATTAAAAGTATCGCGATCGGCAAGAACGCTAGGACGGTTCCTGCGTAGGTAATCGTGATCTGGTCGACGGAACCAGCGGCGAGTTGCTTGAGCCCAACTTGGACTGTTCGGCGCTGGTCGATGTCGGTCACTAAGAGCGGCCATAGGTATTGATTCCATGCACCCAGAAACGCGAAGAGCCCCATAGCTGCGATCGCGGGCCGCGTTAATGGCACAACAATTCTCCAGAGAAATCTCATGTGTCCGTAGCCGTCGAGGAACGCTGCCTCTCGTAATTCGGTCGGCAGTTGTAAGAACGCCTGCCGCAGCAGAAATGCCCCGAAGCCGCTCGCTAGGAAGGGAACGATCAGCGCGGAGAACTCGTTTTTCCAGCCTAAATTTGTGATCGTCGCGACGTTTTGCAGGATGGTTACCTCGCCCGGAATCATCAGCGTCAACAAGAAACCGACAAACAACGTGCGCCTGAGCGGAAATCTCAAGAACGCGAAGGCGTACGCGGCAAGGATCGCTGTAATGACCTGTCCGATGGTGATCGCAACCGTGACGACCGCAGAATTGAATAGGTAGCGCGAAAAATGTCCCTGGTTCCACGCCTTGGAATAGTTATCCCACTGCAGTGCGCGCGGGTAGCCAATAAAGCCTCGGCTCACATCGACTGGCGATGACAGCGAGTTCACGATCGTCGCGTAGATCGGAAACACGATTAGAGCGGCGAGCAGTGTTAGGGCCGCGTAACGCAATATCAGTTTCGAGGTGTGGTTAGCGTGCATATTTCACTCTGCGCTCGAGGCGCAGTTGAGCGAGCGTCAAGAGCAAGACACAGATAAACAATCCAGTTGCAAAAACAGCGGCACGTACCTGATCACCCGAGGCGAAGCCAGCCTCGTAAACGCCGTACGCAAGGACCTTCGTGCTATCGCTCGTCCCTCCGCCCGGGGTCAGCAGGTCGATCTCGGCAAAAGTCTTGAATGCAGAGATCGAACCAACGACGAAAGCGAAGAACAAGATCGGCCCCATTAGAGGCAACGTCACGCGAGCAAATCGCCGGAATGGCCCAGCACCGTCGATCGCGGCGGCTTCTAGCACCTCGTCTGGAAGTGCTTGCAAGCCCGAACTCATCACGATGAACGCAAGCCCGAGACTCTGCCACGTCGCGACTACTGCAACGGCCGGCAACGCCCATGTGGGGTGTTCAAGAATTGGGATTCCATCTATATGGAGTCGCCAGATTCCGGCGCGCGGGTTCATGAGACTAAAAAAGATGACCGAAGCCACAGCAGCGGATGTCGCCACCGTCGAAGAAAAAATCGTCCGATAAATCGTTATGCCGCGCAATCGTGCGTGCGCGATAACGGCCAACACCAGACCGAGGCCGATTCCTGCAGGCACAGTCAAGAACGTGAACTTGAGCGTGACCCAGAGAGAATGCGCAAACTCGTTGCTCGCCAAAATTTCTCGCCACACAGAGAATCCGACAAATTCTTCGGCGCACACTCGGTTGACACCGAATCCACGGCAGCCCGTGTGCGAATAGAACGGGATCTCGATGTTCTTCAGGAATGGATAGAACACAAATATTGCGAAAACGACGAATGACGGCGCGAGCAGCACGTAGGCGAGGAATGCTTCGCGTATTCGCTTCTTAAGAATCCGTGCCACCGAACCGATCCCCTGTCGCCTTATCGAAAATGTGTATGCAGTTCGTCGCGACGTGCAAACCGACAAGTTCACTCGGCACCGGAATTGCAAGATGACTGCTATGGCGCACGACAAGAATTGCCCCGCAATCTGAACGAACATGCACATGACGTTCGTGGCCAAGCGACTCGACGAATTCGACGGTGCCGCGCAGCGCGCCGTCGCCGGGATCGGCACCGATAATCGTCAGATGTTCTGGTCTGATGCCAGCTGTGTACTCACCCGCTGGCGTGTTCCACAACTCTCCTAGCGGCAACCGAGAATTACCGACATTCACGGTGCCGCCATCGACGACTGCATCGAACAAGTTCATTGGAGGCGTACCAATGAATCCTGCGACGAACGCGTTTGCTGGCCTGTCATAGACCTCTGCCGGCGGAGCGACCTGCTGTAGAACTCCGTCGCGGAGAATCGCTACACGCTGACCCATTGTCATTGCTTCAACCTGATCATGGGTCACGTAGATCATGGTCGTTTTGAGTCTCCGCTGTAGTGCGACTAACTCAGCTCGAGTCTGGACGCGCAACTTCGCATCGAGGTTCGATAAAGGCTCGTCCAACAGAAAAGCTTTTGGCTGGCGCACTATTGCTCGCCCTAGAGCGACACGCTGGCGTTGACCCCCAGAAAGTTGTGCGGGCTTGCGGTCGAGTAGTTCGGATAGCCCGAGCGCTTCGGCGGCGTCTGCTACGAGTCGTTTGCGTTCTGAGCGACCAACCTTGCGCGTACGCAACGGGAACTCGATATTCCTTCGTACGGTCAGATGTGGATACAACGCGTAGCTCTGAAACACCATCGCGAGATCACGGTCTTTCGGTTCGACCTCGTTGACCATCTTCTGGTCGATCTCGATCACGCCTTCAGTCACATCTTCGAGTCCAGCGATCATCCGGAGCAATGTGCTCTTCCCGCATCCCGATGGCCCCAATAGGACCAGGAACTCGGCATCTTCAACGACGAGACTGACGTCGGCGACGGCCGGAAGATTCCCGAATTTCTTGGTGACATGAGTGAGCGCAACCTGTCCCATTGCGTGCCACCCTAGGTCCGTAGACGACGCCGCGTTGTCAACGCTCGCGCAGGAACCAACCTCGTGGATCCCAGGTCCGTAGCGGTAACACATCAGCAATTGAGACAGGCTCTAACTCGCCGAGGTCCGCGGCGACTGGCGCTTCCCACCCACATGCTGACAGCGCGGCACTCGCCCGTTGTCCCACGGTGCCCTCGCCCGACGCCACCGCGGTCAGTGTGAGCACGCCATCATCGCTGAGTTTCTCGAATGTCGCTAGGTCGGTCACAAGAGTTCGTACCCCGCGACCAGGGGTCGTGATGTAGGCGCAGTCTGCTACGAAGCGTTGCGGAGTGAGTAGCGCGATGACGATGTTCTCGAACGCAACGCTCCCGACGTCGTTGCCCCCACCTGACCCGACGAGAAAAGGCCCGCCAGTGTCGAGCAACGATGTCGAATTGATGTTGCCGTACCGATCGACTTGCGCGCCACCGAGGCAACCAATCGTGCGCGTTCCGGCGCCGCCGACAAGACCGCCCAGAACCATCGTGGCATCTGACAGCATTGTCGCTGTAGGGAAGTTTCGGTGGTTCAAGACGAATGGGTCTGCCGGAACTGGTTCGTAGCCCCATAGCCCGATTTCGGCTGTGAGCGCGGTGTCGACACCCATCTCGCTAGCGAGTCGAACACCAAGCCACGCCGTGAGGTTCGCAACGCCAGCGCCAGCAAGAACCGCATCTGCTTGCGTGGCGACTACACGGGCAGCTAAGGCGCGAGCACCCATTACGGCGGCACGTTCCCAAGCATTTGGTGCGCTCTGCGTGTCTACTCCGAAGTCGGCTTCATCGGTTTTCCATGAATCAGGCGCGGCCTTCGCCAGCAATGCTGTTACGCGCTCCGGTCCGACTTTCAAAAGCCACTGATCCTGAGTCTCTACTTCAAGAATCCACTCGCGGATCCACTCGTCATAGTTCTCCGAACGTGTAGCTGCGCGCGCTTCGACCCAGAACTCGTAGTCCTCGCCATAACCATCGACTGGCAGGTTGCCCGCATAGAGGCCGCCGGGATGAGCGCCGAGCGGCGCTTCTACCAACGCGAGTACGCGATGCCCGGGAAGCTGCACGAGATGTGACCACGGCTTCAAAGAATCGACGATTCGCTCGACGCTCACAACACATCCACGCTTCGCTGCTAGTGCTCCCCAGACTCCTTCGAGCAGAGGTGGGTGGATCGCGACGTTTCCATCACGATCAGCAACGGCTGCGTGGAGCAGAGCTACATCGGGTTGCAACGGCGCGAGCAATCCAACACGTCCGAATGGTGAATCCACCGAAGCGTATGCATCGTTCGTTTGCATCGAACTCGCAGCAATTGAGGACGTGACTATCGCCGGCAGGTGACGTGCCGCTGCTTCGAGTCGCTGAGCGAAAGCTAAGAACGACCAGTGCTCAACTTCGACCGAACCATCCTTGTACGCTCGCTGGAAAATGGGATTCGGGGTGAAGTTCGGGAACGTGTCGCCGCTGTATCCCGTGATCACCTTGCGCACTAGCCCGCCTCTAAAAAACAACGCACCGAGGCTTGAGAGGCTGAGCATCACCAGCGTGAACTCTGGGTCACGTCCCCACCACTGCCGAATCGTCTCGCGGGCGAGTGCGCTCCATCTGGTGTGGCCAACCATGAGGTGCAGGGAATCGCCAGCGCGGACGTGTCGGCTAATCGCATCGTCTAGGCGTGCTATCTCCACGGCTTTGGACGTTACCGGCCGATCCGTAGGGAAAAGTTCAGTCGACAAATCGCCCACGGAGGAATAAACGGACATAACACCGACATCTGATAATGCATCTGGATGATGCCGGGAGGCATGGACGCCCTCTACCGTATGGATCGGTCGCCTTCTGGCCGCACCCCCACTGCAGCCAGAGGCGGCCCCTTTCATTTTGTTCTCAGGCAGTTCTCGACCTAGCGCGCGCATGCTGATTGTGGCGTTAGCTTCTCGGCCATGAAACTTGGCATCGTCACTCCCGTTCTCACACTCTTAGGGCGTGCCCACGCCAGTTGGGAAACAACAGCCGACTTCGGCGATGTCGTAACAATCGCATGCGCTGCTGAGCGGTTCGGGTACGACCATCTCACTTGCTCTGAGCATGTGGCATTGCCAGAGTCCGTAGTGGCTCGGCGCGGCGGTCGATATTTCGACCCGGTCGCGACTCTCGGTGCATTAAGTGCCCACACTGAGACCATTCGCCTCGCGACGTTTGTCCTCGTGCTGGGTTACCACCATCCGCTCGAATTAGCGAAACGCTACGGGACACTCGACCTAATTAGCGGTGGCAGAGTCACGTTGGGAGTTGGTGTCGGTTCCCTCGAGGAAGAGTTCGAATTACTAGGCGCAGAGTTCGAGCGACGTGGCGACCGCGGCGATGATGCGCTCCGCGCACTCCGCTGTAGTTTCGGTCGTCGTGTGCCTGAGTACCACGGGGAGTTTTTCGATTACTCCGGCTTCGTCGTAGACCCATGCGGGATTCAAACCGACATCCCAATTTGGATTGGCGGGCGCACTCACCGCTCTTTACGGCGCGCAGTCGAACTCGCGGACGGTTGGGCGCCTTTTCAACTCAACGTCGACGAAGTCGCAAGAATGCTCCTTGTAGAGAGCCAAACAGATGCATGGGGTCTTCGCTCGACTCCAATTGAAGTGCTCCTTCAGCCAGACCCAATCGATCCGCTAGGCAACCCGGACGCGACAGCTACCACGATTCGGGAGCTTCGCGACGCTAGCGCCACTGGAATGAACACGAGGTTCGTACACCATTCCCTTGCCCACTATTTGGAACAGTTAGAAGCGCTACCGCAATTGCTCGCGAATATCGGCTGACAGGGGCACCGTGCGGATTGCAGTACTCATAAAACAGATACCAAAATTTGAGACGATGTCACTCGGCTCAGATGGACGTCTCAATCGCGCAGATCAGATGCTCGAAATGAATGCCTACTGTCGCAGAGCAGTCTCCAAGGCCGTCGAGATCGGAGCGACAGATGTGGCCAACGAGGTTGTCATATTCACGCTTGGCCCAGAGTCTGCCGACGACGTTCTCAGAGAAGCAATCGCGTGGGGCGACATTCAGGGTTGCGGCCACGTGCGCGGCGTGCACATTTGTGACGCCGCGTTCGCAGGGAGCGACACCCTCGCGACAGCGCGTACCCTCGTCGCAGCCTTGCGCGGTGACGGCGACTTCGATCTGATTCTCTGCGGGCGTAACAGCATCGACGCCGATACTGGTCAGGTCGGTCCGCAAGTTGCTGAACTCCTCGGCATTGAGTTCGTTTCCAGTGCACGCGAGATCGCCCTCGACGGAAACACGGTGCATGCAGTTGGCGAACTCGACGATGGAGTCATGACTGTAGAGACCCAAATCCCAGTGCTCATTTCGTGTGCCGAGCGCCTATGCGAGCCGAGCAAGGTTGAGCCAGAATTTCGCGCTCAGGTGAACAGCTCGCGAATAGTCGTAATGACGAGTTCGGAACTCGGCGAAGGGCCATGGGGCCAAGCTGCGAGTCCTACGCGAGTCGGCGATTTGCGCTCAATCACAGTCGAACGGACACGATTGACCTGGCCGGAACTCGACCTCAACTCCCAGGTAGACAAGGCGATAGCGGCTATCCGTGACCGGCATGCCATCGCGACCCCACCTGTGAAAGCAGCGGCGTTGGGACCGTTGCGAAGATCGCACGGCCCTGCCGTCGTTGCACTAATAGAGCCAGGAAGATCACACACTTCAGCGGAGCTACTCGGTTCCGCTGCGATGCTCGCCGCTGGTTGCGGTGGCTACGCAGTAGGGATAGGACCTAGTGAAGCTGTTGAGCGGTGCGCACTCGGAAATTTGGGTGCCGATATGACAGTCGCGATCCACGGTAGCGATACCGAATCAGATCTCGCCACGACGATCGCCGCTTGGCTAAGAGAACATCCAACCACGATTTTGTTGGCGCCGAGCACAGCATGGGGCCGCGAGATCGCTTCACGGATTGCAGCAAGAACTTCTTCTGGCCTTACGGGTGATGCCATCGATTTGGAATTAGTCGACGGCCGCCTCGTCGCATGGAAGCCTGCATTCGGCGGCGCTGTTGTGGCGGCCATAACGAGCGAGTCTCCGCTGCAATTGGTGACGGTGCGAGCGGGTGTTCTATGCGTGCCCATCCCGCGCAATGCGAGTGCGCCACACAGCGTGATTACTGCGTCGAGCAGGAGCCAGCTACGAGTCCTGTCGCGCACGCGAGACGATGACATCGACGTGCTCGCCGATGCCGAGGTCGTGATAGGCGTCGGCCGCGGGGTCGACCCTGCGAAGTACGCAGAATTTGATCAACTACGACGCTTTCTTGCCGCTGAGTTCGGCGCGACGCGCAAAGTGACCGATGTTGGCTGGCTACCAAGAGCGAGACAGATCGGCATCACGGGACGATCCGTTAGTCCTGAGCTGTTCATCAGCGTTGCTGCTAGCGGAAAGTTCAATCATTCAGTTGGCTATCGCAATGCCAAGACTGTGCTCGCCATCAATTCTGACCCCGGTGCACCGGTCTTTTCTACCGCGGACATCGGGATCATCAGTGAGTGGAGCGACGCAATTCGACTGCTCGCCGAGCGATCGAGCGAGTTGCCCTTCGGTCAGGCTTTCTCTGGACGATAGAAAACGGCTAGCAGTCCGGTCGCGCTACCTAGGCCACCGAGCAGCGCAATCCAAAACCCTGACCAACCGTTGAACCAAGTGATGTCGAAGGACCCATCGAGTGACCACGAGCCCGCGCCCAGAGTCCCTAGCGACAAGGCTGTGAGTGCAATGAACGCCACGTATTCCCAACCCTGGCCTGGTCGAAAAATAAAGAAGCCGTTCTTGCGATGTGCCGTGACTAAAGCGACAACCATTTCCGAGATCAGCGCAGCCACCGCAACAGGTGTGAATAGTCCAGCGATGAGCAACGCTCCGCCCACTAATTCGCCGATAGTCGCGAGCCACGCGTGAAGGATCCCTGGTTTCATGCCCATGCTCGCAAACCACGATGCAGCACCAGCGACTTTGCCACCGCCCAAAAGGTGGTTATAGCCATGGGCCATGATCATTGCGCCGCATGTAACGCGGAGGATTAGCAACGCCGTATTCGCTGCATCGACATCGGTTGATTGGGTCGCAATTAGAGAAAGTGACATGGATTAGGAACCTTTCAGGTGGTTGATTAGAAGGCCCAAACCGGATGAATCTGGGCTAAACCCCTACAAGTGTCGAATCTTTCTAGATATTTCGTGAAAAAAAAATGGATATAAAACGATTAGTGACACCGCGTCTATTAATGTAGCGTTTTCATGATAGACGACACGTAATACCGAGTAGCCGAGATGACTACTCATGGAGCGGGAGACAAAGAATGGAAAACAAGACAGTACTAGTACTTGGCTGCGACGAAGGCGGGCGAGTTCGCTCCGCTTCTGCTTCATTCTCAAGTTACACAGGGCTCAGCGGCGCCAAGCTGTATGGCCGCAGAATCGATGAGTTCGCAAAGGACATCACTGAGAGCCGTTTGCGGTTGCAACTCAGCGACGGCACAGCCCGTGACTTTGACACGAGCACGTGTGACCTAGATGTCCATGAAGGCTCAGAGGTCCACAGCATCCTGGTTCTATCGCAACGCAATGACGCCCTTAGCCGCACAGGCGCAGATGCTGTGTCACTGTCGGAGCGCGAAAGCCAGATCTTGGAGTTCGTCGCAGATGGCTTCCGCGTAGCCACAATTGCACGTCGCCTCTTTATCTCTCCGAGCACGGTGCGCAACCACCTCTCGGCGATATTCAAGAAGGTCGGCGTAGCCAACCAGGCTCAGTTGCTCGAGCGCCTGAAGCAGAGCTAACACAAAGCATCTGAACCAAAACTAGTACGAAACGGAGGTACATCGCCTGCAATAATGTAGGCGATGTACCTCCCTGGTAACCCTGATCGCGATGCATGGATCAAGGAACTCGTTGCCACCGTTGAGTCACCGTTTTGGAACTGGTCCGACATAGGGCTGAGCCTCTTTGACGGTCGCAGATGCGTAGCGCGTACCGGGGCAGTAATTCCACCGTTCGCTGGTCGAGTCCCGAACCAGATCACAGATCTGAACTTCGGCGACGACAAGGAACAGATCGACACCTACTTCAAGTGGGCCACCGACCCTGATCTTCCGCCTGTACGAACCATTCGCCGAGTGATGAGCCTTCCGGTTGGCGACGGACCCTTTACGAGCAACCGTCTCACCGTTGATTCCACGACGTTGCGTGCAACTACGGGACCTGATTGTGACCCGGCATTTATTACCTATACGTTGCTTCCGAAGACCACGCGCGAGAGCACTGAGCTTGAAGACGGAGCAGATCGAGTCGTCTTGTCTGATGAGTGGGACAGAATCTGCGGTATCCATGGACGACGCAATCGGAGTTTGGGGTCGGCCGTTGGCCTCATCCGCTGGATTTTCGTACACCCAGAAGACGTCGTAGCAAACCTCAGCGACCATTACGAAGTTTGCAACGGGACTCTTCCTGAGGCACATGCCGTAACACGCATGTCGGGCCGAGCGTCGGGTTGGTCGAGCGTCGACACCACAACTACTCGCCTCGGATCCGCCGACAAGGTAGTTGTAGCAACTGTTATACACGCTCCGCCCAAGTCAAGAATGCAACAGTTTGTCGACCCCGGCGCTGTACTCGGCGCCCGCGAGATGCACGTCTTTGAACAAGTACTAGCTGGTGCGTCCGCCGTATCTATCGCGGTCCGCGGCGGAGTCGCGGCGAGCACCGTACGAAACCAATTGTCGAGAATTCTCGAAAAACTAGGGACGACTACCCGCGGCGAACTAGTTGCGCGATACGCCACGCGCCCCCCGAGCTCTGTCGCTCGAGCAGTCAGCGCCGTGCGGACTTTCGACGAAGCGCTAGTCCATGCAAAGGCCGACCGACCGCGCTACTTGCGGTTCGACGGGACCCGCGAGCAGTGGGTCGATGCCATTGGAGAGACAATCGGTTCACTTCTGAGCACCTACGGACCGATCGCGATCGGCCTTGTCGACGGCACGACGATTGCGGCGAGCAACACTGCCTTCGACACGGCCTACCCACCGGGTTCGAAAGTCCGTACCTTGTTCGACGAAGATAAACTTGTAGAAAGATCCGATCGGATCAGGGCGTCAGAGGGCGCTCTAGGCACATGGCACTTTGTGCAGCGCTACCCCGATCAGGTCATGACCGTCGTATCGATCAAGCGCAATGAGGCCGACCCGCCACTTGCAGTTTTGTACTTTCAACCCGCCTCATCTAGACGAGAGATCGCCCAGTACGGCTCTTGGGCGTTCCTCATGGATCTCTCATGGCGGATCCTTCGAGTCAGTTCACCCGTCGAATTTCCCGAGCTTTCGCGTCGGTTAGTCGGCAAGATTGTCTGGCTCCTAAACCATCCATCGTCATTCCACACAATCATCGACGCAGTCGATGCACTAGTTGCTGGCACAGAGACAAAAGTCGACGTTGCCCACGACATATTGAGCCCCGATGGCTGGCTCGTTGCAACTTCCACGTTGCGCCTCATTTCGGGCGACGAACCACTCATTCTCTGGCAACTCAAGCCATCGCGAGCGATTGCCGTGTCTGATCCAACGCGACTTCGTGAACTCGACAACAGAGATCTCGCGCTGGGTCTCGCCGCGATAAATGGGGCAACTGTGGCCGACATCGCTAGCGAACTCGGTCTCGCTCACGGCACGGTACGCAACAGGCTCTCAAAGATCTACGCTCAACTTGGTGTCAGTTCGCAAGCCGAATTGATCGAGCGCTATCACTAGATCGTCGGCACAGCTAACCTGACACCGGCGTCAGTTTCGGTTCACGCAGCCCAGGAGATCGCAATGAATCTTGAAGACCTAGTTCTCGTATCAGTGGACGACCATGTTGTCGAACCTCCCGATCTTTTCGAGGGTCGCCTGAGCCATGAGTTCATCGACCGTGCTCCGAAACTCACCCGCAAAGACTCCGGCATCGACGTCTGGGCCTTCATGGGAGCCGAACTACCGAACATTGGGCTCAACGCTGTCGCTGGCCGTCCCCCAGAAGAGTTCGCTATGGACCCAACAAGCTTCGATGACATGCGTAGCGGCTGCTACGACATCCACGACCGGGTGAAGGACATGAATGCAAACGGTGTCCTCGGTTCGATGTGCTTCCCTTCATTTCCGCAGTTCTGTGGTCAGCTATTTGCGCGTACTGCTCTCAATGATCCCGACCTAGCGCTGGCATTGCTGCGCGCCTACAACGACTGGCACGTCGAGAGTTGGTGCGGTGCCTACCCGGGGCGTTTCATCCCACTCGCCTTGCCGATCATGTGGGACGTTGACCTCATGTCAGAAGAGGTCGTGCGCATGGCAGACAAGGGCTGCTTCGCCGTAACTTTTTCTGAGAATCCTGTACCTCTTGGTCACCCGAGCATTCACTCAGGTCATTGGGACAAGTTTTTCGAGACATGCGCCGACACAGGCACTGTTGTCAACGTTCACATCGGTTCGTCGTCCAAGATGGTGATCACTGCTGACGATGCGCCGATGGATGTTCTCATCACACTCTCGCCAATGAACATCGTGCAGGCAGCGGCAGATATCGTGTGGTCAAAGGTCCCGCAGAAGTTCCCGACGCTCAAGTACGCGTTGAGCGAAGGTGGCATCGGTTGGATCCCATATTTCCGGGAACGGATTGACTACACCTACGACCGGCATCGCTTCTGGACTGGCCAAGACATGGGTTCCCGTCTCCCCTCCCAGGTATTCGACGAACAGGTGATCTGCTGTTGGATCGACGACCCTGTCGGCATTGAAATGCGCCACAAGATGAACATTGACATGATCTGCTGGGAATGCGACTACCCGCACTCCGATAGTTCGTGGCCGACATCTCCCGAACAGTTCATGAAGCAGATGAAGGCTGCAAACTGTTCAGACTCAGACATCGACAAGATCAGCCATGCCAACGCAATGCGCCTGTACAACTACGACCCGTTCACGACTCTCGGGGGTCGAGAAAACTGCAACGTAGGCGCGCTCCGCGCGCAAGCGACAGGCTGGGACACCTCGATCGTCGCTCGTGGCATCAAAGCAACTCGCACCGGCGTCATGGACCTTGTGAAAATGGCGCAAGGCAAGCAAGCCAACTAGTGCGCCTACTCGCCGCGGCTACCGCGTTCGAAACGTTGCTATAAGAACCTCGCTTGGAACAGCCGTAGCGCCACGCGCCTCTGAGTTGTCTTGGACCCAACGATCGGATGACACGACGATCGCGCATTTACCTACGTCGAGCTCCTCAACTGAGCGCACTACGACAGCGTCTGCTTCTTCTTCTTCGACCGAAAATACGATCTGGACACCGTCGCGCTTCTGTGGCTTCATGGCGGTGCCGTCACCGTCGAACACGCACAACACATCGCAACCGAACCGGCGATGCAGATCTGCCAAACCGCGCAAGACGTGTCTGCGCTTATCTTCTGCAGTTGCTTCCGGCCAGCCAGCGAATGCCACGCTGTAGCCATCGACGACTAACAACACGCCATCTGTGCGCAACATGCCGGCGAATCCTTCGGCCGAATCTGATGTGAGTCCACCGGGAACTTTCACCCGCGGTCTCGGGCTTCTCCTCGCATCAATTTTTCTTGGATTCACTTCTGTTCTCGCCGCGCTCCCTGCTGTCGCAAGCCGCGAAAGCTCACGACCGAGTTCCTCCGCTTTCTCAGACAGTCTGAGCACGTCGGCAACCGCTACTACGTCCGAAAGCTTGCGCGTTGCTTCTCGCAATTCAGCCTTGAGGCTCGTCTTGTCGGCGTTGGCAGCCGCGAGCCGCTCGTTCGTTTGTCGGAGACTCTCCTCGGAGCGATCGGCACGCTGAAGTGCTGCTGCTATTGCCTTATCTGCCTCCTGAACGCGGCGCCTGAGAGCGTCGTCGTCTGCGACCTCGGCGTCCTTGCGATCGCGGTTCGCAGAACGGGCCTCACGCAGTTCGGCGGTGAGGCGCGACGATTTTTCGCGTTCGGTGTCGAGTAAAGCTTCGGCCCGCCGTGCGGCTTCTACCGCAGTCTCAACCTCGCTCAGCGCCGCTTCTCGTTCAGCTTCTATATCTGTGTTGACAGACTCAAGATGCACGAGTGCAATCGCGCCGCCGAGTGCAGTGTCTGCGCCTTCGGGGCTACTTGCCCACAGAGCCGCGACATGTAGGTCGAGTGTGTCGGTGGCCGTCGCTGCAATTACCGGAATTAGTGGAGATGCAGAGTCATGTTTCTTCAGTGCAGCCAAGATTCCTGGCATCGCCATGAGCGCCTCGCATGCAGACCCAGCTATGTCTTCATCTCCGTCGATGGCGACTGCGACCTGGTGGCGGACCGCCGTTGATGTCCGCCGTCGGCGATCGAATTTCAGGAGCGGCCGCAGCGCGACGGGAACCTGCGCTGCGTCACGCGTGCGCTGCGCATCGAGCGTCGCGTCGACTATCACGCCAAGCAAGACCTCTGGGACTGTCGCCAACTTGAATCTGCGACCTTGAGTCATCAGCTCGCGGTTGAGTCAGCGGCGATGGTTTCGATACTTGCGCCCGTGGCTCGACACCAACGGCAGGCAATCTCTTCAACTGCTTCATCGAGCACTTCTTCTTCTTCGACGTTTAGGTCGCCACCAACTGTGTAGTGATGAAAAGCACGCGTTCTACGCGTGATTATGAGGTCGAAGCGGGTGAGGTTGCCACAAGCCGCGCAACGGAAACGATCGGTAGACATACGTGCAGACTATGTGAACGAATATTGCTCAAGAACCACCGACCACGAACGACTGTTCGCTATGGTGACGACGTGAGTTCGCTTCACTTTTCATATCTCAATACGCCGGTCGCGGGGTTCGACCCAACGCCTATCGCTCCGCTTAGGCCGACTTATCAAGGAAGCTTCGACGAACTAGGCACGCCGCTAGCCGAAGTCACATTCGTGGTACTCGACTTGGAGACGACAGGTGCTTCAGCTAACAACTGCGAGATTACGGAGATTGGCGCCATCAAAGTTCGCGGTGGCGAGTATCTCGGTCGTTTCGACACCCTCATAAATCCTGGTGTCGCGATCCCGCCGATGATCACTCTGCTCACTCACATCACCGAGGCGATGGTCGTCGAGGCACCCCGAATCGAGCATGTGCTACCGCAACTACTCGAGTTCATTGGCGGCGCTGTGATCGTCGGTCACAACGTTCGATTCGACATCAGTTTCATCGACGCAGCATGTGAGCGGTTCGGATATCCCCGTCTCTCTCAGCGCCGCGTCGACACCCTTAGCCTCGCGCGAAGGCTCATCAGAGACGAGGTAGAGAACCTCAAACTCGGAACGCTCGCGCGCCACCTACGCGTTCCGACATCACCATCGCACCGCGCAATGGCCGACGCAGAAGCCACAACCGAGGTCCTCCACGCTCTCATCGAACGAGCAGCAGCTTTTGGGGTGCTCGGACTCGACGATCTGCTTGCGCTACCCACCATGCGCGCACACCCGAGCGCCTCGAAACTCGATCTAACTGCGAGTCTCCCAAGGTCTCCTGGTGTCTATGTATTTCGGGACTCCAAAGGCGAGCCACTTTACGTCGGTAAGGCATCGAATCTACGGGCGCGTGTACGGAGCTACTTTGCTAGTGACACTCGGCGCAAGGTTCCACAGATGTTGCGTGAGACAGTCGCCATCGATCATGTCGTTTGTGCCGATGCGCTCGAAGCGGCGGTTCGCGAAGTCCGGTTGATACATGAACTCACGCCGAGGTTTAACCGCCAGCTAAAGACCTGGAAGACATATAGCTACCTCAAGCTCAAGGATGGCCCGCTCGGGAAGCTGACGGTCACCAGAATCGCGAAGCCAGACGGGTGTCTCTATCTCGGTCCGTTCTCATCGAGCTCAGCGGCGCATGGAGTCCGCGAAGCAATCGAGTTAGCGGTTCCCGCTGTGGGTCTCGGCAACAATGTGTCTCAAGAAGACGTCGTAGCAATGATCAAGCTAGGGCTCACATCTGATCCGGAGCTTTTGCTACGGCCTTTATGGCTACGCATGACACGCCTCGCCGACGAGCAACGTTACGAGGAAGCAGCCGTGGTTAGAGACCGGCTCTCTAGTCTCGAACGAACCTTCGACAGGCGCGAACGCATCGATGCGCTACGTCTTGCCCCGCTCACCGAAATCAGCACAGCATCGCGCACTATCGAGTTGCGGTACGGACGACTAATCATCACCGACGGTGCAGGCGCAACCGACATCACGACTTGCGTGGCTCCAGTAGCGAGCGTGCCTCCCGAACGTCACGAAATCGACGAACTCCTCGCTGTCGCAAGGCACATCGCGAAACTCAATTCGGTTGCGGTAACTCAGCCGACTCGGTAGGACCACCGGTCAGCATTTGACTTAGTCGTCGCTTCCCGACTCGCCGTTCGAGTGCGATCATCGTGCCGTGCACTAACACCGCAACAAAAAGAGCCGCTATCGGAAGCAACCGTCCGATCGGGACGAAGCGATCCCATGTGACCTTGCCTAGGGTTCCGAACAGGTGATCTTCATTTAGCCATCGCAACTTGATAGCCGCATAGAAAGTGACGCCTAGGCCGACTGGCAGCCAGACGGCCCATACAGCTAACCGAACCCAAATAGTGAGCGACGGTGCGTACGCCTGTGCCGCAATCGCTTCACGCTCTACGCGCGTTATTCCGTGATCGTCTTGTATCGTTCTGTTCGTTTCCGTAGCGTTGTCCGACGAAGCGAACACACGCGCTGTGGATTCGGACGGGTCAAGTGTCGCGACCGGCGACTCGCTCGGCGAACCTGGTCGTAGCGACTCAGGCACCTTCAAAGATCTCCCGCAACCGCCACACCGAAACTGCTCGCGCTGAGAAACATTGTCGACCGGCTCGCGGTGACCGCATTCTGGGCATTGCAATGTGGGGGCCATCAGCGGGCCACTGTATTTGCGACTTCAAGCCAACGTCTGAGCGCAGCGTCGGCATCACCTGAGTCGATTGAGGCACGGCTGCGCTCAACGCCGTCGCGCAAGTCGCTCGCGAGTCCCGCAATTACGAGTGCGGCAGCAGAGTTAAGAACACAAATGTCGCGATGCGGACCAGCGTCGCCCGACAGCACCGCCCGCAAGGCCGCGACATTGTCATCCACATCGCCGCCACTCAGCGCGTCGGGCGACACCAACGGCATGTCGTAATCCGTGGGGTTGACGGTGGTTTGTCGCACGGCTCCGGCATCGAGTTCATAGATCGTCGAGGTCGTCGTCGTTGTGATTTCGTCGAGTCCATCGTGGCCGTGCACGACCATCGCACGTTCGACTCCGGTGGCAGCGAGAACGTTAAGCATCGGCTCAGCCATAAGCGGGTCGCTCACCCCAACGACTTGGCGCTTGACCCTTGCCGGGTTGAGTAATGGGCCGAGGAAGTTGAAAGATGTCGGAACGCCAAGTTCGCGGCGCGCGGGCCCGAGGAAACGCAACGCTGGATGGAACTTCGGTGCGAAACAGAATCCGACGTGTGCCTCAGTAACGCATTTCGAAATACCTTCTGGACCAAGCTCGATCGGCATGCCCAGCGCTTCGAGCAGATCGGCACTCCCGCACTTCGAGGATGCTGCACGGTTGCCGTGCTTCACAACCGTGACACCAGCCCCTACGGCAACGAGCGTTGCGATTGTCGAGACATTGATACTCCCAGACCTGTCACCACCGGTGCCACAGGTATCGATCGCGCCTTCTGGAATGTCGGCTACGAGAGTCGCGTAACGCAACATCGTTGCGACGAGGGCAGTGAGTTCTTCGAGGGTTTCGCCCTTCGTCCGCAACGCAATCGCGAAGCCCGCGGCTTGCACGTCAGTCGCTCGACCCTCAAGAATCTCGCTGAGCGCCGCACCGATGTCGGCCGCCGAACAATCAACTCGACGGCTGATCGCGGCGAGCACAGGAGCAACAACATCATTCATGAGTTTCCCGACAATATCTTGAACAGTGAACCATTTTCGTGCTCTTGGTAGATCGCTGTCTGCGGGCGTCTAGTACCACGACACGCGAACTTTTTCTCTAGGCTTGCAAATAATGTTCGAAGCAAATCCCGACCTCACACGCCACGGCCGCACGATGGGCGCAGTTGCACTACTAGCGATACCAGGGTTAGTCATCAGGTTTGGGCACTACGGCTTGCCGCACTGGTTCGAGGCTCTGCTATTTGGGTTGGCTGTCGTGGCCGCGGCGTTTATGTTGGCGTGGGCAGCAGAAGTAATACAACTCGATATATCTGCTGGGCTTGCGCTCGCACTCCTCGCCCTCATTGCGGTACTCCCTGAGTACGCCGTCGACTTTGTGTTCACTCGCAAGGCTGGTAACCAGTTCCAGTCAAACGGAACGTGCTCCGGTATCGGCGACGCTTCTAACAATTGCCAACTAGCGCTCGCCAACATGACAGGAGCCAACCAACTCTTGGTCGGAGTCGGCTGGTCGTCCGTCGTCTTGCTAGCTGCTTGGCGGATCAAACGTTTGGCCAGGCGCGACCAACTCGACCCTCTGCATGGTGGAACGAGCGGCACATTCGCCCTCGAACGAAGCCACTCCGTCGAGATCGCTTTCTTGTCAATCGCTTGCCTTTGGGGACTTACTTTGCCTTTGCGATCGAGCCTCGGGCTGCTCGACGCGTGCATTCTCGTGGCAATCTTTATCGGCTATGTGGTACGGATCGCGAAGGCGCCGGCCGAAGAACCACACCTGGTAGGGCCAGCGTTGTTGATCGCAACACTGCCCCCGCGGAAGCGTCGAGTCGTCGTCGGACTCCTATTCGCTGCTGCTGCAACAATAATTATGCTCAGTGCCGAACATTTCGCCGAAGCATTAGTTGCTACCGGAAGCGAGGTAGGGATTTCCGAGTTCTTGTTGGTCAAGTGGTTAGCGCCCCTCGCCTCAGAAGCACCGGAACTGCTTGTTGCCCTCATGTTTGCATGGCGCCTCAACACCAACTCAGCGCTAGGTGCGCTCGTTAGTTCCAAAGTCAACCAGTGGACTCTGTTAGTTGGGACCCTCCCAATTGTGTTCGCAATTTCGTCTGGCGGTACTCACGGGTTGCCTCTTGACACCACGCAACGGCTCGAACTATTTGTTACATCTGCACAGACCGTTTTTGCGATCGCAGTGTTGAGTTCGCGGTCGTTCTCAATTCGTGAGGCACAAATGTTGCTCGGCGTGTTCCTAGTGCAATTCGGATTGCAGGCCGCATTCCAAAACAATGCAAGCGCCGATCACAAAAGCCGTCTTATCGTCGGGATTGTCTATTTGTTTATGGCTGGCGTCCTGCTCATCAAAGAACGGGCTGGACTGCGTCACCTCATGCGCGATGGCTTGATAACGCCGTACTCGGAAATGACAGCCGAGGACACTTCAATCACGACGCGATGACCGAATCGCGGCCACCGGAATCGACAGACGCGCTCATCGTCGTCGATCTTGGGTCGATTCGCAGTGGCGCGCTTTCCGGCTTGTTCGGGATCTGCTTCGTCGCTATCGGATACGCACTGAGCGACCGCCGAATAGACGACCTTGCGAGCACGGCATGGGTGTATTTACTCCTCGGCGGTCTCATATTTTCTTACGGGTTGGCCGGGTACGCAGCTGGGCGTACGCGTCCAGCAATGCCGTTGACCCAGGGAATCTTGGTCGGGTTCATCATGTTCGTTGCCTGGATGCTCATTCGTGCTGCGATCGCGACAACGACAAGTCGCGGCTCCGCGTTCGCATTGAGCCAACTGTCAACAAACCTAGTTTTGGCACCGACTTGTGCCATGTTCGCTAGCAGATTCGCATCCAAGAACGCTCCGCGCTGAGACCATCGGTTACAAAAGCTCGGAATCTTGTTCCTAAGATGACAGCCGTGGTGAGTCGGCCAGGCGGCCGCGACTAGGAACTTGACCTATGGGTCAAGTTGGCGAAATCGAGGAACGTCCGGACTCCACAGGGCAAGGTGCTAGATAACTTCTAGTCGGGGCGACCCGCAGGAAAGTGCCACAGAAAACAATCCGCCGATGGCAGCCTCAGGCAACTGGCGCTGCACAGGTTAGGGTGATACGGTGCGGTAAGAGCGCACCAGCAATGCAGGTGACTGTATTGGCTAGGCAAACCCCACTTGGAGCAAGGTCAAACAGGGTGAGAGTGGCCCGCTCGTCGAACCCGGGTAGACCGCTAGAGCCGTCGGGTGACCGCCGGCCGAGATGGATGGCCGCCTCCGGGCTAGGGCTTCGGCGCTAGTTCGAAGACAGAATCCGGCGTACCGGTCGACTCACCACCATTACTGAACGTCATTTCTCACCGAGCACTTCTGTTTCGGTCTCCGCGGTCGCATCGTGATTGACAAGATCGGGCGGCCGAACATGCGCATTGCAGCGAGGAGGCTCCGATGTCTGATGCTCAAAAGTCTTTGGAAACACCACGAAAGGTTTCGACGAGCCTCGACCACAGAGTCGCCCGAACTACGCGTTTTCTATTCGCGTGCATCCTCATCAACACCGTTGCTCTACTTGCTATGTTCTCAGTGCAGGCATCGGTCTTAGGGCCACGTTCAGACAGAACCTTCGACGCGATGAATTTGATACGCGCGAATGAGGTGAACGCGCTAAGCGTGAGGCTCGCCATAGATACTTGGTTGAGAACAAACTCCGCCGACGATCTCGACTTGGTGAAAGGTGCCAGGCAGAGACTCGAATTGAGGTCAGCGGTTGTTGAAGCGCTGAACCCAGATTCTTCTCAAACGACGCGACTCTTGGGCGACATGAAGCGCGCCGAAGATCGCTGGGTATCGACCGTGATTGATACCGCTCTCGACGAATGTGCAACATTTGTCCCCGGAACCCCCAAACACGAAGCTCTAGTTCAAGCGAATGAAGCCATGTGTGACGCTCAACTCCAACTTTACCTGCGAACGATCGTCGGCCTCACCGACCTCACCCAAACAATTAGCCGAGATCAACGTCGCGTCCTAAATGCAACCATCATTTTTTGCGGGGTGCTTTCACTAGCTGGTGCCGCAGTCGGCATTTACCGGGGTCGCAAACTTCGCGCGAGCGTTAGTCCGCCGCTAGCGGCTCTCGTAGACCAGACTTCAGCGATCGAAAACGCGAGGCGCCAACGCAGCGGCGTTCGACAGCGACAGACCCAGCCGAATTTCAGAAACTTAGTGCTGGGCTAGAAAAGCTTTCGCGATCATTGATTGCTGCGGACTCAGAGACGCGACGCCAGATCACAAGTAAGGATAGCCACGTCGAAAGAGCCGATGAATTGATCGCTCTCGCCCGCGAGTTGGCAACCTGCAACAGCTTCACAAAAGTTCTCGATGCAATCTGCAAGAAGTCCAAGCGCCTGGCATCAGGGGCAAGGGTCACCGTATGGCTCGCCAACGAAGGAAACACGGCCCTTGACGTCGTCGCTAGTAGCGATGCGTCAACTGCGCAAGTAGTCGACATTCGGGCAGTACCGATCGGCGAAGGCGACATCGGCCGAGCCTACGAACTCGGCGAGACCACGAAACGCTCAGCAACCCCGCAGTTTCAGAAGCACGTCTCGTCATCCCGATGATCGTCGATGAACGACCTATCGGAGTTATCCACTTCGGAGGGTCAGCGGTTGCAGACCCTGATCTCGAAACAATTGCGGACCCTGAAGCCATGGCCCTACAAGCTGCCAGCGCGATCGAAGCCATGCACCGCTACGAGCAGACGATCGAACTCGCTATGACAAAAGAGCTCACGTCCGCACCAAACCGGCGTAGCTTCGATCGCGACCTAAGCGTCGCTTGTGTCGCTAGTGCACATGACGACACACCACTCGCCTTGCTAATTCTCGACGTCGATCACTTCAAGGCGCACAACGAGATTTACGGCAACCGTCTAGCCGACATAGCCCTCACTGAATTGGCGCAGGTCCTACGAGCTGGCCTTCGGGAAGCCGACAGCATGTATCGCTGTGGCGACGATGAGTTCGCGCTCATTTTGCGCGATACCGACGAGGGCAGCGCCAAAGGAGTCGCTGAATCGGCCCTCGTTGCGGTTCGTACTCACTTCAGCCCTGTCAACACCGCGAGCAGATCAAGGTTTCAATACGAGTCGCGACCAGCGCACGCAGGTCAAGTCCCGAGGAGATGATCGCAGCAGCAGATGCAGGGCTTCGTAGGGCTAAGACTTTGGGCAGAGATATCGCATGCCAAGGCGGTGTCCCCGTGGTAGCACCAATTCAATAGGCAAAGTGCTTTCGTCTACGTCTCGTACCCGTCGGTATCCTCAGGATCTGGGACTTATGCACCATTGCGTCCGATACCGATTTCCGTCAGACTGATACCGAATCTCAAGCGAATCACCCACGCGCTCGAGAAGTTCTTCTGGAAATCTTGACAATGCCTAGTTACGATGACACGTACGGGCGAACTGACTAGGGAGTTTGCAAAGTGGCATTTCGTAGCAAAGTATTTTTTTGTGTCCTTTTGTTGGTACTACCAACGGCCATTGCCTCGGGGTCTAGTCCGAGTCTTGCGGCCCAGGCACTCCCTGAACACACCGGTCTCGTACCTGTCACGCCGCGGACAGATACCCCGCGTATCGCAACTGGTCACATTTACGACATCGAAGTCATCGGTACGCGTGTCTACCTAGCCGGGACATTCACGCAGATTCGCAATTTCGACGGCGTCAACGTCGCACAGCCCTACCTGGCCGCCTATGACATCAACTCCGGACGACTCGACATGGGGTTTCGTCCTGTGTTCCCGAGCGAGATCCAAGCCATCGAGAGTTCACCCGACGGCACCGGTTTGTTCGTCGGTGGCCGCTTCAATTCTGTTAGCGGCATAGCGCGCCAGCGCATCGTAAAACTGAACCCAACTACTGGTGCAGTCGTTACAGCGTTCACAGCTAACGCCAATGCTCGCGCTACTGCGATCGCGGTGAGCGATAACTATGTGTACGTAGGTGGACAGTTCACGCGCGTGAACGGTGTCGTGCGCGGCGGGATGGTCGCACTGAACCCGACTACGGGCGCAGTCGACGCCGGGTTCAACCTGCCGATCACCGAAGGAATCGGTGGCGGGGGTGCCCTTACGGTGCACCAACTCAAGTTGACGCACGACCTTACAAAATTGCTTGTCGTACACACGGGTCGCAAGGTCGCCGGGATTGCCAGAACAGGTGTCGCTCTGATCGACACCGCTACGAAATCTTTGAACCCATGGCAGACCGATCTCTTCGACGACAACCTCATTTACGTTGGAGGGACACTCCGCATTGCCGCTGGCGACATCTCGCCTGATGACTCTTACTTCGTCGTAACGAGCGGCTCGGGTGGCGACCGCCCACCCCTCAACGACACGGCTATCGCGTTTCCGATAGCTGGCACCACAGGAGTCGAACCGATTTGGATTTCGCGCCACTTCGACAGCGTTTATTCCGTTGCGATCTCTGAGACCGCCGTATACGTTGGCGGTCACTTCCGCTTCCAGGAATCTCACCTCGCCACGCAGCCATGGCCTGGTGACAGAGACGAGTCGTACGGCTGGGGCTCAAGCCCAGACGCATCGATCTTGGGCGACGAAGTTGTGCGCAGGGACACCCTCGGAGCGTTGGACCCGGCTACTGGGACCGCACTCGGTTGGAACCCTGGCGCCAACCCCTTCCAAGGCGTGCGCGCGCTTGAGCTACACCCGCGAGGTCTTTTCGTAGGCCAGGACGGCACGATGATCGGCCAACAGTCCATAGGCCGACACGGCTTCTTTGACCGAAATGTCATTCCCCCGACGAGTGCCGCTGAAACATGGATCGACTATCCGTTCGACGGACTGACTCTCTACAGCCAAATTCCTTACACATTTGAGGGTAGGGCGAGCGCGACTGCTGGTGTCCAGCGCGTGCAGATAGAGATCAGGAACCGCGACAACAATCAGTACTTGCAAGACGATCTCACGACCTGGTCGCTTACCTGGAACGGGATAAACGCGACGCTCGCAACGCCAGGCGCAACGTCGACGACCTGGTCGATTCCACTCGACCTCGCCGTCGGGGGCAGGTTCGTTTGGTCCGCACGCACGTTTGCGACTAGCGGCGGTCGCGATGCAGTGCCTGCGAGTGCAACCTTCGAGGTGAGGCTGTCAGAAGATGAGCCACCGACCTCAACGATCACCGCCCCGATAGGGAACGTCATCACAAATACTTTCATGATGACTGGCGCAGCATTCGACGACTTTGGTGTCGCACGCATGTCGATCTCGATTCGCAGTAACGACACGGACATGTACCAGCAGGACGATGGCACAATGGCGCCGCTATACAACTCCTTCTCGTTCTTGCCAGATACCCCTGGGGAAATCGCATCGCTTTGGGAGTACGAAGTCACGCTGCCAAATGGCTTCTACAAGATCGAAGTCAGCGTCACGGACAACCGCGGCCAAGGGGAATTACGAGGCGCGGCTCGAGATATCAGAGTTGCTGGAGCGAACCTCTCACCAACTGTCACTGTGTTAAGTCCCGCGTCGACAACTGTCGAAGTGGAGCCTGGCACACAACTAACGCTGTCAGGCACCGCGACAGACGACACATTCATTCGCGCAGTTGAAATATCGATTAGCAACGCTCAGACGCGAGAAGGAGTGCAGATCGACGGAACCTGGGGCCGTAGCCCACGCACCTACAGGTTCACCCCGTTCAACCTCGCTTCGCCCCTCACCTACGACTGGTCCTACACAACTCCTCCGCTACCAATCGGGAGCTACGCGATCAAGGTTCGCTCAGTCGACGAACACAACTTCAGTACGCCGACTACTTCGCAACCGACCATTAATACGACAGCGAAGTTCGCCGCCGACGCACTGCCTAACACGACACTCGACTTCGCGACAACCACTCAAGATATCGATACTCTCGTGCTTCCGATCACGGGAACTGCGAGTGACGATGCGGGAGTGTCGGGCGTGAAGATTGCCGTATATGACAGTTACGCAGGCAAGTACCTAACCAACGCAGCCCTTGGGACGACCGACCGGGCCTACGCGATGCTCGACGCAACGGTTGCCTCACCTGGCGCCACTAGCACGACGTTCGCTCTGACCCTAAATCTTCCTATTGGCGGTAACTACGCGGTGATAGCTACGGCGGTCGACTCGGCTGGCCAGTTCGATACAACAACAACGGGTGCGACAGCCAAGTATCTAATATTCCCCGGCGATAGCGACCCGACATTGAACATGGGATTGCAGCAACCTCTAGCGGGGCAAACGTTTACAAACTTCGCGATGATTTCTGGACGCGCAGAAGATGATACGGGCATTGAAAAAGTTGAGATTCAAATTGTCAACAGCACGAACATGTATCTGAAGTCTGACGGAACTTTCACCTCGACATCAACATGGATTGCGGCATTCCTGACCAACCCCGGCGGCGTAGGTAGCAACTACAACTACACGACTCCGAACTTAGTTGCGGGCATATACACGTTCAGCGTCAGAGCTACGGACACTGTCGGTCAGGTAATGGCTGCGCCCCACTCAGTATCGGTCACAATCATAAATATCTAGCTCGACTAGGAACTCGTGGGCTCGAAAGTAGATGCCAGAAAGCTAAGCACCGCGGTTTGAGGCTCAGCTGAGTCGACCCACAACACGTATACGCGTGCGCCTACGAGAACCAACCGTTCGACTATGAACTCAGCCCCAGCATCTTTGAGAGTGGCATCGGGGCTGAGTTCGATTCTGTACTCGTAGCTCTTTTCGTCTGACCCGTCGACTACGTGACCATCAGCTGGTGTGGAACCGAAGAGCTGGGAGCGGAAAAGAGCAAGCGCGCCAAGCAAGCCAACGGCGTCCGACGCCGCAGGCGCTTCCGGCAAATCGAACCAACTGACGTGCACGAAAGTGGAGTCGGCATCGCCGAGCTTCGAACGTATTCCCTGGATCTTGACGCTGCCGTCGAACAGGTTCATCTTGTCGGTGCGTATCTCGGATGCCTCCGAAGGTATCTCGGCGCGAAATCGACCCTGTTCATTTGAGTAGGTAATGCCGGACCCGGCCATGTACTCCTCGGCAACAGAGAGACCATCGCCCTCGCCGAGCGACCGCAACTCCGAAACGCCTGCGATTAATGAGACCACGGCACCAATGCTCAGCACGCCTAGTCCAATGCTGAGCTTGATCGCCGAAAGGCGACGTTTGCGTTGCCGACTATTTGTTGCCATTGGCCAAGTTTGGCATGTCGACATATGCCGCTGGTGTCTCATTGAACGATGACAGCATGACTTCGCCGTCGCGTTTCGACAAGCGCGTCACGGAGGCGAGATCGAGGCGCATTCTCCATGTAGCCGCATCCGAAATCGCAAGAGCGCTACAGGCGGCTGCTTTGATCGGCGACATATGGGTGACAGCGATGAGCACACCATCGAATGACATCGCTGAGGCAAGCCAAGTCTCGACTCGCGACCTGACGTCCACCAACGATTCACCTCCGGGTGGAACAAAACGCGGGTCCGTGCGCCATTTCGACCATTGCTCGCTCGTCACCTCGGATAGTGGCCGCCCGTCCCAGTCGCCATAGTCGAGTTCTGTGAGTGCAGGTTCCACTGCAAGTTCAATCCCAAGCGCGGACGCGATCGGGAGCGCAGTCGCTAGCGCCCTCTTTAGCGGACTCGAAAGGATCCGTAGCGACACGCCGCGGTCGATGGTCGTCGCGAAGTGACTAGCCAACGCATCTGCTTGGGCGATGCCAAGCCGTGATAGTTCAAGATCTGTCCGGCCCTGGAACAACCCGTTGGCGTTGGCTGCGGTCTGGCCGTGACGAACCAAGACGATCATGCCGACACCAACCGCCCGGTCCGCAGAAAATCTCGCCGTCTCCCACGGTCAGATAGTGCGAATCGTGACCAAATCCAGAAACTCAGCGTCGCGCCGATTAGCTCGAGCGCGACCGCCCAACCGAACGACGGAAACACTCCTGTATTGCCGAAATCGTTCCCGAATGCTGGCCACCAAAAAAGGTCTTGTTGTGTGAACCCACCCGATAGACCGATGCCGAAGAACCACCCGATTGGCACTCCCAAGAGCCGGCGTCTTAGTAAACGTCGCCCGCGCCCCATAGTGGCGAACATCGTGATCATTAACGCACCTGTTGGAGCCAGAAGCGTGTGCGCTAACGCCTGATGCTCGACAATTAGGTCCGCTACCGGTAGCAGAGACCCGAAAGCGATCAAGCGATAATCAAGACCAGCGCTTTGGAATACGAGACAAACGGCAACTATTGAGCCAGCCGCATACCACAGCAGCAACTGCGTTACACCGCCGAGTCGAGCGCCGCGTTTGCCAAGGCGTCTGCCTCGCGATTCTTATCACGCAACACGTGGATGAACTCGACCGATTCATAACCGGCGAGCGCGGCGCGCGCAGCTCGCAGTAACGGCAACAGGTGCTGGGCCTTAACTTTCCATTTTCCTAGCAACTGATTTATTACAAGTGCGGAATCGCCACTAATTACCAAGCGACGGGCCGGGAAAGCGACCGCGGCCTCGACGGTTGCTAACAGCGCCGCGTACTCAGCAACGTTGTTCGTCTCTTCTCCTATGCATTGCGAAACTTCGGCGAGCAGTTCTCCTGTTGTCAAGTCCCTGACCACCCCGCCAATCGATGCGCGCGCCCCAGGCTGGCCGTTGCCACGCGACGCGCCATCGAACCAAATTCCGATCTCAGCTCGTGTCGAAGGGTCTAATCCCGACAATTCGAAGAACGTCTGCTGACTCATCGAACTACGAGAATCGCGCCGCAGTTGTCGCAACTAAAGACTTGGCCAGACTTGTCGGCATGGAGTTCTGACGCTTCGACAGCTGGAATTGTTAGGCGGCAACCCTGACATGTATTGCCGATCAGCAAAGCCGCCCCGACACCCCGGTTCAGCTCTCTACGGCGCTCGTAGTCGGCGACGAGTTCCGGAGGAAGAGTGCGCGCCGACTCTGTGCGCAGCAGGCCAATCGCGCTGATCTGATTGTCTATTTCAACTTCGGATTGTGCGATCGACCCACGCAAGGTCTCCACGTTCTTTGCCAAATCCGCAAGGATTGTCTCAGCCGCAATCACTTCGGCATCTACTTGTTCTACTTCAACCATCAACTCGATTTCCCGATCTTCGAGTTCGCCGAGGTGCCGCTCCGAATTGTCAAGGTCGGCTTGTAGGTCCTGCAACTCGCGTGTAGCTGTCACTTTTCCTGAGTACAGCCTGTCGTTCACTGCTTTGACTTTCGCTGCAGCCGTGTGAGTTTGGTCGTCGAGTAACTTCAGCGACCGATGAAGTTCGTCGCGACGACCGCGCACAGCACCGAGTTGCTCGTGAGCGATTTGGCCCGAACGCAACACGCCATCTAACTCTGCTCGCCCCGGCAAATGCACACGCTGACTACTCAGCGCGGCAATTGCCGAGTCATGTTCCTGCAGTTCGAACAGAGCTACGAGATCAGTCATGGACCCGGCACCGTAGTGCTCGTAGACGCCGTAGTTGTTGTCGGCTCGGGCAAAGTCGATGGCGACGGGGATGTAGTAGGCGGGCTAGTCGTCGGCGTTGTCTTGCTCGGGGCTTCAGGGAATTCAAGTCGCCCTAGGCGCCCGTCGGAATTGATGAATTGAGCTGTGGGGATAAGCGCCCTGTCTGGCTCAACAAACTGTTCGATCGGTAGCCCATCGTGGGCTGGCTCCATGAACGCCCGCCAGATTCGCGCAGCTACTCCACCACCGAATCCCTGACCGCCAAGGTACCGATTCAGAGAACACTCAGGATCGTCGTTGTCTCCGCATGTCGGCTGCCCGACCCACACCGCAGTTGTCAACTGAGAGGTGAAGCCGACAAACCACGCATCGACATTGCTATTGGTCGTACCCGTCTTGCCAGCAGCAGGCCGCGGAAAGCTACCAAGAGTTCCTGCCGCAGTGCCGGCGCGCACTGGGCCTTGGAGCATTTCGGTTAGCTGGCGAGCAATTTGCGGTCGCATCACGGCCTTGCCGCTTGTGCCATCGTTCCTGTAGATCACGACGCCCTCTGGGTCGACAATTTCCGAAACATATTCCGGCGCATGCCGCACCCCATCGGCGGCGATAGTCGAATAACTCGATGCCATTTCTAGAGGCGTCACTCCTAACGTTCCAAGGGCAAGCGACGTGACTGGGATTAGGTCAGACTCATTCACTCCCAATCTGCGCGCAGTCTCAATTACGCGTCCAGGCCCAACCGGGCCGTGCCCCAGAGAAATGATGAGACGAACGAATGCGCAGTTCACCGAGTCTGCGATCGCGGTTCGCAGACTCATAACGCCGGTGCCGTGTGCCCGCACCACATACGGATCGGGGGGCGTGGTAGCGAGGGGCTTCGGAAACGAACAGACCGATTCGCCCGTAATCAGATCGTCGGGTGAGTAGCCAGCTTCGAGGGCAGTCGCTAGCACAAACGTCTTGAAGCTTGATCCGGGTTGGCGTGCTCCCTGGGTGGCGAGGTTGTACTTACTTTGTGCAAAGTCAACACCGCCGACCATTGCTTTGACTGCACCATTGGAATTGTCTAATGCGACGACCGCAGACGTGACAGGGGTTCCGGCCGGCAGGCCGGCGCGAACGGCTTCTTCGCCATGTGCTTGCATCGCCCTATCGAGCGTCGTCGTTATTGCAAGACCGCCACCGTAAATTCGCGCCCGCCGTCTTTCCGGGTCTGGGCCAAGAGCGCGTGCTGCTGGCGTGTCTTGCTCGACTAGGTGGTCAATCATCGCAGCGAGAAAATGCGTGTCGGGCGCGTACTTGGCGTTGTGATGCACAGCTTTAGGCAGTGGCGATCGTCGCGCCACACTGGCTTCAGCAGGACTCAGCACACCGTTGTCGACCATCGCAGCAAGCACACGATCGCGACGATCCTTCGCGCCGCCGGGATTCTCGACGGGATTCAATCCGTTCGGAGAACTGATCAGTCCCGCTAGCAGTGCTGCTTCGGCGACGGTGATGGCCCGCAACTTCTTATCGAAGTATCTTTCGCTAGCTGCCTTCACGCCATAGGCGCCAGCGCCGAAGTAGACCTCATTGAGATACCGCTCGAGAATTTCTTCCTTAGAAAAGCGGCGTTCGAATTGAGTGGCGACGTTTGCTTCGCGGACCTTCTGCTTCATCGAGCGCTCAGCTTCTGGAAACTGAGTGATCTTCACGAGTTGCTGTGTGATCGTGGATCCGCCCTGCAATCTAGTGTTGCCTTCGATGTCTCGAACTAGAGCGCGTGCATAGCCACGAAAGTCAATTCCTTCGTGTTTGAAAAAGTCACGATCCTCGATCGATATGACTGCATCGATTAGATGTTGCGGAACTTTCTCGAGTCGGACGGCAACCCGATCCTGCTCGTTGTATAGCTGAGTCATCAGAGAGCCATCGCTCCACAGCACGGTCGTGCGTTGTTGCAGTGGCGCAAGGCTCGGCGTACGCGAGTTGTATGCAGTCGTTCCGAATGCCAGTCTTTGCACGGCAGGCAAGACAAATGCTGCGGCGGTCCCGAGCGCCATAGAACCAGCTAGCGATACCACAAGAAACCTTGTCGAGAACTTCACAAATCTGGTCACGTCGACCTCTGAGTCTATTCGTCATCGTGGCTATTCCTGTTGCTCGACGCCGTTAGCCTGCCTCCAATGTTGCTTGATGCGCACCTGATACTCGCTGGGTTCAGGAGCTATGCGACCTACCGAGCTGCGACCATCGCGGGTCTTTTCACCAACATCGTCTTTGGCTTCTTGCGTGGTGCGATATTGCTCGCGGCGATCAGACAAGCTGGTGATATCGGTGGCTACTCGACAACCGACGCTCTCGCGTACGTTTGGCTTACCCAGGGACTAATTGCCGTCATCGCGATTTGGAACTGGAACGAGTTGGCTCTTCGAATCGAATCCGGCGACATCGCAACTGATCTCACACGGCCAATCGACCCGCAACGCTATTGGCTCGCTAGAGACTTCGGACGTGCGGCCTATGCGCTTTGTATTCGAGGTATCGGTCCAGTCGCTGTCGGGTTCGTACTTTTTGACGTCACTGTGCCACCAGACGTGTGGCAGTGGATGTCGTTTGTAGTTAGTGTCGCCCTCGCCGTTTGGATCAGTTTCGGACTGCGTTTCATAGTGAACCTGGCACCGATATGGTTGCGCGATTGGCGGGGGGCGCTGATCGTCTCGAACGTGCTCGCAACCCTCATGTCTGGTTTCTTGATGCCTATCGCCTGGTTTCCGCACTGGGCACGGGTCGTGATGCACGCCTTGCCGTGGGCTGGCACAACCCAAGCTCCGATCGACGTCTTTCTCGGCAAAGCATCAGGACCTTCGGGCATAGCAACAATTGGACTGCAGGCTGCGTGGGGATTTGCACTGTTCGTCTGCGGTCGCTTCGCGCTAATTGCTGGCACAAGAAAACTGGTCGTGCACGGAGGATGAGTGTTCAAGCCGAAGTCAGCGCTTCTTGGCGTGCGTACCGGCACCTCATCGGCGCGAGTGTTCGCGCCCAAATGCAGTTCCGCACAAGCTTGTTCATGCAGATGGTGGCCTCATGCGCGCTGACAGCAACGAACTTCATAGAAGTACTCGTAATTTTCGACCACTTGCCGATGCTTGGCAATTGGAGCGCCGTGGAAGTCGCGTTTCTTTACGGAGCTTCGGGCATTGGCTTCGGCCTCTGCGATATGGCGATCGGCAGCATCGAACGAACCGGCGAGTTGGTACGCACCGGGAAGTTCGACTCAATCATGTTGCGACCCGTTGGAACCCTTGTGTCGATCGCAGGTTCAGACATGGCCCTGCGTCGGGTCGGCGGAATAGCTCAGGCTGCACTTGTCTTCGTCGTGGCTAGTGCACGCGTCGGAATCGAATTCAACGTGCGCAATGTCGTTCTCATAGTCGTGATGATCTTCGGCGGTACAGCGATATTCGCTGCGGTATTTCTTGCGACAGCCGCAATTCAATTCTGGATGGTCGGAGCAAACGAAATCGGCAACGCTCTCACGTACGGCGGGAACTATCTCACGTCGTTTCCACTACCGGTATTCAGTGGCTGGTTACGCCGCCTGCTCGCGTATGTTGTCCCTCTTGCATTCTGTGCGTACCTTCCGGCGTTAGCCATTCTCAACAAGCCAGACGAACTCGGTATCCCCGCATTCCTCCGATACGCGTCCCCTGCGGTCGCTGCGATTGTCTTCCTCGCTGCTTATGGGTTTTGGCGACTCGGAGTCCGTCATTACAGGAGTACCGGATCATGAATGTCGTAGAAACGCACGGTCTCACAAAAAACTTCGTCGTCTACGAGCGCAACGGACTTATCAGGCGGACCCGGGAGGTGCGCACCGCAGTAGCCGACGTCAGCTTCTCTGTGGCCGCTGGTGAGATGGTCGGTTATGTCGGACCCAACGGAGCCGGCAAGTCAACTACGGTCAAGATACTCACGGGAATACTCGTACCGGATGCTGGCACGTGTTCTGTCGCCGGCTTCGTGCCACATAAGAGGCGGCTCGAGCTCGCTCGTCGAATCGGAGTTGTGTTCGGACAACGATCAAATCTCTGGTGGGATCTGCCTTTGATAGAGAGTTTTGACCTGCTCCGTCACCTGTACAGGGTCGATCACCAAAAGCACCAGGCAAATCTCGACGAGTGCGTCGAACGGCTGGCGCTCGAAGACGTACTCAAGACTCCGGTCCGCCAACTTTCTCTTGGCCAACGCATGCGCGGCGAGTTAACCGCTGCATTGTTGCATGGTCCCACAGTGTTGTTCTTGGATGAACCGACTATTGGCCTTGATGTCGTGAGCAAGGCTGCAGTTCGAGACTTCTTGGCCGATCTGAACCGTGATCGCAATACAACGGTCCTGCTTACGACCCATGACCTCGACGACATTGAGCGGCTTTGCAAGCGCCTCCTAATAATCGACCATGGGACTGTTATTTACGACGGAGGGCTAAACGAACTACGCGACGAGTACGAGCCTTATCGCACACTCGTAGTCGATCTCGTCACGTCTGGCTCGCCTCTGGCGATCGACGGAGCCGAGACGGTCAAAGTCGATGGGCCTAGGCAATGGTTGCGTTTCCACAGAGATCGCTACAGCGCTTCGGAACTGATAAATCGTGTCGGTGAGGTAGCTGAGATCCGTGACCTCACGATCGAAGAACCTGACATCGAATCGGTAGTTGCGAAGATCTACACGCGCCAAACCTGAGTCGTCTCGCTCGATTCGTTCCGCGTGAGACAGAATGTCGCGATGACACATGATCTCGTAATCCGTAATGGTCTCGTTGTTGACGGGACTGGTTCAGCGCCACGCACCGCCGACATCGCAATCGACGGAGACCGCATAACGACCGTCGGTGTCGTTAATGCCGATGGACTTCGAGAGATCGACGCGACCGGCAAGATTGTCACCCCAGGTTTCGTCGACATTCACACCCACCTCGATGCCCAAATTTCCTGGGATGCTCTCGGTACGAGCAGTTGCTGGCACGGCGTGACGAGCGTCGTCGTAGGCAACTGTGGCGTGAGCTTCGCACCGTGTGCTCCGGATGAACGCGAATATTTAGCCGAGCTAATGGAGTCGGTCGAAGACATTCCGCGCGACACGATCCTGCAAGGTCTCAACTGGGACTGGACCACATATGGCGAATACCTAGAAGCTGTCGACCGGCTACCTAAGGGCATAAACGTTGGTGGCTTGGTCGGCCACTGCGCAGTCCGGCATCATGTGATGGGCGAACGCGGGCTTTCGAAGGAGCCAGCAACTCCAGACGACATCGCTTCGATGTGCGAGCTCGTCGACGAAGCCATTGAAGCTGGCGCACTCGGCTTTGCTACCAGTCGCACCCTGTTGCACACCGTTCCTGACGGGCGGATGGTCCCAGGGACCTGGGCCGACACCGATGAGTTATACGCGATCGGTGATGTTCTTGGGCGCCATGACAAAGGGGTATTCGAGGTAGCGCCACGATTCGAAGGCTCTGGTATTGACTACGCAAATACTGCAGCAGAAATTCATTGGATGGCCGAGATTCGTCGACGGACCGGCAGGCCCGTGACATTCGGAGTAGCGCAAAGCGACCTGGGTCCTGAGCTGTACAAGAAGATCTTCGACTTCGTAGAAGCAGAGGCAGCCGACGGTGGAGACATCCGCCCACAGACCACACCACGTTGCATCTCTCTGCTTTTCAGCCTGCAGGCACGAACCTTTTTTGATCGCGCTCCCGGTTGGTCTGAACTTGCAGGAAAAGGAGTTGCTGCCTACCTCGCCGCCTTCTCGAGCGACTCTGAGCGCGCAAGCCTGCTTGCGTCAGCGCGCGAACAGTCGCGCATGGATTGGAACGGAGTATTCGTGCTGGCCACAGAACCAGCCAACTACAGGTTCAGCGAATCGGACTCGCTCGCCGCACACGCCGAGCGCCGCGGCGTTGACGCGATAGAGGCCTTCATCGAGATCGCGCGCGAAACCGACGGTAGGGCAATTTTTTGTTACCCGTTCTTGAACCAGAGTCACGATGCCATCGAGTGGATGCTCGACAAGGATTATTGCGTACTCGGTCTCGCCGATTCAGGTGCACACGTCGGGTTGATCATGGACGCAGGCCAGCCGACATGGCTGCTGTCGCACTGGGTGCGCGACAAGGCGATGCTCACATTAGAAGATGCGGTACGCAGATTGACATCCGACACTGCAGATCTGTTCGGGATAGTCGATCGGGGTCGTCTTGTTGAAGGAGCGTTCGCCGATGTCAACGTGATCGACTTAGACGCCCTTTCCTTACCGCTACCGCGCATCGAGCATGACTTCCCTCTCGGGGCAGGTCGTTATGTGCAGCGGTCGAGTGGTTACGACGCGACAATCGTGAATGGTTCCGTTTTCATGGAACACGGTGAGCACACGGGTGCGCTGGCCGGAACGACCCTGCGCAGCTAAACCGCTGCGTGTTAGCGATCGGCGTTGGCGAGAGCCGCTGCCCACCGCTTCTTTCGCGGAGCTGGCTCGGCGTGCGCAGCAACAACTGCTTCGCGCCTAGATGAGCTGACAAACGGGTTCCGTGGCGGCATCTGCGCTTGCGCGTCAACCGTGGTCTCGACAGCTTCGGCGACGGCCGCGGGTTCCATGACTACACCGAAGTCCCGTGCCACCACCGGTTCCGTCGCTAGCGCTGTCTCAACGACAGCCAGTGGTTCTAGGACGGGCTGTGGCGCAACCTCAGCCACTACTTCCGAAACTAACTGAGGCTCTGGGATCACTTCGGTGGCGATTGAGGTCTCCGTTGCCGCCACCACGATTGCTGGCTCTACTCGTGGCTTCGGCGCTGGGGCAAACGTGAGCTTCGACCACGGAATCTGCACTCGTACGGCCGATGTGCCTTCGGCCGGATCGACGACTTGAACATCTATCTCATGTCGACGCGCAATTCGGCCAACGACATCGAGACCGATTGATTTTGTCGGCAATAGATCTGTCGCTAGAACTCGAGCGACCCTCTTGTTTGCGACGTCGCGCGACCGAGAATCCATCGCTTCGCCTTCGTTGACGATCGTGACGACGTAGC
This sequence comes from Actinomycetota bacterium, assembly GCA_005779395.1. Classification (GTDB taxonomy): domain Bacteria; phylum Actinomycetota; class Acidimicrobiia; order IMCC26256; family PALSA-610; genus SXJQ01. The sequence continues at coordinate 171,812 of SXJP01000014.1, forward strand.
CGACATCGTTCGTTGCGCCCGAGACAGTCACCGATCCGCCGCTAGCTGTCGCGTTCGCGGCGTTATCTATGAGTTCCCCTAACAGGTTTGTCATGTCGTTCACGGTTGTCGCGTCTAGGTACGCGTCGCCAATTTCGGCTGTGCCAATACGCCCTGCCGCATCGCAAGACAACACAGCGTTTGCTACGACCGTGGCCACAGACGATGCACGATCTTGCTGGTGGGCTGTCGAGCCAAGCAATTCCAACAGTCCAGCAGTGTGGCGTTCTGAGCGGAGGACCGCGCCGTGTACGGACTCAAGCGATAGCGAGATCGCGGGGTAAGGACTACCGTCGATTAGTACCGCGCAAGCATCGATCGCTGAGTTCAGCGCCATATCCGTTCGTGTCGCACAGTTAGTAGCTAGCTCCTTGATCGCATCGTGGGCGGCTCGCTCTGCGCTTACCGTCTCGATCCCGCGCCGACGCCCTTCGGCTATCGCGTTCGAGAGTTGTCCGAGTTCGCCATCAAAGCCGCCACGGGCATCGCGCGTCATCAACATTTCATCGACCGAGACCTTGCGTCCGAGTCGTTGCATGACATTGAGGTCCATGACTTGTTCGGTCAGCACCGTGATCGGTCTAGTGATCGAGGCCGTAATGGCGATGGCCAACAGGATCGCTGCACCAGCGACAGCGGCGACTACCAACCCAAGGCCGAGACTCGGACCCAAGTCGAGCGTGCCAACGACCACCAGGGCAGCCACTGGCACCGCGAAACCGGCCAACACTCGTGTTCGTATGCTCGTTCTTTGCAACATCGCAGCCCTAGACGTGACATACCTAGTAGGTGAAAACGGACCAAACCAGGTTTCCGGTATGTCCGATTATAGGCACTTCTGCTACTAGGCAGGGAGGCCCATTTGCAGTATGTGGGGCAGGAGTTGGTCCGCCACGGCGAATGCCTCGATGAACTGTCACATGAGAGGTGGCGGCGGGATTCGAACCCGCGTCAAAGGCTTTGCAGGCCTCTGCCTGAACCACTCGGCTACGCCACCGGAGCAGGTGGAGGATAACCGTCGCAGGCTTGGGTCCCCACACCGTGACTAATAACTAAAGTATTGTCCGCGCTCATGCGGGCTCATTCTCGTGCAAATCCGTTGACGGCTGCAGTCACGGCGGTGGCGTTGATGGTCGCTTGCTCCTCGACGGACTCCGTGCCAGAAACACGGCCACCGGTAGAGGCCAACCTTGCTTGTGATTGGCCAATGTTCGGGCAGTCAGCACGACGGACGTTTGCTTACCCCGAGAATTGCGACACCGGGATCTCTGTATCGACCGCGAGTCGATTAACCGAAGGCTGGTTTTTTTCGACACGCGATGTCGTGACAGCTAGTCCTGCGATAGCGAACGGCACTGTCTTTGTTGGCGACTGGTCCGGGAGGTTTTACGCGATCGACGCCAAGACCGGTGCCGAACGCTGGATTTTTGATGCACCGAAACATGAGACCGTGTACTCGGGACAGATTGTGAGTTCAGCGGCAGTCGCTATTACGGACGGAGAGCTACGCGTCTTCTTCGCGAGCGGCAAGACAATGTTCGCCGCGAGCGCAAAGGACGGAACGATTCGGTGGCGGCATGAACTCGGCAAACCAGGCGATGGCACAGACCAGACAGAGATCCAATCGTCACCTGTAGTAGCGGAAGGCAAAGTCATATTCGGGTGGGACGCTCATGACACGCCGGGAGTACCGGCCGGGGTGGTTGCTCTCGACGCTGCGACAGGAGAGAAGGCTTGGGTCTTCGACACCGACGAAGGCTTGCCCGCGAGTGGCTGCGTTGGCGTTTGGAGTAGCCCGACCGTAGACATCGAATCCGGCCTAGCGTTCTTCGGAACAGCAAACTGTTCAAGCGCTCCCGAAAATTGGCGAGGCCTGTCTGAATCGATCGTCGCGATCGACCTGCAATCTGGCGAGCTCCGCTGGAAGTTCCAACCTCGCGGACCGTCGAACAACGACTTCGATTTCGCCGGTGCGCCAAACCTTTTCGAGATTGAAGGACGTGCTGTTGTTGGGCTCGGTGGCAAAGACGGCCACTATTACGCCCTCGACCGCAAGACCGGCGAAAAGGTTTGGGAACATCGCGGACAAAGCCCTGAGGTGAGTCCGGGATTCAGCTTCGGTGGCTTCATCGGAGCGGCAAGCGTCGCCGATGGTGTCGTGGCTGCTGGACTCGCCGACAACAACCATTGTCCATGCCTCATCGGTTTCGATGCGTCTACCGGAGAACGTCTATGGGACCAACCGACTGCATCGGCCACCTATGGAAGTAGCGCGATCGTCAACGGGGTGTTACTCAGCGGAGGGACCGACTTCACATTCAGAGCGCTCGATCTGCAGACTGGCGAAGTCTTGTGGAGCTACGGCGTTGCAGGAGCGGTGAGCGGAGGCCCGGCCGTTGCTGGCGACCTCGTAGTAGTTCCCACCGGCATTCGCGAGCCGGGCGCCGACCCGGCAGGCACGAAAGCCGGGGTGTACGGCTTCACGATCGGTGGCGCCACCGCGGAAACGACGACGACGCAGAATGGTTTGACGCTCCCCGACAACACGACAGCACCGCCAGAGGAACCTATCGACCCGTCCCTTCCTGCCCGTCCAATGTGTGTTGCTAGCCCGTGCGATCCAGGGTTCGGCATCAAAGCACCGCCCGCAGGGATTGCGCCAGAAGTGCGCATCTGGCTAACGCCTCGCCCGTTTCGCATTGAGGTTCGCGGCTCTGGCTTCGGCGAGCCGACGGCTTGGCTGCGGCCAGGCTCGATCGCTGCAGACATTGGCGCAGTCGCCTACGCCGTCTTCGCAAACGACGATGCCCTCAATGGCATCTTGCTTTGCGTGCTCGACGACTCATTCGACTGTGTGAGCACGACTTTGCCAGGAGGAGTCCTTTCGAGCTATAACCGCATCTCGATTCTTGCCATAGCAAATACCCCGAACTTGCCGGCACCAGGTGAAGGGTTCGACCGACTCGTCACTACTGTCGCCTTAGACGCAGCAGTACAACTGGAGGCAAAGTGATTCCGAAGCTTCTCACCGCCACGCTCGCGACGATCGCCGTTGTTAGCGCGTGTTCATCGTCGGATGTAGTTGACGGATCCTCAACCAGCGACGGCTCGAATGGAGCGACAACGACCACAGTCCCAGCAGAGCCGGAGACCGTGATCTTCAGTGGCCAAGGCAACGACTTAGCCGCCTATCTCAGCGTCCCGCCGTTCACAAAACAGATCGTTATCCCCCACTTCGACGAGACAGATTCACCAGAAGGTTTAGACATCAACGCACAGATCTGTTTCGACCCAAAGGACCCGCAAATCTTTGTCGCAGGCGAAGACACCCATCAACCAGACCCGCTTATGGGATGGGGAATCTTTGAGCTGTCTGGTGACCACATCGGTGGGCTTTCAGCAGTTCAGATCGGCAAGCTCACGCCGACATACCAAGGCAGCTCAGACAATGCAGAGAACTATGGCTGCGGATTCTTGAGCGACGGTCGGATCGTTACGACCGACATCGGCAACCAGGCAGCTGGTCCGTCGAATGGCCAACTAATCGTTTGGTATCCGCCTTTCGATTCGTGGGATGTTGACTACTGCAAACTCGACATCGGTGCTGGGACAGCTCAACAGATTCTCGTCACAGACGATGCCGTTCTGATAGCGCAAGCGCGCGGGCCAGGCCGTGACGGCATGGGGCCGGGCATCTACTCATACCCAATCGCCGAAATGCCAGCAACCCCAGACGAATGTGATTCGGTCGACAGCACCGGCGCGCCATACCACATCGTCGAACCCCAGATTTTCATCAAAGCGAGTTCGGCGAACCACCTTGCGACACCGAACGGAATCGTGCAAGCTCAAAACGGTAACTGTTACGTGTCCAGCGTGATTAACGGCGTGATCTCAGAGTTCACCGCTGTTGGCGAGTTCGTGCGGGTGATTCTTCAGCCAAAACCAGGCGAAGACCTAGACGGGCACTCGTACACCACTGGCACACCGCTTGGCATGGGTGTCGCTCCAGACGGCTCGTTGTTCTTCGCCGACATCGGAATCATCATCGCTGACGGCGGCATCGGACCGGGTCCAGGCACAGGGACCGTACGCCGCATCACCTTCAACGACGACGGGTCACCGAACCCGCCAGAGACAATGGACGAAGGACTCGAGTTCCCCGACGGCATAGGCATCCTCGATCTCGTCGCCTCGAATTAGTCTCTCGAAGCTCCCGAATGCAATAGTTTTGAAAGCTCGGTCGGATCGACGGCAGCGGACCAGAGCCAGCCCATCGCTGTGTCGCAACCGAGCCCACAGAGTCGCTCTGCTTGTACTTCGCTTTCGACACCTTCGGCCGTGACCCTCATTCCGAGTGCGTGTCCCATCGTGATTACAGCTTGGACGATCGCTGCATCGGACTCGCCACCGACCATGCCTTCAACGAAGCTTCGATCGAGCTTCACTACATCGACCGGAAGCTGCTTGAGATAACCAAGTGACGAGTACCCAGTTCCGAAGTCATCTATCGCGATACCAACTCCTGATGCGCGGAGTTCGTGCAACGTGCCGAGAGTGCTGTCGATGTCCAAGAGAGCGGTTCGCTCCGTTATCTCGACTTGCAAGAATCGTGGGTCTACCCCACTTCTGCGAACTATCTCGTTGATCTCTGCGACTGCGAACTGCTCGCGAACAAAACGTGGCGAGAGATTGACGCTCACCGTTATTCGATTCGTGGGGCCAAGCTCTGTCGACCAGCGTTGGGCCCAGCTACATGCTCGTGTCAGCACATATCGATCAATTGCGCAGATGAGGTTCGACTCTTCGGCGAGAGGGATGAATTCGTTGGGAGATAGGAGCCCGAATCGAGGGTGTTGCCAACGAAGCAGCGCCTCTGCGCCGATGATCCTTCCTGTCGCAAGCAAAACCTCTGGCTGGAAATGCACGAGTAGCTCATCATTGTCGATGGCGTGCAACAGTTCGCTCTCTAGCTCGAGACGCTCGACGAGTTTCGGACCCTTCGTCGGGTCATACAGCTCCCACCGCGAACGGCCATTCTCCTTTGCTGAGTACATCGCTAGGTCGGCCCGGCGCAGAAGCTCCGTCGCGGTTTCGATGCCTTTATCGCCGAGAGCTATTCCGACACTCGAAGATATCTGCAGTTCGCGATCTCCTATCGCTAGCGGATGGCGGAGCATTCCAGTGATGCGTTCAGCTGCCGCCACTGCTCCTTCGGCGCCTTCGACCGAACCGAGCAGCATCGTGAACTCGTCTCCCCCGAAGCGAGCGACTACGTCGCCAGGGCGCACGAAAGACACGAGCCTGTCGGCGACCTCTACAAGCAAGCGGTCTCCGATGTCATGTCCGAGACTGTCGTTAACAAACTTGAACCTGTCTACATCGAGGAAAAGTACAGCGAGCATGGTCTGGTCTCGCACCGCGATCCTTCGTGCCCGCTCGAGATGATCCATAAAAGCAACGCGGTTAGGGAGACCGGTAAGCGCGTCGTGGAGTGCTTGATGCTGCAGCTGACTCTCGTAGTCGCGCCGCATCGTGACGTCGTGCAAGTTGCATACGACTCCGGCGACGTCCGGGTCGTCGAGGCGACTAGAGATACTCACCTCGAAGGTGCGGTACTCGCCGCTCGCATGCAACAGGCGAACCTCTGCCTCGACAATCTTGCTTGGATCGGAGACAGCAGCTAAGAAGCCGTCGAGTGCTCGCTCGACGTCATCGGGATGCACAACCGATGGCTGAAATACCGGTTCGTCTGGCGGGTAACCGAGGTGCGTGCCGACAGAAGGACTCGTGTACATGTTTGTGTAGTCGGCCCCAAGCACACACACGACGTCAGATGAATGCTCTACGAGCGCCCTGAACCACTCCTCCCTACTTCTCAATGCTTTGTCGCGGCTCTCCTTCTCGCGTGCCTCTGCTCCTACTGCGAGTATGACTAGTGCAGTTCCTGTCGCTTGGAACACAGCAAGTCCATGTCCGATGGGCTGATCGAGCATCGTCAATACCAAATCAAGCGACACCGCGAGTTCGCCGAGTGCGATGCAAACAATCACCACGGCTACCGCAGGCATCGTGCACCGCGAATCCGTCGTCCTGATGAGTTCCAAGCCACCGAACGCGAAACCAATCGCGAACGCCGCACCCCAGCCAGTCAAATAGACAATGACCGTGATCGGGATCATCATCGACATAGATCTGATCAAGAAGTGTCGCTGCAACGTCGGGGTTGGCCACCTAACATGTGCGGCGGTGTTAGCAAGTTGAGTTAATGCCAGCGCGGTTATCGGGATCCATGCCGGATAACTAGCGATATAGCCCTTAGATGCACCGATGAGCAGTAATGGGATTACCACTAGACCGGGGAGTTGCACCGGGCTTCGGATCGTTGCAAAGAACGAAGTCAGAAACGACGCCTCGGCCGTTGCTTCGCCATCTCTAGACGCTACCGACGTTTGATTTTCGTTCACTACCGACACTCACCGAAGAATAGATGCTTAACGACGCGCTGCCCTTCTTGAATGGCAACGTTCTCTCATAAGTGTGGCGAGAAACCTGACGCTAATGTCAGTCTCGGCACTCGTCGCACGTGGCCGATACATGACAACTCGTTCACAACTTCGGAGCATTTGAGAATGAATCAAGTTCGTATATTGGGTGTCGGGGCTGGCGCTCCATCGCTCCGACTGCTAACTGCCGATGTCAATGCGGCGTGGGACCGCAAAGGTGGGCGTGGGCAAGCGGGACTCTGCGGATCTGATGAAGACTCGCTAACTCTGGCATGGGATGCCGCTACCGCTGCAATCGATGCCGCTGGCCTCGATGCTGGAGTCATCGACGGTTTGTGGTGGGGAACTTCTCGACCACCATTCCTAGACGGTCCGAGCCATGCAATCTTGAGCAGCGCACTCGGCCTTGCTCCACACGTCGCTGGCATATTGTGCAGCGGTTCACCACATTCAGGCATCGAAGCATTGCTTGCGAGCGCCGACGCCATCAAGGCTGGGTCTGCCCGTTTCGCTCTAGTGGTCGCTTCAGATGATCTTCGGCCCGCGCCAGGCAGTTCTTACGAGACACGTGCTGGTGCTGGTGCCGCTGCGTTTGTCCTCGCCGATGAAGGTGGCGGTGCACGCATTGTTTCTAGAGTCACGCGCTCGCGCCCTCTGCTCGATCGTTACCGAGGCGACGGCGATACGAGCCAACGCGACATCTACGACGGCCGGCTGTTCCGAGAACGCATCTTCCTTCCACTCGTGGCCGAGGTCACCGATGCGCTCGCAGGCGAAGACATCTCTAGTTGGTCGGTACCAGATCCAGACGGGCGACTCGGCTCTGTGGTAGCCAAGCGCGCTAAAGCACCGAACCTGACGTGCGCACCCATCTACTCAGAACTCGGCGATACTGGTGCAGCAGCAGCGATGCTCGGGATCATCGGCGGACTTGCCGATATCGGAACTAGCGCGGCCGTCGCCTACGGCGGTGGGCGCGCAACAGCGGTGCTGTTCGAAACCGAGCTACCAGTCGCCGGAACAGAACACCTAGCGAGTGCCCTAAGAGAAGGCAAACCCGTTTCTTATTCGAAGGCGCTGCGAGTGCGATCACAACTAATCGCAGGTGGCGAAACAGTTCCGATGGGGGTGCCGCCGGAGTCCGCCCTTTTTGTGCGAGGCGCAGAGGAAATGTTGCAGCTGCTCGGTGGTCGCTGTGTCGACTGCGGCACGATCAACACTCCCCCTTCGATCCATCCGCATTGTGCAAACTGTGGCGGCCCGAAACTCGAAGCCGTGCAACTAGCGCGCCAGGGAACTGTGCACACGTTCGTTATTAACTACACGATGCCAGCACCCTTCGAAGCTCCGCTTCCGATAGCTGTGCTCGACCTAGACGACGGATCGCGAATCATGTTGCAGGTTGCAAACGATGGCTCGCAGGTAGAAATCGGTCGTCGCATGCGACTTGTTCTGCGTAAGTACGCGCACGAACGTGGAGTCCCTGTCTATGGGTTCAAAGCCCAGCCCATAACAGAGAGCCAATCATGAGTTGGAACAAGGTCGCAGTTGTAGGCGCAGGCCTTATCAAGATGGGCGAACTTTTCGATCAGAGCTACGAACAAATGGCGGCGGGAGCATTCTCGGCTGCTGTCGAAGCCGTCGATAAGGGATTCGATCCTTCACAGGTTGAAGCTGCATTCGTAGCCACACAGCGCGGCACGCTCTGGGGCCAAGAAGGCATCGGTGGAAACACGATCCCAACAGCAATTGGTCTCGCTGGCATCCCATGCACACGCATCGAGAACGCTTGCCCATCTGGGTCGGATGCCTTTCGCGTTGGAGCAATGGCAGTAGCGAGTGGCGTTCACGACGTTGTCCTCGTCATCGGCGTCGAGAAAATGCGAGACAAGAGCACAGAAGAAGGACTGCTCTCGCGCGCTGCTGCGGGTCATCCGATCTTTACTCGCGGCGAAACCGCCCCTGTGCTGTTCGCTCCGTTCGCGACCCGTCATATGGCAGAGTTCGGCACTACGCGCGAGATGCTGGCGAGTGTCGCCGTAAAGAACCATTACAACGGGGCGCGCGATCCTTACGCCCACTTCCAGAACGAAATTACGATCGAACAAGTCTTGGCCTCGCCCCCGGTTTGTTATCCGCTTCATCTCCTCGACTGTTGCCCACAAACAGATGGTGCTGCTGCGGTCTTGTTGGTAAGCGCTGGGCGGGCGCACGAGTTCACAGACAAGCCGGTATTTGTTGCTGGATTCGGTGTCGCTACCGACCACCCTTACTTGCACGAGAAGGACAGCTTCACAGAAATCAAGGTCACGAGGATTGCGTCCGACCGGGCATTCCAAATGGCTGGGATCACGCCGGCAGAGATCGACTGCGCCGAGGTTCACGACTGTTTCACGATCACCGAGATTCTCGACATCGAAGACCTCGGCTTCGTCGAGAAAGGTCGCGGCGGGATCGCGTCGTTAGAAGGCGAGACATCTCTCACTGGACGCATTCCAGTGAACACCAGTGGGGGTCTGCTCGCTAAGGGTCATCCAATAGGGGCAACAGGCGTCGCACAGATCACCGAGTGTTGGTGGCAGTTGCGCGGCCAGGCTGGCGACCGGCAAGTAGAAATACGCAATGGTTTTGCACTCCAGCACAACGCAGGTGGTCGCGGTAGCGGTGTCGCCGTCGTGAACATTCTCACGAATCGCAACGGTATCTAAATGTTGAATGTCACGATCTCCGACGGCGTCATGCGGCTCGTACTCGACCGTCCCGATGCCAAGAACGCGCTTACAGCTGAGATGCGCGACGGCATCACCGATGCAGTGCGCGCTGCCCGCGCGAACCCGGATGTGCGCTGCGTGCTCGTCACCGGCGCCGGTGATGCGTTCTGCTCCGGCATGGACCTTTCAGCATCGACCGTCATGCAGGCAGGGTCACCCGATTTCCGGCCACGGCAGACCAGCGAAGCTCTGCGATCTGGAGTGCAGTCATTCATTCGCGAACTTTGGGAACTCGACAAGCCGACGGTAGCCGTGGTCAACGGAGCCGCTGTCGGGCCTGGCGCTCACCTAGCTCTCGCGTGCGACTTTGTGCTCGCGCATACTGCAACCAAGTTCATCTGGACGTTCCCAAAGTGGGGACTTGTAGTAGACGCAGGTGGCGCATATCTGCTCCCGCGTCTTGTCGGGCTGCAGAAGGCGAAAGCGCTTGTGATGCTCGGCGAAACAGTCGTCGGTAACGATGCCGTCGCAGCTGGCCTCGCACTCGAGTGTTACGACGATCTCGATTCGCTCAGATCCGCTGGCGATGCGCTGTGCGCGACGCTCGCATCGGGTCCGACGCGTTCACTCGGTCTCAGCAAACGGCTGTTAAACACAAGCTTCGAGTCCGACCTCACCGCAAGCCTCGAAACAGAAGGTCACTTCCAAGCACTCGCGACGGCGAGCCCCGACCTGCTCGCGGGTATGGCCGGTTTCAAAGAAAAGCGCTCACCAGAGTTCAACGGCGACTAACAAGTCCAGTCGTCACAGATATAACAAGGAGAAAACCATGGGTCGTTTCGATGGCAAGGTCGCGATTGTTACCGGTGCTGGTCGTGGCATAGGCGCTGCACACGCTGTGTTGCTCGCATCTGAAGGCGCTGCAGTTGTTGTGAACGACCTCGGTGCCGACGCAACCGGCAGCGGCGCAGACCTAAGCCCGGCACAGCAGGTCGTCGAGCAGATCAATGCGGCAGGTGGGCGCGCTGTCGTGAACGGCGACTCTGTGAGCAGTTGGTCCGGCGCCGAAGCACTCATAAGTCAGGCCGTCGAGACTTTCGGCGGACTTGACATCCTCATCAACAACGCTGGCATCCTTCGCGACCGCATGAGCTTTTCGATGACAGAGGAAGAGTTCGATGCTGTTATCGACGTTCACCTCAAAGGTCACTTTGCGCCGAGTCGTTTTGCTGCTGCCTACTGGCGCGAGCAGTACAAGGCGACGAACGAACCAGTCAACGCCAAGATCGTGAACACAGCAAGCGAATCAGGCCTCTACGCCAACGGTGGCCAGGCCAACTACGCAGCAGCCAAAGCGGGTATCGCTTCGATGACAATCGTGATGGCTCGAGAACTAGAGCGCATGGGCATCCGCGTAAACGCAATCTGCCCGACAGCGCGCACCCGGCTTACCGAGGACCTCGCTGGTGAATTCATGGCCAAGAAAGAGGGCAAGCCAGACCAGTTCGCACCAGAGAATATTTCTGCTGTTGTCGCATGGCTCGCGTCTGACCTTTCTACTGGCATCACAGGCCAGGTCATGAAGGTCATGGGCGGCAACATCCAGGTGCTGCGCGGCTGGCGTCCCGTTACCGAGTCGACAGACGAGATGGAATGGACTCTCGACTCCGTCGATGCTGCTTCGGCCAAGCTTTTTGAAGGGGTCCCCGCCGGTGTGCCGAAGTTCATGCCAGCGCTAGGCGAAGGCTGAGTTAGGGACTGCTCAAGTCTTTACCGTCACTACCCCGCTGCCGCCCTGATACGGGTTCGGCGTCGCCATTCCCAACTTGTTCGCTGCCAACAGGCACAACCAGTCGAGACCAAGTGTCGCTGCTGCCAACGCTGTTACTTCTGCATGATCGAACGGCGGGCTGACCTCAACGATGTCCATGCCCACAAAGTCGATGCCACCGAGGCGGTACAGAATTGACTGTGCCTGATACATCGATAGACCACCACACACCGGCGTGCCAGTTCCCGGCGCGAACACAGGGTCGAGGCAGTCGATATCGAAGCTGAGGTAAGCAGCGCCTTCGCCAACGCGTTCCTTGATGACACTAGCGACGGCATCGGGTCCGTTGTCATGTACCCATGGAGCGGTGAAAACAGTGATGCCACTATCGCTCTCGTTGAACGTACGCAATCCAACTTGCACTGAACGTTCAACGTCGATAAGACCTTCTTCGATTGCGGTAAGAAACATTGTGCCGTGATGCTCGTAGTCGTCTTCCCATGTGTCGCTATGTGCATCGAAATGCACAAGAGCAACGGGGCCGTAGTGCGCTGCAATTGCGCGCAGCATCGGTAGCGCTATGTAGTGGTCGCCACCTATTGTCAATGTCTTGCGACCGCCAGCAACTACTTGGCGCGCATAAGCCTCGACGTTCGCTGACATGGTGTCGCGGTAGCCCTCGTTAAAAGCAATATCGCCCCAGTCGATGACCCCGAGATGATCGAACGGGTCGATGTTCCACGGCCAAACTTTGCCGAAACACAGGTTGGCGCTTGCAGCACGAATCGCGCGGGGCCCGAGCCGTGTCCCCGGCCGGTAGGTCGTGCTGCAATCCCACGGGACTCCGCTGATTACGACTTCGGCGTCGGTTAGATCACGCGTGTATTTGCGGCGAGCAAAACTTGTTGCCCCGGCAAACACCATCTCTGGCGTAGAACCCATGATCGAAGGTTCCGTGAAAGCGCGGTCACCGGTTTCGTTTGCCATGAACCGAATTTACAGGGCGTCGACGGGGACCGCGTCGACAGGAGCGAACAGACCCCGACCAACACGACGCGCAGCGAACCCGGTCGCGGCGACACAGGCTGCAAGCCCGCTCCACAACGCCCATGCGCCGAAGACGCTGTAGATCGGAGCGAACAGGAGCGCAGATGCTGCAGCTACCAGTAAACCGAAACCATCGAGAAGTCCTTGTCCTGCAGCAACGAGCGCTGGCGGACTCGACCTAGCAACCGCCGACTGCGACGACGGGGTCACTGCAGCTTCAGAGAACGAATGAAATATTGCAAGGCTCGCTATGAACCACTTGTTCGGAAGAAACCCATAAGCCGCGATGAACGGCACCGAATACAAGATGCTAAGTGACCCAACTCGTACAGGCCCTAAGCGATCGCACACCTTGCCCATACGCGGACTCATGATGACAATCGGAACAGCGAACAGCAGAAGGCTCCAACCGACGAACTGAGTAGAAGCACCATGCTCCTCTTGCAAGAACTTCGCCCAGAGCGAGTCATACACACCTATCGCAACGAAAAGACCTGCGCCAAGCAGCATTCCAGCCCGCACACCGCGAATCGCGAGCAAGGCCCTTGTCGGCGTGGCGTGGATCGCGTGATCGGTCGCCGGGATTTCGAATCGGGCGATTACAGGCAGCGACGTAGCCAACAGAACGGCGATGACCCAGAATGGCGCGCGAAGGCCCGCTTGCGCAGCAACAAACGCAGCTAACGGCGGTCCCGACAAAAACCCGACCATCGCTGCCGAACCCATTCGGCCGAGAGCCACACCGACATTGTCGGGGTTCTTCAAGATCACGACGCGTCGCGCTGCAGGGAGGAACGCGCCTTCGCCTAGTCCGAGCAAGACCCGAGCGCCGAGCAACACTGCTACGGAGTCAGCGACAGCTACCCCAACACACCCGATCGCAGCTGCGACTACCCCACCCAACAGTAGGTGATGCCCGTAACCGCGGTCGGCATAACGCGACAAACCAGCTTGGGCGATGAACCCTGCGATGAAACTCGCTGCGGTGACACCCCCGAGCCAAACATCGCCGAACTGCAGTGCATCCTGGAAAACTGGAAGCAACGCGAATATCGCTCCGAAACCGATAGTCACAGACGCCGTAACGACCAATAACGAGAATGGGACCTTCAAAGACATCGCCGTCGAACCTAGCAATGCCTTGCTGTGCAATCGAACCTAGAGTCTTGGCATGACAACACTTGCTGACAAGCCAACAACAGACCTGTCCCTCGACGAAATCAAACTTGGCGACATTGAGGTCTGGATGCGACCCGACCGTGAAGCGATATTCGCGAAGCTCCGCGATGAAGCGCCCATCACTTTTCATGCTGAACCGCTATTCGAGCCTGCGCCCGGCGAAGAAATGTTGTTCGAAGCGGTTAAGGGTGCCGGTTTCTGGGCGATGACTCGTTTCGACGACGTGCTCACCGTGTCGCGAGACCCAGATACGTTCCGCAGCACTCCGAGCATCAACATCGGCGACATTCCGCCAGCAATCGCTGAGTGGCTCGGATCGATGATCAACATGGATTCGCCAAAGCACACGAAACTCCGGCTAATCGTGAACCGCGGTTTCACGCCTCGCCAAGTTGCAAGGATCGAAGAGGACGTGCACAGGCAAGCCGCAGAAATCGTCGACAGCGTCGCTGGCGTGGGCGAGTGCGACTTCGTAAACGACATCGCAGCGATACTCCCGCTTCAGGTGATCTGCGACATGCTCGGGATCCCGCGCGAAGACAACCACAGGATCTTCGAGTTGACGAACACGATTCTTGGGGTCGGCGACCCCGAATATGTGTCGAGCGGTATCGAACTCATGAGCGCCGGCATGGAACTCTTCAATTACGGGCTTGCGTTAGCAGAAGACAGACTCGCTAACCCCCGCGACGACATTACGACCTCGCTGATGATGGCAGAGATCGAAGATGAAAACGGTAAGCACAAGCTCACCTCCGCCGAACTCGGATCATTCTTCTTGTTGCTTGTGGCAGCTGGCAATGAGACCACACGCAACGCGATCAGCCACGGGATGCTCGCACTTACACAACATCGCCGTCAGAGAGAGATTTGGGCAGCCGATTTTGCGAACGTGTCACCGACCGCTGTCGAAGAAATCGTTCGTTGGGCTACACCCGTTATTCACTTCCGCCGTACGGCTAGTCGCGACACTGTTGTTGGTGGTCAGGCCATCAAACAGGGTGACAAGTGCGTGATGTTCTACAACTCGGCAAATCGCGATGAGCGCAAGTTCGAGAACCCCTTCAACTTCAATGTGCTTCGTTCCCCCAACGAGCATGTCGGCTTTGGTGCGGGTGGCCCTCACTTCTGCTTAGGCGCAAATCTTGCTCGACGCGAAATCAGCGTCATGTTTGAGGAACTTTTCCGGCGCCTCCCAGACATAGAGATCAGCGGAGAGCCAGCGATGTTGCAGAGCGCATTCATCCACGGCATTAAGAGAATGCCGTGCACGTTCACGCCAGCCAAGTAGGCACTGTTGAAGCTCGAGTGGACAGAACCTGATCAACAGTTTCTGTCAGAACTACGAGCGTTTCTCGACGAACACACTCCGGTCGAGGCCGCTAACGGATTCGATTTTCAAGGCGAAGCCAACGGCGATGCGATCATCGCCCCATGGCTTCAGGCTTGGCAAGCGAAGTTGTTCGACAATGGCTGGATGATTCCTGGGTTCCCTCCCGAACTTGGTGGACGAAATTGCACTCCATCGCAAACCATGATCTACCTAGAGGAACTGAGCCGTCGCCGTGTCCCGCGCGCCACTCACTTTCCTGGTTACGCGATCGTCGGTCCAAGCCTGCTCGAATACGGAAACGACGACCAGAAGACGCTTGTGTCAGCAGCGATTCGAGGCGACACAATCTGGTGCATCGGCATGTCAGAGCCAGATGCGGGTTCTGACCTAGCTGGTCTAACTACCCGAGCAGACCTCGATGGCGATACGTTCATCGTCAATGGCCAGAAAGTTTGGACGAGCTACGCGATGGTTGCCTCCAAATGTTTCTGTTATGTCCGTACCGACCAACAAGCCCCGAAACACAAAGGGATCTCGTTGCTGATTATCGACATGGATTCGCCAGGCATCGAAGTGCGGCCACTCACGCATATCAACGGCCAAGCCGAGTTTGCCGAAGTGTTCTTCACGGACGTCCACGTTCCGGTCTGCAACCTCGTAGGAGAATTGAATGGCGGGTGGGCGATCACCCAAGGGTCGCTTGCACACGAACGAGCTGGACTCTGGGTCGATGGAGTCGCTCGGCTCGAGCAGACCGTAACTTCGCTCGTCGAGTTAGCTAAGGCCAACGGCTGCCACGATGACGTAGGGGTGCGTCGCAAGATCGCCGCGATGCACGAACTCGCATCGTCATTGCGGTCGCTCGGCTACAAAGGTTTTGCTAGCTACGCGCAAGGTTCGAGCGCACCGGAACATAGCTACATGAAGCTCGCTTCGAGCGAGGCCGGCAAGGCAGCGTTCGAACTCGGTATGGAAATCCTCGGGCCGTATGGCGCAGTCACAGATGCACTGCGAGGCGCAGAGAACGGGCGATGGGTGAACAGTTTCTATATAAGTTTCGCTAACACGATCGCTGGTGGTTCAAGCGAGATCCAGCGCAACATCATCGCCCAGCGCGTGCTCGGCCTTCCAAGGAACTAGGCGAGCATGGATTTTTCATTGACCTCAGAACAGGACTTGCTCGCAACAACTGCGCGAAACCTGTTGGCAAAGCAATGCCCACCCGCCCTAGTGAGATCGCACGTCACCGACCGTTCCGTCCAAGCTCCTTTGTGGGCATGCCTCCGCGACTACGCAGAACTTGGTCGCAACAATTGCACAGATCTATGCATTTTCCTAGAGGAACTCGGCTATGTCGCTGCTCCTGGACCATTTTTTGCGAGCGTTGCGTTGTTTGCTGGTCTACTTGAATCTCTCGATGCCGACTCCGCGTTGCGCGACGCCACAGCAGCTGGCGAGATTGTCGGCACTGTTGCCGTAGCCGGGCTTAATGGCTTCTGGGTACCGAGCGACGATCTAGTGAAGTCCTTCATCGTCGATGCCGACATCGCCGACCACATTGCTTTAGTCCATGCCACAGATTCCGGTGTCGTGGTCACCGTGCTAACCAACCCTGGAGAACGAGCGCTCACTCCGGTGTCGACCGTCGATCAAAGTCGAAGATTCTTTGAGTGGGATACGGGCGACGAAATCGGCGGGATCATTCCCTGCTCCCCCGAAGCGTGGAGCGCGTTCATCGATAGAAGTCACGTCGCGATCGCAGCGGATATGGTCGGCACGGCGCGCCGCCTGTTCGACATGACCTTGCATTATGCAAAGGAACGCGAACAGTTCGGTAAACCGATCGGGTCATTCCAAGCCATCCAACACAAGCTCGCGGACATGTCCTTGGTTGTTGAGCGCGCACGCGCCTCTGTGCAATACGCGTCGATGACTGTCGACGCTGGTAGCGCCGACAGGACTCGGGCGTGCCATGTCGCCAAGGCCGCTGCTGGTCGCGCTGCCCGCAGCGCGCTCTTAGAAGGAATTCAAATTCACGGCGGTATCGGCTACACAGAAGAACACGATCTGCACCTCTTCATGCGGCGCGCAACAGCGTCTGAATATCTATTAGGGCCGACGTCCTGGCATCTAGACCGGATATCTGACGAGATCTTCGCCTAGCGAGCTGGGCGATTATTCGCCGCAGGAGCTACCCGCGGCCATAGTTCCCACAACAACCGCATCAATCTCCGTCGTCATCAGCGTCCCGCGAATTCCATCTTTGTCCCCGCCGATAGTGAACGACGTTCCGAGAAAATCGTCTTCGAATATCTCGAGGTCGGAACCTTCCGCATCCTCGAGGTCGTATGAGAAATCGCCGATTCCGCTGCCATTTAATGTCACTAATGGCGGCGTTGCATCACCGAGATCACGAATTCGCCACTCAAAGAACGTGAACTCATCTCTTGCTGGCGCGAACTCAGTTTCGCCGTCGGTGAACAACAACACGAGACCGCCCCACTCGACGATGCGCACTTTGTTTCCGGGGCACACGCCATAGCTCGAACTAAACGCCGTCTCGACACGGTCGTCGCTCGGCGAGCCTAGGAGTTTCGTAAACGTGGACACAGCGTGATCTGCGCTAGCACCAAATCTCTCAAAGCCGATACCTGTGCCATACAGAACAAGCGGGTCATCGGAAGGAAGCGTGCTTGAAGTAGCGGAACTAGCAACACTCGGTTCTGTGGAAGCGGTACCCGGCGATGTCGTGTCGCTTGAGTCAGTACCTGGACTCAGAGTCGTTGTCGTGTCGCTCGTGTCAGAACCGCCACAGCTTGCGGCTAATGCGACCACCATTGGAATGCCGAGTACCACCTTGATCCGACGCATGTACACCATCCGTTCAGAGTAGGCCCGAAGAAACAGCGAGGTCGCGCATCAGCTTTCCATCGGCAATTTCGATCCGCCGCGTGAGTGCCAGGCCGTCGAGCATCTTGCGATCATGAGTCACAAGAATCACGGTGCCTGAAAAGCTCGCTAGTGCAAGCTCTAGCTGTTCGATCGCAGCTAAGTCGAGATGGTTCGTTGGTTCATCGAGAACTATGCAGTTCGCGCCAGTAGCGACGAACCTCGCCAATTCGGCGCGTGTGCGTTCGCCTGGAGACAGCGTGTCTGCCGACCTCGAAATATGGCTAGCGCCTAGGCCAAATTTTGCGAGCAACGATCGCGCTTCAGACATATCGAGTCCAGTGATCGACGCGAATAGCTCAAACAGCGTGCCGTTGCCAGTAAAGGAACTTCGCCGTTGGTCGAGAGTCCCGAACACAATTCCGGGACCGACATGGCGCGTACCCGAGTCGAGAGCGATATCGCCGAGCATCGCAGCAATCAGTGTTGTCTTGCCACTGCCATTCGGACCTACGAGGCACACGCGTTCGCCATGGCCGATCTCGATTTCGATAGGTCCAAGTTTGAAGTCGCCGCGTTGCACAACGGCCCGGACGAGCCGAGCGACTACTGCCCCGCCACGTGGGGCTTCATTGAATTCAAGACGAAGCTCCCAACCCTCCCACGGCTTTTCGACTACCTCGAGACGTTGCAGCATCTTGTCTGTTCGCTTGGCCTTAGCCGCAACCTTTTCACTCGAAGCGCGGTTGAACTGTTTGATGAACTTGTCTGACTCGTCTGACTTTGCGTTTTTGGAGACGCCCTTGTGCGCCCATTCGCTCTCGCGTTGTGATCGCTTGCGGAGGTCGTCCTTTCGGGCTTGGTAGGTGTCGAACTGTTCTTCTGCGTGCCTACGCTGCGTTGCGCGCTCCTTCAGATACGCGGCCCAGCCACCACGAAATTCGACAGCCGTATGCGCGTTGTCATCTAGCTCGATGATCGAAGTAACGACCTTGTCGAGAAACGCACGATCATGTGAAACAACGATGCATCCGGCGCTCAGATTCGTCACGAATCGTTCGAGCCTTTCGATCCCCGCGAAGTCGAGGTCGTTAGTTGGCTCGTCAAGCAAGAAGACATCGAACCGACTAAGCAGTAAGGCTGCGAGTGCAGCTTTGGCTGCCTGTCCGCCCGAGAGTGCGGTCATCTCAACGCTTAGCAATAAAGGGTCGAGACCGACATCTGCCAATACCTCGCCGATACGCGCCTCAAGATCGGGACCACCCAAGGACAGGTACGCATCGAGTGCATCCGAATACCTGTCCTCAGAGTCGAGTTCTGCCTCGGCTAGTGCGATGCTGGCGAGATCAAGTTCGATTTCACTTGCACGTACACCGGTACGCCGCGATAAGAAACCCGCGAGTGTCTCTCTGGCGCGGCGTTCTGGTTCTTGAGCGAGAAGGCCTACGGTCGCTCGTGCAGGTTGGCGCTCCACGGCACCGGAATCTGGCCGTTCTAGGCCGGCGAGCAACCGCAACAATGTTGTCTTGCCGGTTCCATTCGGCGCAACTATTCCGATGCGCGCGCCAGGGGCAACTGTGAACGTGACCGCATCCAGAACTAGCTGTGGGCCAAACGATTTCGTGAGCGCCTTAGCGACAAGACTCGCATTGCTAGACATTCGGAGCAAACCTTTCGGACCCTGCTGACAAAACTGAGTGGACGGATCGACAGCTCAGATCGCCATTGACAAAAGACGCTACCGTGCCACAACATGACAGCAGTTTTTATTCATGGGGTGCCCGAAACCGCGGAGATCTGGGATGAGATTCGCGCAAATTGTGCCCGATCCGACACGATTGCCCTCGAGCTCCCCGGATTCGGCACACCTCTCCCCGATGGTTTCGTACCCGAGGTCGACGCGACCAAAGAGTTCTACACAGGTTGGATCATTGAACAACTCGAGAGAATTGGCGAGCCGATAGATCTCGTTGGTCACGACTGGGGCGCGTTGCTCGCCCAGCGAGTTGCGTCTGTGCGCCCGGACCTGCTTAGAACATGGGCTTGTGGCGGTGGGCCAATCGATGCCACCTACGTCTGGCACGAAACAGCGAAGGCGTGGCAGACACCCGAACTCGGCGAACAAATCATGGAGGCCATGACCGAGGGTGTGCTCGCTGTCGCTTTCACCTCTGAGGTAGGCGCGACCGCCGCTGCGAGGATGGCGTCGCACATCGACGACATGATGAAGCGCTGCATACTCACGCTTTACAGATCAGCGATCGATGTTGGCGCAGAGTGGCAACCAGCAGTCGACGCACTTGGCGACACGTTGCCAGCCGCGGTCATTTGGGGCGCTAACGACATCTATGCCCCACCTCTCATGGGAGAGCGTTTGGCTACTCGAATTGGCGCAAGCCTTCATGTGCTTGACTGCGGGCACTTTTGGCCACTTGCGGCTCCACTAGCCGCCGCTGACGCCTTACGCGACCTATGGGAACGCGCCTAGAACCGTCGCTAAGATACCTGACACCAGTGTCAGGTTCTGTTGAAGGTTGAATCCATGGCAAACCCATCGCCGAGCGGCATAGACATCGTCGGCCTAGCCAATAGCCGACCAAGCGTCGCTGCTCACATCGACATCGACCCGATCACGGCCGAAGTAATCCGCAATGGGATGGAGACCATTTGCTTTGAGATGGCGGTCTATGTCAGCCGTACCGCCACGACGCCAATTCTCAACCAGAGCAACGAACGCAACGCCACAATCCTCGACGCCAAGGGGCGACTCGCAGCACTTTCTGTTGGTATCCCGCAGTTCATGCTCACGAGCACTCTGCCGGTTCGGTTCGCTCTCGAGTTCCTCGGAGTCGACGAATTTCGCGAGGGCGATGTCTTTGTAGCCAACGACCCGTACCACGGTGGAGGTCACCTCCCCGACTACAACGTCTTCGCTCCAGTCTTTGCTGACGATCCGGTTTCCGGGACGCGTCACATGGTGCTGATCGCTTCAATCCAATGTCATCATGGCGACACTGGTGGAGCGGTACCAGGTGGCTACAACGTGACCGCAAACGACATCTGGGGCGAAGGCGTTCGATGGCCCGTCGTGAAGGTCATAGACGAGGGCAAGGAACGCCGCGACATCCTCTACGCATTGCAGACAAATAACCGCATCCCCGATTACATCGGCGACCTCCGCGCACAGATTGGCGCCGCACAACTAGGCGTAAGACGGCTCCAAGAAATCTTGGATCATCACGGCAGCGATCGTGTCAGGGCTGGCGTCGACTCCATGATCGAGTACGCATCAAAACGCTTCCGCGAAGAGGTCGCTGCGTGGCCAGACGGCGTATACGAAGCAGACGCGTATGTCGACCACGATCCCCTAGGCAATCCAGATGTTCACCTGCACGTCAAGATCACCGTCGACGGCGCCGACCTCACGGTCGATTTCACTGGTTCCGATACACGTCCGCACCTGCAGGCCTGGAGCACATTCGGGAATACTCGCGGCTACACAATTGGGCAGATCGCTTCGATGATGGACCCTGAAATCCCAAAGAACGAAGGCTTCTTCGAAAGTATCAAGCTCGTAATCCCCGAGGGATGCGTACTCAACCCGACTAGCGGACGACCTGTTAGTGCAGGTACACACCACCCCGGAGCCGACGTCGGCGAAGTCATCGCTGTCGCGATGCAACACGTGCTTCCAGAACGCGCAGTACCGCAGACCTATAAGACAGGAATCCCGACTGTCATTCGAGGGATAGACCCGCGCACAAGCCTCCCGTTCGTCGATCACTCAGCTGAGGTATACGCCGGCTGGTGCAACGCAGCCAAAGGTATGGACGCGTGGGGCGCTCTGTCGGCGAGTTTCGGAAACCTCTGGAAAGCGACGGCAGAAATCAACGAGAGCCTCTTCCCGCACATCCAGTGGTCGCGCGACTATCGCACCGACAGTGGGGGCGCTGGCCAGTGGCGCGGCATTTGCGGTAGCCACTACGAAAAAGAAGTTCGTGTCGACTCCACGGTCTACACATACGTGGTTGGCATGAAGTACCCAATGGTTGGGATTTTTGGTGGCGCCAACGGCAGCCCTAACGAAATGATCCTGCGTTACGGCAGCGATGATCCGTTCAAGGTCGAACATACCGCTAACGACGTCCCGATGCGAGCAGGCGATCGCATCATGTACGACTACGGCGGTGGTGGTGGTTGGGGCGACGCTCTCGATCGAGATCCGCAAGCTGTGCTCGACGATGTCCTCGACGAGTACGTGTCTGTGGAAGGCGCACTTCGCGATTACGGGGTTGTTCTAAACGGTTCACTCGAAGAACTCACACTCGAGGTCGATCTGACTGCAACCGACAAATGTCGCACGACACGGAGACTGTACTAGTGGGTTACCGAATCGGAATCGACGTTGGCGGTACCTTCACTGACCTGATCTGCGTCACCCCAAGCGGCGAGGTTGTCCTCGATAAGACTCCTTCAACACTCGAAGATCAGAGCATCGGCGTAATGAACGGCGTCGCCGAACTAGCTACGAAGTTCGGTCTGAGCCTCTCTGAGTTCTGTGAGAAAACCGAGATCGTCGTCCACGGCACTACCACAGGCGACAACACGATGATCGAAATGAACGGCGCCAACACTGGGCTGCTCGTCACAGCCGGCCATCGCGACGAAATCGAGATGCGACGCTGCCACAAAGAACAGATCTGGGATCCATCTGCTCATGGACCAGAGCCGATCGCTCGACGTCGCGCGCGGATCGCGATTCCAGAGCGAGTCGATTTTGAAGGCGAGGTGTTACTTGCCCTAGACGAAGATGCAGTGCGTGCCGGTGCGGCTCGCCTCAAGAAGCTTGGCGTCACATCTGTAGCTGTCATGTATCTATTTTCGACGGTCAACCCTGAACATGAAACTCGCACACGAGAGATAATCCTCGAAGAGTTCCCCGATGTAGACCACATCACGTTGAGCCACGAAGTGATGCCGCGCGGTCCAGAGTTCGAGCGTGTATCTACGACCCTCGTCAATGCATACCTCGCTCCGAAACTCGGGCGTTACATCAACAACTTGCAAGACAAGTTGAGATCCGCTGGCTACACAGGACAGCTACTGATAATGCAAAGCACGGGTGGCGTTATGCCTCCTAGCTATGTTGAGCGACGTGCCGTTAGCGTCCTAGCGAGCGGTCCTACTGGTGGCGTAATGGGCGCGACGATCGCAGCCCAGATGGCTGGCATCGACGACTTTGTCGCGGTCGACATGGGCGGAACCAGTTTCGATCTTTGCTTGGTGCGCGACGGGCAACCCGAGATAAAGACAGACTGGAACTGGCGGTATCGCTACTACATCGGCATGCCTATGGTCGACGTGCAGTCTGTTGGCGCTGGCGGTGGCTCCATCGCACGAGTCCGTCAGGGAGCGCTTCTCGTCGGCCCGGAGTCCGCTGGTTCTCTTCCCGGTCCTGTCTGTTACGGCCGTGGTGGAACAGCCCCTACTGTCACAGACGCCGACTTGGTGCTCGGGTACCTGCCCGTCGAGAACTTCGCTGGCGGCCGCATGAAACTCGACATCGACGCAGCGCGGGCATCGGTGCAGAGCGCCATCGCCGACCCTCTAGGTGTCGATGTCACAACCGCAGCCTGGGGCGTCGAACGCATCGTCAATGCCAACATGGCAAACGCCACGCGCAAAGTCCTCGCAGGGTACGGCGTCGACCCACGCAAGCTTTCCCTAATCGCATACGGGGGCAATGGGCCAGTACACGCGTGGGCTATCGCTCCCGAACTAGGCGTCGAGCGGATAGTTGTACCGAAGGCCGCTCCTGCATTTAGTGCGTTAGGTGTGCTCGTAGCTGATTACGTCATCGACTTGTTGCGCAGCTATGTAGCACCGCTCACAAAAGTTGATCTCGGCAGACTCAGCGCAGTGCTATCTGAACTAATCGAGGAAGGCGCACGCGAACTAAGCCCGGCATCATTGCCTCCAGAGGACATCGAGACATCGACGTTCATACAAATGTGTTACCCAGGCCAAAACTTCGACATGAGCGTCAAAATCCCAAGCGACTGTGATTTCGGACCGACCTTCATTTCCGATCTCGCCGGTGCCTTCCACACACAGCATCTAGCCGAGCGCGGTTTCAGCTTCACCAATCAGCAGCCGCTAGTTCGCGGAGCGCGCCTGACTGCGCGAGGCAAGACCCCCAAACCGCGACGGCTAGCTGAGTCTGGCCGACCAACTACGGCTACCGAAGCCAAGACGGGTTCGCGCGAGGCGTACTTCGGCGAATGGGTTAGCGCCGCGGTCTACGACGGGACTGGCATCTCAGAGGGCGTAGTCATTGCGGGGCCTGCTCTCATTGAAGAACCATTCACGGTGGTCGTCGTGCCGCCCGGCAGCGTCGCCACCGTCGACGGTCTCGGTAACTACGTCATCACAACCAAGCCCTGATACGGCGTCCGTCCCCCGCTGTTGTCATGAAGTCGCGATCGCGTCTCTCGCGTCGTCGATCACGCCGCCGGCAGGACGCGCAACCGGCCTCGTCGCCCCGACCCCACTCGCTGTGACGAGACCGACTGCACAAGCCGCTGAGGCAACCGACGCTGCCGAAGTCCCTGTGCTGTTGGTCGCACGCACCGAAAATGTGTACGTACGACCGAAGGTCAATGTTGCGAACGTCAAGTGTGTGACCGTGCTCGTCTGAACAAAACCATCCGGAACCGCTGTCACCGTGTAGCTCACGATCGCACTCGAACCCGAGTCTGTCGGCGGCGCCCAACTTACGTCGATGCCACCGCTCCGAAATCGACACTCGACATTGCTCGGCGCGTCCGGCACCCGTGAACCGCTAACCAAGAAACCCGTAGGGAAGCCTAGAGTTCCTAGCGCAACCTCTGCGATCACGATCTGGTTTCGAGCAACGTCTCTTAGGACTAAGCCAGCGAAAACCCAGGCACCTTGCTCGGAGTATTGGGCGATGTCGATCACAACAAGGTAACTACCGTCGAGCGAAGTGCCGTTCGTACGGCGAACCGAATCGATCCCAAATTCTGTCTGGACCCCGCTAGGCGATCTGAGCAGCAGGCTCGACGTCGGCGCAACATCGGTGAGGCCCGAAACAGCGTCTGTTACGCGCATAACGACGTTGACGATGCTCGGTGCCACCTCAGTGTCGATCAAAGGTGGATCGACGCTGAGTGCGACCAGTGCTGGCGCTCCCGTATCGGGCCCGCCCGGAGTAACGGAGTTCGATGGTTGCGAGGCTGGACTTTGCCCACTCGAGTTAGTAGCTACGACGGTGAAGGAATACGCGAGACCATTAGTTAGACCCGTAGCAACCACTGTCGTCGTCGAGGCCGGTACTGACATCGTGAAACCAGCGGGAGTCGACATAATCGTATAACTAGAAATTGGTGAAGAACCTTGATCTGTTGGCGCTAACCATGTCAGGGTGGCTGACTGTGAGCCAGTCGTCGCAGACACGTGAGTTGGAGCGTCAGGTACGCGTTGGCCAACCACCGAGAACCCGGTCGCGAAACCAGCAGTAGCCAAAAGATTCGGAGCGATCGTCACCTGGTTGCCCGCGCGATCTCGCAGTACAACTCCGGTGACAGGCCACGAGCCGCTCAGGGGGCTCGCCTCTAGTGCAAAGTCGGAACGAAACGTTCCATCAAGACTCGTTCCCGCGATTAGTTGCGCCGCACCGAACACAACCAAACCAGCGTCTGACATATCCGGCCTTGCGAACGAGACGGTCGATAACGGGTTCGCGTCGGCGACACCACTTTCGGCATCTGTAACGCGGGCCATAATCGCTACGGCTTGAGTGCTTGAGGTTGAAGTGAGCTGACTAGGCGTAATCGTGAAAGACGCGAGGCTTGGCGCAACAACATCGGAGCCACCCGGCGTCACCGCATTCGACGGCGACGATGGGGCGCTAGTGCCTATGGCGTTTAGCGCCCGCACAGTGAACGTGTATTGCGTGCCATTTGTTAGGCCGGTAACAATCGCGTTCGTAGAACCTCCGCTGACGCTCGCGATATGACCACCTGGTGAACTCGTTACGACGTAGCCAGTGACGAACGCGTTTCCATCTGTGGCAGGCGGCAACCAACTAACAGTCGCGCGCTCCATGCCGCCAGCAGCGCTTACAGAGCGCGGGACACTTGCCACAGTCGCCGTCTGGACCACTATTACAGACGGTCGGCTTGCCGCGACGAGGTCGGCTGTCGAAATCACACTCAGGTGTCCGGACACATCTCGAAGCTGAATCGACTGAATAGTCCACGGCCCTATCTCACTCCCCTGCGGCAAAGTGAGCAGAGCGACATACGAACCGCTCAGGGCGTTACCTGCGACCATTTCCGCTGCACCAAACCGAGCTTGATGGGTACTCGTAGAGCTAGGCGATACCACGGTGATGGTGCTTAGTTGGCTTGAGTCACCTGTGAGACCGCTTGCGTCGTCATTCACGCCGATTCGCAGTTCTACGACTGCGGGCGCTGTTGTCGTCTGCACTACAACCGGCTGCGCGATAAGAGAAACAAGCACCGGGGCGGTTAGGTCGTCGATGTCTCCGATTCGGAGCGCGTTGCTCGGCGCTGACCAAGATCCAGGGCCGGCGGCGTTGTTAGCCCGCACCACAAACGTGTAGGTGACTCCATCCGCGAGCCCACTAATCGTCGCCCCGCTAGCGCCGGGCCCTGCTTCGACGCTCCGACCACCGGGTGTCGCAATGATCTCATAGCCGACAATTGCCGTCGACCCGATGACTGACGGTTCAAGCCAGCTAATGGTCGCACCGCCGATGCCCGACTTCACCGCTATCACGTTTCTCGGCGCGCTCGGCGTGCCGTCGCTTCTTACCTCAAAACTCACCGGAAAGCCAGCGGCACCCCAGTCGGTAGCGGTGAGCTGACTGAAGTTGCGCGCAGCGTCGACTGGCCGTGCGTGGGCAAGAGTCCAGATGCCTTGCTCCGACCCCGGGGGAAGCGTCACCGCAAACTCGTACCAGCCATCGAACACATCTCCGCTTACGCGCTGAGAACTCCCGAACTGTGCGATCACCTTTTGTTCGCCGGATGTAGAAACGAACAGCACTTCACTCGGAGTATTCGAGGCTCCCGTTGCTACACCGCTGGTTGCATCCGTGATGCGCGCACGAAATACCGCTAGTGCTGGGCCAGTGCTCGTATCTAACGATGACGGCGTAACGGTGAACGATCGAAATCGCGGAGCGACAATGTCGCCATTGCCAACCTGAATGAAGGACGTCTGGAACGATGCACCAACGAGTTCGTTCATCGTTAGAACCCGCGAGTTGCCGACGTTGTCGCGAACGCTCAGCGACTGCACGGTCCAAATACCCTGTTCAGACCAACGGCCCAATGACGTTGTCGTGGCGTAGAAGCCATCGAGCGCGCTCCCGCTGACGCGTTGAGCGAATCCCAAAGAAGCGGAAACGGTGTGGCTGCCTGTCGGGCCGACCAGCGTCACCGAACTCGCTGCGCTTGATGTACCTAGCGACACTCCGGAGAGGTCATCTGACAATCTCATCGCAATTGTTAAAGCTTGGCTAGATAGCGAGGTGTCCACCGTCGTCGGCGTCACAGAGAAGGACGCGACACTCGGCGCTGTCGTGTCACCGGAGCCGGATTGATCGAACCCGTTACCGAACCCGCTCGCAGCTAGTTCAGCGACTTCATAAGTCCGAGTGTTCCCAGCCTGGTCGTAGGTGACTAACGAGACGTTCCAATGACCTGGCTCGGAATACTGCGCGACGCTCACCGTCGTCCGATATGAGCCGTCGAGCGGGTCTCCGCTGACACGATTCGAGTGCGAAAACCAGCCGCGAATTGTCTGAGACCCCGAAGGACTTACGAACCGAATTTCTGTAAGTGGCACCGCGCCGCCGATCGAAAGACCAGAAAGATCATCGTGAAGTTGGACGGTCGCAGAAATGAGCGCGGCGGAACTCGCAGTATCGACTGCCCCGGGACTCACGGTCAGAGCTAGGACACTCGGGGCAGTTGCGTCGTTGGCAGCTAGCAATCGCGGAGTATCGGCCTGCATGCCTGCCCCTAGGAGCCCGGCTGACATCAAGACCGCAATCGCGATCCGTCTAGCTCTTGTCACCCACCCTGATCGGCTGTGACGAAACCAAGATCACTAGCAAGCATGGACGCTTTGACGATCTTTCCGATGTAGTCATTGCTGCCCGGGTTGGCCACTAGCCAGACAGAAACTTTCGCGACGGCCGCAGCAGACGCGCCTGTTGGGTCGATCCAGAAATCTTTGATGGCACGATCATTGAACTCGGCGCCTAGTGCAAGATCGACAGCTAGTCCAAGTTCCGGCGTGCCGAGAGTTAGTACAGCCCCGCCAGCACCTTCGGCCATCGCCGGTAGCAGCCGCGACGTAATTCGCTGTTGCGCACAGATGTGATTGACAACAACATCGGGAGCTCCCCAGTGCTCGACAGTGAGGCGACACGCAACACCTATCTCAGCATCGTCCAACAGGTCTGCTGGGAGTGGCAATACTGCAGCACCGCGCCGCTCGACCTCGTCTGCAGTTGTTTCGAGACTGCCGGTCTTGTCGTCTCCTGCGTCGCCTTCGTTTGCTGTGCGCGCAGTAATGACGATGTCGTAGCCACTTGCGGCAAATGCCATCGCCGTCAGCTTGCCATACCCGCGACTAGCGCAGGTCACAAATGCGAGGGGACGAGTCATATCAGAATTTTCGTCGATAACGAATGCGGGCCTCCGCACGGGCTTTGCGCGCGCGAAGAAGAAATCGTGCCTCTAGTTGATTGAAACAAGTCGTAAAACAAACCGGCTGGCCCTGTACGGGCCAGCCGGTGCGTTTTACTGATGTTCGAGGCGTGCGCCTCAGGCTCCACGAACTTTCTGGGCCTGTGGGCCCTTCGGGCCGTCGCCGACCTCGAACTCGACCTTCTGGCCTTCTTCGAGGCTCTTGTAGCCTTGCATGTCAATCTGCGAGAAGTGTACGAAAACGTCTGGGCCACCCTCTTGTGCGATGAACCCGAAACCCTTCTCACTGTTGAACCATTTAACGGTACCAATTGGCATTTGCTGCCTTGCTTTCTATTCCTTTTACACCGACCGTTCGCCGGGGCAACCCGCATGTTCGCGCAGTTGCGTTGCCAACGCTAGCAGTTATGACGTCCGTGTCAACGGGGCAGGCCAAGAAGGCGATCCGCGATGATCGTCCGTTGAATTTCTGAAGTACCTCCAGCGATCGACGCTGCCTTGCTCCAAAGCCACTGGCGTTGCCACCGGCCGCTAAGCGGTGAAGATTCCCCGACTATTTGCAGAGCCAAATTTGAGATCTGTTGGGTTACTTCGGTCCACTGCAACTTCACATAGCTGCTCTCCGGGCCTGGCTCTATACCTTTAGCTAGGCGCGACATCGTGCGTTGATTATGTAGGCGCAGAACGCGCAACTGAACGAAGGCCTGCGCGAGACCGTCCGCTATCTCGATGTCGCTGAGCTTGCTGGTATCTCGCGCTAACGCATAGAGCTCATCAAGGAACACTTCGTGTACGACCTGTTCCTTGAATGGAAATGAGGTGCCGCGCTCATGAGCAAGTGTCGTGTTAGCTACTGACCACCCTTGATTCAAGGGGCCGACTAGATGGTCTTCTGGAACGAAGACTTCATCGAGGAACACTTCGGAGAACTCGGCTTCACCTGTTATCTGCACCAACGGTCGGATCTCAATCCCACTTGCGTTCATCGGAACTACGAGATAGGAGATGCCAGAGTGTTTGGGTGCTTCCCTATCCGTTCGCGCTAAGCAGATTCCGAAGTCGGCGTATTGCGCGTAGCTAGTCCAAACTTTTTGGCCTGTGAGCAAGAACCCGCCATCGACCTTTTCGGCGCGAGTCGACAGCGACGCCAAGTCGGATCCCGCATTCGGTTCTGAAAACAGCTGGCACCAGATCTCGGTTGCGTCCAAGATGTTTGGTAGCCACCGTTGCTTTTGGATCTCAGTGCCGTGTGCTAACAGCGTCGGGCCAGCGAGATTGATTCCCACACGATTAACAGGTTGTGGCGCCCGAGATCGCGCGTACTCCATGTTGAAGATTGCAACCTCGACTCCACTCGCGCCACGGCCACCGTACTCGAACGGCCAATGAATGCCTACCCACCGACCTTCGGCGAGGCGGGCCTGCCAGTTGCGGCCCCAATTGAACTCATCGTCAAGGCTGTCGAATGCGGTCGGTAACACAAGTTCCGCTGCTAACCACGCCCGCGCTTCGTTAGCGAATGCGAGTTCGTGTTCGGTGTAGCTCAGGTCCATGGGCAATTCCGATCGGCTCTCATAGTTCCCAGAACCGATCTCGTTGGTTCACTACGAACGAATCATGTAACGCTGCTTCGTCTGCCATTGTGAAATTGCGATAACTGCTGTCGTCGCGACCGCGCACATAGATGGCGTCGGATCCGCACCTGTCGCTACGAATCTTGTCGTGGGTCAGCGCACGTTTCACGATCTTGTTCGTGCCCGTCGTTGGTGGCTCCTTCATGATCCGCAAATAACGCGGGCGCCACTTGGGGCCGATGCTCGATATGGAGTCAAGCCATGCCGTAAATGCGATCGCATCGAAGTCAACGCCTTCGGCTAGCACGAGCCCTGCCATTACTTGGTCGCCAGCCTGATCATCCGGGACGCCATATACAGCGCAAAGTACGACCCCAGGACCAGAGCGTAAAGCTTCTTCGATAGGCGCGGCCGGAAAATTCTCTCCATCAACCCTGATCCAGTCGGCATTGCGGCCAGCGAAATACAAGAATCCGGCTTCGTCCGTGTAACCGAGGTCACCAGACCAATACCAGCCGTTGCGGGTCGTAGCACTAGTCGCTTCAGTGTTGCCGTAGTAGCCCTCGAATGGTCCGCTACCAGCGGTATTCACAATCTCGCCGACGCACTGAGTCGGGTTGAGTAATCGCCCATTTTCGTCGAACTTTGCTCGCGGTAGGGCGACGCCATCGTCACTTACGACGATCACCGATTCGGGCGGAATGCCAAGCGCGCCGGGGGGATCACCTGCACGGCGGTTCACCGCGATCCCGCCTTCGGTTGCCCCGTACGCGTCCAAGACTTCGACTCCGAAGCGACGCGCGAAAGAGTCAACCACGTTTGGTGAACCTTCGTTGCCGAAAGCAACACGCAGGGTGTTGATCGCGTCGTCTGATTTCTCGGGTGTTGCGTTCAGATAAGCGAGTGGCTTACCCGTGTAATTGAAGTACGTCGCCCCGTATCGACGGATATCGGGTAGCCATCCACTCGCCGAGAACTTGCGCGCTAATCCGACTGCGCAACCAGCAACTAACGACGGCGCCCACCCAACCTGAATCGCGTTTGAGTGAAACAACGGCATACAGATGTAGCCGCAGTCACCTGCGTTGATATCGAGCAACATCGCCATGCGCTTACCAGTCACGAGCAAACGCCTTTGGGTGCATATCACGGCCTTGGGTGCAGCGCTTGTCCCACTCGTAAATATGAGAGCCCAAATATCGTCAAGGCTTGGTTCATGACCAGGGTCTGTGCCATCTGTCAGCAATGGCGTGAGTTCGCAACCTGAAGGATCATCTTCGAAACGGTGCGTAACGATCGTTGGCGGCAATGAGTCGCGCACAGTTTCGATGAGCGCGAGGTGTTTTGGCTCTACAAGCAACAAGGAACAATCCGTGTGAGCTATGTCGACCAACAGATGCTCGTCGCGGCGAGTGTGATTCAGCCCCACCACCGCAGCGCCAATGAGCGCAGCACCGCCGAACGCGAACAAGTAGTCGGGCGTGTTGTCGAGCAGTACCGCAACATGGCGCGGCCCGTCTTTGGGTAAACGCTTATCAAACAGTCGA
Source organism: Actinomycetota bacterium (assembly GCA_005779395.1). Taxonomy (GTDB): domain Bacteria; phylum Actinomycetota; class Acidimicrobiia; order IMCC26256; family PALSA-610; genus SXJQ01. The sequence goes on from SXJP01000014.1 coordinate 203,174, forward strand.
GCGAGCTTGCACGACTCTGCATAGAACTCGCCATGTGTCCACGATCGTTCGCCGAACCTAATAGCTACGCACGATGCAGTCTCTGGGTCCGAAGCGTTAGCTCGCAGTAGCGCAGCCGCATTCGGCGCGACTAGTGGCGCAAGACCTGGCGCTGGTGCAGTTCGCTCGCTTGAATATGACACGAGTGTCACTTTATTGAGCGGAAAGCGAGTTGTCGTACCTCACAGCAAGCGCGAGGCAGAATGGTTCCATGGCAATCCAGAAAATCATCTCCCCGATCGACGGTTCCATTATGGCCGAACGCGAAACGCTCTCTGGGTCGAAACGCGACGCTGTACTTGATACTGCAGTCGTAGCGACGCGTGACTGGCGGCAAACCCCACTGTCTGAACGTATCGACATATGCGAGAAGGCCGTCACGTGGTTCTGTGACAACACCGACGCCATCGCTCTCGAACTCACGATGCAGATGGGCCGGCCAATCACGTACGCGCCATTCGAGATCACGCGTGGCTTTCAAGAACGCGCGCGGCATATGGCATCTCTCGCTCCCTCGGTACTCGCCGACATCGCCGCTCCGACGAAACCGGGATTTACGAGGTTCGTACGACGCGAACCAGTAGGTATTGTGCTCGTAGTAGCTCCCTGGAACTACCCATACCTCACCTGCGTCAACACGATCATCCCTGCGCTACTAGCTGGAAACAGCGTGATCTTGAAGCACGCGACCCAAACCCTTCTCTGCTCAGAACGGTATGCGGAGGCATTCGCGGCGGCCGGGCTACCTGAAGGCGTGTTTCAAGCGATACACGCGACCCACTCCGACATCGCCGCCATGATCGAGGACTCTCGCACAGGCTTTGTTTCGTTCACTGGATCGGTCGAAGGTGGCAAATCGATTCAGCGTGCTGCGCGCGAACGTTTCATAGGAACTGGGCTTGAACTCGGCGGGAAGGACCCGTCCTACGTTCGTGCAGATTGCGACCTCGAGTTTGCTGTCGCAGAAAATGTTGATGGTGCGTTTTTTAACTCGGGCCAATCTTGTTGTGGCATCGAACGCATCTACGTCAACGAGGCTGTATACGACCAATTCGTCGAGGGCTTCGTCGATCTAGCACGCGGATACGTGCTCGGTGATCCGCGTGACACGGCTACAACTATCGGCCCGATGGTCAATGTTTCCTCAGCGGAGTTCGTCCGCGGGCAAATCGCCGAAGCGATCGCTTCCGGAGCAACTGCACTCGTGTCCGAAAAGGACTTCACTACTTCTGATCTAGGCACGCCTTACCTCGGACCGACCGTACTAGTCGACGTCGATCACTCCATGAGTGTCATGAAAGAGGAATCGTTCGGGCCAGTCGTCGGCATCCAGAAAGTCAGCACAGACGCTGAGGCGGTTGCTCTCATGAACGACTCGAACTACGGCCTGAGCGCATCGATCTGGTCGACTGATGTAGATACGGCCTTCCAACTAGGCAACCAGATCGAGACCGGGACAGTGTTCCTGAATCGATGCGACTACCTTGATCCGTCGCTGGCGTGGACTGGCGTAAAAGACACTGGTCACGGCGTGACGCTTTCGCCACTCGGATTCGATGCTGTGACGCGTGCAAAGTCGTTCCACTTTCGTCTTCCGTAGTTCACATAACGTGACGGTCCGTGGAGGACCGTTTCAACTTCGGGCAATACCTCGAAATGACCGAGGCATCCGAAACAGCCGTAGCAGCCAGGGCTCAGGAATTGCTCCACGTGCCCGAAGTCAAGCGAGTGACCTGGTGGCAGAACGTGAATCGCGATCGCCCGGACCTCCCACGGGTATTGCCCGAATTCGAACGGTTGTTAGTCGCCGAAGTCGGCGTGGCTTTCAGGGTGCCAAATCCGAGCCATGGCTTCACCCCACACAACTTCGTCCGCACGAATCGGCCCGGCCAAGGAACACTCAGCGGGAAGCCAACAATCGGCTTGTCGCTAGTGCTGATTTCTCCCCGAGAAGACCATCGTGCACAGGAATTGCGCGACTGGGCCGACTTCATTCATATTCGCCATATTGCCGAAGCAGCGGTGCCCGGATACACGATGATCACTCCGTACGTCAATGCTGAGCAGGCCAGTCATCCGAGGTTTATGCACTTCTACGAAATGGATTGCAACAACCCTGAACAGTCGTACAAGATGATGACACCGATGGTGACTGCACGGCTCGGTGGCGCAGACAATGAGTCTTGGAAATCGTGGGCATTCGGTCCTTCGCTCAGAATCATGTACGTGAACACGTTCAGACGTATAGGGGAACTCATCGTATGAACTCACACGAGGCCTTTGACTTTTTCGACTTGGCCGACAGACAACGCGCTCACCGTTGTTTTACGGCGGAAGCGGTTCCGGCCCACATCATCGAGAAACTGCTGACGACTGCCACTCGTGCTCCGTCGGCCGAGAACTCCCAACCTTGGGAGTTCATAGTGGTAACGAACGCCGACCTGCGCGCACAACTAGGCGACCTGATGCGACAGCAATGGCTAGACGCTCGTGCGTTCTCAGAATCAAGACTCTGTTCCCAACTTTTTGCCGAAGTCGACGCTGGCCTAGGCGAAGGCGGAATCGCGAAAGCACCCGCACTCATCGTTGCTGCAGCCGACACCAGAAAAGTTCATCGCGCTGCGATAGCGAGTTCTATTTTCCCCGCGATACAAAATCTGTTGCTTGGCGCGACTGCGCTCGGTCTTGGCTCTGCGCTCACGACGATAGCAACCATGAACGCTAAAGGATTGCGTATGTTGCTCGACATTGGTGAGCACCTAGACCCGGTAGCGCTCATCCCAATCGGTTACCCGCCGAAAACCCTCGGTAGAAGTCGACGTGAACCAGCAACCACGCGCACCACCTGGCGACGCTGAAGTGCCAAGGTTTCTGGCCTAGTACCCCTCCGCTTGGTCGACGATGCCAACTAGCGGTTCGCCGCTTAGATAGCGCCTTAAGTTCGCACAAAAAATATCGACTGCGGCCGCAAAAAACGCTTCGCTAGACCACGACGAATGAGGTGTGAGAAATACCTTCGGGTGGCTATAGAGCCAATGCCCAGCTGGAAGCGGCTCAGGTTCACATACATCTAGCGAAGCTCGCGCCACACGACCATCATCGAGCGCTACCCGCAACGCCTCTTGATCCACCAAGGAACCGCGAGCAATATTTACGAGGTGAACTCCGGGCTTCACTCGAGTCAAGGCGTCCTCATCAATCATGTGACGTGTTCGATCTGTTCCTGGCGCGGCCAATACCAGGTGGTCTGCAACACTCAATAGGTCGGCGAGTTTCGTTACCACCTCTACCCCTGGCTCGGGACTAGCGGAGTCAGTGCGGCGCATTGCCACAACACGCATGTCAAAGGCCAACGCGAGGCGCGAAATTCGTTCTCCGATTCCGCCGAGGCCGACAAGCCCGAGTGTCGATCCAGACAACGTGGTCATGCGCTGGAAGTTCCAATTCTTCGGCGCGTCTTTGAGCCAGTTCTGCGGAAAGCCTCGCCCGAACGCGAGCATCGCTCCGAGAACATACTCAGATATCGGGATTGCGCTCGCGCCACGTGCACATGTGACGATCGGAGCGCTGAGGATTTCGGGTGGCATGCCGTTTATGCCCGTACCGCTTAACTGAACCCACCGCACCCCACGCTCCATCGCCGTGAAACAGTTTGGGCCCCAACCACCGAATAAGACTTCAGCTCGCGCATCATCGGCAATAGTCTCTGAGATGTCAATCACTGTGACCTCTGGAAACTCAGCGGCAAGTCGCTCGCATGCCTTAGAAATCTCTGTGAAAACCGTAACCATGCGGTGCAATCTAGAAGGTCTGAGTAACTGCCCTTGTAGGACCAAAACTGTGGCAAGCGAGAGCGTGGAGGTTGGCGAGACCGCCGCACACGACCACGATGATCTGCTCTGGAGACTCGACGAGACTCACGCGGCCGTCGCTGCCGACACGGCCACTCTCGAGATGCGCTACCCGGTGCGGTTCCGGAAATTCTGTGAGCGCAATCGATGCCGACTCCCACAGTGCCTGTTGGACGTCTGCGATACCAAGATACGAACTTGCTATCAATTCAGCCCACGGCGGAGCAACGCATACAAGAATCTCTGCTCCGTGATGGTCACCCAAGTAAGCGTTCGTTCCAGGGAATGCGAGGGACCGCCCGATCAGCGCCGCCAGGCTCGCCCCGTCGTGGCAGTAGATGTCAGCGACATCGATAGTGCCTGTAACTCCATGAACTGTGACAGCGTTCGCCCCCGGCGATGCTCCGCGACGTGTGGCGAGCGGAGCCCAGGGAGATCGTTCCTCCCATTCGGCTACACAGATACCGCTCACGCGGCCGGGCTGGCCAAAGACACTCTTGGAGTTAACGCCGATCTGTTGTCCCCCAATGTTGCGCATAATCAAACGAGTCGCTCTACCGATACCGACACTCGGCCCGGCTACTCCCCCGAAGCATCCGGCTTCCATCGCGATGTTGAGTTCATGTCGCGCCGGGCCATTGACGAACAGTCCTGGCACGACCGAACACGTAGTGGTATTCAGAGCGAGCAAATTGAACGACGGATCGAGCATTGCTTCCATCGCCGCTACGAGCAATGGCATCGCATCAGCATTCGCACCAGCCATCACGGCATTGATCGCGATTTTCTCTACCGTTGCTCGGCCGTTCCTTGGAGGGACCTCGCCTACTACTTCATCTGCTGAACGTCGACTCGCTCTGACATAATCTCGAACCAAGACTTCTGTCGGCGGGACTAGCGGCAAGCCGTCGCCCCAACCGGCCTTAGTAGCAAACTCGGTAAATGACCCAAGCTCATCGTCTACGTCGATTCGTGCACTCACCAACGACTCGATCTCACAGGTGGCGTCACCACAATCGTCGACGGCGTCCACCTCACTCAACCGTTGCGCCGATCGTCGTCAGTAGCAGCGGCCAGTGCGCAATCGCGATCTCGCGCACCTCGGCTTCCGTCAGATGCTCTAGCGGGTACGGCAGAACATGGACCCTCAGCCCGCCCAGGCCGGCGTTTGTAGCCATGGTCCTCGCGAGCGTTTCGAACTCTTCTGTAACCACGACGACCGCCGTGGACCCCGATCGAGCGACCGCAACTGCGTCGTGCACGCTCCACGAGGTACATGAGCCTCAATTACCGAGGCCAACAATGCCGACATCAACCTCTGTAACGAAGGTTGCAAGCTCGGCCGTTGTGACTGCTCCAGCTTCGCCGACCCTTTGACCGGCGACCCACCGGACCACAGTTGCCCCAGAGTCTTGCAAGCGCCGCGCCCACTCGTTGAGCACCCACTCATAGCTACGCCACGCCGTGTCGAGCCGAAGGCCAACTGTCTTGCCTGCGAGTAGCCCTGCGTTCGGCCCTGGGTTTGGGTCAACGTCGGGTGGCGCTGCGGTTGGGTCAAGAACCACTACTCGTGCCATCGCTTGAGCGTATTGCTTTCAGCGGCGAAGGGTTGCCAACAGATCGATCGCCCATAAGCGCGGGTGCTCTAGCGACCAACCGATTTCGGCGAGATCGAAATACTCGATGCTGAATTTCCCGGCGTAACCGATCTTGTCAGCACGAGCGAACAAAGCGTCGAAGTCAACTGTGCCGCGTGGATCTTCGGCGTGCAGTTGAGTTGAACCAAGACAGCCCTGCCGAAGCTGAATGTGGTCGGCCCATTCGAGCAACTCGCTTACATCGCCTCCCCAGTCGGCAACATGACCAGTGTCGAGCAGCAAGCGCGTCCCTGGTACTTCTTTGAGGAATGCCTTCCAAGTCTCAACAGAATGGACGACCGCTCTGGCCCACGGCTCTAGCAACGCTCCCGGTGCATCACGCCACCATCGAACAGCTTTGTCCCACATGTCCGGCCCAGCAGCCGTTGCGGGCGCTGGAGTCGCGCACCACCGAGCCAGCGGTTTAGGAAAACTTGTAGGACAACCAATGGGCAGGGCCAAAGTCTTGCTCGCATCAGCGACCATGCAGTCGATATGAGCGAAACCGTCTTCACGCGCCGCGAACGAGCGTTCGTTGGCATCGCTCAACTTTGCGTACACGATGTCGCAGACACCGATCGGACGATTACTCAAAGACGACGCGCTTAGCTTGACATCGATTTCGGCATGACCATGCCTACAGGCTGCATGTGCCCGCCAAGGCCTTTGTCAAACTCTTCGGCTAGCTGTTCTGCGGTCCAGCCACCATCGCGCCACATCCACGCGATCTGCTTTGGATGTTGAAAGATTGAGTAGCTGTACTCGGTACGGCCAAGAATCTGACCATTGACGTGGCCAGCAGCCTCCGAAGCAAGAAAGACGACCAGCGGAGCGTTGAGCGCGGGGTTCTCCTCGGCGGGTACGGCCTTGCCGCTTTTTTCGTATAGAGATGCTGTCATGCGTGTAGCGCCAGCGGGCGCAACGGCGTTACAAGTGATGCCGTAACGACCAAGTTCCATCGACCAGATGAAGGTCATGCCCATGATGCCAGCTTTAGCTGCGCCGTAGTTGGTTTGACCGAAGTTGCCACGAAGTCCTGCGGAACTCGTGATGTTGATGATCCTGCCGTACTCCTGGGCGCGAAAGACTTCGGCGGCATGACGGGTGACGTTGAATGTGCCTTTGAGGTGCACCGCTATGACGGAATCAAAATCTGACTCCTCCATTTTGAGCAGTGTCTTATCTCTTACGATCCCCGCGTTGTTGACCAAGATGTCGACTCGGCCGAAGGCCTCGACAGCCGATGCCACAATGTTGCCTGCCCCATCGAAGTCGCTAACAGAATCGCGGTTAGCAACTGCTTCGCCACCAGCAGCGATTATGTCTGCGGCCGTCTGAGCTGCTGGGTCCTCGCCCGTGCCATCGCCGCTGAGTGATGCGCCAACGTCATTGACAACGACCTTCGCTCCAGCAGCAGCAAGCGCTAAAGCGAACTCGCGCCCTATGCCTCGCCCTGAGCCAGTTACGATCGCTACGCGCGACTCAAGCATGGGCATCAGATCGCGCAGATAGCGCCGCCGACCACGGCCTCTACGCCCTGTTCGTTGGCTACGACTAGCTCAAGATCCGCCTCGACGGCGTCCCCGACCTGGCGGACTCCAGTGACCGTCGCCTTGGCCGTAAGGACGTCGCCCGGCCAAACTTGTTTGGCGAACCGCACTGAAAATTTCCTTATTGACTCTGGCCCGAACCAGTCTGTGAGTACTCGCCCAGCGAGGCCCATAGTGAGCATGCCGTGGCCGAACACCGAAGGACTACCGACTGAGGTTGCGATCGTGTCGTCGTGATGCATTGGATTGAAGTCGCCTGATGCGCCCGCGTATTTCACGAACATTGTTCTTGTGAGCGCGGGAAACGTCAGCTCCCTTGTATCTCCAACAGACACTGCCATTACGACTCCCTAAACGGATCATCGGATGTGAACTGTTTCGAAGTTACCAAACCTGACGAGGGTGTCAGTTACGCCTAGCCTGCGATGCATGCAGGGGCGAGGCGAGAAGACACGCCGCAAGCTATTGAATGCAGCTACGGCTGTCTTTGCCAAGCGCGGCTATCACGCTGCCCGCGTAATCGACATCGTGAAGGCAGCCAAGACAAGCCAAGGAACCTTCTATCTTTACTTCGATAACAAGGAAGACCTGTTCGCCGTCCTTGCAGGCGAGGTCTCAAAGAAGGTCGCTGACTTGGTTGCCGACTTCCCTTCGTTTGGGGCCGATGATGCAGGGCGCCAAGAACTCGAAACCTGGCTAGTGCGCTTCGGCGACCTTTATCAAGAGCACGGCTCGGTCATCAGAGCATGGACAGACGCCGAAATCGCGGGTGAGCGCGTCGGCGACTTTGGTTCGGAAGCATCGGCCAAGTTCGCGCTCTCGATTGCCGAACTCTTTAGTGCCGCCCGCACGCCAGAAATCGACCCGCAAGTCGCATCACTAGCGATCGTCGCGATGATCGAACGATCGCACTACTACCTTCTCACATCTCAACTAAAGGTCGATAGAGCAGAAATGGCAGCGACTTTGGCCCGTTCGACCCACGCAGCGATTTACGGCTAACGGCGTTAGATCGTTGAGTATGCGGCCGCACCTTCTGCCGCGCCTGCGTATTTGACCGATCCCTTCGCTAGCACCACGGCTTCGTCGGCGATGGCGAGCGCATGGCCAACATGCTGCTCCACGATTAGTAGCGTCGTGCCTGCATCGCGAATGTGGGCGAGAGTCTCATAGACACTGTCAACAATTATCGGCGCTAGGCCCAGCGAAAGCTCATCTGCGATGAGTAGGCGCGGCTGCTCTGCGAGGACTCGAGCAAGCGACAACATCCGTTGCTCGCCGCCCGACAGAGTCCCCGCAATCTGGTTGCGCCTCTCGGCGAGGCGCGGGAACAGCGCGTAAGCGACGTCCTTCGCCTCTGAGACCTCGGTCCTCGATCGCCCGCGACCGAGTGCGAGTTCTAAGTTCTCGTCAACCGAGAGTGTCGCGAAAATTGAACGTCCTTCGACCGCATGAAAAATTCCGGTTCGCGCAAATTCGTAAGTTTCGCTCCCAGAAAAATCTGTCCCGTCGAAACGCACTGTGCCAGCAGATGGCCTAACAAGGCCGCTCGCAACGCGAGCGAGGGTTGTCTTACCTGACCCGTTAGGACCCAACAAAGCCATGACGGCACCTGGTTGAATCGACAGTGAAACATCGAATAGGGCACGGAACGGCCCGTAGCGCGCATCGACGTTTATTAGTTCGAGCAAAGGCGTCATACGTTCGTTCCGAGGTAGGCGCGCTGCACCGCATTGTTTGCGAATACCGACTCAGTAGTGCCTGACGCGATGAGTGTCCCGAAGTCGAGAACAAAAACTCGCGAAACGAGCGACCGCACCATCGGAACATCGTGTTCCACTAGCAATATCGCTGTCGAGCGTTCTACGTTCACGTTGCGCAGGACCTCTGCAAGTTCGGCAGTCTCTGCGTGATCCAACCCGGAACTCGGCTCATCTAAGAGCAACAATTTCGGTTCGATCATGAGCGCACGCCCTAGTTCGACAAGACGACCGCGGCCGAGCGAAAGCGCTTCAATCGGGCGACGCGCATCTGCAGTTAGACCAAGAAGTTCTAAAACATCAGACGCGCTCGCGCGCTCTTCCTTCGATGGCCTGCCCATGCCAAGCAAATCCTTCCAGAGCCGACCGTCACCACGCCGTGCGCGGCCTGCGACCAGGAAGTGTTCCCACGGTGTCATGCCAGAGAAAAGTTCCATCCGCTGAAACGTTCTACCGATTCCGAGCCTCGCACGAAGGTGTGGGGCGACTCTCGTCAGATCGTGGCCCGCGAACATGACTGTGCCGCGATCGGGTTTCAACTGCCCAAGCAGGCAATTGAATAGCGTTGTCTTTCCAGCGCCGTTCGGACCGACAAGACCGACGACTTCGCCGGGCGATACGTCGAGTGTCACATCATCGAGCGCTGTAATGCCCGAGAAAGTCTTCGTGATCGATGTGACCTTCAGAAGCGGATCTCTCATACCGATGCCGTTTCAATCTCGGAGTCACGGCGAGACTTGAAGCGGTCAATCAGACCCTGAACACGCGTCAATGAGGCAGTCTTGTTGGACTCTAAAATCCCCTCTGGGTGCTTGGCGTATGTAACTGCACCAAGCCCGAAGAAGATCTGCTGCCAGCCGATCGAAATCGCGGTGATGTCAGCAAATGGCAACGCGTGGTTGTAGAGCCATGGAATTGCAGTGGGCAGTACCCATTCTTGGAACAACACGAAACCTGCGGCGGCTTGGATTGCCCCTTCGACAGTTCGTGGCCCAAGAGTGACCACGATGACGACCCAGAAAAGCCCAAGTTCGGCCTTGTAGTCGAGCGATGAAAACTGGATCTTGTAGCTAGCTAGCAGGCCACCACCTAGACCAGCGATGAACGCCGAGACCGCAAACGCGATGATGCGCGCTTTCGTTGCGTTAATGCCAATTGATGCGGCAGCAGTTTCGCTCCCACGCAGCGCGTCAAGGAACCTGCCCGTCGTGCCGTTACGCATCCAGATGATTGCGATGCCGACGAGAGTGAGCACCACAAGAACGAGGACCAGGAATGCCGTGTCGCGCGTTGTCGAACCCGGGACGGGTCGAGCGAAATCGACTGGACCTACTACCGGCCTCTGAGACTCAATCGCGAATATGCCACCACCGACCCAGTCGTATCGAACCATCGTGTTGTCAAAAAAGAGCGCGAATGCGTAGGTGGCGAGTGCCAAGAATATTCCGCGTCTTCGCAACGCGATCAGCCCGATAAGCGCGCCTACGACCGCAGCAACAGCTGATGCGATAAAGATGGCTGCGATCACAGACACGCCCTGTTTGGTCGCGATCTGGGCCGAGAAAAAAGCGCCCATACCAGCAAATGTCGCCTGAGCGAATGAGATCTGTCCGGCCATGCCCGTGATCACAACGATGCTGCAGAAGATGATCGCGTAAATGAGGATTCGGATCGTCCGATCGAGCCAAATGTCATTCCATAAGAACAGCACGGAATAGAACCACCATGTACCCACTACAAACCCGAATATGCGAGTTCCTATCGTGAGTTCACGACTGCGGACAGCCGATGCCGGTACCGGCGGTGGCGGATCGACTCCAGCGAGAGGGTCCTTCAGGCCCTGCTCGTAACTGAGAGATCTCTTGAATAGCAGGACGACAAACAACACTATGAACGGCAATGATGGTTTGACATTCGACGCGAAGACGTTGCCTGTCGGCAGGTATCGAGAAACAAACTGCTGCAGGATCCCAAGTCCGATGCCGCCAGCAAACGCGATGGGAATGCTCGTAAGCGACGCGAGCACTGCTGCTGCAATCGCTGCGGTTAACAGCGTCGTGTAATTGATAACAGATACTTGTTGGAACACCGTCGGAAGAAGCACGCCAGCGAGTCCTGCGACAAAACTCGACAACATCCATGCCGTAGTGCCGACTATATCTGAGCGAATTCCGTTTAGTTCCGTGAGCCGTGGGCTCTCTACGACCGCTCGCATTCGCAGGCCGAGACTTGTGTACCGAAACAAAATCGTAAGCCCAATGGCAACTAGCGCAGCGCTAAGAATTATTGACAGGTCATCGCGTGTAATCGCGACCCCAGACAATGGTCTGTACACGATCTCGCCACCAGGAACGATTCCCTTGTACTGCGTGGCCTGCGTGACCTTAAAGAACAAGCCAACAACCTCTGGTATCGCCACCAACAAACCAAGCGCCACAACGAGGCGAGAGAGTGGTGGGGCTGTCCGCAGATGACGGAAGAGCATCCGGTCGAGCGCGGCACCAACAAGCGGCGCAGCAACGACTACGGCGAGCAGGAACGCCGGGATGATCGGCCATTCACTGCGGTTATGGAGTTGGTAGTAGATCGCTCCCGAGACGAACGCTTGTGCCCCGAATGCGATGTTGAAAACCCCTGAAGTCTTGTACGCGAGCACGAGTCCGACGGCAACTAGCGCGTAGACACCACCGAACGACATGCCTTCGATTAGTGCCGAAAGAAACTTCTCCACTACTGCTCCGTAACGCTAGGACTGAAAAATCTCAGCCTTCGCCCCCCGGCGCAAACGATCTTGACGATGGAAAGTCCGGGATTGGGGCCTCGTCTGCTGGATCGAAACAGATCCACGGCTTGCCGGGCTCGTTATATGCAGGCACAAACTTGCCGCCCGTGATCTTCAAAGCCGTCACACACTCAAACTCGCCCCGCACACTCGGATCGTTGGTTGGATCTTTGTGTTGCTTGGTCCAGTCGATCGGCACAATAAGGCCGTCGGCGCTGAAGTCAGTGACCTTGTTAAGTCCATCGATGACACCCTGTTGTGAGAACTGCGGGCCTGCCAACTTGAGACCCTCATAGAACTGTCTTGCGGCGATCCATCCGACCTGGGTCAGCTCGACCGCGTTGACGCCGCTTGATTCCACCCACTTGAGGTACTCAACGGTCGCTGGAGACTGTGGCGACTGCTCCCACGGGACGTATTGGCTCACGAGAAACGCGCCCTCGAATAGTTCGGCGTTGTCGGCTAAGAACTCGTGGTCGTAGGCATTCGGCAGATATTGGACTGCGTCTAAACCTTGTTTCTTTAGTTCGGTTTGAAGCTTGAATACTTCGTTGGTATCCATGCAGGAACTAATTAGTTCAACGCCGGCTGATTTCATCTCAGCGACCTGTGCCGATAGGTCTGCCCCGAACTCGAGCGTGTCGTCGTAGAACACGACATCGATGTCTGGCGTGTGCGCCTCGTAACTCTTTTTCGTTCCTTCTGCACAAAGAACCGAGCTCGGCGAAATCCCGTAGGCAAGGATTCCTACCTTCGAATAACCCTCGTAGTCGGCTACCCAGGGAAGGAAATGTCCCGTGCACACGAAACAGATTGCGCCGATACTTCCGAAGATGTTGTCGTTGCCAGCCATCTGCGGGTTGATGTTCCATGTGAATGTCGGCATGCCAGCCTCGGCGAGCAAGCTTGCGCCAGACAATTCAAGTGTTGCGAGAAAAGTTGCGAACGCGTTGTCCTCCGAGAGACTCGCGCGAACTTCTTCTGCGTTCTTCAGGCCGATGATGTCGTCGCGCTCCGTCGTAATTACGAGTTTGCGTCCGTAGATTCCACCTTCTGAGTTGATCTTGTCGAAGAACAGTTCGATCCCGTCAATGAACTGTTCGTACTTGCCCCCGATCGGATTCGTCTTCGATGTGATGACGGCAACTTGGATCTCGGTATCTGTGACTCCAGGTGCATCGACATCAAGGTGGACGGAAAGGTCCGCTGTTGTCGTGGTTGCTCCAGGGACAGTTGAATCTGTAGGAGTCGTTGTCTTGTCGGTTCCGCCGGAGTTGCCGCACGCCGCAGCGAACAGGCCTCCGACTAGCGCGACTACAGCTAAACGACGTGCAACCATGAAAGTCCCCCGTTTGATTGAACTCAATAATTACGACTTGCTTAATCTGACACGGCCGTCAGGTTCTGTGGCGGTCAGAATAACCGAATCTGGCGCATCCTGCTATTGAATCGCGCGCACGGTGCTAATACTTCCCCTATGGCAACCCTTGTTTGTTTTCACGCACACCCTGACGACGAAGCGATTGCGACTGCCGGCACCCTCGCAAAAGCCAAAGCCGCAGGGCACAGAACCGTTGTCGTCTTTGCCACGCGCGGCGAGCTCGGCCAGCATCCTGAATGGCTAAACGGCGGAGGCTCCTTGAGCGACCTGCGCATAGCTGAGTCAAACGCCTCTTGCGCTCTGCTAGGCGTCGACAGGGTTGCTTGGCTGCCCTACCGGGACTCAGGTGTCGAAGACGATGATAGAAACCACGACCCTGACACGTTTCACTCAGCACACCTTGAGCAAGCGGCCGAGGATTTGGCGGCAATTCTCCGCGAGGAGGCAGCCGACGTACTCACCCACTACGACGAAAACGGCAACTACGGCCATCCTGACCACATCAAAGTCCACCACGTTGGTTACCGAGCCGCCGAGCTAGCAGGGACATCGCTGGTCTACGAGGCGACCATGGACCGTGACGTCGTAATACGAAATATTCGGAGCGCGATGTCAGAAGAAGTGGCCGTCGACGACCTTCCGGACCCTGACACGATGAAGCTTGGAATGCCAGCGTCCCGCATCACCACCGAAATTGATGTAGTCGAGTACTTGCACATCAAGCGTGCGGCTATGGCTGCGCACAGAAGCCAGATCGACGAGACCTCGTTCTTTCTAAAAATGGATCAGAACCGCTTCGCTAACGCATTCGGAACGGAGTGGTTCATCCGCCGCGGGGGGCCGCTCGCTCCGCTACCGCGCGAAACCGACCTATTCGCAGCCCTAGAGGCTTTGTCGTCGTGACTAGGTTCAAGGCCCGCACGTCGCACGGCAACGATGTCGATCGCTCAGAGGAATGGGCCGCGCTTAGAGCCAAATACATTCGCGATCCGGAGCAACGACCGCCTTCTTCGGCACGCGGCGTCCACCATCTCGCTCTGCTTTCATCTGACATCGAGCGAACAATTCAGTTCTACCAAGATCTGCTCGAATTCCCTCTAACCCACCTGTTCGAGAACCGTGATTACCGCGGATCCACACATTTCTTTTTCGATATCGGTAACGGCAACGCGCTCGCCTACTTCGATTTCCCTGGCCTTGAACTCGGGCCTTACGCCGAGGTCCTTGGGAGCTTGCACCATCTTGCAATTTCGATGGAACCACATCGATGGGCAGCGATCAAAGCCAAGCTCGATACGGCTGGAATCGAATACGCCCACATCGGCGAGACTTCGATTTATTTCCCTGGCCCAGACGGCGAGCACCTTGAGCTAATCGCAGACCCGCTCGGCGAGATGTACGGCGAAACCGTTCTCTAGCTATGCGGTCGGCGCCGAACGCGGTGCCACCCGATCAAATCCGATAGCTCGAGGATCGACTTCCCTCCGCGGGCGCTCTGCGCCTAGGACTGAATCGGCGTTCACTGCTTCGTCCAACACAATCGTCGGCGCGTTAGCAAGGGCTACGAGTTCGGCAAGCGCATCATCTACGAAGTCAGCAAGCCTGTCGAGGTCAGGAGCGAGTTCTCTGCACGCAAGGAAACCGAATCCAACGCCGTCGAGGTAGCTAATAACCGTAAGATTCAGGCCGGCGCCGTCGAATATCGGACCGAGTGGAAACATCGTCTCAAGCAACGCGCCACCGAAGTAGATCGGAAACGGCGGTCCCGGAACATTTGAAACTACGAGGTTGTGTACCGGTGGATGGTGATCGGCGAGACGAAGGTTGCTGTAAGCCTTCATTACACGTGTGAACAACAGGGGCGCAACGACTTCGGCCCAGTTGTACAACGTGTCACCGCCCAACTGGTCGTGGATTTCTTTTGCTTCAAGCATCGATGAGTGGATGGCATCGAGTCTCTCTAGCGGATCGGCGATCTCGACAGGCAGCGCAGCAAACATCGCAGAAACTCTGTTGCCCATCGCGTTTTTCTGATCTGGTGTACGGACCGAAGTTGGGATCGTTGCTACAAGCGACCGGTCTGGAAGTTCGTCGCGCTCAATGAGGTACGAGCGCAACGCCGACGTCGCTACTGCCAGGACAACATCGTTTACTTTGACGCCAAACGCGTCTTTTACGAGTTTGACATCGGCCAACGCAACCTTCGCGAACGCCACTTTCCTGTGCGGAGTTATCGAACCGTTGAGTCCGATCCTCGGTGCAGTCATCGGAATTCCAGAACGAATCTCAGTACCGCGCATGCGATTCGCGATTCCGATTACAGATCGCAGAGTCTTGCGAAGGTTCTTTGCTACGAGAATCGGTTGTCTCGCGATCGACGCCGCCGCATACGCGAGCAGTTCGAGATCGTTTGGGACGTGGTCCGGTTTGATGTCTGATGCGATTTCTAAGTCCAGTCTTGAACCGGGACTCGGCTCTAAGTCGTACAAGGCAGCGATCAGTTCAGTTCCGGAAAACCCGTCGATCGCAGCATGGTGCACCTTGGCGACGATCGCGACCTTGCCTCCTTCGAGACCCTCGACAAACCACATTTCCCACAATGGCCGATCGCGATCTAGCGGACGCGCTGCACAGTCGGCAGTGAACTCCTCGAGTTCTTGAGCGCCACCCGGGCTCGGAAGGGCTGCTCGCCTGAAGTGAAAATCGAGGTCAAAGTTTGGATCCTCTAACCAGAGTGGATAGTGGATATTGAATGGCACCGACACCAAGCGCCGCCTGAACGGTGCGAGCAGGTGTAGGCGCGAAGACAACAGCCTCTTCACTGTGTCGAAGTTGAATCCGTCGAGTGCTGTCGATGGATCGACCACTGCGGTCGACATGACGTGCATGTGAGCGCTAGCAGTTTCTAACGCCAAGAATGCCGAATCAAGTCCAGATAGACGCTCCATACAAAAATTATGCCACGCGCCTCAAAACGTGTGCGAAGCCACCGGATGAACAGACGGTTACAAATTCACGACTTAGTCGTTTGTCGAAGGCTTGCGCCTCAACTGCTTCGTGTCGCCCCGCTTGCGCTTCGAATCCATTCGGTCCACTTTTGCCGAGCGCGATGGTCGTGTCGGCCGACGTGGAGGGTCCCGTCGCAATGCTTCGGCAAGGCGATTGCGCATGCGATCTAGCGCGAGTTCGCGATTGCGATTCTGTGAACGCGTGGTTGACACCGCGATTCGGACCTCGGTTCCGAGACGCTCGATCAACAACGCGCGCTGCGATTCGCTAATAGACGCCGATGTGGAAATGTCGAATGTGATGATCGCCTTGGTGTTTGCCGTGTTGGCATGCTGGCCACCAGGGCCACCACTTCCGGTAAACTCCCACACGAACTCATCGAGCGAAATTGCGCAGAAGCTATTCAGCCGAAGCTTGGTAGCACCGTCGCTCATAGCCGATCCGATACCGTCAGTGCGTGAGGGGCTTGAACTTGATTCGGTGAGGCTGATCTGCGTCGGCCCCGAGACGTTTCCTACGGTCGATCTCGTAGTCGCTGAAATTGCCTTCGAACCAGACGACCTCGCTGTCACCCTCGAACGCAAGAACGTGCGTAGCTATGCGATCAAGGAACCAACGATCGTGACTAATCACGACAGCGCAACCAGGAAATTCTTCGAGCGCATCCTCAAGCGCACGAAGAGTATCGACGTCTAAGTCGTTCGTCGGCTCGTCGAGCAGCAACACGTTGCCACCCATCAACAACGCCTTGGCTAAATGCAGCCGGTTACGTTCACCTCCGGAAAGCGTGCCGACCGCCTTGCCTTGATCTGTTCCTTTGAAGTTGAAACTCGCGCAATAGGCACGACCGTGCACATCGCGGTTGCCGACCCTTAGGTGATCGACTCCCCCGGTCAGTTCTTCGTAAACGGTTTTGTTCGGATCGAGGTTGCCGCGCGACTGATCGACGTAGGCGAACTCGACGGTTGGCCCAACCTTTAGCGACCCACCATCTGGCGTTTCTTGTCCGACAAGCATCCTAAAAAGCGTCGTCTTCCCCGCACCGTTAGGCCCTACAACACCCACTATTCCTCCACGCGGGAGCGAAAAGCTGAGTCCGTCGAACAAGAGGCGGTCTCCGAATGCCTTTTTTAGACCTTCTGCTTCGACGACGAGTTCACCGAGACGTGGTCCGGGCGGGATCGAAATCTGCAACTTGTCTGCACGTCTGTCGGCGCTCTCTGCTTCTGCGACGAGTTGGTCGTAGGCAGTAATGCGTGCCTTGCCCTTGGCTTGGCGAGCCTTAGGCGACGAACGAATCCACTCGAGTTCGTGTTGCAACGTACGGCGACGGGCTTCGTCGACCTTGTCTTCTTGAGCCAGACGTTCCTGCTTCTGATCTAACCAACTCGAGTAGTTACCTTCCCAAGGAATCCCGCTACCTCGGTCGAGTTCGAGAATCCAGCCTGCGACATTGTCTAGGAAATAGCGGTCGTGGGATACCGCTACAACACAGCCTGTG
>SXJP01000015.1 GCA_005779395.1 Actinomycetota bacterium
AATCGTCGAGCAACCATCGGCTTTGACAGACCTCGACCGAGCCGTCGATGTACTCGTCGAGATGAAAAACGTCTCTGACTCGGCCGTTGCTCTCGCCTATTCGGCATTGCTGTTTAAGGATGCCACTCTTGCAGCAGAGGTAGTGAAGCTTGAAGACAGGCTCGATGAGATGCGCGAACATCTCGAACTATGGGTCTTGCGCGCAGGTGCCGAGATAGTTGACCCATCCGGGTTGCGAGGCCTGTTGCACCTTGGTGGCGCTGCAGAAGAAATTGGTGATGCTGCGCAACAAATGGTGTGGTTAGTCGAAGCTGGCGAAGAACTTCATCCTGTGTTGCAGGCGGCGTTAGGAGACAGCGACGAGGTGGTCGTCAAGTTTCCAATCGCGTCTGGATCGGCTCTCGACAATGCCGTGGTTGGCGCGGGGCAGTTAGGTGACGACACCGGATTTCGATTGCTTGCGCTCCGGCGCGATGGACGCTCAACGATTAGGTCTCGGATTGGCGTGCAGCTACGCGCAGGCGATGAGATCATCGCGTACGGTCCGTGGGAAGGCCGCGACGATCTTGCAGAGCAATGTGGTTATCACCTAATCGACGATATCGACACCGGTGTCATCGAATTAGAGCCACTGCGAGACTGACACGTTGCTTAGTCGTGCTCAGAACTTGTCGCACTCGTACTGAATCGAGTTCGGTACCGCTCGACATGTTCCAAACTTTTCGTTGACTGACACGTATGCGCCCACAATGGCGACCAGAGCGATGAGCGCAGCGGTCGCGTAGCCGAGCTTCGGTCGTGTGCCGCCGATTCTCGGGTCGAGCATCAGATACCCGAGGACTACCCCTGCGAGCAAGCCGCCGACGTGCCCTCCAACAGATACGCCTGGCATCGTGAACGTGAAGATCAGGTTGATCAGCAACATCGGTCCCCAGCCAGTTGCTGCGAAAGAGATACCTCTCCGGGACATGCCTACGGTTGCAGCAGCAGCCATGCCGAAGACTGCACCAGATGCTCCCGCTGTCAGACTGTTAGGAGACATCAGTACTGCACCGAAGCTTCCAGCGAGCAACGACGAAAAATAGATCGCAAGGAAACGAGATCGACCGATACCGGCTTCGAGCGTAAGCCCCAGCTGATACAAGATGAACATGTTCATTCCCACGTGAAACAAACCGAAGTGCAAGAAGCCAGAGGTGAGCATTCGGTACCATTCGCCAGCAGCGAGATCGAGACCCGATAAGCCGAATTGGTTATGGAAGTCGCTGCTTGCTCGGCCGAATGCTCCGCCGCTTCGCAAGGTCGGGATGAACATTGCGATGTTGAGCGCGATCAATACTTTTGTGGATAACAGGTCTTGGGCGTTGATAGCACGCCTTGCTTGAACTGCTACCGGCGGTGCGCTCGCCTTGATGCACTCCCAACAGTGCGAGCCAACGCTCGCAGTGCGCAGGCAATCGGGGCATGCCGGTCGGCCACATCGCGTGCAACGTCTACCGGTAACGCGATCCTGATGGAAGAAGCAGGTTGTAGAGGCTTGTGGTGGCGGTGGTGGAGGTGGCGGGAAACTCGTCATGATCGCTTAGAAGTTAGCTAATCGTGCATCTAGCGTTAGCTAGGTGGCATCTAGCAACCTGCTGTGCCGACCGACTTCTGCGTGATCGGATTCAGCGGGGGAGCAGGTGGAGCAGCGACGGTGCCGCTACTTGCAAAACGCCCGAAGTTTTGTGTCGCCCACATCTTGCCATCGGGTGAGCAGAACACGCCTATTCCGATTACTTCAAAACTTGGCGACAACATGTTCTGACGATGACCAGTCGATTCCATCCAGTTGACATGGATTACGCCAGCCATTGCGTTGTTGCCGCTAGCCCATGCGATGTTCTCGCCGACGAGATTGAAACGCCCGTCTACGAGAAGTCGCGTGATATTCGAGTGCCGGAAACCCGTCGTGCTCATTTCGGCACTCCAAGCCGTGGCCGCAGTTCCTAGGCTTATGTCCCAGCGGAGCGGTGCTATTCCGCGGGCAGCGCGTTCTGCGTTCACTCGCAAGAACAGTTCGCGAGCTGCTTCACCTGCTGCCGACGTACTTGTCGGTCCGCATGCTGCAGTGCCGCTGATTGGTGAGAATGCGAAACTCCGGCCTGTTGCCAGGATCAGGTAATAACCGCGAGCAGCGGGAGTAGTCGCTATCCCGACGACGGTCTCGCCCGGGCATGTGTAGCGCAATCCGCCATACCAGCGGGCGTCACCAAAGTCGCGGACGCCTCCGGTAGCAGTAGCTAGCAGGTAGCCCTCGCCTGATGATGTGGAAGCGATGCCAGCGACTGCAGACTTAGCAGACGAGCGAATGTCGCCAAAGAAATCGGCATCGCCGAAGTTGTAAACGCGGCCGCCACGAGATACGAGCCAATAACCAGCACCGCTAGGAGTCGCTGCAGCATCGACGATGGTGCCACTTGGCAACGAGGCCGGTGAACCGAATCCAACTGCATCTCCAAAACGCAATACTTGTCCGCGATCTGTGAACAACCAGTAGCCGTCGCCCGTCGGGGTTGCCTCGATGTCGATTACGACGCCTAGTACCAAATCGGTCGACGGCGAACCTTGAGATACCGCATCTCCGTGAGCGAAGACTGTTCCGTCGTGAGCAACGATCCAATATCCATCGCCCGTTGGCGTTGCGGCGAGTCCGGTAATGATGCGGCCGTCACGAATTGCGGTGGCGTTGCCGAAATGTTGCGCTGCACCTGCTGTCGCTACCTTGCCAACAACCGACGTCGTCCATGTGCCATCGCCGACCGGATTGGCTTCGATCCCGATCGCGCTATATGTGAACGCTGGGTTTGCAGTTGCCGTAGCGTTTACGACAGCTCCCGCGAGGCGATCAGACGAGCCAGCGACTAAGAGTGTGATTGCTGTGGCGAATGCGATACTTCTGTGCATGCGCCTACCAGAGTGAAATTTCGGCATCGAACGTGTCATCCCAATCAGTTGACTGGTTCGAGCATTCCCGAACCCCCTCGATAACTATCGACGGTCCGGCTATATGAACTTGAGGAAAAATGGACGGTTAGGGGATGCTGCTACTAGTTGTTGTAGTTGATCCCGTCGATGGTGGCACGGACGTACTCGTGGTTGGTGGCTTATCGACCTTAAAGACCCATTTATCCGGGTACATCTGGTACTGCCAACGGAACTTCTCGCGTTCATCTTCTTGACCCTTGCGGCTGACTACACGCCACAGTTCGACGATGTAGCCCTCGTGCCCATCGGCGGTTTGTTCGGTCTCGCCCGGCTTTAGCGATGCGCATTCGCCGTCTGGGTCGTCTGCAGTCTTGGCCTTGCTGCACTTGATGTCCTGTCGCACGATAGGAATTTCTGACAGGATTTTCACGCAGCGTTGCTCAGTGTAGGTATCTGTCGAAGGGCCTTCGCTACAAGTGCCGTCTTCGCTTTCTTCGCGCACGACTCTGCCCTCGCTGTCGCCGAACAGAGTGACGGTGAGCGAGTCGTCGGTGAACGACGTCTTTACGAGAACGCCGTGCTCGGAATTATTTCGCCACCTCATGTCGAGACCCGGGTAATTCACGGTTGCCTCGCGCCCCATTGGGTATCGCGAAAAGTAAACACTGTGAGGCTTGTGTTCAAGTAGTTCGAACCCGCCCCAGAAGACTGCATTGAAAGTAGTGGTCGCGAGCTGACTCACCCCGCCGCCGTAGTCCTCGGTGAAATCACCGTAGATGACCGGCGCCAACACGAAGCCACGTTCGGCAGTGCGAGCGCCAACGACATCGTTTAGAGAAAACTCTTCGCCGGGAGCCACGACAGTGTTGTCCATGATGCTGGCCGCAGTGTGGATATTGGTAACTCGTGCTGCACAACACGGGTGATGGGTCGTGAAGGACGACACGACTTCGGTAATTCCAAGGCTCCGCGCCCAAGCGGTGTCGTGTTCGGGCACGACGGTCTCGAATGGCGCATCGATCTCAGTTTGTTCATCGAGTATGAGGGCCGCGACTGCATTGAGATCGAGTTCGCGACCATTCACGGAACGCACGATCCGCACAGTGTTTCCTGAGCCAACGGAGAAGTCAGCTGGCGTCGCCGCTATAGCGAAGACGTCCGCTCCGTCGCCTAGGGCAGCTCTTAGTAGTTCGGGATCAAGGTTCAGCCGGATTTCGCCGTCTTGAACCACGGCATCGATAGCTCCTGCAACATCTTCGGGCCGAATTATTAGTGTGAATAGTGGCATCAGGGTGATGCCATCTGGGTTCGTGGGCGGGCCGCCTGTAACGACGTATTCGTGGCTGACTATGCGGCGGGCCCGACTCGCGAGAGCTTCGACTGCGTCGAGGTTTACCTCGGGTTGGAAGTCGCCGACTTCGAGTCTGAGGCGTTTTCGACTTATCGAACCGAGCATCTCGACGAGTTGCTCGCGTGCCTGGTCGCGCAAAATGCCGACACCTGCTCGTGGCTCAACGACAATTACCTCGGTGCCTTCGAACTGAAGGTCGCCCTCTTGTACCCCGTCGAGCACGAGTGCCTGCCAACCATCTAGCAATCCTTCGACGCCCGCATCGTCATAGCTGATCGGGATCGAGACCTTCTCGTCTCGGAAACGCCTAAGCACGAATCCAGCAACTGCTTCAAGCGGATTGCGGCTACGGCCAGCGGTTCGCGCAGTCGCGACTGCTTTTTCGACGTCTACTTTGAGTTGTACCGCTGAAGGATCGGCTTCTAAGTCGGTCCCTGAAGCGCGCGCCTTTAGTGGCTTGGTCTCTAAGTCCTTAGCGAGGGACTCCAGACTTGCTGATACGTCGGCTTCTGACCGACTTTCGGCATCGATGCCCTCGACGTCTACGCCCGGAAGCACTTCGCCTGCGTATGCGACCCGCTCCACAACAGCGCCGAGGAGTAACAGAGCGAACCCACTCCCGACAACGAGAACCAATCGCAATAGGACAGTTTGGCGAGAAACCCCGCGGAACCAACTTCGGCTATTGGTGTGCGCGCCAGATCGAGCGGCTCGGGCGCCGGATTGTTCGCTCACCTTCGGAGTTGTCACTATTGCCGACGCTACCGAAACCGTGGCAGAGATATCCGATGCTCGGACCATGCGCCTAATCTCGGAGCAATGAGTAGCGAACCACTTACGTTGTTGCAGATACACGCCCATCCCGATGATGAGGCGTCGAAGGGCGCTGGCACGACCGCGCTGTATTCAGGCCAAGGGGTTCGAAACGTTCTGGTCTGCTGCACAGGCGGCGAAGAAGGCGACATTCTGAATCCCGCGATGGACCGCCCCGAAGTCATCGAGAACTTGCACGAAGTTCGCATGGCTGAACTAGCTGAGAGCTGCCGAATACTCGGCTACGACGCGCTTCACTGGCTCGGTTACCGAGACTCCGGGATGCCAGAAACCGAAGCCAACGCACGCGCCGACAACTTTTGGAATGCATCGCAAGACGAAGCAGTCGAGCGGTTCGTCAAGATCATTAGGGCCGAACGGCCGCAGGTGATCATCACTTATCACGAAGATCGAGAGTGGTATCCGCACCCCGATCACATTAAGGTCTTCGAGATCTCAGAGCCAGCATTCGAGCTTGCAGGCGACCCAAACGCTTTCCTCGATGCAGGCGAGCCTTGGCAACCAAGCAAGCTGTATTACGTGGCATGGTCCTTCGGTCGTATCCGAACGCTGCATCAGGCACACATCGACCTCGGGATGGAGTCACCATTCGAGCGTTGGATCGAGAGCAACAAGTTCCCGAACTCAGATGAGCGGTTCACTACCCGCATCGACATCGGCGAGTACATGGCCGAACGCCGCGCAGCGTTGCTAGCTCACGCCACACAAGTGACCCCAGATGGATTCTGGATGAAGCTGCCAGACGATGTCGTCAAGGCGAGTTATCCGTGGGAGGACTTCATCTTGGCGAAAAGCAAGGTGACTCCGAGCTACACAGAAGGTGAGTACGAGACTGATCTATTTGCAGGCCTGAGACCCTGATGGGCGCAACAGACACCGTCTCGTTCATAGTTCTAGACGGCAAGACAAAGGTCGAGAGTTGGGCCGTGCAAGTTGGCGACACTGTCGAGGCGCTTGCAGAGGTCCCGGCCAAACCAACGGTGACGCTCACGCTGAGTTCCGCTGATGCCGCCGCTTATCGTGCTGGCGAGTTTGATCTGTCTGTCGGATTCATGCGTGGCTCAATGAAAATGTCAGGCGATTTCGGTGCGTTGTTTCGGGTGCTTCCGAAGCTAAGAACGTTGTAGGGCTCTTAACGCTCGATAGCTGATTAGCTGCGCGCCAGATTCTTCGATCATCTTCTGGAAAGAGTTTTCGCGCAATAAAGCATCGTCATCTACGCGTTTTTCCCAGTCAGCGTGAGAACTTCTGAGTTCGTCGGAATCAACCGCTGGGTGAAGCAGTACCTCTGTTACGCCGGGCCGGAGCGATTGCATTGTTCGTTCGATCGTTTGGCGCGCGCCGACCGGACAGAAAACTAGGTGGTCGGTGAAAACGATGCCTTCCTCAGCTGCGAGTCTGCGGTACGGGAAACCAATGCCTTGTTCGCCGCTTGCCCCGACCATGCGGAGTGGAAGGTCGAACTCGACAGCCATGTCTAGGTAAACGTCGAAGAACTCGGCCTTGAGTTGGAGGGTTCCCATGTGGGCATCGAGGTGCGTTACGTCGAATCCCCAGAGGATCGCTCGTTCGATTTGTGCCCTGCACTCTTTGCGGACCTCGTCGACGTCAGCGTGATCCCAGACGTCTTCGATAGTGCGGGGGAATCCACCGTCGCCATCGAGCAAGCTCGGGGAGTGCGTGATCGGCGCCCATCGGTAAGTGTCCCACTCGGAAGTGAGTGTGAGATGCACGCCAATGTCTTCACCCATATACATGCGTGCGGCATCTCGCGCCCACGGGCATGGAACCATCAGAGTTGCGCTCGACGCAGTACCTCTGCGCAGTGCCGTATAGACGCTTGAGTTAGAGCTACGGCTACTTCCTAGGTCGTCGCAGTTGACGATAAGAAGTTTGGCGTTGGGACCATGACCAAGTCGCTCAGCGAGGCTGATTTCGTTCGGTCCCATCTCCCGAGGCTACCTGGCCGTAAGTGTTGTTCTGATTAGCTCGGCCATCTGCCGAACGCGCTTGTGCTTCATTGATTCGAGTCCGATGAGTGTTCCGTCATCGACGAGCAGCGACATGCGTGCGGCTACCCCTATGCGTGCCACTCCTACCTCGAGGATTCGATTCGACGAGATCCAGCCACGATGTGAACCTGGTCTTGAGACGAAAAACTTTGAGCGCCAAATATGTAGCCGCTGTTGGTCGCTGATACCAACGACCATGTCGCCACCGGCGTACGGGAATCCGCATTTGTCGACTCCGAGGCTCCACTCACGGATCGCGTCGTTGCGTATTTTGGCTGGTCGCAACGAAAAGGCGCTGCGGATAGAGCTAGCTGCCGAGCCTGCGAAAGACATTGGCATCCAGCCGAGGATCTGTTCGCCTTCGTCGAGACCTTCGATCTTCGAGGCGCCCACTTGTTAAGTACTCCTAGATGCGTTCGATAAGCGTTCCGCTACCGAGACCTCCACCACAACACATCGTGATGAGACCGTAACGACCATCTGTACGCTCGAGTTCGTGAAGTGCACTAGTGATTAGGCGCGCTCCTGTTCCGCCAACTGGGTGGCCGATCGCAATCGCGCCACCGTTCGGGTTCACCCGGGACATGTCGGCGCCGACCTCTTTGGCCCATGCAAGCACTACCGAAGCGAAGGCCTCGTTGATTTCGACTGTGTCGATCTGATCTAACGAAATACCTGTCCGTTCGTTGATCTTGCTGGTCGCGTCGATCGGGCCTGTGAGCATTAGGACAGGGTCGACGCCGACAAGACACACGTCAACGATGCGCGCTCGCGCACGCAACCCGAGTTCTGCCGCCTTGCTTGCGGTCATCATTAGTACCGCTGCGGCTCCGTCTGTGATCTGCGACGAACTGCCAGCGGTGTGAACACCTTCGGGCCGACCCACCGGTTTGAGTGTGCTCAGTTTTTCGAGAGTCGTTTCGCGCAGACCCTCGTCGCGAGACACTCGATGCGTAGTGCCTGTCGGTTTGCCGTCTTCGTCGAGGTCCGGAGCATCGATCGCGATGACCTCGCGCTCGAAGTGTCCCTGTGCCCATGCCTGAGCTGCGCGTTGCTGGCTTTGTAGTCCGAATGCATCGCAGTCGGCTCGGCTGATGTCCCACTTGTCAGCAATTCTCTCAGCGCCTTCGAACTGACTTGTGACTTCGTATGTTCCGAAGTAGCTGCGCGGTGTTGGACGACCGAGGTTGCCTTGCATCGCAGCGCCGAGCGGGATGCGCGACATGCTCTCGACGCCACAACTCAGGGCGACGTCCACGACACCCGACTTGATCATCGCGTAAGCAAGGTTCGTTGCTTGCTGGCTTGATCCACATTGTGCATCTACTGTTGTGGCAGCGACACTCAAGGGATATCCAGCGGTGAGCCATGCGGTGCGAGCGATGTTGAATGTCTGCTCGCCAACTTGGCTTACGCAGCCGCCCACAATCTGGCCGACCTCGGTTGGGTCGATTCCGGAGCGTTCGATAACTGCGCGCTGCACCGCAGAAAGTAAGTCGGCTGGGTGCATGGTCGAAAGACCGCCACCGCGCTTTCCGAGAGGGGAACGAGCGGCTTCGACGATTACAACGTCTTCCATCTAAGTCTCCTGAGCAAAGGTTGTGTTGTGTTGCGGGTAATCCTCGCAGACTCGTCCGGCCTACCGGCAGTCGAGGATGATCTTGCCGAAGGAGGTATCCGATGCCATCAGGTCGTATGCGGCAGATGCTTGGGCGAATGGCATGACACATTCGATTACAGGAGCGATCCGCCGCTCGGCGAACATCGGAACGACATCGGCTACGAAAGCGGTGGTAGCAGCAGCTTTTTCTGTGCGCGTGCGTGGGCGCAACACCGTTCCGTGAATTGCGAGACGCTTTTGCATGACACCCAGGATCGGCAGGTTCGAGTTGCCCCCGGCGAGCGTGCCAATTAGCACGATGCGTCCGTTTGGCGCGGCGCCCAACACCTCGGCTCCGAGGTAGTCGCCGCCAACTAGATCGAGTGTGACATCAGCACCGCCATCGGTGGCTTCGCGAATTTGGCTAGCAAGTCCGAGCATGTCGAGTTTTCCATCGTCGGTTCTTGGAGGAACGATTCCTACGTCTAGGCCAAGTTCGCGGCACCTCTCGAGTTTTTCTGGCGTTCGTGCGGTGCCGACCACAGAACAACCCCACGCCTTGGCTAACTGGAGGGCCGCAGTACCTACACCTGAGCCAACGGCGTGGATCAAGACCCACTCGCCCGGCTTGGCCCTCGCTGTCGTGACCATGGCGTCGTGCGCCGTAACGAAAGCTTCTGGAACGCCACCCATTTCGATGAGGTCAAGGCCATCTGGAACGCGCGCACAATGTTCTGCTGGTACGGCGATGAACTCTGCTTGACCGCCGCCACCCGAGATACCAAAGACGCGGTCGCCAACGTTTAGATCGTCGACTTCATCGCCAATAGCGTCGACGATTCCGCTCCACTCAAGCCCAGGAATATCTGCCGGCGAACCAGCCGGGGCTGGGTAGAGGCCAGCAAGTTGCAATAGGTCTGCACGATTGATGCCAGCGCCCTGCACGCGTACACGAACGTCGCCGCGCGCAGGGTTAGGAACGGCGTGTTCGCGTAATTCGAGTTGGTTGTTAGAAATTGTTGTGACAGCGCGCATGATTGCTGACTCTAGAGCGAGCCCGGTGATCGGCGACCATGTGGGGCCTGCCGCATTCCATTACTGTCATGGCATGGCCACCCCGACTGAATCGACTCTCAGGTTCAGCGACGATGTCGGAAACGCTGTCTACCTTGACGACACAGAAGTGTTGGCAATCTGGAATACAGGAGAAGGTATCGACGCTGCAACCGTCTCAGCGTGCGTGTCGTGCAAGTGTCGGGTCGTCTCTACACTTGCACTTGCAGACCTACTAAGTGATGCACTCGCGTTGGCGACATCTCATGAGTTGTATGAGTTAGTCGACGATGCCGTGTCTGCGCATCTATATGTTGTCGATCTGGCTACGAAGTGCTTGCATCGGACGTGGCTAGACCCGCTGGCTGAGGCGTGGGCCGAGGTTGTACAAGGCCCACGCCGAAGAGCCATTCGTTAGTCGCAGCCAAGAGGCGTGAATTCGCCTGGGTGAGGTACGAAACTGATCTCTACGCCTGCGCCGTTAGTCCAATATGCGTGCGAGTCGTCCTTCAGGACAAGTTCGCCTGTAGTTGCCTCGACATATGGGCTGCCGCCGCCTGAGCCCGGCCATGCCGGATCGGCATCCCACCACTGCGCATCGAAGCGCTCAGTACTCACACCACAGTGGTAGTTGAGGTTGAGGCTCATCTTCACGGACTCGCCGACAACTATGTCGGCCTCGGCGTCAAACGCAACAGGCTCCATCGGGGTCGGGTGCGGTTCCGTGACGCCATCGCTCGGCGGTGGCGCTGGGTCGTCAGTCCCTTGAGGCTCGGTTGGCGTAGGAGCGTCGACTATGTACTCATCTGTAACTGCTACGACGTCGGAGCTCCACTCGGTACCGTCTGGGAACGAGCCAACGAAGTGGTAGGTAGCGACCACATACTGCGCTGGCGCACCGTTCTCGTCTGCCGTGTAGTACACCTGCGAAGAGAGACTCACGCCAGTAACCGTGATTTCGATGATCTCGGGTTCTGGGCAAGGACCGTCGCATGCAATATCTGGAGCTATGCAATCTGTTGCCGGACCGCCTTCGCACTCATCTGAGCTGACCGCCTCGGGCGCACCGAGAGCTACAACGTCTCTTCCGTAGAAGCCGCCGTTGCCAGACTTGAGGTCCTCGAAAGCTTGGGCTGTTGTGCGTAACGGATAGTCGCCTAGGTACTCAAGGCTTGCGAGCATGCCGCCAGCGTTCGTGACGACACCGAGGTCTCCTACCTCGACATAGAAGTCGAGGCCAGCAACCGTACGCCCATCGACTAGACGGTGGGCTGTAACAGACCGCGAATACACGATCTCTTCGGTGATTACGTCTTCGCAAACTTCGGTCTCTGGTGCATCACTCGATACCGCACAGCTACCGCTTGACGACACGGTGGAGTAGTCGTTGATTTCAAATTCCCAGCTATAGCCGCGCAGAAGACCGAGTGCATCGAGGAAGTCGTTAGCGATTGCCATCGCTTCGGTCTCCGATGGCAAATCTTTTGGAGGTTCGGGTGCCACGAAATCGGGATCGACCGGTTGCGGATCGACGAGCGCGCACTTGTCGTCGGCCGCTGGATTAGTCGTGGCGTCGCCCTCAGGCGAATCCACCGGAAGATCGGTCGGCTCCGTAGAGCATTCGGGATACACGACAGAGGTCGTTGCTGTAATGCTGCCTTCGCCATCTCTTTCGACGATAGGTGCGTCAACGCTGACAGTGCCATCCACACCTGAACCGGTGCTGCCTGAACTGCTAGAACCCGACCCACTCGTGTAGCTAGGTCCAGCCCAGACCGACAGCCACCAGGCAGAAGCGTCGCCGGTGATTTGCAATGTTCGATCAGCATCCGATGCCTCGAAGCCACCCCACTCAAGGACTCTCGCTCCGCCATCGATTCCTAGTGCTGTAGCCATCTCGGACACGTCGCTGACAGTGAGGTCCGGAGCAATGAGCCTGTAGGCGGGCGCTTCTGTTCCGAGGTCGTCAAGAGCGCCAGCGAGCACGTATCGGTAGTCGGCCCAACGGTAGAGCGAGCTACTCATCGCAGCATCTTCTTGGCCAATCTTGTTCGATGCACCGCCAATACCGAGCGGCATGAGCGGCTTGTCGTTGTTGCCCTGTAATGCCACGACTCCGATACCAGCGACACCGAGTGACATCACTGCGATGATTGCTGTGAGTGCTTTTAGGTGCGGACGCTTGGCCCGCTTAGCTTCGATGAGATCCACGGGTTCGATGGAACCGGCGTCCTTCGGGTTTGAGATGTCCGTCATGGCTCTCCTAGGTTCGTGCCACCGTTGGTTGGCGACTAACTCTTAGACGTGAGCCGACCGTAGCGTGGTTCCATGCACCGAACTGATCAGACGTTCTGACATGCTGTGGCGTCGATCTCGTCTCTCTCAGCCGAGTTGCGCGAGTTCGGCGAAGCACGAACGAACATCGTCCATGAACTCACCTGGAGCGATGATTGCTGCTGGGTCGATGTTGAACCCGAGGTGGCAGCGGTCCTTGTAGGTCATCATCGTGACATTGAGCGCACCACCCGTCCGTGGGCCGAGTGGAAAGTTCGCAACTATTTCCGCACCAGCTAGATACAAAGGGACTGGACTGCCACGCAGGTTAGAGGTTGCGAAATCGATCGTCCGGGTCTGCGAGCGGGTCAGCCCGACGAGTACCGATGTTGGTAGGGCGTTGGCTAAACCGGCGAGACGTTCTAATGAACCGAAAGCGCGCTCGGCTTTGACGGATGCGAGCACAGTGGCCGTCATTTGGAACCGCTCTTCGGGGTCTGCTGGCGAGATCGGCACCACAACCCGCGCTGGCGCGAAGCGGTTCGCTGCCTTATCACCGCGTTCACGTGTGTTTACAGGCATCGCCATGCGTAGGTCCCGAACCTCGCTGCCGCGCGCCTCGTGGTACTTGCCGAGCGCGCCAGCAATCGCGGTTACGAAAATATCATTGAGGCTCCCACCAAGTTTGTGGGCAACGTCGCGAAGTGGCGTGAGATCGACTTCTAATAGTTCGAAGTGACGACGCAAAGAATGCACGTTCATCACATCGGAGTGCGCTGCCTCTGTGACAACCACCTGGCGTCTGATCGACTTCGCGATCTCGGTTGCGTCGCCCACGAAACCTGGAACGACAGTGGGGTGTGCTGCGATGCGTGCGATGCCGCCAAGCGTCTCTTTGGCGAACGCGATCTGCTTATTTGCAGTGTCCTGAATTGCGTCGCGAGCGATGTCGAGTGGCGATCTCGATGAATCGAGATCCGTGACGACAGTCGGGGCTCGATGCGCAGTGGCTTTTGGGTCGGCCTCAAAATCAACTAGGGCAAGAGACAGTTTCAGTCCTCCGACGCCGTCGGTGATTGTGTGATGCAATTTTTGAAGCATCGCAACATTTCCATTGGCGAGGCCATCGATAAGCGTGAACTCCCACAGGGGGCGACTGCGATCAAACGGAGTCTCAGCGAGGAAAGAACACATGTCGAGTAGTGCGCGCTCATCACCTGGTTCGGGGAGGGAAACGTGGCGTACGTGGTAGTCGAGATCGAGATCTCGTTCATCGACCCACTCTGGTGGCGCTAGCCGAAGTGGGGCACTTACAACCCGTTTGCCGAGCCGCGGGATGGCGGCGATGGCGTCCTCAATTTTGTCGCGAAGTCGCTTTGGGTCCGGGGCGTGGCTAAGGATCGAAAGGTTGCAAAAGTCTGAGCGAAGCGCCGGATCTTTCTCGACAGTCCACATGATCGCCTCAGAGTCAGACATGCGCTCGCGCGACTCTGCAACAGCGCTGAGGTCGGTGTCGGTACTTACGCTCTGGCTCATTGGTGACTGCCTCCTCGTGGCCGCACCGTTCTACTACATCGACTTAGCGCGGCAGTTGTGTCCGCTTGAACTCGTTTAGGCGAGTCCAGTCGAGGAGGCCTATTGCGCGTTCTAGATCGTCGACGCGACCAGTCTCCATGAAGCGGATAAAAGTCGCCGACCCGTTCTCGATAAATGTCGGCACGCCAAAGACCTGATATCGGCCAACTGCCTCGGTGTGTTCTCGAGCGATCGTCGCGAGTGGCCGGCCCGAGGCGACCTCGGCGGCAACGGCATCAGGGTCGAGGCCAACGCTCGCTACAGCAGAAATAAGGTTCTCGACCTCGTGGAGTTTCTTGGCATGTAGGTGCCTAACATCGAATAGTGCCGAATGTGCTACCAAGAAGTACTTAGGGAAAGCATCACGCACTGCCACACCCCACTCGAGAGCGAGTACTCCGCTACCGCGCTGGTCAGGCGGCAGATCCCATACCGGCGTGGCGAACTCATCGACGTGCGCCTGATCTAGCGAGAATGCCACGAAGGTCCAATCGATATCAGACACGCCGGGTACGTCGTCTCGAAGTGCGTTGAGTAAAGCGACGTGAGCGTTGCGAGCAAATGGGCACCGGTAGTCGAACGTGATCCCAATAGAGCGAGTCATGGCGTAAGGCTATTTATCGGATTACGCGACGTAGAACTGCGCCTAGCGCGAGGCCGAGTACAGCACCGCCGATGACATCGGAGGCGTGGTGCATGCGCACGTAAACGCGTGAGCTTGCGACCAAACCAGCGAAGCAATACCAAGCGACAGCGTTGCCATCTTCTGACAGAACCGTCGCAGCGCAGAACGCTGCTGTGGCGTGCCCTGATGGGAACGAACTCGTAATCGGAATACGCATGCCGTAGGGGAGGGTGCCATCGACACCCTCGACAAGTTCGTCGAAGCCCTCGGGCCGGGGACGCTTGAACAAAGCCTTGATAGGCCCGTTCGTGAGCGCACTTTCGACGCCGAGGATTTTCGAGAGGCGCCGCGCCGGGGCGAGCGACCCTGCCCGAACACTCTTGAGGCCACCGACGACATGCCAGATAACGCTGTGGTCGGCTGCGCTAGATAGCGCATAGAACATGTGGTCGAGTGCTGGGTTACGCACCTTGTCGACCGCTGAATCGATTTTCGCATCGAACTCCGAGAAACGGTCTATGTGGTGCGCGAGCGGACCGAAGTTCGCGCCACCGTCGGAGTCTGCCATTAGGCGATGCTAAGGCGAGCAGTCGCTAAATGCTGAGCCGCCCTTGCGCGCTCTTTAGTAACAGTTGCTGCCGTTTCGGGGTCGCCGCCAAAACTCGGACAGAAGTCCTTGAAACTGCAGTAGTTGCATAGTGGACTAGTGCGCGGACGGAAGTCGTCCTTGACGCAAGCTGTCTTGATAGCGGTCATGAGTGCGCCAGACTTGACCTCTACGCCGCGCACGGTTGATTCTGTTGGCGTGGCAACTATCGCTTCTGGCTTCGACAAGTAGAGAAGCTGCACACGAACGGGGCGTTTTCCGAAGTTTTGTTCGCACAACAGAGCGTAGAGATGCACGCCTTCGAGGCTCTTGTGCAAAAAACGTTCGCTAGGCGCCTTGCCTGTCTTGTAGTCGGTGACGACGAGGTCGCCCTCTGGTGTTAGGTCGAGGCGGTCGATAATGCCTCGAAGTGTGACCTTGCCAAGCTTGGCTTCGAGTTTGAGTTCGAGCCCGACAGCATTGATCGTTGTTGGGTCTTCCAACTGCAGGTAACGCTCAACGAAAACCTCAGACTCCGAAACAAAGCTCTGCCACTGTTCGGCTGTGAGGTGCAACTCAGCAAATTCGGGGTCGGCCGCTAGTTCTGCGGCAGCTGTTTGCAAGTCGGATAACGCCGCATCGCGCGTGCGCTCTTGTGCTGGCCTGTTGTGCAGAAGTTCTAATGCGCGATGGACGAGTGTGCCCTTGCTAGCTGCTGGCGATGGCGGCTCCCAAAGCCTCTGCACATAGGAAAACCTGAAGGCCAGCGGACAGTTTGCGAAGGAACTCATCGAGCTTGGCGAAAGCGATATCGGCACTGGCCACGACTGGTTTCCCATGCGCCTGACGTTACAGCGAAGGTGTGACAAAAGCGTCGAGCGGTCCGTATGATTCGGGACCATGAAGATTGATACTGGTTTAGGTGGCGTGTCGCTCGCCGCAATGGGTGAACGTGCCAGGGAGCTAGAAGCACTCGGTTACGACGGGATCCAAACAGCCGAGACCAGCCACGACCCGTTTCTGCCTCTAGTCGTTGCCGCCGAACACACCACAACAGCGCAACTCGCGACCAGCATCGCAGTGGCGTTTGCCCGTAGCCCGATGACTACTGCGAGCACGGCATGGGACATGAACCTGTATTCGGGTGGACGGATGTTGTTAGGCCTTGGTAGCCAGATTCAGCCACATATCACCAAGCGCTTCTCGATGCCGTGGTCACATCCAGCTCCGCGCATGAGAGAGTTCGTACTCGCGATGCGCGCAATTTGGGCTTCGTGGCAAGACGGAGAAAAACTTGATTTTCGTGGCGAGTTCTATAGCCACACTCTTATGACACCGTTCTTCAACCCCGGACCCAACGAGTTCGGCGCGCCGAAGGTTTTTCTCGCTGCAGTCGGCGAAAAAATGACAGAGGTAGCTGGCGAAGTCTGCGACGGGATACTCATACACGGCTTCACGACTGAGCGGTACGTGCGCGAGGTCACGATGCCAGCAATCGAACGCGGACTTGCGCGTTCGGGCCGCGATCGGTCGTCGATAGAAGTCAGTGGACCGCTGTTTGTAGTCACGGGCGGCGACGAAGAACAGATCGAAAAAGCCAAGGCCGGCACACGCCAACAGATCGCGTTCTACGGATCAACTCCTGCTTATCGCCCTGTTCTCGACCTACATGGTTGGGGTGACCTACAAACAGAACTCAACACGCTGTCGAAACAGGGCAAGTGGGTAGAGATGGGCAACCTCATCGACGACGACATTCTCGATGCATTCGCAGTAGTTGCAGAGCCAGAAGGCGTGGCGCTCGAATTGAAGCGCCGTTACGCGGGCATCGTTGACCGCTTGAGTTTTTATGCGCCGTATCAGAGCGACCCAGACCGCTGGTCTGCGGTTCTTGCCGATCTCAAGACTGCGTAGCCGACTGGTTCGGATCTAGGTCCGGGCGGCATCGAGTATTGACTCTGCAGTTCGTTCAGGGTCTGCTTGCGGACCGAAGTGACCGTGGCCTTCCCAAATTGTTGTCGTGCAATTCGGTAGACGCTCAGCGAGCAGAGCAATCATTCTTGGACCCATGTCGGTTGAGTTGCCACCACACAGAAGCGTGACCGGAATGCGAATATCTCCGAGCCTCGACCAAGCGCCGTTTACTGGTCCCATTGTGTAGACCATCGCTTCGGTCTCCGGCGCGCACTTGAGTTCGTAAACGCCGTCACCGCGGTCGCGCAAAGCGTTGTTGACATACGCGCGCAGGCACCTGTGGTCCATGACGCTGAGCGGACCACGAGTGCTGTAAACCTCGAATGCTTCGTCTGGGCTTGCCCATTCGTTACGGCGTTTTCGGGCGCCGACAGCTAGCGGGAAGTCGTGGTCTGGTTTCGCACGTACTTCAGACGGGAAAACGATCGGCTCAAACGCCCAGATCCGCGCGTAGATATGTGGCGACTCTGCTGCGCCGATGAGCAGCGATGCAGCGCCTTTGCTGTGGCCCGCGCCGACTAGGCGAGGGTCGTCGATCCAACTGGCGACGGCTAAAGCGTCGAGCGCGAAGCGCTCCCACGTGTAGGTCCCGTCTGGGTCAGCACTGCTGTCCCCGTGGCCACGAAAATCAAAACTCACGACCCTGTGACCGTTAGCTGCGAGTATCTCTGCTGTTGGCTCCCATATTTGGCCGCAGAACCCAGTGGGGTGCGCGAGCAGAATTGGGCTACCGCTACCGGGGCCCCACTCATAGACAGCGATGTCGACACCGTCGTCTGTCCTAAGTAGCACGGTCGACAATTTACCGGCGGTGTGTTCCCTGCCAGGATGCGACATTTGCTTTCGGCGGTTACGGTGCACAACTATGGGCGACGGATGGAACTATGCAGATGTCTGGGAAGCACTAGCCGACGCGATCCCGAACCACGCAGCACAAATACAGGGTGATCGCAGAACTACCTGGCGGCAATTCGACAATCGCGCGAATGGGATCGCTCGCGTATTGCTCGCGCATGGCGCAATGCCGAACGACAAGGTCGCGATCTACCTACGCAACGCTCCGGAGTACATGGAGACTTTTTTTGCGGCGCTCAAAATTGCGTGCGTGCCGGTTAACACGAACTACCGATACGGCCGCGATGAACTCACATACCTGTGGACCAATGCTGATGCCGTAGCCGTTGTTTTCCACGGCGAGTACACGCCCCTCGTCGAGATGGTCCGTGACACGATGCCGGCGAAGATGCTGTGGGTACACGTAGACGACAACTCCCATGACTGCCCCTCGTGGGCGCTCTCGTATGCAAATGCGGCGACCGAATCAGACCGAATCGACCCGCCGACACAGCGCAGTGGCGATGACCTGATATTTATCTACACAGGCGGCACCACAGGCATGCCGAAGGGCGTTATGTGGCGCCAGCGCGATCTCTATGAGCACGCGAACCAGGGGACCCCGATTGATCCTGCGATTCCCGATTATGACCATGTTCGAAACAGGGCCGGGAAACTCTCTCCAGCGTTGATGCCAGCAAGCCCGATGATGCACGGCACGGGTATGACGATGGCGATTGCTGCGTTACGAATCGGCGGGACGAACGTGTTGTTAGAAGGCGCGAGTTTCGATCCTGTCGAGTGTCTCAATGTGCTCGAATCCGAAAAGTGTTACGGCATCTCAATAGTCGGCGACGCTTTCGCGAAACCAATGTTGCGCGCTCTAGAAGCCGAACCGGACAGGTGGAATCTCGACCACGTGCAACTCGTAGCGAGCGCTGGCGTGATGTGGAGCCAGCAGGTGAAGGTCGGGATGCTCAAATTCATTCCGAACGCAACACTCGGCGATGGTTTCGCTAGCTCTGAGGCGTTCGGTATGGGTGGCTCCGAATCGAAGCGCGGCGACGTCGCCACGACAGCGAAGTTCAAACTCGGCGACAAGGCACGAGTCATAAATGAATCCGGCGTTGATGTCATACCCGGTAGCGGGGAAGTCGGGCTAGTCGCTGTTGGTGGCCCACAGCCGCTTGGCTATTACAAAGACCAGGCAAAGACCGATGCGACGTTTCGGGTAATCGACGGTGAGCGCTACTCGATTCCCGGTGACTATGCCACGGTCGAGGCCGATGGCACGCTGTCGCTCTTGGGGCGAGGCTCAGTTTGTATCAACACCGGTGGCGAGAA
>SXJP01000016.1 GCA_005779395.1 Actinomycetota bacterium
CTCGCCTAACGCCGAATGCATCCAGGCGATCATCGACTCACGTATCGATGCGCAGTCGGCAGTTCGGTTCTTTCGTGCTAACGCGGAGGGCTACGGGATCGATCCAGATCGCATCGTCGTAGCGGGAACTTCAGCG
Organism: Actinomycetota bacterium; assembly: GCA_005779395.1. Classification (GTDB taxonomy): domain Bacteria; phylum Actinomycetota; class Acidimicrobiia; order IMCC26256; family PALSA-610; genus SXJQ01. The sequence goes on from SXJP01000016.1 coordinate 137, forward strand.
GGAGCAATCGCAGCGCTCGGAGTTGCGTACAACGGCGAATCACCTGGCGACGGCGACCACCAAGAGTTTTCATCGAGTGTGAGAGGCGCTGTTGCGTTGTCGGGCGCGTCGATTCTGTCCGGAGCGATTAATCCGAGTGACGCACCGGTGCTTATGTTCCACGGGACGAATGATTCTCTCGTGCCTTATGCGTGGGCCAAAGACACACTCAGGATCGCTCGAGAAAACGGATTGGGCGCATACCTAGTCACGTACCAGGGAGCCGGCCACGTCCCCTACGTAGCAAACCGCGCAGAAATATTGGACCTAGAAAACAACTTCTTCTATAGGAGTCTTGACCTAGCCCACAAGTAATTGCGCGCGGCGAGCATTGAGTTGCTACGACCTGAGAAAGTCGATCACTAGACGGCTCGGGTTGGCAAGAGTCTCGACCCGGAATGGCCGCTTTGAGTCAAGGCCAACGGCCCACGCCATCTGGCCTTCGAAGTTCTCGGACATATAGAGATCGACAACGTTTTCTACGTTCTTGGGGTCGATCCGACTTTCGGTCCACGGGTCATCGAACTCACCCATCCACGCGGCAATAGACACAACCATCGCTACATTTCCGTCTAGATCTACAAACTGATCATCTGTCATTCCAAGCGGAATCGGATCGTCGGTATACCTAACCCAGTAGCCGGGGAAGTCGCCGGTGCCAGCAAACTCAATGACGAGGCGCTCGAAGCAGTCGTGAGTGCCAGTACGAATGTCATTGCCGTAAAGCGATGACATTCGCTCGGGAAACGCGACCCTGACTTCTTCTGTCGCGCCGAATGCCTCGCAGTCGACGGTCGTAGTTGTCGGTGTCGTTGCAGCGGTTGTCGCGACTGGTTCTGTCGTAGACACAGACGTATCGGCAGTCGAGTCAGAACTTGGGTGCGTAGTCGTCGATAGTGGATCGTCACTCGAGCATGCGGCTAGCCCTACGACCGCCAAGAAACCAAACAACGCCAAGCGCGAACTTTTTGTTTTCACTGCCTGAGGGTCTGGCACGACGGGCTCCAATCTGCGCGGACTAAGCCATAACGGTCGACCCGGCATAGATGACTATTGGGCCGACCAAACTCAACATTACGAGTGTTGTCAATACCTGGCCGAGCCACGAAATGGACCTTGTTCTGAGCCTCGATTCGGAGTACAAAACTGGCAAGCGGGCGGTCTTCTAGGGAGGCCGAAATGACTTACGAATTTGTAACCAGTTACGAAACGCAGGTCGAAGAGTTTTCTGGCAAGCTCTTCAGATCTTGTCTTGCAACTATGGAGTTAGCGAACATTGAGCTAGGTATCCGTCTCGGTCTGTACGCGCCGTTGGCTGGCGCAGGTGGATTGACTTCGGCCGAACTTTCGAGTCGTGCAGGTATCAACGAACGTTATGCGAGCGAGTGGCTAGAGCAGCAGGCAGTCGCCGGGGTCGTTGTCGTCGATGACCAAGACAAGCCCGCAGCCCTACGGCGCTTCGCTCTTCCTGACGCGCATGCTCTTGTACTTCTTGATGATGACAGCGATGCTTGTATGAAGCCCGCTGCTGCGGTCGCTCCATGGGTTGCGAAGGCCATCGCGATTATGGAATCTGAATTCAAAGAAGGTAGCGGTGCGCCATTCGGATTATTCGATCTGCATGATCTTCAAGCCGCGTTCACTCGTCCGGTTTTCGCGAACCACCTTTGCCAGAGTTGGTTACCCGCGGTGCCAGATATCCAGGCGAAACTCGATGCCGGAGACAGAGTCCGAATAGCTGAAGTTGGATGTGGCGAGGGCCTCGCTGCGATCGAGATTGCGCGCAGATACGCGCATGCTCAGATCGACGGCTACGACCTCGATTACGCATCAGTCAAAGCAGCTAGAGCGGCTGCGACCATTGCTGGCGTCAGCGGTCGAGTGCGCTTCGACGTGCGAGATGCATCCGACTCGGAACTCAGGGGCAATTATGACCTGGTGATGGCAATCGAGATGTTGCACGATGTTCGTGATCCGGTCGGCGTGCTCAGGTCAATGAAGGCGCTAGCAAAGGATGACGGCGCGGTGCTTATCGTCGATGAACGCACCGCAGAAAAGTTTTCCGTTCCCGCCTCGGAAATGGAAAGATTGTTCTACTCGTTCAGCACCCTCCATTGCTTGGCAGTGAGCATGTACGAAAACGGCGCAGGAACCGGCACACTAATTAGGCCCGATACCGTCAGGAGATACGCAAACGAAGCTGGCTTTGCGAATGTCGAAATTCTCGACGTCGAACACCCTCAATTCCGGTTGTACCGACTTTCTTAAGCGCTAGTCACCTAGTTGAGGGACGCCATAGATCGAGAGACTTTCGATTTTGTCGTTTTTCGTTTCGAAGATGTCACACACGGCCAGTCGTCCGATCGACGTATGCAGATCGATCTCGACGGCGAGGCGGTCGCCTTCGACGATGAACGGCCCTAGAGCTGGTTCCGGGTTGATTGCGAAGGCTTGGTTCAGATACCAGTCGGCGATGGCATCGTTACCAAAATAGGTAGCTCCGCCAGAACTAAGTACTGCGTCATCGGCAAACATATGGCGCAATGCTTCGCAATCACGGTTTCTGATAGCCGCGAAATAACGCTCAACAATCGCGCGAGTACTCACTCTTCGTCTTCGGGTTCCGCTTTAGTGGCGAAAGCCGATGCAGCAGCAGGACTCGAACCGATTCCCGCGGTTGCCGCAGCGTTTTGCAAGGTGACGGCGAAAGCTTCGCGCGCTAGATCCGACTTGTTTATCTGATCGAAAATTGCAGCACCGGCGCCAGCCATTAGCTCTGACTGATGTGCGCTGACGTCGTCTGCCGACTCGCGCATTGGCCTGAGCGTTCGTTGCAACTCCGGAACGACATACCGGGCGAAAAGATCCCAACTCCGAGCAGTGGCTTCGCTATCTGCCCAGTCGTGAGCGAATCCGATTACCGTTCCGAAACCACCGGTGAGCTCTTGAAGAGAGCGAATCTTTTCGATCATCTCGTCTGGAGTGCCGATGACAGCGGCGCCTGCGCCGCTAGCGCCCTTGCCTGTGGTCTGTTCTAGAAGTTCGTACTTGTCGTCGAAGTGCACTGCGTCGGGCCTACCGAGGACCTTCACGTTGTAATTGTTGTGCCAGTTCTGCAATCCGTCAATGGCTTCGGCTTCGGCCCTTTCTTTTGAGCTAGCTAGATGCCATGCGAGAAGTACCCGCCAGTTATTGCGGTCGATGTTCTGGCCGTGTTCGGCTGCTGACTGTTCGGCTATTGACCACTGTGTCGGCAGTGCGAGAAGGCCGTCGGTCGAGGTCGACGCAATCGACAGAACTCCTATGCCGTACTTGCCAGCAAGGCGCATTCCGCTCGGAGAAATAGTTGACGCAACGGTCATCGGGATTGACTCTTGATGGGGGAGTATCTGTAGGCGAGCGTTCTTCATTCGGAACCAGTCGGTCTCGTATGTCACAGTCTCGCCGTTGAGTAAGCGGATAATCACTCCGAGAGCTTCGTCTTGCATATCGCGCTGGCGCATCGGATCGAGAGTGAGCATCGCAGCGTCTGATGGCAGAGCGCCAGGGCCGCTACCGAAAATCACGCGGCCTTCGCTCTGGTGATCGAGTTGCACGAGTCGTTGCGCGACGGTGAACGGGTGGTGGTAGGGGAGCGAAATTACGCCGGTGCCGAGGCGCATCCGTTTTGTTCGTTCGGCTGCGGCAGCTAGGAATATCTCTGGACTAGCGATCATCTCCCAGCCTGTGCTGTGGTGCTCACCTACCCACATCTCATCGAAGCCGAGACGGTCGAGGAGTTCGGCAAGGTCGAGGTCACGTCGCAACAACCTCGTGGGGCTTTCGCCGAGCGGGTGGTGGGGAGCGAGGAACGCTCCGAATCGCATCCTCTGACTAGTCGCAATCATCGTGGCGCACGATAGTCAAGCGGACTGATGATGTTTGGAGACGGGATGTGCTTATGGCCAAACGACAGGGTTCAGCGGACCCGTAGCTAGTTCGCCTTCGGGGATCGCGGCTAACCACAGGTGGTGGTCGAAGATACTTGTAGGCCCGACCTCGCCGACTCGTGTTCCGTCTGCGATATAGATGATAGTCATGATGCTGCGATTTATTTCTGAGGTATTCGCTGGTGCGCTGTGCAGCGTCCAGCCTGCATGAAATGTCGCGTCGCCTGCTGCTACGGCACCGTGGGTGTCGAGCGAAAAACCGAGCCGGTCAATCACCTCGGGAAAGTTGGCCTGTGACTCGTCGCCGATAACCCACGGTCCGAGTTCGCCATGTAGGTGGCTACCACTAGCAAAGGTCATCGAGCCGACTTCCTCTGGTACATCAACTAGCGGCATCCACATCGTGATTGCGCAAGGATCGCAGGGCGCATCGAGTGGCCAGTAACGCTGATCTTGATGCCATGGAGTTAGCCCGCCGCCAGGCTCCTTGTTGAGTGCCTGATCGTGGTAGAGCCGAACACTTCGAACGCCCAATAATTCGGCTGCAACGTGAGCGAACCGTTTGGCGAGCACAAAAGCTTTGATCTCGTCATTGCGTGTCCACAAGTTTTGGACTTGTACAAACGCCTTGCTGTAGGTGTCGCGCTCGGCTACAGGTGCCATGTACGAACCCGCCTGGCTGACGGCCGCCTCGATTAGTTCCTTGCAGACAGCGATTTCTTCCGCAACGGCTAGACCTCGCACGACGGTGTGACCATCGGTCTGAAATTGTTTCACGCACGCTTCGTCAAGGTTGTGCAGTCGCCCGAAACTCATGTGCGAGAACCCCAATTGTCGATGAACCATCTACTGTAACCAACTTAGCCATCGTCTCAACGGAGTCGCCCGGCACGCAACTTTGGAGGGAATCGTGGTGTTCGCATTAGCAGGGGTTCGAGTACTCGATCTTGCGACGCTATTCCCTGCCCCTTTGCTAGCGGCGATGCTCGGAGATCTCGGAGCCGACGTCGTCAAGGTCGAGCCAGAGAACGGTGATCCGCTACGCCAGGTTGGGGCGAACATCGACGGCACGACGGCAGGCTGGAAAGTCGCTGGCCGCAACAAGCGGTCGGTTGTCGTCGCAAAAAATGTTGCGGCTGATCTAGCCGCCGTCTCCGACGTTGTAATCGTGAACCGACGCCGCCAGGTTCTCGAACGTGACGCTTGGGATTACAACTCTGTCAGGTCGCGCAACGAGAATGTTATTTACGTGTCGCTGACAGCATTCGGTACACACGGGCCGTACGCCGACCGACCTGGCAATGGATCTATCGCCGAAGCGTTCGGAGGATTTGCATTCCTAAACGGCGAAACGCAAGGGTCACCAACGCTCCCATCGTTGCCATTAGGCGACACCCTTGCTGCGATGTCGGGAATGAACAGCGTTCTGGCTGCGCTCTATGCACGCGATGTAAACGGTGCTGGTGGAACGTACGTTGACATCGCAATGTACGAACCGATGTTGAGTCTTTTGGCGACTTCTATCGCTGCATGGGACCCCAGTTCGGAAGCACCAGTGAGGATGGGTTCGCGAATCGCGGGCGCTGCACCCCGCAATGTTTATCGTTGCGCCGACGGTGAGTGGCTCGCGCTGTCAGGTACAACAGATCAGCAGGTAGCGCGGCTACTGCGCGTGATGGGACATGACGAGAGCTCGTCAGCATGGACGCACGCTTCAGATAGAGCCGGTGCGGCTGCCGATGCGCTTGATGACGCTGTTGCCGATTGGATCGCTCGTCAAGATCGTGAAGCAGCTATCAGCGTTCTTGCGCGCGAGCGCATACCGGTGGCTCCGGTCAACTCGCTCGCCGATCTTGCAAAGGACCAACATGTCCGTGAGCGCGGTTCGCTCGATTCTGCACTCGGTGTGGTTCGCCGATCATCGCCAGCGTTAGGCGAACACACGCAAGACGTGCTCAGAGAGTGGCTCTAACCACGAGCACGTGTTCGTCGCCTAGCTTCTCGGTTCATGTCGAACGACAAGGTTTACATACATGAGTTCATAGACATCATCGGACCTAATCGTTTGAAGTACATGCACCATATGACTGCGAACTGGTGCCCAGAAGCGCGCAAGGAGCGTAGACAACTTTGCTTCGGAGTGTGGGGGACTGTGGGGAGCACCGGAAGGTGGCCTGAGGTCGTCAACCTGTGGGAGATCGACGGCTGGGAAGGTCTCGCCCACGACTTCGAGCACGAACTCGCGAATAGGTCGATGCAAGACCCTGTGCTCGCCGAGTGGTGGCAGGCGGCAGCAGCGTTTCGTAGCGGTGGGTTCGATCGGATCGTCGTTCCTGCGTCGTGGAGTCCAACTATCGGCGAACTGAACGAACGCGGCGTCTGCGGTGCCGTGTATGCCCACGAAGTGGTGTCGGTTCCTCCCGGAAAATCATTGCAGTACCTGAATGCAGTTGCAGATCATGCCGTTGAGTTATTCAGCGAGTACAAGGCGACGGCTGTAGGCGCGTTTCGCACTGCGATGCGCAGCGATGATGAAGCAATCGTTATTTGGGCGTTCCCAAGTTTCGACTCAGCGATGCATTTTGAGGCATCTATAGGTGGGATATCCGACGAGAGGTTGAACGTCTGGAGTAGGACACAGCGCGATTTCGGCGCGAAGGTCCAACGTACGTTGCTAGTTGATGCACCACTCAGCCCGCTCCGCATAGGTCGTCAGCCTGAGGTAGCTGACCGACTCCCACTAGAGCAGGTTTGAAACTCCGAGGGCCGGCGATTTAGTTTTTTTCTGTTCCGTCTGAAAGGTGCACCCGAGTGGAACTCATCGATCCGATATTCGACACCGTCACGGCCGAAAAGATGCTCGCGTTACGTGACTCCTTCGGCCCCTACGGCATGTACAGCAACGAGGGATACGACACCGTCTACGCGCCGGAACTCCCGCAGCGGGCCGACGCGATGTACAACCACATTCGCAAGCACCCAGAGGCATCTGCAGGAGAGGTTCACGGACGCACTAACTACTTCCGCGAGACCTACGCATACGGTGACACGATCAGCCTGCCGGGTATCGAGCCACTGCTAAATCATGAAGCGTTCAAAGATGCTGCGCGCACGATCCATGGGCGCGAAGTAATCGAACCGGCAATTGTGTTCGCGAACATCTATCTACCTGGCCAAGAACTCGCAATACATACAGATGTTGGAGAGTTTCGTGGCGCTAATCGCACTATTACGCCTCAATGGTTAGTTGTTGCGATGAGCCACTCCGGGCTGTTCGAACAGTGGCGCATCCGAATCGCAACTGCGATTTCGTTCTTTGGCGCGGGTGAAACCGGTGCTCTTATTTGTTATCCAGACGGCAAAGATGGGCGCAGAATAGAAATAGCACCGAAGCACAACACTGCCGTGGTTATTGATGCAGACAAGATGTTCCACGGTGTTGGGCTTGTCGCAGGTGACAAGTCCGCAACCCTTGCGTCTCGTTCGGGGATGAAAGCGCATCCGGGCAAACAGTGGGTGTTGAAGCGAGGCGAAGAAGAGATCGCAGTTCTCGACCCGAACGAGATTCGGTACTCAGTCAGCTGGAAGGCCTACTGCTTCGAAGACGATCTAGACAAACAGCGATGGGCGCAACACGAAGAAGACCTTGGCCTCGATTTCGTCCTCAACACGATCGAAACCGATTTGCGCGATAGTGGAGTTCTAGTTGGGCCTCGGCCAGACCCGAATACGTTCGGACTCATGATCATCGACGAGTACATCAGGTTCCCTGACCTCTAGAAGGACGAGAAGTGAAAGTTCCTTTTTCTGTCAATGATTTCTTGCGACGTGCCGAGCAGAGCTATGGCGATCGTGTCGGAATTATCGACGAACCTGATCAAATTGCTACGTCATGGGGGAGCCTCACCTACGCACAGGTTGCTGAGCTAGCGAGGGCAGAAGCGGCGGGCCTTGATGCGATGGGAATCAGGCATGGCGACAGGGTCGCGGTCGTATCTCAAAACGCTGCACGGTTGTTTACGAGCTTTTATGGCGTGTCTGGTACCGGACGAGTACTCGTCCCGATCAACTTTCGGTTAGTCGCCGAAGAAATCAAGTACATCATCGAACATTCCGGTGCACGCTTGTTGCTCGTCGATCCAGAACTCGATGAAGCGCTCGCAGATGTGAAGTGTGAACGACGAATGGTCATCGGCGCTGAGACTGACGACGAGTTGTATCTCCATGGTGTCGAGCCACGCGCTTGGATGTCAGACGAAGATGCAACAGCGACGATCAACTACACGAGCGGAACAACTGCGCGTCCAAAGGGCGTCGAGTTAACGCACCGCAACATCTGGGTAAATGCAGCAACATTTGGTTGGCACGCCACGGTCACCGATCGCGATGTCTACCTGCACACGCTTCCGCAATTTCATTGCAACGGGTGGGGCATGGTCTACGGCGTGACGGGCGCTGGCGGCCAGCACATTGTGTTGCGGAAGATTGATGGCACCGAAATTTTGCGACGCGTGCAGCAACACGGCGTCACCCTGATGTGTGCAGCGCCTGCTGTTCTGAATGCGATCCTCGATGCGGCGCGCTCTTGGGACGGGCCGATTCCTGGTGCAGGGCGAACAAGAATTATTTGTGCTGGTGCGCCACCGCCGACTCAGACGATTGAGCGGGCAGAGACAGAACTGAATTGGGAGTTCATTCAGATTTACGGTCTCACGGAATCGTCTCCGTTGCTCACGATGAACCGCAGCCGCGAGGAGTATGACTCGCTTTCATCGCGCGACCGTGCCCGCAAACTCAGCAGGGCTGGTACGCCAGCGATTGGAGTCGAGACTCGGATTAGTTCAGACGGCGAGGTCCTAGCCCGATCCAACGTCGTTATGGGCGGTTACTGGGGTCAGCCCGACGCGACTGCCGCTGCGATTCATGTCGCGACTGACGATCCCGATGGCGCCGAGTGGTTTCACACTGGCGACGGAGGGAATATCGGCGAAGATCATTTCCTTACGATTTCGGACCGCAAGAAAGATGTCATCATCACCGGTGGCGAAAACGTCAGTTCAATCGAGGTAGAAGACGCGCTCTTTAGTCACCCCGAAGTAGCAGAGGTTGCTGTTGTTGGAATACCGGATGGAAAGTGGGGTGAACTTGTGCTTGGCCTCGTAGTGCTCGCTCCAGGTGGGACGATCACTGAAGCCGATCTAATCGCCTACACGAAAACCAAACTCGCTGGCTACAAGTGCCCGAAACGCATCGAGTTTCGTACTGAATTGGCTCGTACAGCTACAGGCAAACTGCAGAAGTTCAAGTTGCGTGAGCCTTACTGGACTAATCACGCCCGCAAGGTGAACTAGAACCATCGAAAACACATATCGCCAATGAAGCTCAATTGTGCAAGCCCCACTAATAGGAGACCCAATGCGTAACAAGATCGCCCCCTTCGTTGCACTTTCTCTACTGCTAGCTGCTTGCGGTAGCGGCACAAAGATCGCCGACGAGACATCTGACCCGACTGATACAACGGTGCCAGCTGAGACAACTGTTACGACAGTCGCTGCGAGCGACGGCTGCACAGCAGGCACGGTCACGAAACCGGGCGAGGACGAAAAGGTCATCACCTCATCGAGTGGTGTTGAGCGCTACTACTTCCGTCATACGCCGACGGGTTATCTCGGGACATCGCCTCTGCCGGTAGTGGTCGACATCCACGGGTATTCCGAAGGCTCGACAGTGCACCTGATGATGAGCAAGCTCGGAGCGCTTGGCGACACAAAGGGATTTATCACTATTACTCCCGAAGGCACCGGTCCTGTCCCTCACTGGCTTACGGCAGCGGACTCTCCCGACATGGCGTACATTGGCGACCTCCTCGACGAAATAGAAGCAACGCTTTGCGTTGACCGCGACCGCGTGTTCGTGACCGGCTTGTCTAACGGGGCAATGATGACTTCGGCGATCGCTTGCGTTTATTCCGACAGGTTTGCTGCGTACGCTCCGGTGGCTGGCGTGCAGGTTCCAGAAGACTGCGCAACGACAAAGCCGACACCGCTCATCACATTTCACGGGACAGAGGATGGGTTCGTTGGGTACGACGGTGGTCTCGGTCAAGACGCACTTGACCTCCCTGCACCTGATGGTTCAGAAGGAGACCTCGGTGAAGTACTCCCAGAGGACATGATGAAAGGGCCGACGGTGCCTGAGGCTGTAGCGATGTGGGCGAAGCGCAATGGTTGTAGTTCCGGAGTTGACACGGCAACAGAGTCAGATATCAACGCTGAAGTCACTCTCATTGAGCACGACTGTCCTGCGGGAGCCGAAACGGTCCTGTACCGAATCAATGGCGGTGGCCACACATGGCCAGGTAGCGAATTCTCTAAGGCGATTATCGGTGTCGTTGGGTTCACGACCATGACGATTTCGGCAAACAACTTGATGTGGGACTTCTTTGTTGGTCACCCGCGGATGTCGCTTTGAGTTTCATTCAGCTCGATCGGCCTCGTCCGGGGGTTGCGCTCGTAACACTCAATCGGCCAGAACGTATGAACGCGATGGCATTCGATGTGATGATTCCACTTCGGGAAATCCTCGAAGCGTTGGGCCGCGACAACGAAGTGCGAGCCGTAATCGTGACCGGCGCTGGGATCGGCTTTTGTTCAGGCGCTGATCTCGAAAATCCTGGCGTGATGCCAGACATCGACGGTCTAACTCTTACCACGATCGCGCAACGCGCGATGCGGCTACTTGACGATGTGATCCGCGCTTTGCGGCAACTACCGCAACCGGTAATTGCCGCAGTAAACGGCGCGGCGATAGGCGGAGGGTTCTGCCTTGCTATGGCACACGACATGCGCGTGGCCGGCGAGTCTGCGTATTTTCGAGCGGCCGGAATTAACAACGGGCTGACTTCAGCCGAGCTTGGTCTCAGTTTTCTATTGCCGCGGGCTATCGGGACTTCTCAAGCGTTCGACATCATGCTCACGGGTCGCGACGTTTTGAGTGCGGAGGCTCAGAGGCTCGGAATAGTGAGCAGGGTCGTCCCCGACGAACGACTGCTAGAGGAGTGTTACGCAATTGCCGAGCAGATCATTGGTTGGAGTCGCATCGGCGTGGAGCTAAGCAAGCGGTTGCTTTGGTCGGGTATTGAGTCATCGAGTCTCACAGCACACATGGACCACGAAGGCACTAGCCAGCTGTATGTACGGCTAACGACCCAGAATTTCGAAGAAGCGATCCGTGCGCGTAAAGAGCAGCGAGCCCCTGAGTTCCGCGACTAGCACCTAAGGGTTCAGGCGTCTATGGCGTGCGACTGCAGGTTACTGAGGTTGCACCACTCAAGAGTCTGGAGGTGCGTCGACCGAAGTCGCACCTGCGGAGCATTACCAGCCTCGAAGGCATCTTGCCAGCGGCCCGCGCAAAGACACCATTGGTCGCCTGGCTTGAGACCTGGGAAGCCGTACTGAGGCATCGGTGTCGAGAGGTCGTTACCTGCTGACTTCGAAAACTCGAGGAACTCCTCGGTAGCGATAATGCAGACAGTGTGGACACCAGCGTCTTCGGCGCCGGTGTTACAGCAACCGTCGCGGTAGAAACCAGTTACTGGGTCGAAGGAGCATGGCTCTAGATCCTCGCCAAGAACGTTCTTCACTTGATCGGTTCGAGCAGCACGACTGGAATGACCCGCTCGGTCTTCGACTGATAGCCGCCATAGCGGGCGAACTTCTTGGTGACCTGAGGCCAAATCTCGGCTCGTTCCTCTGGCGTCGCAAGCCGAGCGTTCATCGTGACTTTTGGTGCGCCCATGTAGGAGACCTGTACGGCAGGGTTGTCCCTGAGATTCACGAACCAGGCAGGGTGGGTGTCGTCGCCTCCGCGCGAAGCGATGATGACGATTACATCGTCGATCTGGTGTGGGGACGTGAGCATGACCGTGCGGGGGAGACCCGATTTGCGGCCTGTTGTAGTCAATTCGAGCGCTGGCATATTGCCTGCAGTCCAACCGAACTTTCCGAAGGATGCTTTCAGCAGCAGGTGGTGCACGAAGTTCATGGTCTTTAGTTGCATGTCACTGGGCATGGGAGCCACGCTAACCGGTTATCGTGCCGGTTTGTATGAACGATCTAATCCTCCCCCCCGACTTCGAAACACTTCTCTACGACGAGCGTGACGGCGTTGCTTACGTCACGATGAATCGGCCAGAAGTGCACAATGCGTTCAACTACCGAATGCAACTAGAACTGAAGTCGGTCTGGCGCTCGGCGCGGCACAACGATGATGTGCGATGTGTCGTGCTCACTGGCGCTGGCGACAAGGCTTTCTGCACAGGCATTGACCGCAACGAGGCGATGGGACACTGGGAAGCTGACCCCGATGCTGCAGGCAACGCTGCCGTGCCGACTGGAGGGAGTGGCGATAGTTCGCCATGGCATTTCGACGACCCCGGCGAAAATATCGGTCCGAAGAGTAACGACCTATGGAAGCCGGTCATCGCGGCCGTCAACGGAATGGCATGTGGAGGAGCGTTCTACATCCTCGGCGAAGTCGAGTTCATCATCGCAGCAGAGCATGCGACCTTCTTCGACCCACACGTCACCTACGGGATGACAGCATGTTTCGAGTCGATGCACATGCTTCAAAAAATGCCCTTCCACGAAATCATGCGCCTCGCACTGTTGGGTGCTCGGGAAAGACTCTCGGCGCAACGCGCCCACGAGATCGGGCTTGTGTCGGAGATCGTGACTGCCGACGAATTGCAGAACGCTGCGGCATGGGCAGCTAACGCGATCGCGTCAGCTCCACCTACAGCAATTCAAGGAACGGTACGCAGCCTCTGGGCCGCAAGAGAACTTTCACGCACGCAGGCGCTCGATGTTGGCAAGATTCTTATCAAGGTTGGTAGCGACCCAGAGTCATTACTCGAGGGCCAGAAGTCGTTTTCGAGCGGCGAACGAATCACTCCGCGCGTCAGATGAAATTCGGTGGAGTCATCGGCGACACCTGGCGCGAGTCGACGCCCTGGTGGCCCGCCGATGCGACACCTCCGCAGGGAGCACCGAATGTTTTGGTTATAGTGCTCGATGACGTCGGGTATGGGCAGCTCGGGTGTTACGGCTCGGATATCCGAACTCCAAATATCGACCGGCTCGCTGCGTCTGGTGTTCGTCTCTCGAACTTTCATACGACTGCTCTGTGCAGTCCGACAAGATCTTGTTTGCTTACTGGTCGTAATCATCACAGCAACGGGATGGGACGCGTTGCGGATTTAGCGCTCGGGTATCCGGGCTACTCAGGCCGAATCCCGCAGCGCAACGGAATGCTCGCTGAGATCCTCGGCAACGCTGGCTACGCCACGTTTGCTGTGGGGAAATGGCATCTCACTCCAGACGATGAGACCCACATGGCGGCTTCTCGGCGTTCGTGGCCGACGCAACGTGGGTTCGAGCGTTGGTATGGGTTCCACGGTGGCGAGGCGCACCAGTTCGTGCCAGCGTTGTTCCAAGACAATCACGCGATCACGCCGCCCGATCGTGGCGACTACCACCTGAGCGAAGACCTCGCTGATCGAATGATTAGGTACTTAGGTGAGCAGCGCAGCGTCAGCCCTGAGCAACCGTTCTTCGCCTACTTCGCTACAGGTGCATGCCATTCGCCGCACCACGCGCCACCAGAATGGATCGACTCGTACTCCGGCCATTTTGACCAAGGGTGGGACGCATGGCGAGACGCAACTCACGCCAGGCAACTTGGTAGCGGCCTGCTTCCTGGAGGAACTGAACTGTCGCCGCGCCCACATTGGGTTCCGGCATGGGATTCTCTCAAGGAAGTAGACCAACGCGTTGGCGCTCGTTTCATGGAGTGCTTTGCCGCATTCTTGTCTCATGCCGATGCGCAGATAGGGCGCGTCCTCGACTTCATCGAGAACGAACTTCATGACCTCGACAACACGATCGTCGTACTCATCTCCGACAACGGCGCGAGTTCCGAAGGTGGGCCAAAGGGCAGCATCAACGACGCGCGGATATGGAACGGCGACCCGGCAGGTAGGCGCGAGCTTCGCGCTCGCATAGATGAGATCGGGACTGAGTCTGCGCACAACAACTACCCGTGGGGTTGGACTATGGCTGGCAACACACCGTTCAAGCGGTGGAAGCGCGAAGTACACGAAGGTGGCGTCGCGGATCCCTGCATTGTTAGTTGGCTAGCCGGAATCGACGCGACACATAACGGAAGCATTCGAAGGCATTTCACGCATGTCATCGACATTCTTCCGACCCTGCTCGACCTGATTGGGATCAAACATCCTGAACAGATCAACGACGTCGTCCAAGCGCCGATCGAAGGCGCAAGTTTCGCCGAAGCGCTACGCAGCGCGGATGCGCCACCCCACAGAGTTACGCAGTATTTCGAAATGCTCGGAAGTCGCGGTATCTATCACGATGGCTACAAAGCAGTCACGTTTAAGTCGCTTGGCGATATGTATGGCGACGGACTCGATCCCGATGCTCCGTTCGACCAAGACGTATGGGAGCTGTATCACGTAGCCGAAGATTTTTCTGAGTGCCACGATCTCAGTTCTGAGCAGCCCGAAAAACTCGCAGAGCTCGTCGAGATCTGGTGGCAGCAGGCGCGCGCATTCCAAGTCCTTCCCCTCGACAATCGTCCTCTGGCCGCTCTTGAGGCGCCTAGGCATGCATTCGTAGAGCGCGACCATTACGAGTTTTGGCCGGATAGCTCGATTGTCGCAGAAAACGTGACCGTCAACACCCGCACGTGTTTTCATCGCATCACGGCACACGTCGAGATAGCGCACGGCGAAGTTGCTAATGGTGTTCTGATCGCAATTGGAACTGTGCTTGGTGGTTGGTCATTCCATGTTCTCGACGGCAAGTTGCGCTACGCCTACAACCGATACGGCGCCGAGACCACGGTCATCGACTCAAATGCCGAAATCACAGCAGGGCAACACCGACTTGTTTGTGAGTTCCGAACTAGTCCGAGTTTCTCTGGCGAAGTGCGATTGTTTGTCGATGACGTCGAAGTTGCTTCTGGTTCTATAGACCGAACGACGCCAGCGCGGCACTCGATAATCGGGTCAGGACTTACTTGTGGTTGGGAGCAAGGCCCAGCTATCGGGCCTGGTTACAAGGCGCCATTCCGGTTCAACTCACGGCTTCGCAAAGTCGAAATCGCCGTCGATGGCAGGTCGGCGCTAGATGCGCCGCTCGAGTTTGAACGAATCATGAGTGAGCAATAGCCCACTTGTCTAGCCGGACGCGCGTTACCTCGTAATCTGCGGTTCACGCTTACCAAAACCGAGTTCCGTGGAGGACGTAGTGCCAATACCAGATCAGCCGATCATCAGTCCAGCAACCGGCAAGTTGGGTGTCCTAACCGTTGGGCTAGGAGCCGTTAGTACGACGTTGATCGCAGGTGTAGAACTCGCACGCCAAGGTCTTGGAGAACCAATTGGTTCACTTGCACAAATGGGGACGATGCGGGTCGGAAAGCGGACCGAAGGTCGCTCACCACTCATCCGCGATGTCGTTCCACTAGCCACGCTTGACGACATCGTGTTTGGTGCTTGGGACCCTTACCCGGACGATGCCTACACCTCGGCGACGAGAGCCGGTGTCCTTGAGCAGACCAAGCACCTTGAGCCTGTTGCCGAAGCATTACGCGCGGTGCGGCCGATGGCGGCAGCGTTCGATCCTCACTATGTGAAGCGCCTCGACGGTCCAAATGTAAAAGATAAGACGAGCAAGCGTGCCATGCTCGAAGGCATCCGCGAAGACATCGGTAGGTTCCGCGACGAGAACTTGTGTGACCGTATGGTCATGATGTGGTGCGGCTCGACAGAGATCTTTTTGGAGCCAGGTGCTGCGCACACGGACATTGAGAGTTTTGAAAAGGCGATCGACGCTAACGACCCGACGATTGCTCCCTCGATGCTTTACGCCTATGCGGCTTTGCAAGAGGGCATCCCGTTTGCTAACGGCGCACCGAACCTGACTGTCGATACTCCGGTATTGCGTAAGTTTGCGTCAGACAACAAGGTGCCGATCTCCGGCAAGGACTTCAAGACCGGACAGACTCTGCTCAAGACTGTGCTCGCCCCCATGTTCAAGGCCCGGATGCTCGGCGTAGCTGGCTGGTACAGCACGAACATTCTCGGCAACCGCGATGGCGAAGTCTTAGATGACCCAGAAAGCTTCAAGACAAAAGAAGAAAGCAAGCTCGGCGTGCTCGAACACATCTTGCAGCCTGAGTTATACCCACAGTTGTACGGAGACATGTACCACAAGGTACGCATCAATTACTACCCACCTCGCGGTGACAACAAAGAGGGCTGGGACAACATCGACATAGTTGGTTGGCTCGGCTACCCAATGCAGATGAAGGTCGACTTTTTGTGCCGCGACTCAATTCTTGCGGCGCCACTAGCACTCGACCTAGTGCTGTTCAGCGACCTCGCTAACAGGTGCGGCATGGGCGGCATCCAAGAGTGGCTGAGCTTCTACTACAAGTCTCCGCAAGTCCTTCCTGGCCTGTATCCAGAACACGATTTATTCATTCAGCTAACGAAGCTCAAGAACACGTTGCGCTGGATGATCGGCGAAGAGCAGATCACGCACCTAGGCCTCGACTACGAGATCGAGGGCTAGTCGGCTAGCTCAGTAGTGCCAGGGGAATCCAGACCAGTCCGGGTCCCGCTTTTCTAGGAACGAGTCGCGTCCTTCGGCGGCTTCGTCGGTCATGTATGCGAGTCTGGTTGCTTCGCCTGCGAAGACTTGTTGGCCAACTAGACCATCGTCGATCAAGTTGAACGAAAACTTCAACATGCGTTGCGCTGTTGGCGACTTTGAGTTGATCTTGTGCGCCCATTCGAGCGCAGTTCGTTCGAGGTCGGTATGTGCAACGACTGCGTTGACCATTCCCATGCGGTGAGCGTCGTCGGCTGAGTATTCGTCGCCAAGGAAGAAGATTTCTCTAGCAAATTTTTGGCCTACCTGACGGGCGAGATACGCGCTACCGAAACCGCCATCGAAGCTCGCTACGTCTGCGTCGGTCTGCTTGAAGCGAGCGTGTTCACGACTCGCAATCGTGAGGTCACATACAACATGCAGGCTGTGTCCGCCACCTGCCGCCCATCCGCCGACGGCGGCGATAACGATTTTGGGCATGAACCGGATTAGGCGCTGCACTTCGAGAATGTGCAGCCTTCCTGTTCTGCCAGCATCGACCGTCTCGGCAGTCTCGCCAGCGGCGTACTGGTAGCCGCTACGGCCCCTGATGCGTTGGTCGCCTCCCGCACAAAATGACCAGACTCCATCCTTCGGAGAAGGGCCGTTGCCTGTAAGTATCACGCACCCGACGTCGCTGCTCTGGCGGGCGTGGTCTAGTGCGCGGTAAAGCTCGTCGACAGTATTTGGGCGGAAGGCGTTTCTGACTTCTGGGCGGTTGAACGCGACCCGCACGGCGCCGGTATTCACCGCTCTGTGATAGGTGATTTCGGTCAGGTTCGCAAAGCCAGGTACGACTCGCCATTCTGTTGGATCGAAAATCTCCGAGACCGCTGTGTCCATTGCCATGGCGGCGACACTAGAACGCGACTAGCCGAGGTCGACCACCGTCATGTCGTTCGCGAACACGACCTCGCCAGTAAACCCGGCTGAGAGTGCCTGATCGACCCACTCTTGTTCGCTACCTGGCAGCGGCGGCGGGACCTGATGGGTGAGCACGAGGGTCTTTGCGCCAGCGCGAGCTGCGGTGGCCCCAGCCTGCTCACACGACGAGTGGTAATCGCAGACGTCGCCGAGGCGCGGTGAAGGAATGAGCTTGATTAGGTCTGGCCGTATGACGGTCTGCACGTACACGTCAGCGCCGTCGAGTAGCTGATCCAATCCGTCGCACGGGACTGTGTCGCCAGCCAGCACTATGACCTTGCCGGCGTGTTCGATTCGGTAACCGACTGTCGGAGACACTGGTCTGTGGTCGGTCGGAGCGCAGGTAACACGTACGTCGCCGACCTCCCAGACCGTACCTTGAGAGACTTCGGTCACGATTACGCCGGGTTCCCAATTGAGGTCGGCGTGATGATCTAGTCGGTAGCCGATGTCGTGGCGCAACATTTCGAGTGTCCTTTGCACGAACTGCGCGGTACCAAGAGGACCGATAACAGGCAATGGATTCTCGACCGGCGACATCGCCCACCGGGTTGTGACTACGTCGTTGAAATCGGTGACGTGATCGCTGTGCAGGTGCGTGAGAAAAAGCTGGCTCAAGAACGGTGGAAATACCCCAGCGCCAGCGAGGCGCATGAGTGCACCCCGGCCGCAGTCGAACAACAGATGATGTCCGTCCACTTGGACAAGATTGGCTGACCCTGCGCGGTCCGCCGAAGGGATAGGAGAGCCTGTACCGAGGAGCGTGAGTTTCATTGCTGCGTTCCTTCGCCGTTAGTCGCGGTATGAGTCATTATTAGTTAGATGTGTTGATGCCAAGTAGTGCATGCAAGGTCAGCTTCACAATCGATCTCGTGAATTCGACTGAGTTGCCTTTGTGGTGGCGCAAGTAGTCGATTTGCTCGACGCTCGCAGCGACGTCAAGAGCGGCGCGCAACTCAGCTGCCTCGGCGGGAGCGAGGGCAGCGAGTTCCGGCGCGAATACTTTGTCGATCTGCTGGCTGAGCACTTGCCTGCGGAAGTCGAAGGCCTTGATCAGTTGTTGCGATTCGGCGATTTCGCTCGCCGCAGCCCGCACCACGTTGTTGGTCTTGTCATAAATCGTGAGGCGCAATTCGACTAGGGCATTGATGCGCTCGGTGGTCGTTCCACTGAAATTTGGTTTGGCATAGAGGTGTCCTATGCGCTCGGTCTGGAACGTGATGATCGCCTGAATGAGCGAATCGCGGTCGTCGAAATATCTAAAGACCGACCGTTCGGAAACTCCTGCGCGCAACGCGATTGCAGCAGCGCTCGGACGGGATACGCCTTCTTCGTAGATTGCGAGGAGCGCTTCGATCACAGCTTCGCGCCCACGCTCGGTGCGCATGCGCCGCCCGTCGAGTTGGTCTGGGACGTCGAGCGTTTTGGTCAGGTCCGCGGTTGGAGAGACTGTGTGTGTGGTCATTACCTTGCACCTTCTGAGTTGAGCGGCTACAACGAGCTAACGTTTGAATTGACAGTAGTACTGACTATATACGGAGGATTCATAAATGAGTGACTCAGGTCTACGACTGTTTGTGGATGCGCAACCGGTCCCAGAGTTTGCAACTACTGCATTCACTGTTTCGCCGGAGCTACGCAACGCAAAAGTTGCGATCGTCACTACCGCGGCAATTCACCGGATAGACGATGACGGTTTTGAGTCGACCGATACCGGGTACCGACGTATTAGCCGTGCAGATCGCGATCTCGTCCTAGGTCACTGGAGCCCGAACTTCGATCGCACGGGTTTTGCTGTCGATCTAAACGTCGTCTACCCGATCGATCGCCTCGAAGAGATGGCGACCGAAGGGCTTATCGGAGAAGTTGCCGAAAATCACTACGCCTTCGCAGGCAACCAAGACGACAGCGTCACCCGAGTGCGTCTTGATTCAGGACCCGCAGCAGCGCGCGAACTTGTCGCCGCTGGGGTCGATGTCGTCTTGCTAACTCCGGTTTGACCACTCTGTTCGCGCACCGTGTGTGTGCTCGCTCACGTTCTCGAGGCGCATGGAATCGCGACAGTGTCCCTCGTGTCGGTGCTCAGCGTCGCAGAGCGCATGCGTCCACCGCGTGCGCTCTATTGCGAGTTCCCGTTGGGTCGCCCTTTGGGTCAACCCAACGATGTTGAGTTCCAGCGTGATGTCTTGGACCGCGCTTTCGCATTACTAAAAGCAGACGCTGGACCGGTGCTAAATGCTCACCCGGTAGTGATCGAACTCGAAACCGAACCACTGTCATGCTCATTGCCAGCACGCTTCGACCCAAACCTTGCGCCAGCGGTGGATGAAGTTCGCGCCCTGCGGGCTGCGTATGACCGGTCCGTGAAGTCGCGCGGTGGCCGAACCTCTGTCGGGCGGGTTGTGTCGCCCGACGCGATCTCGGAGGTTGTCGGAGCCTTCGTGCGAATTGCCGAAGGAGTCCGATGGGACGAAGTCGGACTGCCAGCAGACCCGGTGCAATGTGCACACGACGTCAGGACCTACTACGAAGAGGCTGCGCTGTCGCTTGATGAAGCCGCCACAGAACCCGGGCGTGCTGAAGCCTGGTTCTACGATCGCACAGAGGCGGGCAAGGCGTTATTGGCTGCGCGCAAAGAGATGCAGACACAGAAAGCGCCGTTCCATTTCTGGTTTTATTTGGCTCGTGGCACTCGTTAGAGCGCGCTGAACAAGTCTGGGAAAACTTTCGCAACCCGCGATGTGAGGTAGTCACCGTATGTGCCTTCCCAGGCGAGGGGAGCTGCGTCGTCCCATCGCACTGGGTTGAATCCAGAATTGGTTCGAAGGTCGTCTGCTGATCCTGGAAGCGAAACAACGGTTGTATCCCACCCTGGGTCCAAGAAGAGAGGGAACGAGTAACGATCTCCGCTCGTCTGGTTTCGTACGCGGTGAGGAGTCGAGCGGTATCTCCCGCTAGTGAGTTTCTCGAGCATGTCGCCGACGTTGATGATGAGAGATTCTGGGAGATACGGAGCGTCAACCCAGCCATCGGAAGTTTTCACCTGTAATCCTGGTGTTCCGTCGTGAGCGAGCACCGTGACCAACCCATAATCGGTGTGCTCCCTAACGCCCCAGCGATCGTCACTGTCGAGTCGCTGGGGGACCGCTGGGGGATATCGGAATATTCGAAACAATACGGTTGGATCTTTTGTCAGGTGCTTTGCGAACCAACTTGGATCTAGTCCGAGCCCAACTGCCATCGCTTCGAGGACGCGCTCGCCAACAGAAGTCAAGCCCGAAATGGTGTCGAGCACGAGTTGCCTGAGAGTATCGGGGGTTGCCGGAAACAGGTTCGGGCCATGTAATGCGACTCCCGCTCGCACTCGTGGATCAGCGGTTGAGAGTTCGGTTCCAAAATAGATGCCCTCTTTGCCATCTGGCATGCCGGAGGTGAGTTCGCCACCTAGAGGGAACCAACCTCGCCAAGCGCGACCGCCGCGGGCCATACTGATTTGAGATTTGACTGCCGAGGGCAGCGCAAAAAAGTCGACTGCGGCGTGGCGGAGTTGGGTCAACAAGTTCGGTTCGATTCCGTGGCCAGTCACAGCAAAAAAACCAACGGACCTGCACGCGGCGTCGATCAAGGCGCCTGCTTCTGAGGTGCTCGCCGCAAGGTCAACTACCGGAATGTCTTGCATCAGCCACTCGCCGACAGAGTTGGGTCCCGGATGTATTTGGCGATCGCGGAGGCGTACGCCTCGCGCCCGCTGGTGTTCAAGTGGAAGCCATCTCTTGCGAACCAATGGTTGTTAGTAGCTGTAGTTGAGTTACCAAGCTTGTTCCAGTCGAGCAGCTGCACATTGGAGTAGTTCGCCGAGTTCGACTTCAAGTAAAGATTCACGCTGTCTTGCCATGATCGCGGCATTCGCGTGTTGAGCACGATGACCCTCGGGAAGTTTTTCAGTGTCTTCATCATTCGCTCGAAATCCTTGTCACCCCAATCGCCGTTGGTTCCTAAGTGAATAACGACGACGTCCGCGCCGAACAATCCGCCCACCGACGCGATCTGCTCGAGGCGTGCCACGCCACCTACGGGAGCGCGACTTACTTTGGCATCGACGAAGGTGTCGGCCCCGAACGCGGCCCTCAGCGTGTCGGCGGCGCCAAGCATGACTGAGTCGCCGATTGCAACGATGTTTGTGGTTTCCACGGGCTTGATCGTCGTGGATGTGGTGGCGCCCGGGATGGTCTCGATGGTAGAAGCAGTAGCTGTAGTTGGGGCTGTAGTCCGGTTGAAGTTTGGCAGTGAATCAGCTTCAGGAGTCGATTCGATGCAGCCGAGTGGGTCATCCGAGGAGCAGAACGGTGTTGCTGCCATGACTGCTGCGCCCGTGATCCCGCCGATACCGGCGAGCACTGCTAACGCTGCGACCCAACGACGACGCCATTGGGTGGAAAGGGGTCGACGGTCGTGCAAGAAGCGATGCCACCAATCGCCAAGGTGGCCTTTGCGGACTGGCGCCTCAATAAAACGGAATGAGATTTCCGCAGCTCCGAGAGTAAGCGTGAGCCGCAGAACCAGGTTTGCGACGCCGTGAAGCGGGATGTCCTCAGACGGTCGAGTCACCTGGAAAATCGGCCAGTGCCATAAGTAGATCCCGTAGCTACGCAAGCCAATCCAACGCAACAGTCGTGTGCCAAGAAGCCGGCCGATGTGGCTAGCAGGGTGCACCGCCGTCGCTATGACGACGCACGAAAGTACGGCTACGAGAAACATTCCGCCTCGGTACAAGTAAGCGCTCTTGAACTCGGTGGCCTGATGCAATCGAAAGAGCCAGATAAGCGCACCAACGGCTACGACATCTAGAAATATCGGGGCGCCTTTGCCGACCCTTCGACTGAATCTTCCTGGAAGCCAAACGAACGCTAACCACGATCCGATGAGCAGCCCACTAGCTCGGGTGTCGGTACCTTCGTACAGGCGAGTCGGATCGAGATTGTGATCGTCGAGGGGTAGCGAAAAGTTCGTGTATCCGGGAAGAAACCTGAACAATGAATTCGCGGCCATCCATGCCGCAGCAGCCAAGCTTGCTATTTGGACAAGATGGCGCATTCGCTTCAATCCGACAGCGCGCACGACGACGAAGAAGATGACAGGCCACAAGATGTAGTACTGCTCTTCTACGGCTAGCGACCACAAGTGCTTGAAGACCGACGGCCGTTCGTTGTTAAAAGTCGCGGTGTTCGTCACATACGAGGTGGTGGAGATCTGATACCAGTTAGTGATGTACAGGAATCCAGACACGATGTCGCCGCGGATTCGTTCGACCTCGTCGCGTAAGAACAAAACGGCATAGGCAGTCCAGAACCCGATTAGGGCATACAACGCAGGGAGCAAGCGACGAGCACGGCGCATCCAGAAGGCTCGGAATGCTGTGCCATGAGTCGCTCGGTGTTCGTTGATCAGGAGTGACGTGATGAGGTACCCGGAAATCACGAAGAACACCTCGACGCCGAGGTAACCACCGCGCAGCCAATGGATTCCTCCGAGGCTTTCGTCGCCTGCGTGATAGATGAGAACCGCAGCGACAGCCAAAGCGCGCAAGCCGTCTAGTCCAGGCAAGTACGGGAGCGACTGTTCGCGCGCAGTCACAGAAGTGTCGCTCATGGTGTTCATATTCTCGCCGATGCAACCTCAACATTCGTGGCTCTAGCGCACAGAAAATCTGGTCTACCGATCTAGGCGACTAATTGGAGTGAAATCTGCAATGCTTGCCCGATGAGCATTCTCGGCACCCAAGTTTTGCGAACTGAAGACCCGCGGTTTTTGACTGGCGCTGACCGATTTATCGACAACATCGCCATCGAAGGTGCTCGCCACGTCGTCTATGTACGTTCGACAGTCGCGCACGCCCGGATCAGCGTTGATGTATCTGTCGCGCTTAGTGCTGCAGGAGTTGAAGCTGTCCTTGTTGCGGCCGACATCGACTTAGACAAAGAAGAACTCCCGAATCCGCGAATCCACGCATCAATGGCACGCCCGATCGTCGCCTTAGACACCGTGCGTTTCGTCGGCGAAATCGTTGCCGTTGTTGTTGCCACGACCAGAGCAAAGGCGGTCGACGCGGCGGAGCTGGTCATAGTCGACTATTCGCCGCTTGCTGTTGTGGTTGACCCGGAAAAGGCACTCGCTGACGGTGCGCGGGTCTTGTTTCCACAAGCCGGGACAAACGTCCTGATCGAGGCTGGCTTTCGCCATCCGGAGGACGATTTTTTCGCAGGCTGTGATGTCGTCGTACGTCAACGAATCGTGAATCAGCGGCTTGCACCATGCCCAATGGAGGCTCGCGCTAGTGCGGCACGAGTCGAGTCAGATGGAAGAGTCACGGTTTGGTCATGCACGCAGAATCCGCATGGCACACGCAACGCGCTAGCCGCCGCACTCGGACGTGAACCAGACGAGGTTCATGTGATCACTCCGGACGTTGGCGGCGGTTTCGGGGCAAAAGGTGGTGCAGCGCCAGAGGAAGTCTTATTACCGTGGCTTGCAATACGCCTTGGTTTTGCTGTTCGATGGGTAGAAACGCGAACGGAGTCAATGCAGACACTCGTTCATGGCCGAGCGCAAGTCCATTACGCGGAACTAGGGGGCACGAGCGACGGTCGCATGATCGCCTATCGGTTGCGGATCGTGCAGGACGTCGGTGCGTACGCATCTTTCGGGGCGATGTTGCCGTTCATTACTCGCATGATGGCCCCGGGGGTCTACGACTTAGCCAGAGCTGACGTCGCGATTACGTCGGTAGTCACAAACACATGTCCGATCGAGGCGTATCGAGGTGCCGGTCGTCCAGAGGCCACAGCGGCTATAGAACGAATAGTTGATGTGTTCGCAGCCGAGGTTGGTGTCGACCCAGCGCAAGTCAGACGCCTGAACGTTCTGAGTCCCGACGCCTTCCCGCTCGTGACGCTGACGAAAGCGCACTATGACACCGGTGATTATGCGACTGCTTTGGACAATGCACTCGAAGCCGCTAGTTACTCAGAACTTCGCACCGAACAAGCCGCACGTCGCAAGAACAATGATCGCAAAGTCCTCGGCATCGGCGTTAGTAGTTACGTCGAGATCACGAATCCCGGTGGTGAGGGCGAGTTCGGATCTGTCGAACTTACAGCCGAGGGTGGTGCCGTCGTCCGTACCGGCACATCTGCACATGGGCAGGGTCACGCCACGGTGTTCGCGATGCTCGTTCATGATGAGACAGGTATTCCAATGGACAAGATCGAGGTACGTCATGGCGACACAGACGACGTCGCACGCGGGAATGGCACGGGTGGTTCGAGGTCGTTGCAAGCAGGAGGACCACCGATAGTCGCGTCGGCACAGTCCGTAGTCGATGCGGCTAGGTCGATAGCTGCCGAGCTAATGGAAGCAAACCCGGCCGACATCGTCTTGAACGTCGAGCGGGCAGAGTTCCACGTAGCCGGTACACCAGCGAGGTCCGTGGGCTGGCGAGATGTCGCCACGAGCCACATCTCTGATGCCGGTGCGAACCTCCTACGTGAACGCGATGTCGAGCCCGAAGGTGCGACGTTCCCGTTCGGGAGTCACGTGGCTGTCGTCGAAGTCGACCTAGACACAGGCAAGGTTGAGTTGTTGCGTCACGTCGCATGTGACGACTGTGGCCGAATCATGAATCCGATGATTGTCGCTGGGCAGGTCCACGGTGGGGTCGCGCAAGGCATCGCGCAGGCGTTGTGGGAAGAAATGCGCTACGACGATGAAGGCAATCCGCTCACAGCGACGTTTATGGATTACGCGATCGGCTCGGCGGCGGAGTTCCCGAGCTTCGAACGCGTCCCAATGGAGACTCTCACGTCGCGCAACCCGCTCGGAGCCAAAGGGATCGGCGAGTCGGGAACAATCGGGTCTACGCCAGCGGTTCAGAACGCCGTTGTCGACGCGCTCTCGCACCTCGGGGTTAGGCATATCGATATGCCATGCACCTCAGAGAAAGTCTGGCGCGCTGCGAACGTGGATTTCAGGGTTAGCGAGTAACAGTTGGCTTGAGGCTTTCGCTGAAGAAGTCGTTCCAAGCCGATGGCAGCAGCGCGGTTTACAAGTCGTATTAGTCAGTTC
>SXJP01000017.1 GCA_005779395.1 Actinomycetota bacterium
CCTCAACCGAGCGGAGCGTCGATTCGGTTTTGCCTCACGGTTCCCCTGAGTGCTGGGCGTATGAGGACGTCAAATTGCTACAGGGGGGCCTGTAGGAAAATTAGCACGGCCTCACCTCAATCACCCTCTCAGAACATTCGCCGCCGCGGTCCTAGAGTCCTACTTCCACTTACGAAGGAGCAACACAGTGCGTATCGGGATATTTGGCGGCGACACAGCAGCCCGAACACTCGATCAGATCGTGCAAGCTGCCGCGGATGCGAAAGCCGACGGTTTTGGCTCATACTGGTTGCCCCAAATCTTTGGGCTTGATGCCATTACCGCGCTTGCTGTTGTCGGCCGCGAAGTTCCGGGCATCGATCTAGGCACAGCCGTCGTCCCTACATTTCCGCGCCACCCCTCGATGCTCGCTGGTCAAGCGATTACTACAGCTACAGCATGTGGTGGGCGCTTCATTTTGGGAATCGGCCTCTCTCACCAAATCGTCGTGGAGTCCATGTGGGGCATGAGCTACGACAAGCCGGCTCGACACATGCGCGAATATCTCGCGATTCTGCTGCCGCTACTGCGCGACGGCAATGTGAGTTTCGCTGGCGAAACGCTTACCGCCCACGCTCCGTTGTCTGTCGCCGAGCGACCGAACGTGCCTGTGTTGATTGCCGCATTAGCGCCCCGCATGTTGGCGTTAGCTGGCGGTATCGCTGACGGCACGATTACGTGGATGACAGGTCCTACGACGCTCGGCGACTACATCGTCCCGAACATCAATGCGGCTGCGGCAGATGCTGGCCGGGCTGCTCCTCGCGTGGCGGCAAGCCTGCCAGTGATGATCACGAATGATCCCGACGGTGCACGCACTCGCGCTGCAGCCGATTTCGCTGTTTACGGGACGCTGCCAAGTTACCGGGCGATGCTCGACCGCGAAGGCGCATCGGGACCTGCCGACGTTGCGTTGGTCGGCGAAGAAAGCACTGTCGGCAAGTCAATTCAGGTACTCGCGGATGCTGGCGTAACCGATTTTGTCGGCGCTGAGTTCGGGAACACCGAAGAACAGACTCGCACCCGGGAGTTCATGCGCACGCTGTTGTGACTCCGCTCGTCAATAGCCGTTTGACCTAGCTTGGCCACCTGTGACCGACCCGAACTTCGCAACTCGTAGCCCGCTCGAATTACTGCAATCGATGGCGGCCCAAGAATGGGCCGTCACTTCAACCCTGCGCCACATCGAGATATACACGCCATCTGGGCTGCTCGGCCTGCTCTGGCATGGCGACCCTGCTGCCCGTAATGTCGTTCTGCTCGTAGGCGGGGCGATGGGCGGTTATCTCGGACCGGCTAACGGGTTATACCCAGCCCTTGGTGAAACTTTCGCGGACCTCGGCATCGGGACCATTCGTGTCGACTATCGCAAGCCCAATCACTTGCCTCGCTGCGTCCACGATGTCTGCGCTGCAGCAGACCTCGCTTCCCGCTCAGGCGCGTCGAAGTTCATTACCGTCGGCCATAGCTTCGGTGGCGCTGTCGCCATTCAGGCTGGCACAGTTCTTGCGGAGCACTGCGATGGCGTAGTAACCCTCGCTACACAATCTGCAGGGTGTGAAGAAGCAGCAGCGCTTACAGCTCCCCTACTGCTCGTCCACGGCATGCGCGACGAACTTCTGCCAGCACACACCAGCGAACTCGTCAAGATGATCGCAGGACAAGGCGAACTAATGATCTTGGAAGAAGACGGGCACCTACTCGACAAGTCACGCGAGCAGATTCTCGCGAAGCTTCTCGATTGGATTCCGGCGCAGTTTGAGAACTGATCAGGTCCCGGCGAGTTTCGCGACGATCGGCGCGAACGTTTCGAAGAAGTCGTTGCCAACAACTACGTAGCTGACACCCCACTCCTCGCGGCGCTGCTCAAGTGTCTCGATAATCTCCGCCTCTGTGCCGAGCAACGCTGCACCGGAACCAAGCACTTCTTCTGCAGTGCTGTCGAATGCGCCAGCAACCGCCGCAGCGAATCCGGCCTTGTCTTCTGTTATCTGGTGCACGAAATAACGAATCTGTAGTTCAATGTCGTCGAAACGGTCCCCCGCTCCTTCGCGGATCCATTCGATCTTGTTAGCTGTTTCGATTGCACTCGCCGACTTCGCTGCTTCTGCAGTGATCGCGCCAACTGAGAGGTTTGGGTTGATGCCGATGATGTCGGCTTCCCTTCCGGCGAGACGCAAGATCTTGGGAGCGCCACCGCCAATGGTGATCGGGATCGGGCCACGCACTGGCTTGGGAATCGCGTTGTAATCCGTAACCGTGTAATGCTCGCCAGAGAATGAAAACGCCTCTGGGCCGTAGCAGCCCTTGATGACCTGTAGCGCCTCGTCGAGACGCGCTATTCGAGTTCCGGGCGAGTCGTACGGCAGGCCTAGCGCGTCATAATCGACTTTCATCCAGCCAGCACCGACACCGAGTTCTGTGCGGCCACCAGACAGCACGTCGATGGTCGCCATCTCTTTGGCGAGGATCGCTGGATGCTTGTAGTCGTTGTCAAACACGAGGGCCGCGACGTTTAGTTCTGTGGTGGCTTCTGCAGCGATTGCGAGTGCTGGCATCGGAGCGAGAACCGTGTCGATGAAGTGATCTGGCGCGTACAGAGTGCTGTAACCGAGACTTTCGACCTTCTTGCTGAGCTCACGCCAACTCTTGCCGTCGAACTCGCCACCGCACTGAACGCCGAACCTGAAAGTGTGCTTGGAACCCATTGAATAGTGCCTTCCGTCGAACGATCGAGCTAGTTAACCGAATCTAGCTATCTACCTGTGCTGCCGTGCCCTCCGGCGCCACGGTCTGAATCATCGAGTTGGTCGACGACATACCAACTCACTTGCTCGACACGTTGGATAACGAGCTGAGCGATGCGATCTCCCCGCTTTGCCATGAAAGTCGCGCGCGCATCGGTATTCATTAGGACTACTTTGATTTCGCCGCGGTAGCCACTGTCGATGAGTCCGGGTGTATTGAGCACCGTTACACCGTCCTTGATCGCAAGTCCTGATCGCGGTTGAACAAACCCTGCGTACCCAACAGGTATGCCGATCGCAACGCCAGTCGGGACGAGCATTCTTTGTCCTGGTGCGATCTCGATGTCCACCGTCGTGACTAGGTCGTAACCCGCATCGCTCTCGTGTTGTCGCGACGGAATTGGTAACTCGGGGTCGAGTCTCTGGATCGGGATATTCACCATTACAGAACTAGGTCCTTTGAGAGTTCGTCATGTTGCTCAGTTGTCAACTGCACATTGACAGGATATTTAGGATGATCAACGCACAGCTTGACAGGGCCTGCGAGAAACGCCGCTACTTGCTGCTCGCTGAAATCGAACTTCAAGAAATGAACAGCTGCTGTGATGTCTTCGCGTGTAAGCCGCTCGGCACCAGGGTCGTAGCCACGGACGACGGATCCGTCTTCGAGCACGAATGTGACGGCTTGGTGGATTCCAACTAGGCGCGGCAACCAGTCGCGCATCTGTGCATCCTCTACAAGTTCGATGAACAGCGTGCACGAAAGCTGATTGTCGTCTGGAATCACTTCGTTGTAGGTGGCGACTTCATGTGCGATCTGATCGTCTCGCAACATCTTTTCGGCGCGAGCCATTTCTTGCACCTGAAAGTGCATGGTCTTGGTGTTCTCAAACACCACAGAGACGACCTCACCAACCGAGATCCTGCGGACCTTCTTGAGCGTGATTACCTCAGCGCGCATGTCGGAACGCACCCTCTCGTACGCACGCAGATCAAGGATGTCTTCGACTGCCAACTTGCGCATCAGACATCCTCGATTCCGTACGCGCGCGCAAGTACTTCGAGCGGATGCACTGTCTTGCGACCTGTGTCCGCGTAGATCGCGCCGTTCGAAAGGTGGCAGTCGCCTGCGACGAGTTCGGCATCGCTCTTCGTGATGGCTTCCATTAATGGCTTGGCGATCTTTTTGGCCATCGCAACATTTTCTGCACGCAAGCCCCATGTGCCATCGATAGCCGAGCATCGCTCGACCATTTGGACCTTCGCTCCGGTGAGCGCCATGAGGTCTCGTGACTTCGGGCCGATCTGTTGCGCCCGGTAATGACACGCTGCTTGCCAAACGATTCTTTCGTATGCCTGTCCAGCCGAAAAGTCTGTGTCGAGTGGCTCTTCCTTGTGTCGCGCAATTAGGTACTCGCTCGCGTCAAACGTGTTTGCGGCGACCGCGCGTGCTTCATCTGTGCCGAGAAAGTCTGGATACTCATTTTTGATCACGTAAGCACACGTCGGTTGCGGGACGACGATCGCTTGTCCTTGCGCCGCGAACGGCGCGAGTATTTCGACATTCTTGCGAGCGTGTTCGGCGAACTTCGCTGTGTCGCCCGCGTCGAGCCACGGCATTCCGCAGCAGACCTGGCCAGCTGGCAGGTAGCACGCAATACCGTTACGTTCATAGACGTTGACTAACGCCTTGCCGATAGAGGTTTCCTGGTATTCAACGAGACAAGTCGGAAACAACACCACTTTGGAGCGTCCGTTGACTGCGACCTTCGGCGTATGCCGCTTAAACCACTTGCTGAACCGGACGCTGGCGTAAGCAGGCAAGAGGCGCACACGAGAGATGCCCGTGACCTTCTCCATCGCGACACGCGCGAGCGGAATCTTGACGAGTGTGTTGACCGCTGGCGCCACAGCACTCGCAACGGCACCCTGCGCGTCGGTTCGCGCAAGCAATCGTGCGTTACGACCGGGACCAGTCCCTTCGCGGTGCTGGATTGCTAGGGAGCGCAACATGAGGCGCGGAAAGTCGATGACCCACGACTGTTCCTGATCTGGCGTATACGGGCAGATCACATAACAAAGCTTGCACTGATAACAGACGTCGACGACGTGGCGATGCTGGGCAGCGTCGAGTTCGCCGACGTGTTCGGTACCGCCGAGGTCGTCTATGAACCTGAATAGGTCTTTGAAACTCGGGCAGAGCTTCACGCAAACCCGACAGTCAGAGCACTGGCCGAAGGTGCGGTCACGCTCAGAGCGAGCGTCGCCTGAGTCGTAATAGTTGGGCGCTAGCGGTTCATACAGCGACATGGATTCCTCTTGTATAGCAAAGACGGCCCTGGACAATGCCAGGGCCGCCGAAACGTGTTGCTCTAAACGCGGTGTACTTACCGGAGGTTGGTGAGACGCTCCGAGAAGCGGCCAGCGTGGCTCTTCTCTGCGCGGGCGAGTGTCTCTAGCCACTCGGCTACGTCTTCGAAACCTTCGTCGCGGGCAGTCTTGGCGAAGCCTGGGTACATCTCCGTGTACTCATAGGTCTCGCCAGCAACGGCTGACTTGAGGTTGTCTTCTGTGCTTCCAACGGGCTCGCCAGTGGCTGGGTCGCCGACTTCTGCGAGAAAGTCGAAGTGGCCGAACGCATGTCCGGTTTCACCTTCGGCAACTGACCGGAATAGGCCAGCGACCTCTGGGTAGCCCTCAACATCTGCTTTCTGCGCGAAGTAGAGGTAGCGACGGTTAGCTTGGCTCTCACCAGCAAACGCGTCCTTTAGGTTGTCGTGGGTCTTGCTCCCCTTGAGTTCAGGCATTTGTATTCCTTTTCTTGTTGTTGGCGGTTGAAGAACATGAATCGCAAAGTCCCCGCAAGATGATGTCGACGGATTCGATCTTGAAGTTGTGGTCGTGGCGGGTGACCAACTGCTCTGCGCTGGCCATGTTGACATCGCGCACCGACCCACATCTGTTGCACACGAGATGTTGGTGGTCGGTTTCTACGTGTGGGTCTACGCGAAGTGATCCGGTGCCGGGGTCGAACAGGCGGACCTCACCTAGCTTCTCGAACTCACGAACTGCCTCGTAAACGGTCTTGAGAGACAGCGCAGGCATTGCGGCGGAAATCGCGATGTGAATCGATTCGACTGTGGGGTGCGTCGTGTTGCCGAAGAGTTCCGAAGCGATCGCGAGGCGTTGCGGCGTTGCCCTCATGCCGACTGAGCGGAGTCTCTCGACTAACGCGACTTGATCTCTCATGACACGTAGCAACCTAATAACAATGATTGTTAGTAAACGAATCAGGGCGGTCTCTGTCCGGCGCACAGTACGGTGAGCCCCTATGAATTTTGACTATCCGCCGGAAGCCGAAGCATTCCGGCTTGAGTTCCGCGCGTGGCTCGCCACGAACCTCACAGACGAAGTTCGGAGCATCGGGACCGCCATTGGCATCGAGCACGACGATCCCCGCCTTGAGACATTGCTCAGATGGAATCAATTGCTCGCTGATGCCCGCTACGCGGCGATCGCTTGGCCGGTCGAGTGGGGTGGACGCGGCGCAGGAATCATGGAACAGGTTGTGTTCGCAGAAGAGATGCACCTAGCAAATGCACCTGGACCCGTGAACATCATCGGGTTGTCGAATATCGCCCCAGCGATCATGGAATACGGCACCGAGGACCAGAAACAGAATCTGCTTCCCCGCATGCTGCGAGGCGATGACATATGGTGCCAAGGCTTCTCAGAACCAGACGCAGGTAGCGATCTCGCGGCGCTTGGCACCTCTGCTGTACTTGACGGCGATACTTGGGTAGTCAATGGCCAAAAGACCTGGAACACGCTCGGCAACCTCAGCGACTATTGCGAAATCCTTGTGCGCACCGACCGAACAGTGGCTAAACACAAAGGCATCACCTGCCTGCTTCTTGATATGCGCGCAGACGGAGTCGAAGTCAGACCGCTTACGACGATCAAGGGCGATGCCGAATTCAGTGAAATCTTCTTAACCGATGTTCGCGTTCCGACCGACATGACACTCGGCCCAGTGAATGATGGCTGGAGAGTCGCGATGACGACGCTGACGTACGAAAGAGCAGGGGTGGCCCGACTTCACCTCGGGCTACGCAGCAAGGTCCAATCGCTACTAGAACTTGCGAAAACCTCTCCCGGTCCACGTGGTTACACGCGAGCTAGCGACGATCCGATCCTGCGAAACAAACTCGCGCGCTGTTACGCAGAGGCTGAGATACTTAAGTTGATCGCAGACCGCGCAATCTCTGCCGAGTTGAATGGCGAACAACCAGGTGCCGAAAGTTCGATAGCGAAGTTGCTATGGAGCGACACTGAACAACGCATAGCGACGGTAGCTATCGACGTACTCGGCCCTGGTGGGCTGGGCGGCAAGTCAGCTACCGACCTCTTGGCGGCACGCTCCTACAGCATTGCTGGCGGCACTACTCAGATCAACAAGGATGTTGTAGCGCAACGGGTTCTAGGCCTGCCCCGAAGCTAGAGCCCGTTCTTAAAGTTCTTTGGCGCCGGTCGCAGTAGGCATCGGAAGTTTGTCGCCTGCGCCCATCG
The DNA here is from genome assembly GCA_005779395.1 of Actinomycetota bacterium. Taxonomy (GTDB): domain Bacteria; phylum Actinomycetota; class Acidimicrobiia; order IMCC26256; family PALSA-610; genus SXJQ01. Next base: position 7,356 of record SXJP01000017.1, read on the forward strand.
GGAAATGACACGCCACGTACTGACCTGCCGATACCTCGTGGATAATCGGTTCCTCCGAAGCACAAATATCTTGCGCTAACGGGCAGCGTGTTCTGAACCGACACCCAGATGGTGGACTCACAGGCGAAGGAATCTCACCTCCGAGAGTCGGCCGGTCAACGGGATTCACATCCGGGTCCGGGACCGGGATCGCAGCCAACAGCGCCTGCGTGTACGGGTGTGCGGGCCGGGAATAGAGAATGTCGGGTGGGCCGACTTCACAGATCTTGCCCAGATACATGACGACGACGCGGTCGCTCACATTCTTGACCACGGCGAGGTCATGGGCGATGAATATGAGCGTGAGGCCGTAACGGTCCTTCATCTCCTCAAGAAGATTCAAAACCTGCGCCTGCACCGAGACGTCTAAGGCAGATACCGGCTCGTCGCAAATAATTATTTTCGGGTCTGTCACTAATGCGCGAGCGATAGAAATGCGCTGACATTGACCGCCAGAGAACTGATGAGGACGCTTGCCGCGCTGCATCGCTGGGTCCATGCCACAGTCGAGCATTAGCTCATCGACCTTGGCTTGCTGTTCGGCTTTGGTGCCGAGTTTCCAGATACTCAGGCCCTCCGCGATGATGTCTTCGACCTTGCGACGCGGATTCAGAGAGCTAATCGGGTCCTGAAAAATCATCTTCATGCGCGTGCGAATGTTGCGCAACGCTCTGCCTTTGGTTCCTGTTAGTTCTTTGCCCTCGAACACAACTGACCCGCCCGTCGGCGCCGGCAACTGCATGATGGCTTTGCCTGTTGTGCTCTTACCGCAACCAGACTCGCCAACAAGGCCGAGTGTCTCACCAGGCAGCACATCGAAACTGATGCCAGTAACAGCATGCACCTTTAGGCCGCTGCGCCCGACCGGGAACTCGACCAAGAGATCTTCGACACGCAACAGCGCCGCGTGGGCATCGCGCAGATGTGCTTTACCTGACCCAGCCACGACTAGCCCCCGACCTTGGAATCGGCAGCAACAACCCCTGCGGCTTTATTACGCGCCAACGCCTCGTTGCCAGCCTCAGTACCTACCGGAAAATGGCAAGCTGCCACATGCGCTAGCTCGTCCTGCTGAATGAGCGGCGGCTCTACTTCGGTGCAAATGGGCTGTGCGTACGGACACCTTGCAGCAAACCTGCAACCAGCGGGAGGATCTACAAGGTCCGGCGGTCGACCAGGAATCGACTCGAGGTGGCTATGGCTCGGCAATGCAAGTTTCGGAATTGACTTGAACAACGCCTCTGTGTACGGGTGACGCATAGACGAAAAGAGGGCTCTCGTCGGGGCCTTCTCGACAATCTTGCCTGCGTACATGACCGCGATCTCGTCTGCTCTGCCAGCCACGACGCCGAGGTCGTGCGTGACGAGAATCATGGCCATAAACCGCTCGCGCTGCTGTTCGTCGAGAAGGTCGAGAATCTGGGCTTGAATAGTTACGTCGAGCGCTGTTGTCGGCTCGTCTGCAAACAAGATCTTGGGGCCACAAGCAAGCGCCACCGCGAGCATGACACGCTGCCGCATGCCGCCAGAAAACTCGAACGGATACTGACTCACACGCCGTGCAGGTTCAGGAATACCGACAGAACGAAGTAGTTCGGTAGCGGTTTCGTTGGCGAACGACTTCGAGACATCGAGGTGATAGCGGAGCGACTCTGTGATCTGCTTGCCGACCTTCATCACAGGATTGAGCGCAGTCATTGGGTCTTGGAAGACCATCGACATTTCGGTTCCCCAGATGCCAGCCATCTCTGACGCCTTAGCCGAGCCGATCTCTTCGCCGTTATAGCGAATGCTTCCTGATCGCACGACGTTGCGTGGGGGCAAGAGACCCATGATCGACTTGCTGAGCACCGACTTGCCGCAACCAGATTCGCCAACAATGCCAAGTGTCTTTCCACGCTCAAGAGTGAAGCTCACGCCATCTACTGCACGCACCAAGCCGCGTGGCGTCTTGAAGTGGGTGGCAACGTCGTTGACTTCGAGTAGCGGCCCAGCGTAAGAGTCTGTGCCGAAGTCTCTAGTGGTTTTCTTCGACCTCATACTGCGGCCTCTCGCACATCGAAGCGAGCACGAACGATGTCGCCAAGGAAGTTCAGCGACGTGACAGTCAGGAAAATGACGATTACAGGTTCGAAGACGATGTGAGGCGTCCCTAGAAGCAACAAGCTTTGTCCACCAACAATGATGTTGCCCAAGGAAGGTACATCGGCAGGCAGGCCAGCTCCTGCGAAGCTAATCCCGGCCTCGGCAACCATGATGACTGCGATACCTAGAAGTGCAATCGAAAACATCGCAGGCGCGACATTCGGCAGGACTTCACGGAAGATGATTCTAAAATTCTTTGCACCCTGAGCTTTAGCTGCCAAAACGAAGTCCCGCTGCGACCAGACAAGAGTGTTTGCCCGCGTAATTCTGCCGACCACGGGCGCGGTCACAACACCAAGCGCAAAGATAAGCACAATCATTTTGCGCCCATTACTCGGGAACTGGTTCATGCCGTCGCTACCGATGTATGGCGATGCCAATACTGCGACGAGTGCAATTGCGAGTACAAGTTGCGGAATCGCGAGCAACATCGACATCGCACCGGTGATCACCGTGTCGACCTTGCCCTTGAAATAACCGGCGATGAGACCGGCTGTCCCCCCCAACAAGAATCCGAGGGCGATTGCGCCAAGTGCGACCATCATCGAGTTTCTGATGCCCCAAACCAACTTGTCGACCATATCGACGCCACGCTGATCGCCACCAAGAGGAAATCCAGGGGCAATGAATGGCCCGACCTTAAGCGCCTCGAGATGCGAAGTCGCGTAGTCATCGAATGGCAACCATGGAGCGAGGAACGCGACGAGGCTAACAAAGGTCATCCATGCGAGCGAAAGAACTCCGGCGATCCCGAGTTTCTTTGTCGCGGCCTTTTCAACCTTGACCTTGTCAGCCATTGCGTACCCGCGGATCGACGATTTGGTAGAACACATCCACAATTAGGTTGACCCCAACGTAGAAGAATGCGATAAGCGCAACGGAGCTCTGAAGAGCCACGTACTGTTTCGCGCTAATGGCTTCGACGATGAGCCTGCCCATGCCTGGCAAGGTGAACACGATCTCAAGAACCACAGCGCCACCGATGAGCGCCCCAATGTTGAGACCAGCAACGGTTAACAAGGTGAGGCTCGACGGCTTGAGCGCGTGCATCCACAAGATACGACGCGCCGACATTCCCTTAGCTTTCGCCATAAGGATGAAGTCCTCTTGCAAAGTCTGAATCATGTCGCTACGCAAAAGTCTCATATAACTCGCGACCTGCCCAGCAGCGAGGCTGATCGACGGCAACGCAAGCGACCTGAAGTGCTCGCCCAAGTTCTCGCTAGGTGAGACGTAGCCGCCGACGGGTAACCAGCGCCCCTTCACACCCACCCAATAGATGAGTATCAGACCAAAAGCAAAGTTCGGAAGAGAAATCGCGCCGAACGCCAATGCGTTGATAACCCGATCGAGCACTGATCCGGCCTTATATGCCGATAGCACCCCGAGCGGAATTGCGATTACGAGTGTGATGATCATCGCGTAGACCATCATGAACATGCTTACAGGCAATGCAGGCTTCAGCTGATCCCATACGGGTCGGCTACCTGTGACGCTGTAGTAGTTACCGAAGTCGCCGCTAGCAAAATCTTTAGTCCAATTCCCGAATCGTACAAACACGTTTTGGTCTAGACCCAGATCGTGGCGAATGACTGCGATTTGTTCCTCGCTAGCGAATCCAGCTACCGATGCTGCGGGATCTCCAGGCGTGAGGTCGATCAGCAACGACGTGAACAGTGACACGAAGAACACGACGACTACTAGTACTAACAGTCTTCGTGCTAACGCTCTCATTGCTCCATTTAGCTTCTGATCGACCTCAACTTCTGCCTACGGATTTTTCCTAGTTAGCTAGCCAAACACCTGACATGTCGTGCCCAACGGCAAGACCGTCAAACGGACTCGATCCAACAGCGTCGGGGGAATCTGCCGTCGGCAGGTTCGGTCCAAACACGCCACGGACATTCGGTGCACCTGGGATGCCCCAGAGTGAGTAGAAGCCCCAAATGTTCAGTTGCTGCTCGTTGAAGCGGACGTTGAGTTCTTCGTAGATGGCTTTGCGCTTGGCTGGGTCGGTCTCCGAGCGTCCTTCGTCGAGCAGCCTCGAGACTTCTGTGTCTGCGAAACGTGCGAAGTTGACAGGGTTACCCGGGCTGTACCACCAGACGTACTCAGTGTCTGGGTCGAAACCTGGGTGGTTACGCCAACCCATCGCCTGGAAGTCGCCGCCGATCGCAACGTCGATGTAGTTGGCCTGAAGTGCAGTCTGGATTTCGACCTTCATGCCAGCCTTCTCCAAGTACGACTTCGCAAGAGTCGCTGTGTCGACTGAAGCAGCATCCGGCGTCGAGTACAGAGAGAACTCAAGTGGCTTGCCTGTCTCTGCCGTGTACTTCGCTACGTATTCCTTAGCGAGGTCAAGGTCGAACGCCGGAAGCTTCTGGTCGGGGAGGTAACCCATGACACCGGGACCGAACGGACCCGTGGCACGCTGCGGGAGACCTTCATTGCGGACGATGTTGAGTTCGTCGAAGTTCATTGCATGTGCGTACGCAAAGCGAGCATTGATGTTGTTAAACGGCTCCTTCGAGTTGTTCAACAATGTGTATGTCACTTCTGGGAACTTGTCGCTCTCAACCATCGAGATGTCGCCGCTCTCGACTGAAAGTCGAAGCGCAGCGATACCTTCGGCAGTGTCTGTGTGCGCCATTGTGTACTGGCCGGTCTGGATACCGCTGACCAACGCAGAGGTCTCAACGACGGGCTTGTAAGTGATCTTGTCGAGGTACGGAAGCTGAACGCCATCGGCGTCTTTGCGCCAGTAGTTCTCGTTCTTGACGAGCGTGAGGTGGTCGTTTTGGACCCAGTCGCCCTCAAACTTGAATGGACCGGTTCCGATCATCTGGTCGTTGCAGTGATCGACCGAATCAAGTTGAGCCTGTGCGACGATCCCGATACGGCCAGAGCCGAACAGGAACGAGTCGAACGCTGCCCACGGCTTCTTCATCTTTACAGAGACCGTAAGCGGGTCGACTACCGACACTGTGTCGATGTTCGAGAAGACGAACACGAACAACAGCGGGCTTCGCGGTGGCTTGTACTTGCCGCGGTACGCGTCGAGGTTGTTTTTCACGACCTCTGCTGTGAGGTCCGAACCATCGTGGAACTTGATGCCCTCACGTAACGTGATGGTCCACTCTGTGGCATCGGCGTTTGGCACTAGCGACTTGGCCAAGAACGGCTCGACTGTTCCATCGGAGTTCGGCACAGCTAGGTAGTCGTAGATCGTGCGAGCGACCTGGATACCAGCGATGGCTAGCTGTGCTTCTGGGAGGCACCAGCCGTCGTCGCTCTCGGCTTCGAGCGCGTACACGACCTCACCACCGACAACGGGCTTGCCCTCAGGGACCGTAGACCCGCTGCTGGTCGTGTCCGAGGTTCCGCCACCGCCACCACAGGCTGCGACGACCATTCCGATTGTGAGCGCAGTGGCAAGCCACCGGTATTGACGTACTCGAATCCGTGAGGTCACGGCTCCCCCTTTTGGCGCCCCATCAAAGTGGCAACCGTTGCTGGTTTGTAAGTATTCGAACTGTCGCTAGAGGGCAGGCCCTCAAGTGAGGCAGGACGATAGCGCCGAACGCTACGCAACAGGTGCCTCTGTTGTCAAAATATCTCTGCGATGTGTCCGACGGTGGCTCCGTACGGAGTAGCGAACTCCTGCGGCCGAATTGCGACAGATGTCCCAACGAGTTCTTTAGCTTCTGCCGTTGCGGCCGCCACGGGATCGTTGACCTTCGCATATGCCCTCGAACGACCTTCGTCTACATCGGCTATCAAAATGACTGATTCCGGCGCGAGATCGGCTCCATGGACGACCGTATACGCGACGACCGACCCTGGACCGGTCACTCCTTGCGAAATTGGCACCGGATCAGGACCGCTGATCACTGCATCTGCAGGCGCAATTGGACTACCAGGTTCTATTGAACTAGAACTTGGGCGACCCGAGTAGATGCCGAACACATGTTTCGTGTTCATCATGCCAACTCCACTGACTAGGCCTAGCTCCGCTGGATCCTCGCGAAGCCGACGACACATCGCTGCTACCGAGTGAACCATGTAGCCACTCGCCGGGCTCCCGAAATACGGGAGGCCGCCAGTGATTGTCAAGCCACGAGAATCTGTCGTCTCAATGCCGAGGGCATCGCACGCGAAGTTCAGACTCGACGGGAAACACGAATAGAGATCCAAGTGCGCGATGTCATCGATACCGACACCCGCCGTGCGCATTGCTCGTTGGCTAGCTGTGCGCATCGCAGGGCTGTGATGCATTTCGCGATGTTCTGCGATATAGACCGGATCAGTGTCGTAGCCATACCCGCGCACGTAGACGCGCCGATCCGAAGGAACGCCAAGCCGATTTGCTGCACCGTCACTGGCAACTATCACCGCCGCTGCCATATCAACGTTCATCATCGAAACCATCAGCTTCGTGTACGGGTAAGCAGCCATGCGATTTGCTGGCGTCGGCTCTAAAATTTCTTGAACGCTTCGCTCAACCTGAAACCACGCTTCTGGATTCCCTGCAGCAAGTGTCGTCATCGGACTCAGCATCTCTGCGATCTGCTCACGGTAATCATCGAGAGCGATCCCGAGATGAGCGCGACGCGCGCTGTCAAACAACGCGAACGCATTGAGCGCCGAGACGAGATCATGTGCGATCTCTGCAGGATGTAGTGGCGCCTCCCATGGAAAAGGACGCTTCTCTGTCGGCCTATACGAATACTTTGGTCTTTCGCCTCGCTTGCGTATGGCTGACTGAGAACCGAGCGCTTCAGCGCTCGCTATTGCGACAACATCGAGAGTCCCAGACTCGATCTCCTCCGCGGCACGATTAACGATCTGTTGGCCACTGGTGCCGCCGATCGCCTGGTAGTGGGTGGCTCGTGGCGTGATGCCGAGGCGCTCGGAGAGTCTCAATAGCGGGTCGTCATATTGGGTGGTCTGACAGTAGGTAGTTGCGAGCAAGTCGATGGCGCTTAGAACGTTTTTTCCGCCACTGTCGGTCGCAGCCGTTTGGAGAACCTCTTGCCACATATCGAGAGGTTCCGGCGTATCAAGTCCTCGATAAGTGGTCGAGGCGACGCCGATAACGCACGGATTGCGGCTCATCTCTAGCGGGCCTGCCAGTTGGGCTTGCGTTTTTCGGCGAATGCTTTTGGTCCTTCCTTGGCATCCTCAGAGCTAAAAATCTTGCGGCTGAGCTTGCTCTCTCTAGCAAACGCTGTACTCAGTCTGCGCCCGAGACTTTCGAGAATCTCGCGCGCTTCAGCCGGGAGTCCTTCTACGCCCGAGAGGCCCCTAAGGCCTGCCCTCAGGATTCCTAACTCTTCTTCATCGTGATAAAGCCCAGATAATGCCGACTGCTTAGTCGCTTGTACCGCTAGTGGCGCGTTCTCGACGATTCGATTGGCGTAATTGCGTGCCGTGTCTAGGAGTTCATCGCGATCGACGACCGCGTTTAACAATCCCATCTGCAATGCGCGTTCGGCAGGAATCAGATCGGCACACAACAAGAACTCCATCGCTTGGGCCCAAGGGATCTGCCGAGGCAGGCGGACGGTTGTGCCTCCGCCCGCGAATAGGCCACGTGAAGGTTCCATCACGGCGAACTTCGCTTCTGTGCACGCCACACGAATGTCGGTCCCGCCTAGCATTTCCATCCCACCAGCGGTACAGAAGCCGTTGACTGCTGCGATCACCGGCTTGTTGAGTTCATAGTTGCGAAGAACGGCCTTGGTGCCGTCGTCGAGCCGATAGCCATTGATTTCAGATCTTCCTCCGCTCGCGATCTCAGCCTGCAGTTTTGTTATTTCGGGAATGTAAGACTTGAGATCGGCACCAGAAAAGAACGCCTCGCCGACACCTGTGACGATTGCGACCCAAGCCGAGTCATCGTCGCGGAAGCGGTCCCACGCTTCTCGGAGCAATTTGAAGTGCTCCATGTCGGCCGAGTTTCGCGATTCTGGCCTGTCGATCGTTATGAGCACGACATGTTCTGCGTCCTGTGCGTAATGGATAGCCATAGTGGCAGTGACAGTACTTACCTAAATGCCTTTCCGCGGCTTTTCGGACTAGAAACTGACGATTGTGTCAGGTATCTGCGATACTCACGCCCATGTCTTCTGACCCCGTCGCTCTCGTTACAGCCCCATTTCGCGGCGCTGGACTCGATCAACTCGAGTCACGTTGCAAAGTCGTGCTCGATCCATGGATTGAACATCGGCCCTTGCGCTTGTATCGAGCGAGCGATCTCGCCGAACGCATCGATACCGAAAACGCAGACGTGCTCATCGTCGAGTCAGACAGCGTCAAGGGTCCAGTATTCGAGCGCCGTCTGCGAGTAATCGGGTGTTGCCGTGGCGACCCTAAGAACGTCGATGTCGTTGGCGCTACCGCCGCGGGGATACCCGTCTTGCGCGCGCCGGGACGCAATGCAGATGGTGTCGCCGAAATGACCATCGCACTGCTCTTTGCCGTGAACCGTTGGATCATCGAGAGCGACCGGGACGTGCGGACAGGTCAAGTCTACGCGAACGGAATCATTCCATATCAGCGTTACCGCGCATGGCAATTAGCAGGGCGCACAGCGGCGATAATCGGACTCGGCGCCGTTGGACGCGCAACCAAGTGGCGCCTCGAGGGTCTCGGCATGAATGTGCTCAGTTACGACCCATACAACCCAGAGGCGACTCACCGAACACCGCAAGACCTCGCTGCGTTGCTAGCAGAGGCAGACGTCGTGAGCATCCATGCTTTGGTCACTCCTGAGACCGAGGGCCTCATCGGCGCGGACCAGTTTGCACAGATGAAACAAGGTGCGATCTTCATCAACTCGGCGCGCGCCCAAATCCACGACACCGCCGCTCTGACTGAGTCGCTCGCGTGCGGGCACCTAGGTGGTGCCGGACTCGACCACTTCGTGGGTGAAGACATGGTTATAAACGATCCGCTTTGCGCGATGAACAACGTTGTGCTTACGCCGCACATCGCTGGCGCGACCTACGACACCGAAGCGAACCACTCGGCGATGATCGCCGCCGACGTCATACGGATACTTGATGGTGAGAAGCCCGTCCACTGCGTGAACCCCGAAGTGTTGGAGAACAACTAATGGCTTCAATCAAAATGACAGCGCCGGAGATCAAAGACCAACTTCTCGCAACTGCGAAGAAGATGATTGCACAAGGCCTAGTCGAAGGCACCTCAGGCAACTTGAGCGCGCGCCTCCCAGACGGCAACGTGGTCCTGACACCAAGCTCGCTGGCTTACGAAACGATGACGCTAGACGACTTGGTTGTCACCGATCTAGACGGCAACGTGGTCGAAGGTACGCGGTCGGCAACAACTGAGAAAGACCTTCACTTGGCTTGCCTGCGGAAACACCAGGACATTCATGCTGTCATGCACTGTCACGCGATGTACTCAACGATGTTCGCGATCACTCATCAACCAATTCCATGCGTAATCGAAGAAGTTGATGTGTTCATCGGTGGCGATATTCCTGTTGCCAATTACAAGGTCACGGGAAGTGTCGAACTTGCTGAAGAAGTCAGCGAATGGGTTGGTGATCGCGCTGCGGTCTTGATGGCCAACCACGGGTTACTTACTGTCGGCAAAGACCCAGCCGACTGCCTCAAGCTCGCGCAACTCGTTGAGCGCACTGCCCAGATTGTCTGGGGAGCGAAATCCCTCGGCCCCCTCATCGAACTCCCGGAATCAACCAAGAAAAAGTTCGCACCGATCTACAAAATCATGAGATCGATGTAGTGACCGACGGACAGTAGGGGGAACTCGGTGCCACCCCTACTGTCCTAGATCTACGCTCTGACGATTCATGCGAAGGTGATGTCGATATCGCCTGAGCGCTCTGCGGCCGGGTCATCTACAAGCTCGCCGACGCTCAGGAAGCATCGCTCGCCTTCGGCCTTGCAATCATGCGCGTTCGAGCCAATCGGTGACGACTTGACGACGATCGACCCTGTGCCAGTTCCATCAGGACCTGACTCGACTATCGCGATTGCCGCAAGATCACAGTCGGCTGCGCCAGTTGGGCCGCCATTTAGCGAAGCGCACAAGTTGATGCCTAGTGACAGACCTGGGGTAAACCCAGCGATCGACACGCTCACCGTGTCGCCATCTGCAAGGCCGTCCGTTGGAGTTGCAGTCGCCGATGGGCCAACGTCTGGGACAGATGTCGTAGCGACCACCGATGTTGTTGTCTCATCACCGGCTGCTGTTGTCGGTTCATCGGACGTCGTGCTTGGTTCATCATCATCGCCGCACGCGGCGAAGACCATTGTTAGCGCAAACACTGTTGCCCCAATTCGCATTGCTTTGTTCATGGTGCCTTTCCTTTCGTTGGTTATACATAGATATAGATCCGTTATTGGTAGTCAGACACTTTCTTCTCGCTCAACAGCAAATTGACGGATTGGCCCGCAAGCGTCGGACCCGCTGTGTGCAGATGACAGGCGACCGTCGATCCAGCAGTTGTGCGAATTTGTTGCGGGACGGTCTCTCTGCACATCGACATGACATAGGTACAGCGCGTGTGGAAGCGACAACCGCTTGGCGGAGTCGAAGGACTCGGAACCTCGCCCTGCAAAAGGATCCTGTTGCGATCGCGTTGCTTTTTCGGATTTGGAATAGGACTAGCAGATAACAATGCCTGGGTATATGGGTGCGTCGGTCGTTCGCACACCTCGTCGGCTGGGCCCTGTTCCACGATCTCGCCGAGGTACATCACGGCGATTCGATCGCTGATGTGATGCACGACAGAAAGATCGTGCGAAATGAATAGGTAGGTGAGGTCATGTTCTCTTTGCAACTTCATCAGGAGATTGATTACTTGCGACTGTGTCGAAACATCGAGACTCGATAGTGGTTCATCACAAACAATGAACTTGGGTTCGAGCGCAATCGCTCGCGCAATAGCGATTCGCTGCCGCTGCCCACCTGAAAACTCATGTGGGTACCGATTGAGATTGACGGCACTCAGACCGACCGCTTGCAACAACTCAAGTACTCGCGCGGTTCGGTCGCGTTTGTTGAGGCCTTCGTGTACGCGAAGTGGCTCTGCGATGCTCTCGCCAATGGTTTGGCGTGGGTCCAAAGATGAATATGGGTCTTGGAAAACCATTTGCATATTGCGTCGCAAAATTCGCAACGACCTGCCAGCGAGGCGTGTCACATCCGTGCCGTCGATCTCGACCGAGCCAGCGCTCGACCTCAGCAATTGCAACACGAGGCGACCCGCCGTCGACTTGCCACTTCCACTTTCACCAACTAGCCCCAATGTCTGCCCTGAGGCGATATCGAAGTCGATGCCTGCGACGGCCTGGACTGCCCCGACCTCGCGCTTCAGAAACGCTGAGCGAATCGGAAAACTCTTGCGCAAGCCGCGAACAGACACAAAGCCGCTCTCGCCTGAAACAGTCATTTGGCACCCTTGAGCGATAAGTCGGCTATACGCACACAGCGCGTGGCGCGCCCGGCTTCGCCTGTAAGTGGGAGATCAACTGGCGCATCACAAAACTCGGTGGCGTAAGAACAACGAGGCGCGAATCTGCATCCGGCAGGCATTTCTCCTGGACGAGGTACAGAACCAGCAATCACGTGAAGGGCCTTGGCACGCGACGCGTTTTGGGGCATCGAATGCAGCAGTCCCTCCGTGTACGGATGTAGCGGCTGTTCGAATAGGCCTTCGACCCGTGCCGTTTCAACTACCTGTCCTGCATACATCACCGCGACGCGGTCGCAAATATCTGCAACCACGCCCAAATCGTGCGTGATGAAAATTACGGCCATCTCAAGTTCGGCCTGAAGCTTGCGAAGCAATTCGAGAATCTGGGCCTGCACGGTGACATCGAGCGCAGTCGTGGGCTCGTCGGCGATCAACAATTTCGGACTATTCACTAACGCCATCGCGATCATGGCGCGCTGACGCATCCCACCTGAGTACTCATGCGGATAAGAACGCAGTCGTTTGTATGCGTCGGGGATTCCGACGAGATCGAGCATTTCGGCAGCCAGGTCGCGCGCTGCACGCTTCGAAATATCTCTATGTGCGCGAAGCCCTTCGATGATCTGGTTGCCGATGGTGAAACTCGGATTCAGACTGGTCATCGGTTCCTGAAAGATCATCGCAATCTGTGAACCGTTAACTGTGCGTCGTTGCGCCTCAGACAGATTGGTGATCTCCTGACCATCAAAAAATATATTTCCGTCAACGATGCGTGCCTGCCGCCTAGGCAACAGCCCCATGATCGATAAACTCGACACAGACTTTCCACAACCGCTTTCACCGACAAGTCCGAGAGTCTCCCCCGCTGCGACCTCGAAAGTGACTCCATCGACGACGCGAACCGCACCAGCTTTAGTCGCGAATTCCACGGTAAGACCCTCGACGACGAGGAGCGGGTCTCTGCGGTCATTCATCGCGCCACCGTTCCGAACTGCTCGCGCCCAAGTGCATCGCGCATGCCATCGCCGATCAGGTTGAAGCACAAGACCGTGACAAGAATCGCGAACCCTGGCGGAATGAATGGCCACTGCGATACGAGAAGCTGACCCCCGCCGTACGCGGCGCTAAGCATTTGCCCCCAACTCGCATCGGGTGGCTGCACGCCGCCGAAACCGAGGAAAGACAGCCCAGCTTCGGAGAGAAGTGCGTATCCGAGGCCGAGACCGACCTGCACAAGCAACGGAGCAGCGATGTTAGGGAGGACATGACGGACAAGCATGCGGACCGAACCGACGCCGATCGAATTCGACGCCTCGATGTAGGTCTCCTCGCGAACGGCCAAAACTTGAGCACGCACGAGCCTCGCGAAACCAGGAGCGAAAACCACGCCGATTGCGGTAACGACCGTGAAGAACGAAGCACCAAGAACGCTGACCAAGACCAGGGCCAAAACGAGTGGCGGGATGGTGAACACGAGATCGGCTAGGCGCATCAGGAGTGAGTCGATCTTGCCACCGAAGTATCCGGCTATCAGTCCGATTGGCAGTGCGATTACGAGGGCGAAGACAACAATGCCGAACGCTGAAATGATCGCTGGGCGCGCTCCATAGATAACGCGAGACAAGACGTCGCGACCGACTTCATCGGTGCCTAGAAGCGACTCAATACTCGGCTCTTGCCACGATGCACCAATGTGTTCATTCGGGTCATGAGGGGCAACCATCGGCGCAGCAATCGCGGCGACAGCAATTATTGCAAGGACGCACAAAGCCAACATCGGAATTGTCTGTCCACGGAAGCGCCGCAAGAGCTCACAAGTCGGACTAACAGTGAACGCTTCGTGCTCAGTAGTGCTCATGCGAGTCGAACTCTCGGGTTGAGTACGCCGTACAACACGTCAACAACAAGGTTGATAGATACGAACAGCAGCGCCGAAATCAACACGAATGCCTGGATCACGGGGCGGTCTTGACCAACGATTGCCAGGCCGACGTATTGGCCAATGCCGTTGATTGAGAAAATCCGCTCGAGCACGATCGAACCGCCGAAGGAATACGCAAGCCCAATTCCCAACACCGTGATGACCGGTAACGACGCATTCTTAAGCGCGTGCTTGTAGACGACTGCTCGGGGCGCTAGGCCTTTCGACCGCGCCGTCCTTATGTAGTCCTGCTCTAACGCCTCCAGGACATTGGCCCGTACCTGACGAGCAATCGAAGCAGCACCAGTCATACCTGTCGCGAACCACGGCAACACCAGATGGCGCGCCCACTCGCCGAGCGAATCAGAGGGGTGAACGTAACCGCCCGCTGGCAACCGGCCAACTAACGGAAGATGATCACTTACCGAGAAAAAGGCGATGAGCATCGACGCAAGCCAAAACTCTGGCATCGATATGCCGATGCTCGATCCGAGGGTGATGACTCGATCGGTAACACCGCCTGACCGAACGGCAGAGATAACCCCGAGCGGCAAGCCAATGATCACGCTAATCAAGAACGCTGGAAGCACGATGCTCGCAGTGATCGGCAGTCGGTTCCTGACTTCGGCGCCGACATCGCCCTTGCCGTACCAAGACTCGCCGAAGTCGCCGCGCAATGATCCGGATATCCAGCGCGTGTACTGCCCAACAAGCGACTCATCGAGGTGGAGTTGATGCCTGATAGCCGCGACTTGTTCCTCAGTGCCCGTCAGCCCGGCCTTTGCTCTCGCAATATCGAAATCGAGCGAAGCCAACAAGAAAAAAACCCCGGCAGAAACGATGAACAGTAACGGCAGAACCGCCAACAGTCTGCGGCCGATGTACTTCAACATTTGTGGCTCATCGCTGACCCGTGCTCGTTACCGCGCAAGAGCCTACTTGCCGCTCTTGATGTAGACATCGCGAAGGCCGATCGGTGTGCATGCATCCGCAGGTGTCACCGGCGTTCCCCCAACTCGCTGAGCGTTCCACACCATGTACTGCGGTGCGTGATAGATCGGAACGTCGAGCGCGTTTGCGGATGCATAGCGCTCTCCCTCAGCCAATAGATCCGCCATTTCTTCGCCAGTTGCGGCATAGGCCGCGTCGCGAATCCGCGTCATTTCGGCGTTCTCCGCTCCATCATGAATCGCGACGAACTCACCGGTCGCCCAGTTTGACAACATGCTCGGCGCGAAAATCGTTGCCAACTCGCGAGCCGAGAACATCTCGCCAACCTTCTGGATGTAGTACTCGACCGCGATGTTGGTTGGGAGCGATCGAACGATCGTGGCCTTGATTCCAACCTCAGCTAGTTGCTCTTGGACTATGAGACCCTGGTTCTCCATGTTCTGCACGCCACCGGGGATGACCATCTCGAACTCAAACCCGTCTGGATAGCCCGCCTCAGCGAGCAGTTGCTTAGCTTTCTCCGGGTCGTATGGGTACGCATTGTCGAGATCGTCGAGGTGGAACGGCGAATCAGAGTTGAAGTGTTGCCAGGTCACCTCGCCAAGGCCATTTTCGATCACTTCGTTGATCTTCTCGCGGTCAATTGCATGGTTAATTGCCTGTCTCACACCCAACTTGGCAAACGGTGTGTCTCCACGCGCGACGCTGGTGAGTCGGAACTCGAGTTGTGCGTACTCGCCCGACAGCGCAGTCGCGATCTCTGCATTTGGAAGTTTCGAAGCGACCTCATATGAGTCGCCAAGAAATTTTGCGACGTCAGCTTCGTTTGCCTGGAATCGCTGAACGGCGGGCGGGCCGAACGCCGCTTGGACAAACTGGATCGCCTCGAGTTTCCAGTGTTCGGCATCCCAATAGTTGGGATTACGAATGACGACCAACGATTGACCACGCTCGAAAGACTGGAATGTAAATGGTCCTGCACCTGCTGGTTTCTCAGCTGCCTTCCCGAATGCCGACGGAGCTACAAGCATGCCGTCCTGGCCTGCGAGAGCAAACAGCAACGACTGCGCTCGCGCGTCTTTGAGGTGCATGACTATGTGCGTTGCATCGGGAGTTTCGAACGACTCAATCATCGCTATGTCGGTCAGGTTCGTGTTGGATTGCAAATACTCGATGCCCTGTTGAACAGTCTGAGCTGTCAAGGCCGTTCCGTCGTGATACTTCACGTCATCGCGCAAAGTAAGCGAAAGAGTCTTCGCGTCCTGCGCGAGTTCCCACTCTGTAGCGACGTGCGGGAGAACGTTGCCGTTGCCGTCGCTACGGAGCAGAGTGTCGTAAATGAACGACCAAATGTTCTTGTCGCAAGTGTTGGTAGATATTGCAGGGTCAAGGTTGGTGATGCCGGACTCAAGGTCGTAGGCATACCTCAGGACTGTGTCCGGGTCTAGCTCTCCTGGCTTCAGGGCTTCCTTGCCGCCGCCACATGCCGCAGCGAAGATGGCAAGTGTCGCAAAGACTGCCACCGGCCGAAATGTCCGCGCAGGCTTACGTGTGATGACCATGTATCCCCCCGAATGTCGTCAGGCAAGTGACTCTGACTATATGACACTCGTGTCAGGTTGTCACGCCATCGCCACAAGGTCCAGATAGTCGTCAGACCAGTAATCGAGCGTGCCTTCTGGCATTAGCAATACGCGTTGCGGTTTCAACTCTGCGACAAACTCGGGATCGTGGCTGACGAGGATCATCGCGCCCTTCCAGCCCCGCAGTGCCGCACCGACTGCGGTGCGACTCGGAGGATCAAGGTTGTTCGTTGGCTCGTCGAGCAACAAAACGTTATGCAAGCCAGCAGTGAGCATCGCTAGAACTAGTTTGGTCTTCTCGCCACCCGAGAGTGTCGCCGCATCTTGGAATGCCATTTCGCCAGGGAGACCGAACATTCCGAGCAGATTGCGACGTTCCTGATCTGTGAGGTCGGTCGCGTACTCGCGCAAATGATCTAGCAACGTCCTTCCTCGGACGATCGTCTCGTGTTCCTGTGCGTAGTAACCAACCGATACTCCATGACCTGTTGAATGCGCACCCAGGTCGGCTTCCAGTTGGCCGATGAGGACCTTTAGCAGAGTCGACTTTCCGGCACCGTTAAGACCCATCACGAGAACTCGTTCACCGCGCCCAACAGAAAAGGTGATGTCCTCGAACACGGTGTTCCGACCGAACGCTTTTGCAAGTTGATCGGCTTCGAGCACGGTTGCTCCCGAATGCGGTGGATCGGGAAGCCGTACCCGCATAGATTTCGCCTTACGAGCTTCGGTGACACGCGTCGATTCCATTCGCGCTACGCGCGTGTCAAGCGACTTCGCTTGGCGAGCACGAGCCGCTGTTTGCCCGCGCATCTTGTCTGCGAGTGTGCTGAGTCTCTTGATCTCAGAATCCTGATGCGCTGCGATTTTGGCGCGGCGTTGCTCATCAAGTGCACGTGCCTTTACGTACTGGGTGTAGGTCCCCTTGTACTCAATCAGCTCACCCTCGTCGAGATGCAACACGCGGGTGATTGACTTGTCGAGCAGGCCAATATCATGGCTCACGACGAGCAACCCACCCTTATACGAACGCAAGAAACCGAATAACCATTCCTTGGCGTCGACATCTAGATGGTTGGTTGGTTCGTCGAGAACGAGCGTGTCGGACCCAGCGAACAAGATCTTGGCTAATTCGACTCGTCTGCGTTCTCCACCTGAGAGCGAGTCGATCATCATTTCGAGTCGGTCTGCCTTGAGTCCTAGTCCGGCACAAAGACGACGCACTTCGGCCTCTGCCGCGTATCCATCCAGACGCTCGAACTCGTCCTGGGCGTTAGCTAGACGACGAATATTTCTCTCGTCTGGGTTGTCCGCCACTGCGATATGGAGCTTCTCAAGGCGTGATGCAAGGACGTCGAGGCCACGGCCAGACAAGACATGACTAAGCGCCGAGATCTGGTCACCATGACCAACTGAACGAGGCTCCTGGTTGAGATACCCGAACGCCTTCGGTCGAGAAATAAAGCCGCCAGCCGCTGGCATCTCGCCCGCCAAGACCTTGAGCAGGGTCGTCTTGCCCGCACCATTGCGACCAACTAGCCCGACCTTGTCGCCCGCACGGAGGCTGAAAGATCCCTCTACGAGAGTGGTACGACCACCGACCTCGACCGAAAGTTCCCTTACCTGGAGCATCCTCCATAGTCGCGCGACATGGACAGATAACAGCGACTCTGGGGCAGGAACGCCAGCCCTGACCGTCGAGATCCTTTACAGGCCGACAAATTTCATTGGAGTGTGGACGATTCCGTCTTCGATGTAGTTCGACCCTGTGATTGCGAAACCAAGTCCTGCGTACCAGCCAACTAGGTAGGACTGAGAGTCGAGAACAAGTTCCTGATCACCGGCTAGCCGCAACGCTTCTCGCATGAGTTCGCGAGCGTGACCGCTTCTGCGATGGTTGGCTGCCACTACGACACGTCCGATCCGAAGCACCCCATTCGGTTCAACCAGGAGTCGTAGCGACGCGACGATTTCTGCGCCATCTGTGATCCAGATGAATCGGGTGCCTGGCTCAAGGTCTCGACCATCGAGATCGAGAAACGCGCATTCTTGCTCTACTACGAATATTTCGGAGCGCAAACGCAATATCGCGTACAGCGTTACGACATCTAGTTCTGGGAGTTGTCCCGAGTTGATCACTACCCGAGATCCAGTCCTCTGCGGAGCGCAGCGTTACCCCATGTGTATCCAGGACCACCAGCCTCGTTCCAAGCCTTCACATAGTCGAAAAACTCTTGGCCAAACGGGTCCTTGCCCGTGAGTGGCATCGAGCCACGGTGGACGGTCCAATCCCACGGAGCCAACGACTGCGCCATGTCGAAGTGGCGGGCCGCGGCATCGTCGTTGCCATTGCGATGCAGCCATGCCGCAACACGCCTATGCAGACGGGCTGACTGCTCGTCGGGACTCGACCGGCGCAGGTGCTCGCCAACGTCCCCTGATGGCAGTGGCAAGTCCCCGTTTTTCACCCATGCTCGAAGTTGGTTGTGATGAATTTCACTGTCGATGCCCGTGAAGGCTTTGAACATGTCGTTCACTGGAGTGGTGTCTGGCGGTCGGACAATCTTGTCATCTTCGTCAATCCAGATGACTGTCGGGACGTTGATGAATCCGAATAGCTCAGCAACGACGTGATCGGGATCGATTACACACGGATAAGTCGGGTTCGCCGCAACAATCCACTCACGCGCCGCTTCGGTCTCGTCGAGAGCGACTGCTACAACCGTGAATCCGTAGTGTGAGAGTTCTTCATGCAGTTCCTGCCACCCGGGCAGGTCATAGCGACAGCCTCACCAACTCGCCCATGCAACAAGAAGTTTCTTCTTACGGCCGATTGAGCTGAGCGTGAATGGTTCTCCATCCAACGAGTGGAGCGTGAAATCTGCCGACCGACGATTCGCGACATTGCTTTCGATGGCAACACGGTCACCGCTGATCGCGGCTACGTGAGCCTCTTCGTCGACAACGATCGAGCGGTTAAGCGCTGTCGCTATTGCCCGTAGCGACGAAAGAGCGTCTCCGCGCAAGACTGCTAACTCACGTACCGGAATGCATACCGAACCGCGACAGAGACCTTCGGCCTTTAGTTCCCAGCCGATAGCACGCGCAAGGTCTTCCGCTGTCGCCGCGGTGATGTCGACAACTGAGACACCGTCTTCATGCAATATATTTAGGGACAATTCGGTTCCTTAGTGTGGCGATCCGGGTGCGACGAGAGGCCATGGCCGTTCGCGCTCGATTTCTTGGGCAAGCGATAACAACCACGCCTCGGTGTGATGCGGGGAAAGTATCTGTATCCCGATCGGAAGACCGCGACTTTGTCCGATCGGGACGCTGATCGCAGGGTTACCGAAGATGTTGCTCGGAATTGTCAGCGCGCCGTTGTTGCCGAGGCCGGCGTCGATGCCATCTACCTTCTGTGGCATAGGCCCAGCGTGGCCGAAAGCGATATCTGGATTGGTGGCAGCGAACACAAAATCGACTTCGTCGAACACGGCGGCCATGCACTCATTCATAGCTAGGCGCTGACGCTCGATACTGCCGCGAGTCTTGATGTCGTAAATCTTGTGTGCGAACTTGAGTCCGAACGCGATTTCGGGAGTGAGATCGTCTGCGCAATCGGGATAGCGATCACCTAGTTCCATGACTATCTCGGCCATTCCTGCGAGCGCCCACTCGAGAGATAGCTCGGGAGTCTTAACAGGAATATCGACGAGTTCGAGGCCAACATGCTTCGCTAGCCATTCGGCTGTCTCTGTTACCTGCTCGGCGACGTCGCTGTGCACAAGTGCGCTGCCGAGCGTCGGAGCGATCACTGCACGCTTGTTGCGCAAAGCTTCGATTGTTGTGCCAAGTCCTGCTTCCCAGCCGCCCACATAGGGCAGGGAATACGGATCGCGATGATCGAACCCGTTGCACACATCGAGATACCTAGCGGTATCTCTCACTGACCTCGCCAGGCAGCCGCTCACAGCAGTGAGCGACGCGAGCACCATCTTTGGACCCTTGGGTATCCGTCCGTAAGTGTTCTTTAGACCCAACGTCCCCGTGAAACCTGCGGGGATGCGGATCGAGCCACCGCCGTCGCCCCCTGTTGCGATTGTGCAGAGCCCACCGGCGACCGCAGCAGCTGCACCACCGCTCGAACCACCAGGGGTGTGTTCTTTCTCCCAGGGATTCTTAGTCGAGCCATTGAGCTTCGTGGACGTCAGGTTGATACCGCCGAACTCGCTAGCGGTTGTGAGCCCAAAAGTCACAGCACCAGACCGCCGCAGCCGCTCAATCATGGTGCTCGTGTGGGCCGCTACATCGTCTTTGAATACGAGGCTCGCCTCAGTCGCTGGCCAACCAGCGACGCTCGTGAGCTCTTTCACCCCAATAGGCACGCCACCAAACGGCAACGAGACATCGGCAGTCTTGGCAGTTTCGCGAGCCTGGTCTGGGTCGAGAAAACTGAATGCGTTCAAGTCACTTCGCTCGATCGCAGCGAGAGTCGCCTCTAGCTCTTCGGCCGGGCTTCGTTCGCCCGCACGAAATGCGTCGACAAGAGAACATGTGTCGCCCAACCAAGGAGTATCTGCCATGACTCGTCCACCTACCTCCGGAGAAAGGTCGAAGCTACTAGGTATCGAGGGTGCGCGTTTCGCTCGACTCGACCATTTCCGGATCTGCGTCAAGGACTCGGTCGATGTACCACACGACTGCAGGGAACACTGCTGCTAGCCAACCCCAAGTGCGGACGCGCGGGAACAGCGTCGGCCACTCGAATATCGGGTCGTAACCGAAACGAAATTGTTGCAACGCTACGAACGACCCGATGGCAGCAACAAGTACAGGTGCCGCGGATGTCAAGAGCACCCTCGCGGAGCGGTGTCGCATCGCGATGTAGCTCAGCCCACCCATTAGAACCCCGACCGTCGGATTGATGATCGCTGCTGTCGCAAACCCGAGTGCAAGAGCGACTAATACAAGCTTGCGTGCAGGGATCGAGCGTTGTGGACTGAAAGTGAATTTCGCGAACGCGACAGAGGAACGAGGAGGTAGCGATGGCTTACCTTTGCGCAGTCGGACCGCTATCGCTAGCAACGCGGCGATCGAAACGATGACGAACGAAACAACGAGTGCCGTGTGAACGCCTCGTTGGGGCGACCATTCGAGGACAACCTCAATTTCGCCTTCGTTGTCCGACTTCACTACCCACCCATTGGCGTATCCATCGACGAGAATCGAGGTGCCGAGCGACTCACCGCCGACTATCCGCGCATTCCAACCAGCATTGAAACTCTGTCCCAATACGAGAAGCGTGTCTTCGCCCCACGCATCAACAGCGACGCGAATCCTCGTCTTGTCTTGACTGATCACACGCACCGCCGGGCCCGAACGTGTAGGAACCGGGTCTGGGCCCTCGGCCGTATCTAGCACGACCCGATCGATATCGATCGCAGTGTCGAGCCCCCGCGTGGTGGTCAGCGTATGGGTGCCGCTCGTTATCTGTATCGGCTCACCATCGCAGGTGCCCATAGTCATCGCATCTCCGCGAGCGATGACGTCGGTGACTGCAACCAACCGAACGGCAATTGGTTCACCATCGAGGAACACAAGATCGTTCCTGCACCCGAGGTCTCGCGGAGCGGAAACATCAAATTGGGTTGCGATGATTCCAGTACCTGCAATGGCGATCGGCATATCGCGAAGTGTCGGATCATAAAAACTCGTGCCTTGGCGAGCGAGATAGTCCACAACCGTGATGCGAATTCTCTTGCCGCGAATAGGAGCGAACGTGAGCCGCACGGTCGATGTGGCTCCTTCAGTCTTGCTTTCCGCAATCTTGCCGACATCGAGTTCGACAGATTCGTCGTCTACCTCTATGAGAATGCGCGAAGGAATTGAATGTCGACCGTCAGCGACCACGCTCAGATCAACGTGATCGAAAACCTGTGCTTTGCCGGCTACAGCTTCTATCCAGCTACCGCGATTGCGGTTGATAGGCGGTTGCCATGAAGTTCCAAGGTCGTCGTCGAAAGCCGCGCTCGGACCGCAAGTCACACAGCCCGGGACTACGTCATTTGTCGTCAACGCGGTGTAGCCGCTCTCGTACTCGATACCTAGCACCTCGTCGAGCACCGATCGGTCATACGCGCTCAGAGAGACACGGGCGTCGCCACTAAGAGTCAATGCAGTGTCATTCGAAACATCGAACCGCCTGTCCAACGAGAGTTCCTCGTCGTAACGCGGCGGGACAGGTGGCAGGCGGAGCCGCGAGAACATGTACAACATCCGATGGTTGTCACCCGTTCCGATGGCATCGGTGACATCCCTGGGAACACGCACCACTTCACGAGCCCTGACGGGGGTCCCGGCCTGGTCTCGTAGCTCAATTTCGGCGAAGCCGACGGCGGACTGCCCAGAGAACAGTGGTCCATCTTCACGGTTGGTCGCGAGAATCTTGATCGTGAGTCGTTGGAACGCACGACCCTTGAACCTGACCAACTGACCCGTCGCATCACGCGACTTCGGCGACAGGTCAATATCGATACCACCTTCTTGGTCATCAAAAATGAGTCGAGCTTTCGTAATAAATCTGTCGACAGGACCCCTGAGAACCTGGAGCAGACGGATCCTGTCAGCCTTGATGGGTTCCTCAAGGGTGAGCTCGATGCGGTCGCCGACTGCCCTGTCGAATGCCGACGTTCGCCACGACGTAAACGGATCGCCGTCGAATGCCCGGACGGCGCGGTCCTCTGGTGTGTAAGCGATTGGGTTACCGGTACCGGTCGCCCGGACCGAAGCGACCCGGGGACCACCAAGATCGAGGTACTCAACAACGCTGAACGAATTCGGTTCGCCATCTGGGAATACTTCGAGGCGAGCGTCCGTAAGGTCTTCTGCGAGCGGATCTAGTCCAGCGACTTCTGTCTCGCCAAGGTTGTCGCGCAGACTGCTCCAGCGCCTCCCTCTTTTGCGATTGGTATCGGAAATAACAATCACCGCCGCAGCGTCATTTTCGATGAGTGTCCCTATCTCATTGCTAGTGAATGAAGCTGAGTACACGAGAGCCGAACTAGAGAGAAGCGCACCAATCTCGCTGGCATCTACTGCGCCTTCTCCGTCGCCACTCAGAATGATCTTCGAGTTTGCGGGATAGGCGCGCACGATCGGAGAACGATTCTCTACATCGAACACGACAACCGACCGAGGTAACGGAGCCGTCGGTTGGAGCAATGACCGTTCGTCGATATTGGTGCCCGATCCGAGCGTCGGGTACTCAGAGCCAATACTTATGCTCGGACCGAATCCGCGCTCGTTCACGAGGCCACCGGCACCCTCGATCGTCCTGGCAAGTTCCCGCGGTCGAACAAGGTTGTACCGCTGCCATTCGATGTCGTTTCGCACGATCACAGTGCCAACACCCATACGTCGAAAGATTTCGACAAGTCCATTCGGATCTGCCGTGCCATCTTGCAATCTGCGATCAAGTGCGTTCAGCAGATCGGCCGTTGGAGCGTTGCCATAAGGGATTAGCTCACGTGCTACAAAACCACGATCGATCAAGCCCGGCGTTATTGGATCGACGGTGTCGCCCCATGTGTATGCGGCGAAGTCGGAACCAGGGATTTCGAGAACGCGAGTATCACTCGGTCCGCCGTCTACATATTCTGCGACATCACGCCAATAGTCAGGAATGTCTTCGTCGCGCAAGAGATTGTCGCCGTAGAAAGCTCCTGTGCGGAGTGGCGGAAACGCTGCGAGGACCAAGCCCGCCACGACAACAGGAACACCAACGGCAAGTCGTGGACGTTCGTGTTTGCGCAACCAACCGACGCAGGCATCTACACCAATCCCCAACGCCATTGCCGTCGCGAGTGAAACAAGCGGAACTGCCCTTGGCGTGCTGCGCAACGCGAGACCAGCAGTTGATGTTGTGGCAAAGGCCTTGAACAAAGCTCCAAGTGGTGTCGGCGACTCGTAGGGGTGCGCTCCGACGGCGATAATCGTGCCGACGAGCAGAAGCCAAGCGAGATACCCGCGGTGTCGCCAACGAACGGTGACTAATGAAAGCAGCGCAAGGCTTACCAACCCATAGGTGAGCAGGATCATGAAGATGCTCTGCGTGTAGTTGGTCGAGCCTTCGACCCATGGACCTACGCGATCTCGACCGTAGAAAAACCAATAGCCAAGGCCTCGAAGCACCTCGTTCGGTGTAGACGTCCGCGCCACGACGGCAACGGTCTCTGTGTACCGCAAGATGTTGATGCCGTAACCGCCCTGCGTGGATAGCCCCGCCATCCACCACAACGACGTCGCAATCGACACGACGCCGATACGCCCGACCGTTGCGAGGCTGCGCCGCCAAGTCACCTCGCGCGTTCCCAACCACGCCCAGAGAATCCACAACAGCGGAGCGACGCCAGCGAATACCAGGGAGGTCGCGTTCACGCCACCAACAATCTGCACCGTGATCGCGAATAGTGCTGGCGCACGCCAACCGCCCTCTCGCAAGGACCGAATCACTAGTCCGAGCAAGAATCCGAGTGCAGCCCAAGGCATTAATAGCACCGACAGACGCGCCGAATATTGCAATGAGTATGGGCTAAACGCGTATGCCAGCGCTGCGACAACAACCCCGGGGCCGCTACGGCCAAGTTGTTTGGCTACGTACAAGACTCCTAGCGCAGCGGCCATTATTAGCGAGCCGAGCCACAGCCGTTGAGCAACCCAATCGGGCAGACCGAGTCTGTCCAGCGTCCAGTAGTACGGACCCATCGGGAACAGATACCCGATCGTCTGATGGCTAACGGTTCCCATACCGATGTTCGGGTCCCACATTGAGGGCGCCCTGTCCAAGAGCCGCGACGGGTCTAGATATAGGTATGACTTAGTGTCAGCGCTGACGCGTCCTGGAGATGTGAGCAACGGCGGCAAATACGCGAGAAGCGCCAGTAACCCGAGTCCAAAGCGACGTTGGGCGCGCTCCGACAAACGATTCAGCAATGTTGTCACGAACGATTACGTCGACGGACTTGTTCGGCGAGAACCTCGAGCGTTCCGATCGCTGTTGCTCCCCATGTAAAACGCCTCGCGTGAGCTAGAGCACCGTCGCAGAGACGGTTTCTGAGTTCGGGGTCGTTAAGAATCGAGACCATGAGAGGGGCGATGTCGGCGTCAGTATCAGCTAGCAGACCGCTAACTCCGTGATCTACGGCGTCGGCATGACCAGCTATGCGCGTCGCCACTGTTGGAGTTCCGCACGCTGCGGCTTCGGTAAGCGTCATGCCCCAACCCTCGTGCGCAGAGGCGCTCGCGACCAACCACGCACGCCGATACAAGTCGATCTTTTCCGCATCGCTGAGCGGGCCGGCGAGCCTCAGCCAAGAAGTCGCTCCTGCCTTTTCGATCTGTTCTGCTAGCACCTCGCGTTCGTAGCCGTCTCCCACAATCACTGCCTCGAGAGTAGGGACTTGTGCCTTTGTCTCTACGAGAACGTCGATGAGTACATCGAACCGTTTCACAGATACGAGACGTCCGACAGCCACGACCAGCGGTTGGGTTGACCTTCCTCCCCCGGCTGAATATTGATCGTCGACTCCGACAGGTACGACATGGATTCGACTGCCGTCGAGACGAAGCTTCTCGATTAGTTCAACTTTAGATGAGTCAGACAACGTAACAATCTCGGCGCGTCGATAGACCGGGGGTGCGATCTTGAACTCAATCGCTCGACCGAACTTCGCTAAGCGCGGGGGAAGCGTCATCTCCCACATCGTGTCGTGAACGTGGTGAAGCCATACGCAGCGAGGTACATCGGCCCATACCGGAGAGAACCAAGGCATGCCGTTCCAGATTTCGACGATGGCATCTCGTTCACCATGCCAACGCATGCGTTCGCTAAAGATCGCCCTCGGAAAAACTAGATAACGACCAGCCTTGCGGATAACGCGATAGCCGTCGCGCCAGGTCACCTGCGGATGCCCGGCAGCGAAGGATGTCCGCATCGTTACATCGATCCCAGCCTCAGCCCACAGCGCCGCGACCCTCGCGACATGGACTTCTGAGCCACCCGCTTCGGGGTCGTCGAGATCGCGCCATGCGAGGATCGACACGCGCCGAAGTCCCGACTGGGAGGCAATTTCGCCAAGTCGGTCGATTACCTCAGGTCTCGACGATTCGTTCACGCTGCGCCAATTGTAGAGGTGTCTTCAGGAGGCTTCGGCGACCACGGCGTTAGATCGCGAACCCAATCTTCCCGCAAGGTTGAGTAAAGGACGTTCGACGAAATACCAACTTGCAGCCGCCAAGGAGATTGTGACAAGCCACATCGCGGTGACCAGTAACGATGCCTCGAGCACGTTGTACTCGGTAAGTGACCTACCTACGACCATCTTGTTGATAGCCAAGATGTGCCACAGGTAAACGCCGTAACTGATGGTGCCGACCCATATGAGGACGCGCACACGCAATGCTCGATGGATCGCCGATTTCGCGCCCGGGGCTAACACGAACGGAGCGATCAACACACCAGCAACTACTGGCTGCACTAGTTGTCGCCACAGAAGTTCACCGCTTGTCGCGTCGATGTAATTCGAGTCAGGCCAAGCGAGTACGAGATAGACCATCGCCGCTCCAGCCCACCATATGCCCGCCCTTTCGCCGAGCCGTCGAAGCTTCGTTGAGAGATCAGGATCGTTATGAGCCGCGGCCGCAACGACCGCTAGCGCCATTCCGATCCCTAGTGATATGAGAGCATTGCCGAACACGGAAACGACGCCACCCAAGGGCGTGCGCATCGCCCATTCGCCGCCGTACGCAGACACCACGCCGCAGACGATTCCGACAGGGATGCACGACAACGCGCCGATGAGCAAACGGCGCGAACTGCTAGCTGCTCTAGCGGCTTTGCACAGCAGCAGCCAGCACGGAACGAAACCATAGAAAGTAATTTCGACGACCAACGACCACGCCACGGGAAGACCGCCGTAATTCACTCCGTAGCCCGGGATCAATTGCTCGCGGAAGTACATGTAGGTGAGCGTTAGGTGTTTCCATAGTCCGAACGGCAATGGGAAGCGCAACATTGGGACTGTCGTCCCGTCCACGGATTCGACAAGACCAAACCAGGTCACTCCCGCGACGAAGAGCACCAGCCAGTAGGCAGGAAATACGCGGGTGGCCCGCCTAATTGCGTATCCGATGCCGCTAGGTAGCGCCCTGCCTTCAAGGTGTGGCCGAACGAACATCGAAGTGATCAAGAATCCAGACAGCACAAAGAAAATTTGAACCCCGACATTGAGATGAACGATGTACTCAGCGACCGTCATCGGTGGCCGAATTGTGTAACGGCCAATCGCCACGTGTGGATCCCAACCGATTCGAGAAATTGCTGTCATGGCCGGCGTGATGTGGAACAAGAACACAGCCAGGACTGAGAGCGCACGCATGCCATCTAGTTCGACGTAACGACTTTTTGCGACCGTTGTGTGGGATCCCATGGGCACAGCGAGGTTACGGGTCAGCGGTAGCGTGCACGCGTCATGCAAACGGTCAAAATTGTCGCGGAACAACGAAGGCTGCGATTGTGACCAAGGCATCGATCAAGCTCGACGATGGTGGCATGCGGCGAGTTGCAGGCTCGCCAGAGCGCCAGTTAGGCATAGTTGTTGGAATCGCGTTCCTTGTACGCCTCGCGTGGGTATTTCACGCCCACAGAAACGCGGCGGTAGGTGACCCCTACGCCTACCAGTGGTTAGGCAACAGATTGTCATGCGGTTATGGCTACGAGAACCATGCAGCTTTCTTGGAGAACCAAGCAAAACTCATCGCTAGTGGTGGGGCTGTCGATCGCATCACCGATTGCGACACCACAGGCCCTCTACCGCCTACGGCTTTCTACGCAATTGGCTACCCACTATTTCTCGCGATGTTGTTCGCGTCGGCTCGTCTGATCGGTGTCGGTTCAGAAAACCAGGACCTCGTTTTCGGCTTCGCTCATGTGCTCTTAGGGGCGATGACCGTCTACCTCGTCGCCAGAATCGCTCAGCGGCTATTCACGCCAACCGTCGCTATCGCCGCAGCGGTCATTGTCGCATTTTGGCCGAGCCTCATCATGATGACAGCGACGGCCCACCTCGAGACGCTCTATCTTTTCCTGCTCGTTTTCGCCGTCCACATCTTGTTGCCACCACTCGACAAGAGGTTTGAACTCAAAAGATCACGGCTCGTCGCGGGCGCCGTCGTGCTCGGTATCGCCGCACAGGTCAGGCCCTTGGTATTTCTTGTACTCCCCGCGATATTGATCGCCTTTCGCCACAAACCACAATCGTGGAGAAACGCTCTCGGACACACTCTTCTAGTCGCGTTGGTGATGGCGGCCGTAGTGGCGCCGTGGACTATTCGCAACGCGATCACTATGCCTGGCTTTGTCGCTATGACCACGGGTAGCGGCGATGCACTTTGCATCTCGCGCCATGTCGATGCGTCACCGAAGTTTCAGTTCAATTCCCCTGGATGCCTACACGACATCCCCGGAGCAGAATGGGATGTTGTCGAGGTCGAAAAGAACAAAGAGAACACGAGTCGGGCGATCTCATGGGTGATCCACCACCCGATCGCGGAAGTCGAGATGTGGTTTCGGCGGGGTTACTACGCACTGCGTGATGACCACGAAGCCCGACTGGCGCTCGAAGCGCCCGGCTCCCCCGCCCTCTGGAGCAAAGGCGTCGGCGGCGCAGTCGACAGAGTGGCAGACGGTTGGTATTTCGCCGTCTTGATTCTCGCAGCGATTGGCGTGAAAAGTTTCGTTCGCGATGGGCGCGGCGGCACACGCCTTATTCTTGGTTTTGCCGCTGCAGGCTTGGTTGTGCCTTTCCTTTTGTTCGGCGACCCTCGCTACAAGGTCCCGATGTTTCCGTTCGTCGCAATAATTGCCGCTATCGGGATCGATTGCATCCGGTCACAGCGCGACACTGTCGCTCCGATCACTTCCGACCCGGGTGAAATGAACATTCGATGAAACAGCGCGACTTGTCGGAGGCACTCTCATTAGTAGTACCGATGTACAACGAATCGCGCCGAGCCACAAAGACTGTCCCCGAACTAGTCGAATTCGTGGCCGGTCTGCCAATGGGGAGCGAACTCCTCTTTGTCGATGACGGCAGCACAGATGACACACCGCTGGTAGTCGAAACGATGCTCTCTGATCTCGACGCGACACATGCACGCGTGATCCGTTGTCGCCACGCTGGCAAAGGTGCCGCGGTCCGCGCTGGTCTCTCGCAGAGCGTCGCACCGCTTCGTGGTTTTTGCGACATCGATCTCGCAACTCCGCTTGACTCGTTGCGCGCGATTGCATCGGTCGCTGAATCTTCGCGAGTCCTTGCGATCGGATCGCGAGACGTGATCGGCGCTCGCGTGACCCGACATGAATCGAAGTTGCGCGAACTCTTAGGTCGCACCTACAACCGCACCGTTCAAGCCTTGGTAACACCTGGCTTGCTCGACACTCAATGCGGAGCCAAGGTCGCACTACGCGAAGTTTGGGACCTGCTGCTGCGCGATTCACACGAAGACGGCTTCGCATGGGACGTAGAAATTTGTGCGCTCGCCGATGCAACAAACATCGAGGTCATTGAGGTGCCAGTCGAGTGGGCACACGACTCGGACTCCGGCGTGAACGTGCTGACCGATGGCATCAAGATGCTTGCTGCGCTACCTCGTATCCGCAGGCGTGCTCGTACCCTCGCTTATTCAAAACGAACTGACCGCGGGATGCCAGCATGGCAGGCGCGCACGAACGCTTCGCTAGTCGTCGGACTATTGCGCACCTTCGCCTCAACCGAAGGGCTATTGATTGAGGTCTGCCCATCGAACGAGTCTTTCGCAGCGCGCATCGGCTGGAACCCACGGCAATTGCTCAGTTTCGAACCGACAGACCTCGCTCTACACCTCGAACAATCAGACGTCAGAGCATCTGCATTATTTATCCATGGACTGACCCTCGAACCTGACACCTTCGGCTTGGCCGCATCTGCACTCCTTCCAGACGGACTACTAATAGCCGAATCGCGCAACGCGCCGAGCAGACTCGCGATTGACGGATTGAGCACAGCAGGCTTCGCTCCAAAAATGTCGACGTGCGCGTTCAGTTGGTGTTCTGAAGGGGAGTACACAACTGGCGCAGGGCGAGGTTCACTCCTGCTCGGAGCTATCGAGCGAATCGTCATAACTCGGTTACGAATGAGACTGCCGCGTGGTGCAGTCAAAGTAATGGTCGCCCGTAGACTAAGGAACACATGAAGCTCACAGGAGAGCGCCCGATGGAGGGCTCGACGCCAGACTCGTTGCTAGCTCTGCACGATGCTGGCTATCGCGAAGTGCTGAGCCGACTCGCCGACGGCATCGTTGTCGATGTCGGCTGCGGTGTTGGCGCGCAGACCAAAAGGCTCGCAGCATCTAATCGAATTGTGATCGGCGTGGACTACTCAGCGCAAACCGCCATCGATGCCGGCCATAACTTCGCATCAAAAGAATTGGCGTTCGCCTCCATGGATGGCAGCCATCTAGGTATACGCGCCGGTTCTGTAGACGCAATTGTGTCATCCCATATCATCGAACATTTCGTGAACCCAGAGCGCCATGTCGCTGAACTCGCGAGGGTGCTCAACGACGACGGCCAAGCATTTGTGATCACGCCGAATGCGCCAGCAGACTTCGAAAACCCGTTTCACGTATACCTGTGCGACCCAGCCCAACTCATTTCAATATTGCGACTTTTCTTTGACGAAGTCGAACTCATTGGCCTCGAAGGCGACGATGTACTACGTGCTGACTTTGCGCAGCGCAGATCGGCTGGCGAACGCCTGCTCAAGCTCGATCCCTTCAAACTTCGCAACAAGATCGGCAGACGTGCGTACGTTTGGGCATACGAGAATGCGTTGCCACGGGTCTACGCGATGATGGGTTCGGACAAGAGTGGCGTCGGCTCAGGGTTAGACGAGAGCCACTTCTTTGCCACCGAACAGATCTCAGAAACAACGCCAGTGCTCTTCGCAATAGCGCGCAAACCGCGTCGCTTCTCGAGGGACGCAAGGTAATCGTGGTCGACCCGCGTGATCACGCCGCGACGGCATCCTTCTTGCACCACGAGTTCGCAAGCCAGAAGTTCGCAGACGTCAGATACCTAAATTGGTTCTACGACAACAGTCCTAACGGTGCCGCGATTAACGGCACCGAAGACGATGACCACGGGCGACTCGCCAACTACTCCCTCGTTCCGCAACGTTGGCGCAACGGGACTACTACGGCACAGCTCGGCATTACCGTCGATGCGTGTGTCCGCGCTGGAGCGCAACGCGGCGGAGTATTTAGTGGACTCGCCGAACGCGTATTCGCTGAGTCATTCGAAGTCGGTATCGAAGGAACGCTCACCATCGCTAACGCAAATTCCACTCCCGCATTTGTAAACAAACTCGGCTTCTCGAAACTCAATAGCCTGCCAGTCGTCCTGATTCCAGCCTTCCGACTGACCCTCGGAGTAGCACACGTGGATATTGACGATGTATCCATTGATGCGCTCGCATCTGATTGCGCGAAGAGAACGAGTGTCGGCTGGATCCACGATTGGGATGCCGCGGCGCTCCGCTGGCGGCTGGCTAGCCCAGCCAACGACTATGTGCTACACCGCGACAATGACGTTTGGTGCGTCAGCACAAGGAGTACTTTCGCTCGTTGGCCGATTGCGGTAATTCTGGCGCTCGTACCACGCGAGGGAAGGCGCGCCCTCTCCGCCGCTGCTGTAATCGCGAGAGCATGCCGTCACCATCGTGCACCGCTAGCAATTCACGCCGGCATTAACAGTGACGTCATCGTTCGTGGCCTACCGATACCACGCCCTTTCTTGCCATCGCCGCTGAATCTGCTCGTCCGCGGATTTGGTTCTCGCACAAATGCGAGTCTCACTGACGTTGGGACTTACGAGTTCCTCGATACGGACCACTTCTAGCTCGCCGCGTGCGAGTATGTGCCGTGGCAGAGATCACATTCACGCTCGACCTTGAGCATCACTGGTATTCACTCGATCCCGATCGTTTCGTTGGAGCATCCGAGGCGATACTCGCCATGACTCAGCGGCTTGGCGTGAGAGGCACCGTGTTCGTACTGGGAGAGGTTGCCGGTTCTCATCCAGATCTGGTTCGAGCGTTCGCTTCGGCTGGTCATGAAATCGCGTTACACGGGTTCTCTCATACTCCATTGCCCGAACTGACGGAGCAACAGGTACGTACTGACATCACCCGCGGCAAGGAAATTGTCGAGGAGACAATCAACCAACGCGTTGTTGGATATCGGGCCCCGTATTTTTCACTGACAACGCTGAGCCGCGCAACGGTCGCGACATTGGCAGAACTCGGATTTACCTATTCGTCAAGCGTGTTGCCTGTGGCCAACCCACAATTCGGTTGGCCACAGTCCCCTGCAGCGCCGTATGTATGGCCCGAAGGAATCACAGAACTTCCCGTACCCGTGTTGCAGGTTCGCAACGTCGGGATCCCGTTTCTCGGTGGCACATACCTTCGCGTGCTGCCAAAGGCACTCATACGCGCTGGCATCAGGCGCGGTCGCCGCGACCAAGTGCTGTGGACCTACTGCCATCCTTACGA
Source organism: Actinomycetota bacterium (assembly GCA_005779395.1). Classification (GTDB taxonomy): domain Bacteria; phylum Actinomycetota; class Acidimicrobiia; order IMCC26256; family PALSA-610; genus SXJQ01. Next base: position 40,113 of record SXJP01000017.1, read on the forward strand.
TGTAGATGCCGCCGAGCCATTTTTTAGTATCCCGAGGCTCGGGTACGTGCAAAGCCGATTGTTGTGGCTACGTCGCGGCGCCATGTTGCAACGCCTAGAAGAGCTTGTGCGAAAAAACGTCGCGCCGCCGCTAGACGAGCGGGTCGCAGCAGGCATTGCAGGTCTAGTTGCATCTCCAGCATGAAGTTCCGAATTGACCGCCTACTACTGATGGCAATCTTGCTGGTCGGTGTTGGCCAGCTCACGTTCACAATCGTCGTAGACCCGCACGTTCGCTGTTCGACGACCCCCGAGATCGCGTCGGCACTCGCGAATGAAGGGCTACCTGCCAAGGAACAATGTCTTTCTGATGCAACTGCGTACCACCTGTTAGCAGCCGAACTCAGCGACACTGGTCGGTACGAACGCCCATTCGACCGCATTCTCTTGAGAGAACATCGCCCTACGGCCGAATACCCACCACTGTTCCCTTTCGCTCTTTCGCTAGTGCATCGAGCTGGCATCAACTCTGTCGATGGCGCGCAGGCCGTAATCGGGACATTGAACGCGATGCTTACGGCACTAGCAGTCTGTCTCATCGCTAGGACTGTCGGGCTGGGTCGCTGGCTGCAAGCAACAGCAATCCTCATAGTCGGATTCCAACCACTGTTACTTCAAGCGCACGCGCTGTTGATGACTGACTCGATGTTCCTCATGATTGCGACGTTCGTGGCACTCCTGGCCATCAACGCCGCTAGACGACCCGGTTTCATGTCCGCTGCACGCCTCGGCATCGCCCTCGGGGCCGCAGCTCTCACGCGCGGCGAAGGGCTTCTGTGGATTCCGATACTGGCCACGTTCCTTGGGATCGCGATTGCCCGGCCGTTCTCGGTCGCGAGGCGCATCGCCATCGGGGCAGCAGTACTGGTCTTCGCAGGGGCAGTACTGCTTCCTTGGACAGCACGCAACGCGGCGCGCTTCGATGCGCTGGTACCAGTATCTAACAATCTTGGCACCGTGCTGGACGGCGCAAATTGCGAACTGACCTACTACGGGCAAGGTATTGGGTCTTGGCGATCAACATTTTCGGCAGGCGCAATCGACCGAACCACCGATTGCTTCGAAGGTTTCCATATTGAGGACAATGACTTCAATGAGATAAGAGCGACGACGGAGGCGCGCAGAGCCGGAACCAACTATGCGAAGAGCCATGCGCGACGGCTTCCTGTCGTCGGCGCTGCGCGCGTTGCCCGGACGTTTGGGGCATTTAACCCCGGACAGCAGATCAACCTCGAGGTTCTTGAAGGTCGCGATCACCTCTGGCAGACAGTCGGTACAGCGCTGTGGTGGATCACGATGCCACTCGCCATGGCAGGCCTAGCATTGATGTTTCGGCGCGATATGACTCTGTCGCTCATGCTGGCGGTCCCGTGGGTCGCAGTTGTCATTACCTCAGTTGCCACTTACGGAAACCAGCGCTTTCGGATTGGTCTCGACGCAGTTGCGATCGTGCTTGGCCTCCTTGCTGTACATGAACTGACTCAAACCCCCAGTGCCATAGAGCACACGGCGAGCCCGGCGGACTCGTAACATCTAGATATCCGCTCGCTAGCCGTAATCCCCGCGTTTAACGAAGAACTCAGCTTGCTCGCAACCTTGCGCGAGCTGGCTAAGTCCGCACCAACACTGGATGTCGTTGTTGTGGATGATGGCTCGTCTGACTCGACCAGCGAAATCGCGTCGTGTGGCGGCGCTTCTGTTCTGCGACTCCCGTACAACCTCGGGGTCGGCGCGGCTGTTCGGACTGGGCTCCGATACGCCGTCGATTGCGACTACGACAGAGTCGTTATTGTCGATGCTGACGGCCAACACGATGCAGCGGGGATTGCATCTCTATTCGGCGTCCTTGACTCCGGCGCAGACGTGGCGGTTGGCTCACGATTCGGTGTCGGGTCCCCAGACTACGAAGTCAGTGCTTTGCGACGCGCTGGCATGCGCACCCTCGCCATGGTTGTCAACCGCATAACACGTCTTCGCCTCTCCGATGTGACTTCGGGTTTCAGAGCGTTCGACCGCAATGCCGTTGGCCTACTCGCAACCGAATACCCAGCGGAGTTTCTCGCCGACACGGTTGAGGTTCTGCTCAAGTGTCATGCTGCAGGCTTCTCCATCGTTGAAGTTCCTATCGCGATGCGACCCCGCTCCGAAGGAGTCGCATCGAGCCGAAGCTTCAAACTTGGGATGAACTACCTACGCCTGCTAATCGGTATCGGTAGCTGGGGCTGGAGGCGCTCTATGCGCAACCGAAAGGAAGCTCGTTGAGTAGCAGGACTCACATCGTTGCAATAGTCGGAGCAATAATTTCTTTGTTAATTGTGTTTCGACTGTTGCGCCTTCAACAACTCCGAAGTAAATACGCCTTGTTGTGGTCCATAATCGCTGTCCTTCTCGTGCCACTCGCCTCATTTCCGTCCATACTCGAATGGACATCTGATCGGCTCGGAATAGAAGTCCCTTCGAATGCACTCTTATTTGCGGCGTGCGGCTTGCTCTTCGCGATTTCGGTTCATTTCTCATGGGAACTGTCGCGGCTCGAAATGCGTACGCGCATTCTCGCCGAAGAAATTGCCTTGTTGCGCGCTCAAAGCGCCTCTGATTCAAACAGTTCGACGAACAACCAGCCCTAGACCGCCGGAACTGCGGAGTAGATTTCGACAGTGTCAGCCCGCAGATTTTGGTATTCGCTTGGCGCCATAACGTTTCTCGGCCTTGTCATCAGGGTTGTTTACATACTTCACTGGCGAACCGATGCGCTCGCCGACGTTGTCGACCGCGTCAATGACTCTGCCTGGTACCACCGTGCATCTATCGCGCTTGCCGACGGCAAGGGTTTCATTAGCCCGTTCTTCTCTGCTCCTGGCCACGGTTATCAGTCGGCCGATCATCCTCCCGCCTACCTCTTGTTCCTCGCCTTTTTCTCGAAGCTTGGTTTCGACACAACTACTCAACAGTTGCTCTTGACAGCCTCCCTAATAGGTACTCCAACCGTTTTGGTGAGCGGTCTCGCAGGTCGTGCAATGCACTCGGCTCGAGTCGGATTAATCACTGCAGGACTCGCGGCCGTCGCGCCGAACGTCTTCTCATGGGACGGCATGCTCTACTCAGAGTCCGCGGCGATACTTGGTGTGACGCTCACGATTTGGGTTTCGTACAGGTACTGGCGCAATCCATCGTTACGCGGAGCCATGTGGGTAGGAGCAGCGGCTGCACTCGCCACGATGAGCCGCGCCGAACTCGCCATGCTCTTTGTCGTGCTCGTATTGCCTCTAGTCTCGAGGCACGGCGAGCGCGGAGTCAAGCATGTAGCAAAACGGCTCGGTGCTGCCGCGGTAGCTGGCGTTGTCATCATCGGACCGTGGGTTGGCTACAACCTCAGTCGTTTTGAGGACCCCGTCTATCTGTCCGTCGGCGCCGAGATCACGATGGCGAGCGCCACATGCGACGAGACCTACTACGGCGAGTTCCTCGGCTTTTGGCATCTCGAATGCGTTAGAAAAATTCGCGAGGACCTCAAGAGCGAGTTTCCTCCGACCGAAGTACATGTCGGCGATACCGTTTACATGGTTCCACAACTCGATCAGTCCGAAGAAGCGCCATACTTTCGGCGCGCTGCCACCGACTACATCTCCGCACACATTTCACGTGTACCCAAAGTTCTCTTGGCGCGTTACGGCCGCGTTCTATATCTGTACCGACCTAACCATGTCGTCCTCGCCGACAACTATTTCGAGGGTCGCGACTTAGGTGTTGCGCAGGCTGGTCGCTGGAGCTTCTATGGTCTGGCGCTACTCGGAATTGCTGGTGCCGTCGCTTTGCGAAGGGCTCGCATCCCCCGCTATGTGCTCGCAGCAGCGTTCGTCACTGTGTTGGCAGCTGTGACACTGGCTTTCGGCAATCCGCGCTACAGGGCATCGTCTGAGACTGCTCTCTGCTTGTTCGCTGCAGTCGGTGCCTCAGCGGCCTACGACACGATGAAAACGCGATCACAACCGCGCTCAGAAGTGGGAGTGGTCTGAGTGGTCGTATCGGTCGAGGATCCCAAGGTTGATGCGTTCCCGTGCTTCAACGGACTCAGGTTCGTAGCGGCATTGCTTGTCGCTCTGACACACTCTGGCTTCCTCAGCGGCTACTCGATCCGCACGGCACAGTCCCACGAGTACAAGATTGACTTCGCATTTCTGGACAGATTCTCGTTCGATGTCCCCGGAATCGGAACATTTCTGCTTCGCATGGACGTCGGGGTAGCCATCTTTTTCGTCATCTCTGGGTTCCTGCTCTATCGACCATTCGTAGCAGCGCGCTTTGATGCTCGCCCCGGACCAGCGATCTTGAGCTACGGCCGGCGGCGTTTCCTACGAATCGCGCCCGCCTATTGGCTCACCCTCACCGCGGTTCTTCTGATCCCTGGTATCAAAGGCCTCCATGACACACCCCTAAACCCCGGCCGCGTGTTTTCTCACTACGCGCTCATCCACACATACAACCCAAGTTTTGGGCTGATGCCAGTGCAACAAGCTTGGACACTCGTAACCGAAGTCGCCTTCTACGCGATGCTCCCGCTTTACGCCGCTCTCATGACTCGATTCCGCGGCTCACAACAACGCCTGTTCCAACACGAACTGATCGGCATCGCAACTCTCTGTGCCATCGCTCTGACATTCCGCGCTTCGGTTCTCATCGCGATGAGCCAGTCTGAGTTGCGAGGTTTCATGAACCTATGGCTACCTGCGCGCCTTGATCATTTTGCTTTCGGGATGCTGCTAGCCGTCATTTCGGTACGACACAGGCAACGGACTAGCGAACCCGCGTGGGCCTCTAGCAAGTGGCTTCCTACCGCCAGCTGGACTCTTTGCGCCATCACATTCGTTGGAGTTTCTATTGCACTCGATTCAGGCGATCCAGTAACGCAGTGGAGGCTCTCAGGCGCACGAGAATGGTGGCTGTTGCTCTCGTGGGGAGTGATTGGAGTCACCGCAGTGATCCCAGGAGTATTCGGCGCTCAGGACCAAGGAAAAATCCGCTCCGTTTTACAACTCAAACCGCTCGCTTGGCTCGGCACAATCTCCTATGGGATCTATCTATGGCATGAAGCCGCTCTTGACGCGTACCTACGCCTAGTCGACCGACCAGCATTCGGTTCAGAGATGCTCCCGACGACCGCCTTCATGATCGCGGCTTCGATACTTATCAGTGCGGCCTCCTATTACCTAGTAGAACGCCCTGCGATGTCACTCAAAGCCACACCCGCTAGTCGCTGGCTTGGCAGGACCTCACGATGATCGACCGTCTGAGTCCACGTACCAAGCAATGGATTCTGCGCACCTTCCTAGCTGCAGGATTTTTGCTGCCGTTACGCGGACTCTTGCGCAGCCAGGGGCCCCCGATGGAAGAGGGCTTCATGCTCGTCTTTCCAGAACAGGTTCTTCGTGGCTATCTCCCTAACGAGGACTTCTTGCACCTCTACGGGCCAGGAAGCCTTTGGTGGCTCGCCGGAATATTCAAGATCTTTGGGATGCTTCTCGAGGTCGAACGCCTCGCTGCACTCGTGCAAATGGTCGCAGTAGTCAGCGGCGTCACAATCATCGCGAAACGCTGGAGCCGAACCCTCGCCCTCGCTTGCGGTGGAGTCTCGTTAGTAATCATCATCCCCCCGATCGGGCTCACAGCGCTCGCGTGGGTCGGCGCTGTCGGCCTCGGGATCCTCGGCGTCGCTTGCGCGACAGCGTCAGTCGGTGAAGACAAATCCGAGCGCGGCGCAGCGCGTCTGGCCTTCTTTGGCGGTCTACTGTTCGGGAGCGCGCTGCTCTTTCGTCTCGACCTAGTAGTCGCAGTCGGGCTCGCAGGAATCTCGTTGGTCCGCGCCTTTGACAAACGACGAAGACTCAATCTCATCAGCGGTGTGCTAGTCGGAATCTCGCCATACCTGGTTCACATCGCAACAGCGGGGCCGTACAACGTGTTCCGCGGCATGGTGCTCGACCCCGTGGTCTACCTGCGTGGCGGACGTACATTGCCATTACCGCCCTCCTTTACGACGCTCGCCGGATTCTTGCAGCGCGCCGGGGACTACGGGTCAGTCGGCAAGCTTGACTGGCCACTTCCAACCTTTGGCGCTGCAGCGCAGATCGCTATCTGGTTCTGGGCGCTACTCGCGACGGTTGGCCTAATCATGTACGTCGCTACGCGTAGGAACAGACGGACTGGCGGAACGCTGCGAAGCGTGTCGCTAATTACGGTCGCGTGGTTCAGCATTGGGCTACTTCCCCAGGCCATGCAACGCGCCGACAGTGCCCACCTTGCATGGGTTTCGTGTGTACCCCTTGCACTGTTACCTGTCGCTATTCGCGAATTGCTTGAGTCTCGGCGAGGTCTCAGTTGGACGCCTAGACACCTCGATTTAGCGGCGGTCCTGCCCATCGTCCTATTCATTTCGCTCGTGATACCTCGATACATACTCAACACCTACGCAGATTTCACAGCACAGACGTTTGGTCGCCATCGGTATTCGTACCTCGTCGAGCGCGGCGACCGGCGCTTCTACTACGGTCGCATCGAAGTAGCCGATGCAGCGCAGTACGGCGTGATCCCTGCTCTCGACGCAGCCAGCCATAGTGGAGATTCGCTAATTGTCGCAACAGCCGACCTGCGCAAGACGCCATACTCAGACGCGTACCTTTATTACCTCTACCCAGAACTCAAGGTCGGCACGTACTACATCGAAATGGATCCAGGGGTCGCAAACGCTGCCGACTCAAAATTGCCACAAGAAATTGCTGTCGCTGACTTCCTCGTACTTTCGTCCGTATGGCACGACTGGGACGAACCAAATGATGCTCGCGACGCGATTGACAACGGGTCGAACTCAGCTGTACGCGAAAACTTCGTTTGCCTTGGGGAATTCGGAATGTTGCCACCTAGCGCCCCAGCCCCTATGGACTTCATCTACCAGGTCTGGATGAACGAAGCTCTCGTCGCCGAACGCGGATTACCTCACGGTGCTCTCGGCGAACATGGTCGCGCGTGTTCGCAAGGCTTGATGCTTGCTGATTGACCGCTAAGACCGCGTGTACCATCCGACGCTGTGCGCATCCAGGTGAATGTTCCGACGTTCAATGAAGCCGAAAATATCGAAGAATTCTTACGTCGCACGCGCGCTGCTGTCCCTACAGCCGACATCTTGGTCCTTGATGACAACAGTCCCGACGGCACCGCAGAACTCGCCGAGCGCATCGCCAAGGAAGTCGGCCAGGTAGAGGTTCTGCGGCGTCCATCGAAGAAGGGACTCGGAGCGGCATACCGAGCGGGTTTCGGCATTGGGATCGACCGAGGCTATGACCTGCTCGTCCAGATCGATGCAGACCTAAGCCACGATCCAGCAGCGCTGCCGAGCCTTATCGATGCCGTGGATGACAGCGTTGGACTAGTTATCGGCAGCCGATACGTACCTGGTGGAGAGGTTCCACATTGGCCAGCGCATAGACGCGCTGCCTCGAAGTACGGCAACCTGTATGCCCGCATGATGCTTGGCCACGACATTCAAGACAGCACCAGCGGGTTCCGCATTTTTCCTGCACGGGTACTTGAAGCCATCGAGTTCCATGAGACGAAAGCCAACGGCTATTTGTTTCAGATCGAGCTCGCTTACCGGGTCGCGCTAGGTGGTTTCGAACTGCGCGAGATCCCGATCACATTTACTGACCGCGCGCGTGGTCAGTCCAAGATGAACTTCAAAGTCGTGGCAGAAGAAATGACCTACGTGTCATGGTGGGGCGTTCGCGATCGCGTCAGCCCACATTGGGCAGGGGCGAAATTCAAGCCCAGTGCTTTCAAAAAGGGTATGAACAAGCGATAGCCGCCCGCGCATCGACTTTGTAATCAGTCGTTGCTTCTGAGTGCCGCTGCTTCGTGTATCGCGCACCGTGGCAGAATCGGAGCATCGCGACCAGTGCTAGAGACGTCGGTCCCGACTTGCTCTTCGTGGTACTCAGACTCGACATTCACAGTCCAGACGTCGTGATGTGCTCCGAGGATGTTCTCCACTGACAACATCGCTGTGAGCATCGAATGGTCCTGGTTGTTGTACTTATGCATGCCGTTACGACCGGTGGGCATGATGTTGGAGCAATGCGTCGCGATCCAATCACGCAAAACTTTGACGTTGGCCTGGTAGTGCTCGTCATAGACGGGGTACGCCTTCGGCATTCGCACTACATATCCGGCTTCGACTTTGGAGGCATCGGCTAGGCCGAGATGTTGAATCTCTCGCTTGCCCTGCGCGATGAGTTCCTCATCTGTCTTCGTCCACGTGTCGTCGCCTTCATTGACAAAGAACTCAAGTCCAAGACAGGTGCGGCCTTCTTTCACTAGATACGGAGACCACGACCCGAAGTTCTGGATACGGCCAACCTTGACGCCAGGATCGTGGATATAGATCCAGTTATCGGGGAATGAGTATTCCTTCGGCACCACTAATGCGACTGTTATGAAGTCGCGATATGTGAGTCCATTTGCCGCGTCGAGAACTTCTGCCGGGACAGGTGGGTCGAGCGCACGAATCAGGTCACGGAACGGCATCGACGAGATGACGTGGCTTGCCCGCACGCTCGTCTCTGCACCGTCGACTTCGGCTACGACTTGAGTAGCGACACCACCGGCATGCTCAATCCGAACAACCGTCGCTCCATAGCGCACCTCACATCCGGCTTCTGTCACGAGTTCGGCTGCTCGCTCCCACATCTGACCTGGGCCGTACTTCGGATAATTGAATGACTCGATCAGCGAGGTGACCTGCTGCCCGCGGCCACGGCGGTTCTTAACGAATTTCGGGGTGAGACCGTCTCGCACGGCAGTCATCAGCGACATGCCTTTAACACGTTGAGCGCCGAAGTCAGCTGACAACTTGGCAGGAGAAACGCCCCAGACTTTGAGATTGTAGTGGTGAAAAAAGTGCTCGTACAGTCTCCATCCGAACTGACTCGCAAAAAATCCTTCGAGATTCGAAGTGTCTTTCGGGGGCCGTACCCTGACCCAGCCATAGGAAGCTACACACCGGACAGCTTCGATGAATCCGAGATTTCGGAGCGCGTTGATTGGCTTTAGCGGATAGTCATACAGCTTCTTACGGTAATAGATACGGCTCATCCGTGGCCGCTGCAAAAACTCGTCTGCGCCAAGGATTTCGAACCAGAGGTCGTCGACTGCGACGACCTTCGTGAAAAAGCGGTGTCCCCCAATGTCGAACCGCCAGCCATCCCGTTCGACGGTACGGCTGATGCCTCCAACGACACTGTCGGATTCAAGAATTGTTGAGGTAATCCCGGACTTAGTTAGCTGATATGCCGCTGTGAGCCCAGCGGGGCCTGCACCAACGATGACAATTGCCAGGTCGGCCGAACTCGGGTCTTCTGAGTTGGTCGCAGATTCAGCTGATGACATCCGAGATTTCTCCAAGTACGACTGCTAGACGAACGAACTAGTGGCCAGGACTCCGACCGGTTGTTCATCGTACCTGTGAAGCGACTTTTTCTTGGCCACCAGGCATGTTGTGCACCCGATCGAGTAGCGGCCGTTCGATCAGAAACCAGCTCGCCGCGCCGGCAGCGATGCACACAGGGAAAAATACGATCGCGTAGACGATGACATTGTGGTTGAGGGTTTCAGCTAGCCCGAACGTGCTCGGGCGCCAGCGCTCAACTATCGCTAGGTGCCACAAGAAAACTCCATAGCTTACGATGCCGAGCGCCGCGATCCACCGAGACGACAGCACTCCCGGCCGATCCAGTGACCAGACGACAGCAGCAACTACCGGGACTGCGAAGAGCGTGAACCAGAATTGGCCCACGAACCCTTGTAGCGACGCATTGCCTTCCGGTTGGGTAAAGACCCAAGCCCTCAGAGCGAGCACACCTAACGCGCCAGTCACCACGGCGATGCGCCAGCGACCGACGAACTTAACTACTGAACGAAACCAAGGTGGTGTCCGTACAGCCAAAAGTGCTAGCGCCATTCCCGCACCAAAGGCAGGGAAGTAATTAGGCAACATGTACAGGCGAACGACATTGCCGTTCGCCGTTATCTGCCAAACGTACCCACATGCAACCATGGCGCCGATCCCCCACCACGCGCACTTGATTGGATCTCTTCCGGACCTACGAGACAGCCACGCAACCAGCCCAGCGAACAGCGGGACGAACACATAGAAGTTCATTTCAATAGCGATGCTCCACGCTTGGCCCAATCCCAAACGATTGTTGTAGGCATCGCTTGTAAACGTTTGGGTCAGTGTTAGCGACCGCAACCACCCATCGGGACCGCCTGTCGCGGGATAACCGAAGCCGATACTCAAGATGACGAGCGCAACTAAATACGCCGGAAAAATACGAGTGGCGCGCTTCAATGCGTAACGCCGAATATCGGTCGACGATCTGTTCGTTAGAGCTTTGGCGAACGGACCGAAAATGAGGTAGCCCGAAAGCACGAAAAACAGCCACACGCCTGCCCTGGCTTGGTAGAGCAAATGCGAAACTGAAGGCATTGACCCAACAGGCGCAGATAGCGAAATGTGGTAGAGAAGCACTAGCGCTACGGCAATTCCGCGTAACCCGTCGAGTGCCGAGATTCGGCTAGAAAGATTTGCTCCGCTCGAAATTCGGGAGCGCAGCGGCTCGCCAACGAGATTCCGATCTATGCACATCGCTCCAAGGAGCACTAGAGACGCCTCGGCTGGGCCTCGAAATCGCGCTTGCCCATATGTAAGCGCTGCGCCTATAGAGACAACGACAACAGGTGCAACCAAAATCCACATGTCGTGTCGTCGCGATTTGAGCAGCCCAATTGCACCGATGGCAGCCGCGGCCGCGATTGGAAAGAAGGAGAGCATGGCAGCGCGAGTCGCCCACGGCTCCCGATCTTCGCCTTCATTAAATTGCAACATGTCTAGTGGCCTGTAGAGGTTCCAGACTCGTCCGATTCGAGCGGCCACTACAGCAGGTTGTCTGCGCATGTGTTCGCTGATTACGGAAAATGCTCGGTCTCTGTATATCCGCGAAACCGTCGATTGATCGACCTTGGTTGGGTCTGTTCGAGGACTAAGCAACTCGACACAGGATCCGAAGCCGATACCAGCGTCGTAGCTAGTCAGACCGATCCCGGACCCGTAATAGACGTCCTCGCAATTCGATGCAGCTAGAGCAAGTCCATCGTTAGTCGAAATCGCCGTGAACTCATCGAACCGAAGGTTGTTGTAAATAATCCAGGGGCCGAGCAGGATTGCTAGCCCGGCTATCAATACAGCGAGTCGTCGAGGCCAATTCGGCTCTCGCAAACGCACGAAGACAAGCGCGAAAATCGGCGCTAGCAGCAGCAATTCAGCCCGAGCGAGAGCGCAAAGACTTACCGCTACGCCTACGAGAAACAGGTTTCGAGGAGTCGGATTCGCGCGCGCCGCGATCGCTGCACCAATCGCGAGGACCACCATGAACGACGCGACCGTCTCGGAAAAGATCAAACCATCAGAAATCCATAATCCTGGATACACAGCGGCGATGGATGCCGCAATAAATCCGACTCTTTCTCCGCCGAGGCGACGACCGACGACACCGATGCCAACAACCACGCCAACGCCGATCATCGCCATCGTCAGTCGGTGAAGCAGCGCGTTCGTTAGGTCGTCGAGAATCGCAGCCGGAACTACGTGATCGCCGATCCATGAAATCGGCGCCAACGCAAACACCGTGAGCGGCGGATGATCTGCAGCTGGCTGGTTCGTGATGAACGGATCGGTGAGTCCCCCACCGCGCGCCAAATTATTGGCCGCTCCGTTGTAATACACGGCATCGTTCGCGCGGCCTTGTTCGCCTCCAATGCATTCGGTCGGCGAACTGATGATCTCGCCCGACTCCGGCGCCGAAACGATGCACTCGCCGGACTTGCCAACCATCACGTATGTGATCCGCACGGCGAAGGCAACCAATGCGATCACGAACAAAACCCGCCAGAAGCGATCTATTCGTTTGATTGTCATGGAACTAACGCTCCTGAAAAGGCAAGGAAACTCATCGTTACGATTCCAGCGCTGCCAGCGATGAGACAACCGCGTTCGACGGTTTTGTGCCTCACCACGATTGCCGCTGCGAGAATGAATGGAACTGTCGCAAGTGCGTAGCGCTCAAGCGAATCGAGATTCGCGGCAGATAGCGCGACTAGTGCGCTAGCTAGTCCGTAAGCGAACAACGAGCGGGGTGCATGACGCCAGAGAACTATAAGCAACCAGAAGATTGCGATCGCTGAAAAAAAATGCATGCCGGAACCTACGCGGTCGCCTGCGAGCAAGTCTCTGAATGCGTCCCATACCGAACTGATTGGGTTTTCTGTTCCCCCACGCAAGTTCGTTCGCTCATGAATTCGCAGTGGCTCAAAGAACGTCTTTGTTGAGCGCCTAGCCCACCAAAGGAACGACAACATTCCGGCGGGAGCGGCTGCCGTGGCTACGAGTTGAGCGACAAGTCGTCGCTTGGGCGCGAATGAGTAACCCGCCGCCCTCCATGCCAGTAATGCTTCTATCGCTATTGGAATCGCGAGCAGTGTCCCTGGTGGCCGCGTCAGTCCGGCGGCGAACGCCCACGGAGCAACTCTTAACCAGCGTCCTCTCCTGGCAGCATCGAGCGCGCTCACTGCGCACAGTAGGAACAGTGACTCCGCGTAGCCCATGACGAAAATAAATGCAGGTGGAGCGAGTGCAGCGATCCACACTGCGCGCGCTGCGATCGCAGAGTCGAACTTTGTCTCTCTATGCACGAAGCCGTAGAGACGGAGAAAAAACAGCAGCGACACGACGTTTGCAACGACAACGATTCCTTGCCCACTATGGAACGGGGTGACAGCTTCTGCGAGGCGCCCAAGCAATGGCAGTAGCGGGAAGAACCGCAACGACTCGTGGGCCACCCCTCCGTATCCGAACCGCGAGATTTCCGCATAATGCGATGCGTCCCAACTCGTGAGTCCCTGCCCGAGCGGCCCTGTCCACTTACCAACGCCTGCGAACTCAAATACGTGTCGCGCTACTGCGAGACTCCCGATCACCAAACCTCGGCTAATAAGCCATGCGCCGAACGCATTGCGTATCGCCATCGGGCGAATTTCGGGCCCGCTCACTTCGATGTCACCGCTACGACCAGTTCATCGAGGTCTACGGTTGGTCGCCAGCGCAACTTAGGACCGTCGATATCAGATAGTCGCTCGGCGCGAAGCGGAACGACCACGTCGATCGTTGAGGTATCGACTCGGTATGGCAACACCCGTCGAACAGTAGGTGCCGATGCGTCGCTGGTCGAAGAACCGAAACCGACTCCGATAGTAAAAGTACCGACGCCACCATTTAGGTGCGAGCCGCCGCTTGCCGCATCGCCGGTACTTAAACGCCAACTAAATAAGTGACGGTCGCCGTAACTCGAATTTGTCGCGATGGTCTCTTGAACCACCTTGCCGTCAATCCACAACGTGACGACCACCGCAGGTTCGTTGGCTGGGTTGTTGATGACAGCGCTGACAACCAATTCTTGGCCACGAACAACTTCGAGCGGGATCAGTGAGATAACAGGAGTCTTCGGGGTTTCGTCTGGCCCTAGTTCGTCGCCGCGGTAACTCGCTTGCATGCGGTAAGCGGTTCGGTTCGCAAGAGCATCGATGAGGCGCACATTTTCGCCAGCACGATCGACGGCCCACACCACGCGTCCGTCGAGGTTCGGCGTGTTCGCTGAGTATGGGTTGTAGAACATCAGGTATGGCCCCGAATCAGCCATAAAAATCAGCGAATCGTGCTTGAGTTCTTGTGCTTGTTTAGCGGCTATTTCCCAAGGCTCTTGTGATGCGCTGATGCGATGATTGATGAGAATTCGGTTGATCCCAAATGGAACACCAGCGGCGGCGATCACTACCGCTAGCGCGATTCCTACGACTCGTGTTCGCCCGAATACTTCGAGAACCAACACAGCCATCAAGATGCACAATGGGGCATACATAGGGACGAAGTAGATGGGTCCTGATATCCGAGAAGTGAGCGAGGAGACGTTCGTGCCCCAAAAACCGAAATAACCAACAGGGAACGCAATTAGGAGAGCTACAAGCGTCGGGATCATTGCGTCGGCTCTGCGTCGCCATAGTGCAAGGACAGCCACCGGCAAACTAACTATCCCACCGAAGGCAAACAGCAATAAGTAGAAACCGTTCTTGAGACTGCCTTTCACCGCAGCGACAACGTTGTAGTCAACCTCTGAGAAGGCGGGCATGATGCGGCGTTGCCCGAACCCGAAGGTGTCTAGCGGGTCCTTCATCGTCACAGGAAACCTCAGCGCGGCATGAGTCATCCGCTGGTTGTAAGCCAAGGTCAGCACGACGATAGGGATCGCACCAATCGCGAAAGTGGCTAGCGGTGGCGCAAGGCGTCTCAGCGACTTGCGATGAGCGAACACGACTGGGCCGCCGATAGCAACCGCCCACACCAGCGCATCGAACGGACGAGTCAGAAAAACTGCTCCTAGCAACATCGCCGCGAGCACAAGCCGGGGTCGAGAACTTTGGCGTACTCCGGTGATTAACGCTGCACCAAAACATGTTCCAAGGCCGAGCGTGAACAGGTAGCCCAGATACAGCCCTCCCTGGACGATGATTATCGGAGATGCGGCCATCATCGCTCCAGCAATCAACGCCGTAGCGCGGTCTCGAAGCAACGCGAGCGCAAGCGCGTACACGCCCGCTACCGCGAGTGCTGCTCCAATGATTAGGCCGCCTACGTACGAACCGAAGATGAAGTGACCCACTACTAGGACTAGCGGCCAACCGAGCGTGTACTGCGAGAACACGCGCGAGTTGTCGTGCACGGAGAGCCAAGGGCGGAAGAATTCCTCGAACCCCCCGTCTGGGCTCGAGAACATTCCAGCCCGCAAGGTCTCTGCCTGCCAGAGATAAACAGGCTCATCTCTATTCCATGAATAAGCGGGAAATATCGACCGACTAGACCACCAGCTAAGAAGCCCGGCGATCACGATGAGCGAACCTAGAGGCCACATTGACCGGAGTGCAGCTAGGCGTCTCATATTGCTACTTCTTCTCTCGCCTCAACCGATTTGAATTCGATGCTGAGCACAACATCGATTGCTAGCAACCCGAGCGATATCCACACCCATGTTGGCCTCTCAAGAACCCTCCCGCCAATTACGAGCACTGGCACGACCAGCAAAGCCACGACTCTTGCGAGCCTTATTCGAGCGAGAGCCAGAGCACATAGAGCGAGCAACATGCCGATAGAAGGCGTGCTAGCGAGCGAGGCCAGTAGGCAAATGCCCACAGGGGCGACAAGATCGCTGCGCCCACCCGGTCTCGACACATAGCCAAGGGAAACGTTGACTATCGCGGGCGCCACTTCGCTATCGTCACGGCGTTCCTTTCGCAACCTCGTCCGAGACTTCTTGAGGCGCGGGGCGAGCAAAATCGCGAAGCACCCGACGACCACTGCACCGCTCAGGAGCAGAGCGAGCCAAACCGATTGTTGTGGCGCCCATTCCAGGTCGATTGCAAGCTTGCCGGGAGCCGTTGGCGTGACGAGCCAGCCGTTCGCGTAGCCGTTAACCATGGTGGGGGTTCCGAACTTTGCTTGCTTGCTCGTAGGATGCCAGCCTTCGCTGAAACTTTCGTTAAGCAAGAGCCAGAATTGCTCGCCGTCTGTCGTAACGGTTATGGAGGTCGAGTTTCTGTCGTGATCGGCCACAGTGATCTCTGTGCCTGCTTGGGGCAGTCGCGTTCCGCGGGGTGTTCTCGCAATACTCGATTCACCATTACGAGGTCTGCTCAGGACTATCCGGTCGATGTCGATGCCGGCGTCTAGGCCGCGCACTGTTCTAACGGTGTGCGTGCCTGCGCCGAGCCGCAGAGACCCATCGCATGCCTCGACTGCTAGACCCGAACGCATTTGCGTCGAGTCCCCCACGAGACGGACGCTTATTGGCTCGTCATCGACGAACAACAGATCTTCGCGACACAGCACCGTCAGCTTGTCGGGCCCCAACATATTGGCAACATTCTCGAAGGTGACCTCCGAAATACTGACCGGCAAATACCCGTTCATGATCTCTGCAGCCGGACGAACCTCTTCGATAACTACCTGGACCCGCGAAGCAACTATTTGGTCGAATGTCACCGTGACATGCGCCAAGTTCCCGTAGCTAGCACCAGCTAGAAGTTCGGCCAACGACTTGGTTGCAGCCCGTTTGCCATCAACAAAAATCGCAATTTTCGACGGTTCCTGATGCCGACCATCGGTGACCAGATCTAGATCGACGCTGTCAACAGTTCTCGGAGTATCGAATTTTGCCTGGATCCATTGACCCGGTTGCGGGCCGTACTCAGAAGTCCAAGCCGTTTCTGTAGAGCCATCAAAGGCCATCGACGCTCGTGAGCCGACATCACCCTGCATGTGACCCGACGACCACACGCTCACAGAATTGAAATATGTGCCGAGAACTTTGTCGAGGACGCGGTCCGGTGCGTTCGGATTGACCCGTGCCGTCCCAGCCAACTCAAAGGCACGGTCCTCAGAAATCTGAAAAACGCGATCGATCTCTAGTTCCTCATCCGTTGAACCAAAGAGCCCTGGCTCGGACCGCAGACGAGTCATCAAGATGTCGAAGCCATGTTTCTCGAGCGAGATATCGGACCGCTCTTGGAGCGCTACTGGAAGTCGGACTGTCTCGCGGATCTTCGCGGAACCAAGTTTGATCTCAGCAAGCCCAATCGGGTTGGCGAACCGCGGCTCGATTGGCGGAACAGTCGTCGCGAGAATCTCGATTTCGAGCTTCTCAACCTCTTGCCGAGCAAATCGAATCGACTGACCCGCGGGTCGGAAAGATTTCGGACTTAAGTCAACGACTTCCTGACGTCCATCGTTTACCGAAAAACCGATGCGCGTGATCGACCTGTCGCGCGGCCAGTTGAGTGCCTGCACAACATCAAACGAATCAAGCAGTTCGATCGACTGAGGCTCGACAACGATTCGACTACCGACGACCTCGGCACCATCAACGCGCCATGCCGTACGCACATCGCCATCAATCGCCTTGGCTGCCGTTGCCTCTGGCCGACCGGAACCACCGTCACGGGTCGCGAACGCTCGCCCGCCTAGCTGGACAACGACACTTCTTTCGTCATCGGTACGGTCGAGGAAGAGGTTGGGTCTATGCGAATACCCGTTGGGGTCGTCGAGCGGCTCCCCTACCTGTTCGGTATGTCCACTCGTGCGCGAAATCGACGAGAAGAAATTGCGATACCGCAGGCGATTTGAGTCTGTCAGCACAATGTCGGCGCCGTCTGCAAGCGATGTCGCAAGTTGTTCGTCTGTTAGCGCACCAAGCTCGAGTATGAGTGACCGTCCATCGACGATTCCGGCTGCAGCAGCATCGACGATCCCGTCACCGTCTCCGACTAGCAGGACCGGCTGTCGATTCGGAGCGGTCGCTACGAGCAGGTTCGGCTCTTGCAAATCGAAGGTCGCAACCTGTGGCATCGGCAGTGCGGATCCAGATGTCTCGGCGTTCGCTAGTCGTTGCCCGATTGGGTTGAGTAGAGCCTCGGCTGGCGCTTCGAATAGTGCGTCTCCAAAGATCTGTTGGTTCTCAAGTCCTTCTGCAAGTGGTTGCGTGAGATCTGCCCATAGCAGCCGCGGTTCGGAACTGCCACCATGTTCGTAGACAAGATCGTTGCGCACGACGATTGTGCCAGCCGCGAACAAGCGTGCGATCGGAGCGAGCGACGCTGGCTCGAACGTCCCGAGTTGTATCCGCCGATCGAACGCGTCGAGCAGGTTGACCGTTCCTTCTGTGCCATACGGCAATACTTCGCGAGCCAAGTATCCGACATCGGTGATTCCCGGCGTGACGGGTTCGATGGTGTTACCCCAGCGGAACACTGAGAAGTTCGACCCTGGGATCTCAAGGACTCGCGACGACAGCGATTTTAACCCTTCTTTTGAATTCAATGATTTCGCCAACTCTTCCCAATAATCGGGAATGTCCTGTGGCCGTTCGAACGCTTCTGAGAAATACCCGTGCTGGATAACAGGGAAAAACGCTGTCAGTACGACCAAGCCGACGATGCTGGCTACTCCCCATTCGATCTTGCGCGGCGAATACTTACCACCGAGGGCGGTTATCCCAGCCGCGATGAGACCAGCGAAACCCAAGACAATTATGGGACCGACCCGCGGCGTATTGCGCAGCGCAGTGGCGAGCGACCAATTCTCTGCGACCGATCGCCACCCGCGTCCGACGAGACTCGGGCTTGAGTACGGATGGGCGCCGACGCCGACGACGATACCGATTAATACGAGCGACACGAAGTATGCGCGGTACCGCCACTTGATGACAAGCGCAGCCATTATCGCTAACACTGGCGTGGCGTAGCTAGCAAAGATCACGAATCGATTCGACATGTAGCCGGTCGCTTGGACGACTGAATAGGTACCGTCGGGCTCAGTGCCATAGAAGAACCAGTTACCAAGACCTCGCAGCATGTCGGTGACATTCGAAAATTCCGAAACTGTCCGAACGTTCTCTGTTAGTTGCAATACGGGAAGACCGTAAATCCCCTGCAAGCGCAGCCCATTGAGCCACCAGAGCGAAGCCCCGATGACCAACGCTGCACTACGCCAAGTAAAGGACCACACTGCTCCAAGGTCGCGCCGCGAAAAGCATTGACCAACAATCCAAATGATCGGTGCGATCCCGACGAACGCGAGCGCCGACACGTTGACAGACCCGACGCTCATTGCAATTAGTGCGAGTGCGGCGGGGATCCGCCACGATCGGTTCTTTACGCCTTCAATGACGAGGCCGACGATCCAGCCAAGAGCTGCCCACGGCAGGAGTAGCACCGACATCCGTGCCGTGAACGCAAGCTGGTACGGAGCGAGCATGTACATGATCGCGCCGGCGATTGCACCAGCACGCGATAAGCCCAGTCGACCGAGTAGCCACCGAACTCCAAGGCCAGCGAACAGCGAAATCGTCCCTAGCCATAGCCTCTGCGCTACCCGATCTGACATCCCGAGGCTCTCAGTCAGCCAGAAAAATGGACCCATCGGAAACAGGTAGCCGATGTGTTGGTGGGAAACAGTCCCCGCTCCAACCTGGCGATCCCAGAGATACGGTGCTCGCGCTAAGAATCGGCCAGGATCGAGATACAGAAACTGCTTGGTATCACTACTCAGGCTTCCTGGCGACAGCAGGAACGGCATGTAGGCAAGAAGACCGAAGCCGATCGCTTCGAACACGCCACTAGATGACGAACGTTCCGATGTGTCCGCCGCCGCCATGGGCTAATCAGCTTAGGTTGAGCTTGCGGAAACGAATGCGACCAAAAGCGCCTAGCGCTTCACTACCTCTTTTATGAAACGTTCGAGGCTCTCGCTTCTTGGGTTGTCACGGAACCAGAGAACGAACTCAGAACATCCTGCATCGACATAGGCCTGCACTTTTTCGGCCACAATTTCGGTTGTGCCGACAAAATGATTAGAGATGTATTCGTCCTCGGGAATCTTGCCCCAGATGTTTCCGCCGGTTGGGCTACTGCACCATTCACGAAGCTCCCGCTCAGAGTCGAAGATCCGGCAATCAGGCCCGTGAGTTCGAGTGATCGAGTTGAAGTCACGACCGATGCTGTCGCAATGTTGTTCTAAGACTTTGCTCTTGTGGATGAACTCATCGATTCCGCACTGCCAGTTCGTGTGGGTGGCGTGCCGTGCTGCGACGCGCAAGGTCTTTTTCTCACCCCCTCCACCAACCCAAATTTGAGGCAACTGCTGCACAGGCTTCGGGTCGCAATACGCTCCGTCGAGGTGCAAGAACTCGCCATCGAAACTGACGGTCTCCTCAGCCCAGAGTCGGCGAATGACTTCTAGCGACTCAGCCAAATACGCAATGCGTTTGCCAGCACTCTCAAACTGGTAGCCATAGGCCTGGTACTCGCGGTCGTACCAGCCAGCGCCGAGACCAAAGATGAGCCGACCACCGCTCATCACGTCAACGCACGCTGCTGTCTTTGCTAACAAGCCAGGGTTTCGATAACTAGCGCAGGTGACAAGTTGGCCGAGTCGAATTGTCGACGTGTGTTGCGCGAGCGCCGCGAGCATCGTGAACGCTTCGAAGACATGAGTCGGCTCGCGCCGCGGAACGGTCTCTACGTGGTCGTAAACCCATAGATGGTCGTAGCCGAGAGTTTCTATCTGCTTGGCTAGCTCGACACTGCGGCGCCAAGCAGTTGCTGCATCGATGCCCGCGTACTCAAGCTTCCAGCCTTGCGGGACGAAAGCTCCGAACTTCAGGTTGCCAGCTTGTAATCCCAAAACTGAACCTCAATCATCATTGGTAATAGAAATCTTGCGTAGAACGCCGTGATCGAGAGCACGCCGAAGTCGTCAACTTTCTTGTCGAGGATGTCGACACGTTCGTCTCGGTCTTGCCATGCCTTTGCGCGCTTCAACATCTCATCGAGATCTGCTTCTGTCGCTACTGACATGCCGAAGTGGTCGAAGCGCGGTGCTGCCATCGGTGTCTCGTCCGCATGGATGAATACGAATTGCTCGACTGTATGAACTTGCAGCACTAGTCGACTCTTGTCGATAGTCATGACATCGAGAACTTCGAAACCAAAAACATCTCGATGAAAGTCACCGATCAGAGTCCGGCCAGCCTCGTCGAGACGTTCGGCCGGAAGGCTAAGGCCGACATGATTAACGCGCGGGGGTCTCGAGAGCTTGAGCGGCTCAAAGGTTGTCATACTTTCACCCTCCTCATTTCTGTGGCACGACCATCGCTTTAGCAGGTCTCCTGCCTTCGAATAGTGCGACGCTCGCCTCGACAATGCCGTCGAGCGGGATGTCATCGGCTTCGACCAAGAGGTCGAGTCGGATTCTTCCAGAAGCCAGCAGGCCCAGTGCTTGTTCGAAGCCGCCATCGTCGTAAACGAAACTGCCTGTGATCTCAAGTTCGTTGAGCAAGATCCGGTTCGGGTCGAAGCGCGGCGCCCGGATGCCTGCGCCAACGAGCACCATTCGACCGCCGCGTCGCAACTGAGCGAGGCCTGCTTCCATTGCTTCCTTTCGTCCGCTGCACTCGAGCACAACATCGAAGGCATGCTCAACAATTTCGTGCGGCATCGCTGGGGCAACCAAGTCGTCTGGCGTCACGACGGTTGCGCCAAGTCGGGAGCACAGGTCCCTGCGCATCTCGTGCGGTTCGCTCACAACTACTTCTGCAACTCCGTTGGCGATAAGTGCTGCGACCGTAAGAAATCCGATCGGACCACCGCCGGTAACCAAGTAGCGCTTCTGCGGAGACGCGCCACCTGCTCGCGATATTCCATGTAGCGCAACAGCCATGGGCTCAGCCAAAGCAGCGTGCTTCATCGAGAGACCGTCCGGCACGCGCAAGAGTTGGCGCGCGGGGAGCGACTTGTAGCGGGCGAAGGCACCTTGCCAGTCGCCACCGTCGTCGTTGGCGCCGACTTTGCCGCGTCGCTCACACAGTGATGGCCGTGTCTCTTGGCAGTAACGACATTGTCCGCATCCACCCGAAGGACCTCCGACTACCTCATCGCCGATCTGCCAACCAGCAACGTTCTGCCCAAGAGCGACGATGCGCCCACTGAACTCGTGGCCTTCTATCGCGCCTGGTTTCGCAGCACCTGGCCACTCGACGATGAAATGGATGTCGCTCCCACATATCCCGCAGTGGCTGACCTCGATGAGAACATCGTCCGGCCCGATCCTGGGGGTGTCACGCTCTTCGATTCTGACGTCACGGATGCCATAGAGCACTGCGGCTGTCATCTTCTTAGCTATTTCGGTCATCGAATTTGGGCCCTTTAGAAACATGACACGCGTGTCAACTTTCTACCCTATACGACTTTCAGAATGCGGCGCTTCGCATAGCGTGACGGCCATTCACAACGAAGCACAGAGAGCGCGTCAAGGAGCGAACAATGAGCGCAGACATCGTGATACGGGGAGGAACAGTCGTCGACGGCACGGGCGCGCCCGGATACTTGGCAGATGTCGCCGTCACCGATGGTCGAATCAGCGAGATCGGCCAGTCGCTATCGGGTAAGTCCGAAGTCGACGCTTCTAACCAGATCGTGAGTCCAGGATTCATCGACATCCACACGCACTTCGACGCACAAGTCTTCTGGGATCCGGCCCTGACGCCTTCTTCGTTTCACGGGGTCACGTCGGTTATTGCCGGGAACTGCGGATTCTCGATTGCACCAGTTTTCGAAAAGAATGTCGGCTTGCTTGCGCGCACTCTGCAGCACGTCGAAGACATGAGCCTCGACACGCTGAACGTGGGTGTCCCCTGGGATGAGTTCGAGACGTTTCCGCAATACATCGACGCCGTCGGACGGCGCGGCACCGTACTCAACTTCGGCTGTTATGTGGGGCATACCGCAATTCGCATACATGTCATGGGCGAAGAAAGTTACGAGCGCGCAGCAACCGATGCGGAGATCGATCAGATGCGCGAGATCGTCGATGAAGCGATGGCAGGTGGTGCGATTGGGTTCGCTTCATCTGCGTCGCCGACCCATAACGGCGATGGTGGACGACCTGTGCCGTCGCGTGTCGGCGACCTCGCTGAGCTACGCGAGTTGCTGCTCCCCTTGCGCGATGCAAAGCGCGGCGTCGTTGCACTACTTCCCGGTGGGGTTATTTCCGACATGGACATATTTGACCTTCAACGTGAGATCGGTCGACCAATCACTTGGACCGCACTACTCACGATCAAAGGTCTCGACTATCACGTTCGCGTCATGGAACGCCACGACAATGCAAGGACCGAAGGCGTAGAGGTATGGCCCCAGGTGTCATGCCGTCCACTCACATTTCAGATGAATCTCGAGGAGCCCTTCACATTCAACATGCGGCCAGCATTCTCAGAACTCATGGACAGACCAAAAGCAGAACGGATCGCTGCATATACATCAACCGAATGGCGTGCACGAGCATGGAAAGAGATGACAACCACGAAAGTACTTCCACCAAATTGGGATTCGATGAGCGTCGCAGAATCGACCAAACGTCCTGATTTGCTCGGTCGGTCCGTCCGCGAAATTGCCAACTCGACGGGAGTCAACGAGCTAGAGGCGATGCTCGATATTGCCCTAGCAGACAACCTCGAAACTCGCTTCACATCGGTACTCGCTAACAATGACCCGGACGCGATCGCTTGGCTACTCCCTCAGGCGAATGTCCTCCTTGGCTTAGCTGATTCCGGTGCGCATGTCGGCCAGCTCTGCGATGCCTGTTTTGCGACAGACCTACTCGGCAACTGGGTACGCGACAAAGAAGTCATGCCACTTGAGCGCGCGATTCAAAAGCTCACCGGCGAGCCTGCAGGTGTGTACGGTCTCGCCGATCGTGGCACCATCGAAGTCGGCAAGAAAGCCGACATCACAGTTTTCGATTTCGACAACGTTGCACCAGGGCCACTTCGACGCATCCGCGATTTTCCAGCCTACGCCGAACGACTCACAGCCGACTCGCCCGTCGGCATGTCGCACACGTTCGTAAACGGAGTACCGATACGGCTGGACGGTGCACCCGTGGCGGAAGCGCTCGCTTTGCGCCCCGGGACGCTCCTCTAGCTCACAGTGTGGACTCAGCCGTTACGATCCAACGCGTAGTGACGAGAGGCGCTTCTGCTTCGACAACAATGGTCCCGACGTAATCCGCAGATAGATCAAGGTCTATAACAGACCAACCCGCGCCTGGTCGTGTTAGATAACCACCACGCACACCAAGGCCTAGAGCTTTGAGATATGCCTCAACGCGCGTCCAATGTTGTGCAAACCCGTAGTCCCGCCCCGAAGGCCCGTCCAAGATTCCGAGTTCGGATTCGAGCATCGTGCGTTTTATGAGCCGCTCAATCATGCGGCGCTCACGCACTTTCTCTAGATCGACGCCGACCCTTGCATCGCCGTAAACAATTGCTGAAAGTCCATTCGTGTGGCTGACCGAACTAAATAACGCATCTAACGCCGCCGGCACACGCCGTCTCATTTCGGCTCCTGACAGTTCGGCTTGAGCCAGAACAATCGACATCAGAACACCCATATTCAAGTTCTCGTAAGTCTTTGCCTCTAGTGCCCGATTAGGCGTTCGGCGATGCTCCGACCAGTTCGCGCCTTGCCTGTTCTAGCACCCTTCTGGTCGACTTTGATCGCCGCCGTTTGCAGGTACCGCGTAGCGATCCAACGCAATGGCTCGATTTCCCAATTACGCGAATGATGGCCGACCATAGGGAACTTCACGCGCTCGGTGTCGGCTCCGACGATTTGGTCTGCGAGTACCCGACCTCCGAGATTGGTAGCCGCTACTCCTTCTCCGGTATAGCCACGCGAACTCGCGATACCAGTAGCACGGTCGTAGGTCATCGTTGGCATCCAGTCTCGTGGCACGCCAACGCTGCCACCCCAAGCGTGAGTGAACTTCATTTCCCCTAATTGCGGGAACCACTCGGTAAACGTTTCCCTGAGCCTCTGGTGGGTCGGTTCATGATTGTCGAACTCTGGACGAATTTTCGATCCCCAGTGATAAGGCGCCCCGCGACCACCAAACAAGATCCTGCCGTCGGCGGTTCGCGACAAGTAATCGACCAGCAAGGACGCCGAATGCACGACGCTGCGGTGAGTCCAATTGATTTCCTCAAGTTGGCTTCCACTCAAGGGTTCTGTGAGAACAATCAGCGAATAGACCGGCATTACCTGACGGTGAAGTTTCGGGAACTCAGAAAGGTAACTCTCTCCCGCGAGGACTACGACCTTCGCGCGGACGTCTCCATTGTCGGTGTGGAGTATCGGGTTAACGCCTTCTGTGTATTTGATCGCAGACGTTCGCTCGAAAATCCTTGCGCCTCGCGACTCGACAACACGCGCGAGACCACGCACGAGTCGACCCGGGTGAATAGCGGCGCTCGCTGGCTGATGCACGGCGCCAGCAATGCCTTGGACATTGAGAAATTCGCTGGCTTCTGTTGCGTTCATCCGTCGGCAAAAATCGCCGCGACCAATTTGGTCGTACTCGCGCATGACGCTGTCGAGCGCATCGATTTGGTGCGGCCCACGGGCCAAAAGAAACTCGCCATCACGTTGGAATTGTGCATCGATACCTTCGGCCTCACAGACTCGCCCGACCTCTGCAACGGTGTCGACCATCGCATCATGCACGGCCGTTGCGACCTGCACCGAGTATCGCTTGGTCAACAAACTTGGTCCTGCACCGAAGCCTGAAGTACACCACGCACCGTTTCGACCACTAGCCCCAAATCCAACGATTTCGCGCTCAACTATCGCGATCGACAGTGACGGGTCTTGTTGCTGCAGGTAATACGCGGTCCACAACCCCGTATAGCCCGCGCCGAGAATCGCTACGTCAACGTCGATCGACCCGTCTAACGATTCGCGCGGGGTCAGATCGTCGCCGCAACTCTCGAGCCAGTACGACACTTTCGCGTAATCGGTCATGAGCCCGAATCTAGATCGTTGCGCGCAACGGCAAGTCTTTCTAACGCCGCGCGAACTCTTGCTCCATCTGTGCTCTTGTACATCGGGGGCAGCGAGTCGATGAGTGCTCTTGAATAACTGCCTTTCGCAAATCGCTTGTCCAAAATGGCGACGACGCCCCGGTCCTCATGACTTCGGACAAGTCGACCTGCGCCTTGGGCCAGTAGCAGCGCTGCGCGAGGAAGGTCAATGGTGCGAAACGGATCGCGACCTTCCAATTCCGCTCGTTCCCGTCGCGCCATCGAGAGCGGATCGTTCGGCCTAGCGAACGGGATCTTGTCGACTAGCACCAAGCTGAGTGATGGCCCGGGAATATCGAGTCCTTGCCACAGACCCAATGAGCCGATGAGACAACTTGTCTCGTCCGAAGCAAACTCCTTCATGAGGCGAGCACGAGGCAGGTCCTCTGGCGATAGGACGCGTAAGTCGGGAAGCGCCGCGCGTAAGGCGTCGCGCAGCTCGCCCGCCGCCCTGAGGCTTGTACACAGTCCGAGCGTGCGACCGCCTGCAGACCGAACGAGACCGACTGCTTCGGATAGCCATGCCTCGGAAAACGCTTCGACGCGCGGGTCAGGCAAGTGCGTCGCGCAATACAGCAATGCTTGCCTCCTGAAATCGAACGGACTCCCAACGTCGAGTGACTCGAATTTTGTCGGCTCCGCTGGTCGCTTGGAATCAGTCGATTCTGACTCTGTTTCAGAAAAATCCGAGGCGATTCGTTCTTGTGTCAGAAGGTCGTCACGTAAACCCAGGCGCCATGCGATCAACCCGAAATCGTCGCCAACTGCGAGAGTTGCAGAGGTAAGTATCGCTGTGGCCTTCGCGAATATTCCTGAAGACAGGCGAGGTCCGACATCGATGCTTGACACAACAAGTATTGGGGGTTCCCGGCGTTCGACCCAAATTGCGTCACGATCCGCCGTTGCCGCCATCATGTACTGAATATCGTTGCGAGCCGAGTCGATAAGACTGTGAAGCCGCAATCGCTTGAGTGTCGAGTCGACGTCCACGGGATCGACTTTGCCGACTTCTGCGTGAAGTTTCGCAAGGTCCTCGTTAAGCACCATCAGCGCTGGACGCAAGCCAGACACGTCGAGATCGATGCGCTCGTCAGGCGGACAGCTGCGAATCAGCTCACCCCAAGCACGAGCGCGCTCCGCAAGAGCTACTACATCATCATCCTTGCCCCCAGTTTCACTCGCGAGAAGCGTGTTTATCTCCGCGGCCAGTCGCTCAATTCTGCGTTGGCCAATTGCCGCGCCGAAGGCATCAGCACAAACATCTTCAAGCATGTGAGCCTCGTCGATGACAACGACCGCATGTGGCGGGAGTACCGCCCCACCCGAAGCGACATCGGCTGCGTAAAGTGCAGTGTTCACAACAACGATGTCCGACGCGGCCGCCGCAAATCGTGCTAGCTCTGCAAAGCAGTCATCACCATAGGCACATGCGATCCTGCCTGGGCACTCGCGACTATCCATGCTTAGGGTCGCCCACAGCGAGTCATCAACTGGAGACTTGAGTTCGGCGCGATCGCCTGTAGTGGTATCAACCACCCAGTTGTCGATCTCGTCTAAAAGAGCATCGTCTGCTCTTATCCCTTCGAGCACCCCATCGCGGTTTCTGGCGTGCTCTGCGAGCCTGGCCCGACACACATAATTAGCCCTCCCCTTTAGTTGTGCGAATGAAAAGTCTCTACCGCTTCGCGCCATCGCGCCCTGCAGAAAGGGAAGGTCTTTTCGACACAGTTGTTCCTGCAACGCCTTGGTAGCCGTTACGACCACAACGCGCTCGCCCGCAAGAACTGCCGGGACCAGATAGGCCAAGCTCTTACCTGTTCCGGTACCAGCTTGCACCAGTAAGTGCGACCTACCTTCGATCGCGCGCGCAACCGCCTCAGCCATCTGCGCTTGCCCGACACGCACGTCACCGCCCGGAAGATGCGCTACAACATCGTTCAGAACTCCGACGACGTCTTCAAGTCCTCCCATAGTCTTTGCGTCGGCTACTCGATCACATCGAACGATGATGGACTGAAGATCTCGGCGGCCAGTGCAGCTTCGACTGACGGATAACCCGCGGCCAATATCTGTGCCGCACTACGACGACCAGACGAGACTCGCACAAATTCAAACTCCGTGATCTGTACGCGTGTTTCGACTTCACCAGTCCCCCACTGCACAGACCTGGCGCCGAAGTCGATCGACACAGCTGGCTTTGAGTTTGCTTTGCGACCCTTTACCGCGTGAGCAATCCATCCCGCGGCGATAGCAAGTTCTGCTGAAGTTTGGCCGGCCTTGGCCCCTAACGCATGTGCGATGTCAAACTCATGGGTAACGGTGTCGAACACGACTTGGCCCGACACGATCGTAGGGACGACTAGCAAGATCGCGTCAAACGCTTCAGCGTTCGATTCCCATTCGGCGGCCAACTCGGCGGTCGATCGACCCCTGCGGGCATCGACTTGCGCTGCGGTCCATGGCGGAGTCGGAGCACCTTCGAGATTGCCTGCGATGACATCTGTGTTCACGCCCACAAGGTGAGCGAGGGTGTCGCCGATCGACCACTCTGGGGTGAGCGGACATTCGTGGTCACGATCAATTCCGTGCGTCATTTCGATGATCCGCGCTCGAAGTTGCCCGTACGCTGCAACGTGCGCTTCAGGACTTGGCAGATCGCTCATGAATTGCTCCTCATGCTTCTTGTGTGTGTAACCATCGAGGCGTAGCCAATATCGCTAACACGACGGCCCACGCTGCTCCGCCGTACATGAGTTTGCTCACCGACCATTCGGCTACCGGCGACCAGATCGCCGCAGCTACCCCTACGGCCCCACCAAACCCCATGATCCATAACGCCATAACGCGACCGCGCACTTCGTTAGTGATGTGTGCTTGCATAACAGTCGACAAAGACGTGATCGTAAGGAAATAGGCGTAGCCGAGCAGACAGACTATTGGATAAGCGACCCATTCAACGCGCGTCGCAGCGAACGCGAACAGCAGCACAGCGAAGCACATGAGACCAGGGCGAATCAGCGCGGCCTTATCTCGCGAGGCAAAGATCGACCCAACGCTCATTGCACCAGCAGCGGCACCAAAACCAAAGACTGCGTAAAGCACTCCGTATGGCTCTGACTTCGGATCGATTCCAAGATTGCGTACTGCATGAAGCGGCATGAAGGAAATGAAATTGAGCGACAAGAGCGACAGTGTCCATATGACAAACAACACTCGACGCAATAAGACGTCGTTCCAAGCAAGCGAGAAACCTTCCTCGATACGCCTGAGCACCCCAATGCCAGAGTGTCCGCCAGCGCGACGCGGGTAGCGAGCGGTTAGCAAACCATAGATAGCGAAGCCATAAGTCGCGGCATTGACAATGAACACCGCAGATGCCCCGGCGTTTGAGTCAGTTGACGCGTAGAGGACCTGACCGATCACAGGTCCGATGACTCTCGACATGTTCATCTGAAAAGAAAACAGCGAAATCGCTCCTGGCAAGTCCTCTGGGGGCACGAGCGACGGTGAAATCGCGCTCATGCCAGGCCCGCCCATCGCATTTGCAAGGCCGATTCCGAGCATGCAAGCCAAAATTGGTGCAGCTGAAGGGCTATCGGACGCGACCACGAATGCCAAAACCAGAGACCCGGCCACCTGCAGGCACTGCATAGAAACCAAGTAGCGCCGCCTGTCGACAATGTCTGCGATAGTTCCGGCAAGCATCGATAAGAAAACGAGCGGGCCAAGCTGAACAAATTCCTTCAGGCCGAGCAGTCCTGCATTGTCGAAGTTTTTTTGTAGATACGCGCCGATGATGACATTCTGCATCCACGTTCCAATATTGGAAGCGAACATTCCTCCCCAAAAAATCCGAAAATCTCGGTGGCGCAACGCCGACCGTGCCGTGCCACTACGGATAACTGCATCGCCACCTTCGGATGCTTCAGCGATCTGCTCGACCGCTAGTTCTCCGGTGCGGTGGCCTTCCATCGGTTGCGACGCTACCGACCACTTTGACGCAAACAGGAACATTTGCGCGACGGAGCGGTCACTCTGACGAAATCGCTACCTCACCGATGATCCCACGGGCACGTAACGAATCGATGTCGCTCTGCGAAATGCCGAGTTCGTCACGCAGGATCACGTCGTTGTGTTCGCCAAGTGTTGGAGCGGCGGTTCTCCAGAAGCGGTTTGGGCCACCCGAAAGCCGCAGAGGCCAGCGAGGGAACTCTTGATCTCCGACTACTTGGTGAGTGATCGGCTCGAAATACTCGCGAGCGATGAGTTGTCGATCCTCGAGTGCCTCGAAGCCTGGTATGACAGCCAAAGCCGGGATACCGGCTGCCAAGAGTTCTCGCTCGGCCGCGACTTTGTCGCGTTCAATACACCAACTCGCCCGTTGACCCACTGGCATCGAGTCTCTATCGGAGTCGATAGCGATCCACTGGTCGTTCCCTGCACACCGAAACACGCCATGATCTCCGCGACGTCCCCCGACATCGCCTTGGGCCTGATACCGAATCACTTGATCGGCAGTAGTAGCGACCGCTACTTCTACCATCGGGACTTCGACTAGTTGCCCCTTGCCTGTGCGACGCCGATACTCAATCGCCGCGACGACAGCTAAAGCCGCATGAGCACCCGCCATCGGATCAACGATGCCGCCAGCTATCACAGGGGGGCCGTTCACATATCCCGTCGCCCAAGCCATACCGGTCATCTGCTCCATCGTCTGAGCAAAGCCTGGACGATCGCGGAACGGACCGGACAATCCGAATGCCGAAAGTCTCAGCATGATGACTTCTGGCCGAATCGAGTTTAGAACCTCGTAACCGAGTCCGAAGTCGTCCATTACGCGGGGCGTGAAATTTTCAGTGACGACATCGCCCGTCGCAACGAGGCGCTTCGCAATCGCGACACCGTCTGCACACGTGAGATCGAGTGTGATGCCACGTTTATTCAGATTCGAGGCGTGGTACAGGGGCGAGCATTCGAGTGCGTCTGCGTGACCGCGCCGTGTCGTGCCGGACATTCGCATACCGTCTGGTCGTTGGATCGACTCGACTTTGATTACGTCTGCGCCCATTGCAGCTAGCCAACTAGTTGCGCATGGCCCCGCCCAGAAAGCAGTGAAGTCGATGACTCGCACACCGGCCAGAGGCAAGTCGTTGCCCTCAATCGCCGCGGGCTCATGGCGAGGCCTTTCGGGCCATGGCGCATCTTGGTTGTTCGCCCCAATAGCCGGAGATGGAGACAAAATTCGATCTCCAGCCCCATGCAACCGAAATGGAGCGCGAGGCCTCAAGAAGTCTTGGCCTGGCTGCTGGACAAATACCTTGCGGTCGCGCAGGTGATCCGACTCGAGAAGCACTTTGCCGTTCCCGACAACGGCGACCGGAACGCGTTTTGCTACACACGCTTCTTCGATCTCGGCAGCAGTGTGAGCGAGTGTCCAAGCTTGCAGCGCGTCCTTTACGTCGGCGGCGCGCATGAACCTTCCGAGCATCGTGTGCATTTCGGCATCGTCGAGTAGATCCTCGCGTCCTGCCGCTGCTAGCAACGCTTTCCAATGCGCCACTGTGTTGGTGGTTATCCCGACGTAGTTGCCATCGCTACACGGTTCGTTGCCGGGGATCATGATGAACCGGAATGCCGCCTTGCGACCACCTGGAAAATTCGCGAACAAGGTAGGCATTGTCAGCATCGTCAATTGCAACGTCTCAAGCGTCGAGACGTCTACGGTTTCGGAGACTCCGGACTCGAGCGCTCTCGGCAAGACAGTTATGGCACCGAGTGCAGCGATGGCGCCTGTGACGTACTCCCCGATACGACCCGCCACCGTCAAAGGCGCATCGCTCATGTTGCCATGACCGGCGAGTGCGCCACTTCGCGCTTGCAGCACTTCCTCGTTGATATTCAATGAGTTCAAATAACTGTCGGGGCCTATGGCACCGAAAGCGCTGATTGAGACAGTGATCAACCCGCCGCTATCTAGCGATCCGTCTTGAATGACGATGTCTGCACCGCGCTCCCATTCGAGTGCGACACCACTAATCGAACGTTGGGAACTTCGCAGGTATGCCCAAAGCCGACTACCTAGCCCATCTTTGCGCTGAGGATCACCGAGTGCTGGTTCGAGTCGCGCTACATCTGCGCCGAGGTCGACCAACAATTTCGCGCAGTACGCGCCAGCAAGGCTTGACGATCGGTCGAGGACTCTTACGTCCGTGTAGATCATCGCTACATCTCCGCTGGTTTGAACATCGGCACAATCACGAACTGGCCCGGGACTGTCGCAAACTGCAGCGGCCGGAACACGACCTCGACAGGAGAGTCGATGGATAGCGGTTCGGGGTCAACATCGACGATGAAACTACAGAGCCGTACATGCGGGTCTTCATCGAGCGCAACTAAGGCCGTGACGAAAGGCACCATGTCCTCGAATGCAGGCAGAAAAGGTCGCCGTACAACTGCCCAAGAAAACAACGTCGCACGTCCGCTCACTTGGACCCATTCAAGATCGTTTGAACATGTCGGGCAACTCTCTTCTGGATACCAAACAAGGACATCGCAGAGCCTGCACCGCGTGATGAGTAGTTCACCCTTCGCCGCGCCGTCAAAAAATGGGGCGAGAAACGGGTTGGAAACATCGGGTAAAGGAAATGTCTCGCGGGTGATTGCCATCTGCTAACGATCCGTTCCAAGAACCAGCGTGCTGGCCATATGTCCTGTGTAACCGCCGTACACCCCGACCCGACAGTCTTCGACCTGAGCGCTAGCGCTCCCACGCAACTGTTTCACCAACTCGATGCAATGAGCGATACCGAGCACGTAGGCATGGCTGAGCAGACCACCGTGCGTGTTATACGGAAGCCGCCCAGAGTCAAAACGTAGATGGCCTTGAAGCGCGAGTTGTCCGGCCTCACCAGGTTCACAAAATCGCATATCTTCAATTTGCATCAATGACACAACCGTAAATGGGTCATAGCAACAAAGCACGTCAACATCACTCGGGCCAAGACCTGCCATCGCGAAGGCGCCTGGGCTCGAGAAAATTTGTGGTGTCTTGGTGAACTCTCGTTGCTGCGACCAGTTGGTACCCGTGGCCGAGTAGCCCTCGCCGACGCCGAGAACAATTACTGGCGCCTGCTTGAGATCCCGAGCGCGTTCGGCACTCGTCACTATGAATGCGCCACCGCCGTCGGAGATCGGACAACTGTCATAGAGGCAGAGTGGATCAGCGAGCATCGGAGCATCCAAGTACTGCTGCATCGTCAGACTCTTGGCATGGAACACGGATCCCGGCGTCAGGTTTGCATGCTCCCTCAATGTCACAGCAAGCGCTCCGAACTCTTCTCGGCTCGTACTGTGCTCGTGCATATAGCGGCGCATGATCGTTGCGAAATACACAGGCTGAGGGAACCATCCGAACGGAACTTCAAGGTTTTGCTTGGCGGTCTGAGTCGCATGGACTTCGCCGGGCCCACCAGTCATCTGCGCTCGCTCGCTCGCCCACGCAACCCCAAACACGTTCAGGATGTACGACGCTTCGCGGTTAGCGATTGCGCGTGCAGCGACATATGGAACTGTTCCGGCCCACGCCATTCCCCCACCCCAAGGCGTGGTCCACATGTCGTGACTCGTGCCGAAATGGTCGTGAAATTCTGGCACCCCGAAACCAGGAAATGCTCCTGAGTACGCAAGGCCGTCGATGTCGGTTGGCTGTAAACCGGCATCCTCTATCGCACGCTCAGCTGCCTTCGCTCCGATCTCGGTAACGCTTCGCCCGCTGACCTTGGTGTATTCGGTTTCCCCGATACCGACGATGGCGACCTTGCCATTTATGTCGTCGAGGGACACAGCGTGTCCCCATGCGGATCGAGTCATAGGCATCGCAAACTAACGCCCGATCTGACAACGTGTCCCGTCTGGCGATACGTTCCCGCCATGACTTACTCAAGCTCAATCGGCGCCATAGATCTGATGCTCGGATTTCCGATCGACGATAGGCGTGCTCACTATGAGTTCATGAAGCCGATGCTCCACGACAAGGAGTCGAAGGAAGACTTCGAGTTTCCAGCGCAATACATGTTCAAGGAGCCGCCGCACTTCGCGGAGAAGGCCGACAAGATCAGCCACTTGGTCGACCTCATGGACGAACATGGAATCGCCAAGGGCATGGTCGGAGTCAACTCCGATGATGACCTTGGGCACCAAGCTGTCAAACGCCACCCCAATCGATTCTTCGGAAGCCTTGAAGTGAATCCCAACGATGGCATGAAGGCCGTGCGCCGACTCGTGCGTGCTTATGAGGAACTCGGGATCAAGGCAGCTACAGCCTTTCCTGCAGGGATGAACCCGCAGGTGCCGATCAACGACAAGAAGTTCTTCCCGCTGTACGCGAAGTGTGTCGAACTCGATATCCCGATCTGCGTGTGCGCCGGTGTGCCGGGACCGCGATTGCCGTATGAGCCGCAATACGTCGGTCACATCGATGAAGTCTGCTGGTATTTTCCTGAACTGAAGTTTGTCACACGACACGGCTGCGAACCGTGGGCCGACTTGGCAGTGAAGCTGATGCTCAAATGGCCGAATCTGTACTACTCCACGAGCGCTTTCGCTCCTAAGCACTATCCGTCCGAAGTCATCAACTTCGCGAACACACGCGGCGCCGACAAAGTCATGTACGCGGGCTACTTCCCGATGGGACTCAGTCTCGAGCGCATCTTCGCAGAGATGCCGAATGTTCCATTCCGCGATCACGTATGGCCGAAGTTCCTTCGCGAAAATGCGGAAAGGGTTTTCAAACTCACGTAGGACTTCCGCACGCGACTCGGAGTAGGAATAATGGTCGTTTTCGAAGAACAGAGCGCGATCCGCAAGGGACCGCTCAACGGTATTCGGGTACTTGAGCTACCGAACATCGGGCCATTGCAGCACGCGGGGATGATGCTCGCCGACCTTGGAGCAGAGGTCTTGCGCCTCGACCGGAAATCGCACGTCGACACTGGAAGTGGCATGCAAGGTCCGTATAGCTCGATCTCGGTACTTGATCGTGGCCGTCGCAGCGCAGGCATAGATCTAAAGCACGCCGAAGCACCTTCCTTGGTTGCAAAACTCGTGCTGAACGCTGACGTGTTGATCGAAGGGTTTCGACCTGGCGTGGCAGAACGACTCGGCGTTGGTCCTGAGCCAATGATGGCAGCGAACCCCCGCCTGGTATACGGGCGCATGACCGGCTGGGGACAGAACGGACCAATGGCAAACGATGTAGGCCACGACATCAACTACATCTCGGTGGCCGGAGTGCTTTCTCACATTGGCATGGCAGGAGGGCCGCCTGTCCCCCCAATAAATCTGATCGGAGACTTCGGTGGGGGGTCCATGCTGCTAGTCGTCGGTATTCTCGCTGCGCTAGTCGAACGTTCAATCAGCGGCAACGGCCAGGTAGTAGACGCTGCGATGGTCGACGGAAGCGCAATGTTGATGTCAGTGTTTTTCGCTCTCGATCAGATTGGTGTCTGGAGTGACCGCGGCACAAACCTCCTCGACGGCGGTGCGCACTTTTATGGCGTCTACGAGTGCGCTGATGGCGAGTTTGTAAGTCTCGCTGCATTCGAACCACAGTTCTACGCGAACTTCGTAGAGATGGTCGCCAGCTTGGACATAGATGGATTGAGGGCAGACGACCTTCGACTCGACGCCCAAATGGACAAAGCCAACTGGCCTGCCCTAAAGGTCCAGGTCGCGAAAATGTTTCGGAAGAAATCGCGAGACGAGTGGGTTGCATTCTTCGCCGGACATGAAATCTGTTTCGCGCCTGTGCTCTCGATGACCGAGGCGATTACTAACACACACAATGTTGAGCGCGAGACGTTTGTGACCGTCGACGGAATTGCGCAACCCGCGCCAGCACCGCGATTTTCGAGAACGCCGGGAGCGATCCATAATCCACCACGGCCAGCTGGTGCCGACAGCGAGTCTGCGTATTCAGATTGGGGAATTAGTGCTACCGAATTTGCGCGACTTCATTCGGTCGGCGTAATCGCTTAGCGTCTAGGTACTTGATCACAACCGAAAGTTGCCAAAATGCCAATCTTGTTTGGTTGGGGAAAAACCACAGTGAGAGACCACGGCGAGTGCATCGCAGCGACATGCCCGCGATGTCACAACAGTGTCATACTCCACCACGTTCAGCTCACAGTTTGGTTCACGTTGTTTTTCATTCCTGTCATTCCGTACAAACGCAAGCGCATGTTGATGTGCGACATTTGCCGTTGGTCACGCGATATTCCAGCATCGGCCGCAGTCGCCTCTGACGAGATGAATGCGATTACTGCTAACTGGCGCAGTGGGACCATGACCGAATCGGACTACGCGCAAAGCGTTGATGCGTATTGGTCTTTCGTCTCAAATGACGGACAGCGAACCCAAAGTCGGCCATCAGAATCAGATGTCGAACAGAACGAGACGTTCAACCCTGACGCGTAGGCGCACCATCGTCCCTACAGCAACAGGTTCATCACTCGATACTGCCAGCACAGCGCGATCGGTACCTTCTACCTCGATCTTGAGGTAGTCGCGGTTTGGGCGGACGGCGCACACTCGAGCGCTCCACTCTCCATCGGGATCGAGAGTCACGGCAGAAGGCGGGACCGAGAGGCGTACCGTTCTGTCTGCGCCAGGACTAGTCACTGGCCCCCAGGGCGTCAGAAGCTCGCCGTCGCACCTCTCGACAGTTGTCGCCGACGGGTTTCCTATGAAATCGCTCACCCATTCGTCTGCCGGAGCACGCCACACGTCGGCTGGTGTCCCTTGCTGCACGACCGATCCTTCCCGCATGAGCACGACCGTGTCGGCAAGCAAAAAGGCTTCGTCGTGATCGTGCGTTACGACAATCGAGGCCAAACCTGACGAAGACAAGCTCCGGCGGAGATCAACAGCTAGGCGCTCGCGGAGCAGTCGGTCGAGAGAGCCCAATGGCTCGTCCAACAACAGCAGTCGCGGATCGGATGCGAGAGCGCGAGCCAATGCGACGCGTTGGCGCTCTCCGCCAGACAACTCGCCGACGCTCCGATGTTCCATTCCGACAAGACCGACATCTTCGAGCAATCGAGAAACGGTCGCCCGAGCTTGATCTTTGTCCACGTTGCGCACGCGTAGCGGATACCCAATGTTGCCCGCTACATCAAGGTTCGGAAATAGAGCTAGGTCCTGGAACATCACGCCGAAACCGCGCCGCGCTACGTCCATCCCGGCAAGGTCGATGTCGTCAAATTTGATCGACCCTCCGCAAATCGGCTCGATGCCAGCGATGGCTCGTAGCAATGAAGTCTTGCCGCTACCGCTTGGCCCCAACAACGCCAACGTCTCTCCATTACCAACGGTCAAATTCACGTTCTTACAAGCACGAGTATCGCCGCGCATCACGGACACGTCTAAGACTTCGAGCGCGCTCACCGGATCCCCAGAGTCGTGAGTTTGTCGATCACCAACATGAGCAAGGTCGTACTCAGGGCCAGCGAGAGCGCGAGGCCGAACGCTGCGAGCCGCGCTGTCTCTCCAGGCACACTCAATAACCGCCCAATAGCAAACGGCGCCGTAGCGGTTCCCGAGCGGCCTAGCAATGCTGTCGCACCGAACTCGCCGATTGAGATCGCCGCAGCAAACCCTGCGGCGACGCCTAGCGATGGTGCGACCAACGAAAGTTCGATGTTCCAAAACACCTTCGCTCGGGTTGCGCCAAGCGTTGCCGCTGCTTCACGCAAGCCTGGGGCAACTCCCCGTATTGCGGGCGTTAACACCCAGACAACAATGGGTACCGCGACGGCGGCGTGCGCGAGTGGAACGACGTAATAGAAATCGCGGAGACGCAACGGTGCTTCATCGAACGTGATCAAGTAGCCGTATCCGAGCGTTACAGCCGACACACCCAGCGGCAACATCAGCAGACCATCGAGCAGGCGAAGACCGCGACTCGCCTTAGCCAATGCGAATGCTGTCGCGCCACCGATTACGACCGCAACAAACGTCGCGGCAATCGCATAGTGAAATGAGGTTCCTAGCGAAGCAAGCGGATCGACACCAAGTGGCAACTCATCACTCGTGAGAGCACGCCACCAGTTAAGGGTCCACTGTCCTCGACGGAAGAAAACCTGGCAAGCAAGTGTCCCTAACGGTATCGCCACTAAGCACATGCCCATCAATGCTGCGAGACCTGGGACAACTACACCAACGGCCCGTTGCCGTGTCTGAACTGTCGTCAGGTCGACAACCGGATTTCGTGAGAATCGCCGACTGAGACTGAGCGCCGCTCCGACGACAAACAGTTGGACGACAGCGAGCGCACCAGCTTTGTCAAATTGCAACGTACGGCTCAGTCGGTATATCTCCGTCTCGATCGTGCCCTGCCTGTAATCACCGAGGACTAGCACAACACCGAAGCTCGTAAGTGAGAACAGAAACGTGAGAATCGCGCTGGACGCGATTGCCGGAGCCAGCCGTGCCAGAGTAACTGTTCGCCACGCGAAGAACCGCGAAGCGCCGAGTGTGCGCGCAGCGTCTCCTGTACCTGGTTCGATACCAGCCCATGCGTTACCAACGATGCGGACGACTACTGCAACATTGAAGGCCGCATGGGAGAGCACAATCGGTAAGAGCCCGCGATCAAAGATTGTCGAAAACGCTAAAGCCATCACAAGTGTCGGCAGCACGAAAGCTGTCGTCATAAATGATCTGACAAGACTGGCGCCCCACCACGGACGACTCGTAGACCAAGCGGCCGGTAACCCGATTATCAGTGTCGCAAGCGTTGACACCGCCGCTTGGACGACGGTGAACGTCACAAGTGATCTACTTCGATCGCTCCCAAATATGTCGACGATCGCGCCGAGGTCAAGCGAGCCGTCGATGACGAACCCGCGCTTCAATATTGCTACGAGTGGCCATGCGACAAACATGAACGCGAACAACGCTGGCAGTCCAGCGAGCGCCACTCGCGTCCGGAAATTCACTTGAGCACGACCTCGGTCCAGCGCGCAATTGTCTCATCACGAAGTTCCTCGGAGCGTTCGACACTCATCCGCACCGGTGCGGTCGGACGAAGCGCAAACGCATCGAACACCTCCGGGAGACGGACATGCTCCCTAGCAGGGAACACAAACATATTCGCGGGCACGTCGGCCTGAAAAGCTTCTGAGAGCATGAAGTCAATAACCTTGACAGCTTCGGAGGCATGCTTGGAATTGCGTGATACACCTGCGAACTCGACCTGCCGGAAACAACCATCGTCCACAGCGGCCACCAGCGGCTCTGTGCGGGGTGGATCCGAGAACATCACGTCGGCTGGCGGACTCGACGCATAGCTGACAACGATCGGCCTCGTCCCTCCACTAACAGTGAACTCCGTGTACCAACTTGTCGACCACCCGTCAACAACTTGAACACCGTTGGCGTTTAGATCTGACCAATAGTCATCCCATGCGTCTGCGTAGCGGTCAACGGTAGCTAGCAAGAACGCAAGACCAGGCGACGACAGATTCGGGTCTGGCACGACAGTGAGGTCTTTGTATACAGGATCGATCAAATCGTCGAGGTTGGTTGGCGGCGCAATTTGGCGTTCAGCAAACCACCGAATGTCGTAGTTCACACAAACATCGCCGTAGTCAACTGGGACCACGCGTGACTGATCAATTCCATCAAGTAGCCAAGTTGCAATTCCGGTGGTGTTGTAGTCGTGAACCCCGAATACATCGTTGGCGAGTGCCCTACCGAGAAACGTGTTATCGATCCCGTAGACGACATCTGCCCGCGGATTTTCGGCGTCGAGAATTACCTCGTTGGTGAGCGCTCCAGCGTCGCCACTCGTTATCACTTCTACCTTGATTCCATCTTGGAGCAGAGGCTCAAAAATTCCCTCAGCAGTAACCCAAGATCCATGTGCCAGGATCTTTACCGTGATCGGCGCATCGTCGGGACTTGGTTCTTCGGTTCCGCATGCTCCAAAGGCCATGGCCACTGCAACCGCTAGAGCCATCATCGGGCGAGTCATGACACTCCGCTCTCGGGCTGAATTGACACTATGACCCCAGAGGCAACTTCGATGTGGGCCACGCCCGAAACCAGTTCGTTGCTTACCCCACGAGTTGCATACTCCCGTAGCGCTTCGCCTTCTAAAGGCCATTTCAAACCGCTGGTTCGCACTCCCTCGGCTGGGCCGCCGATGGCTAGCAACGTCACTAGCGAACCGACCTCACCGCGGAGTTCTGTGCGACCTCGCTCTGACCTCACCACCCTTAGCCAAGAATTACCGAATGCGGCATCGACGCCCATCGGGGCGTACCTCGAATGAGCAAGCAAGAGTGCGTTTGCCAAGAAATGATCAACCCTTGGACCGACACCGCCATCGACTACGACAGCATGCACACAGCCAGACACCAGCGCGAGATTGAGCGCGAGTTCGAGATCGGTCTCACTCTTGTCAACGGGGTGGCGCTCGACCCGAGCGCCGCGCTGCCTCGCCGTTTCGACTTCGGCAGCGTCTAAAGAATCGAGGTCGCCTACGAGGACGTCAACGCGCAGTCCAAGACCTTGAGCATGTCGGTATCCGACATCAGCCGCGATTACTAAGGGCGATTCGGGCAAGCGATCGCGCCACTTCGAATCTGGCGCTACTGGCCCGCACAGCACCACTGCAGCCCTCATGGCAACTCCCTTCGCCGGCATTATCCGGAGCAGGTTCATGGGGTCGGTGACAAATTCGGCCACCCTCTCAGCCCGGCTATCCCGAGCTCCCCGTCATATATTCGTACGGGTGCAGTCTAGCTGGGAATGTCCCGGCGAACTATCAGGCCGAAGGGACGAATGCCACGGCCCGGCGACCCGAGAGATTGGCATTGCCGAAGTGCTTCGCGTCGCCGAACGCGGCCACAGTTCCGTCGGCCGTGAGAATCCAGTAGCCATTGCCAGTCCTCGCCACTGCGATGTCGACCGCACGACCGAGTTCGCAACCGCTGGTGTCGCCCTCTGCTAACGCATCTCCGAAAGCTTGCACGCTCCCAGAAGCCGTTACTACGAAGTACCCGTCACCAGATGCTGACGCCGCCAGAGCGACAACCTCCTGCGTCGAGCCATCGTCTCGCGGAGAGCCGAAGTCATGCGCCATTCCGAATGCATGAATCGATCCATCTTCCTGCAGGAGCCAGTAGCCACGCGCTCCTGGAGTTTTCGTAATTTCGACCACTTGGCTTCTCAGTACCGTCCGGCTCAATGACCCGTGGTCAACAGCATCGCCGAATGGGAACACACTGCCATCTGCGGTCGCTATCCAGTACCCGTTGCCTGACGCCGTCGCCTCAATTCCGACTACGGGCGATCCGATCCTTGACTGAGGAATAGAGCCGAAGGAGCTCGCTGATCCGTAAGAGTGCACTCTGCCACTGCGAGTCACTTCGAAGTAGCCGAGACCATCTGGCCGTGCAGCCACAGCCACGACAGCATCGCTCGGTTCAGATCCGCCTGATGTCGTTAGCACACCCGCTGTACCACGTTCTGTTGCTACGCCGGTCGAGTCAACGACCCAATACCCACTACCAACAGTCCCATCGGGATTGTTCAATGCAGCACACGGCATCGTGAGGCCAAGTCGATTCAGAATCGGGATGTACATGTTGTTCAGTATGTAGTTGCCATAGTCAGGCGCTGTAGCCCAAATCGCGATACCTGTACTGCCGCCGAACTGTTCCCAGTACGGTGCCATGCCACGCGAGTAACTCGGCGCATAGCTGCTTCGGCCTGCAACGTTTGCTACAGAGGCATCCGCATAACTACGCAGTTTGTGGATCTGCGCGCGAACTCCTAGGGCCGGTGTTGCAAAACACCGCGACTTGTACCCGCCGGCGGCTTCGATCGCAGCTTCTGCTTCACAAGTCGTGCCAATTGGTCGGCCGTCGTAAGCAAGGATTCCCGAGAAGTTGTTGAAGTCCGGTCTGATCTGGCCGTAGTCCTTGAATTCGAGCCAACCCGTCTCGAGCATTGACTGCATGAATGCAATGTCGCCGCGGACGCCGTCTGCGTTGCCTTCGGCAATAAATATCTCAGCGAGGCGTTTGACGTCGCCGTTGAGATTCGGAATTCGCGCGAAGTTGTAACCCTTCTTCGCGTAGTAATTGTCAGCTAGTTGAGTAGCCGTAAGGGTGGACGGTCCCATGACGCTCGTACCCGAAGCCATCGGGACTTGAGCCGAGCTAGGAAGCGTCCAGACGGCGAGCATGACCCCGCTCACGGAGCCAAGTAGTGCGACCAATGCGATCGCTAGGGAAAATCTTTGTGAACGCGGACCAACCTGGTGAATGAGCATCTAGATACTCATCGGTATTTGCGCTACTTGCTTGAGTTGCTACTCCTCATGCATACGCAGGTATCGCGATAAATCCTCAAAGGTTGCTTGCTTGAAATAGCTCCAAAGCCATTGCTTTGGCTCGTTTGTAGTCAGGCTTGGCGTTTGGGTGTCGCGGCACCTCAGGTATTAGGAACATCGCACGTGGAACCTTGTAACTAGCGACGAGCGAGCGCGCTGTCGACTGCAACTCGCTGAGCGTCGGGGAACTTCCTAACTCGGCTTGCACAAGTGCGCAAACAGCTTCACCCCACCGCTCGTCGGGGATTCCGACAACTATGGCGTCGACCACGCCAGCATTCGCCTTCAGCGCGCCTTCGACTTCTTCTGGAAAAATCTTCTCTCCGCCAGAATTGATACACACAGACCCTCGACCGAGCAAGCAAATCGTTCCGTCGGCTTCTACCTTCGCGAAGTCTCCAGGAATAGACCAGCGTTTACCATTGGCGTCGACCACGAACGTCTCCGCAGTCTTCACCGGGTCCTTGTAATAACCGATCGGGATGTTGCCACCGCGAGCCACGCGTCCAACTTGACCACTACCAGGAGCTACTTGCATGAGGTTTTCGTCGAGCACAACGGAGTCGAGCGAAGGGGTCACGGTCGTAATGCCCTCGGCTTGCACAGCGCCTTTTTCGACCATCCGAAAACCGTTCATGCCGCCTTCAGTTGAGCCGACGGCATCGAGCATCACGGTGTGCCCTGGCAATGTCTCGCGCCAGTAGGCCTTAAGTGTCGGCGAAAAAATCGCGGCTGTGGAGCTAAAGGAAAACACGCAACTGATATCGATCTGGTCCTTGACCTTCTCGTAAGCATCCTTGAGCGGTCGGGCCATCGCGTCTCCGATAAAGCCGATCACGTTCACCCGATGATCGTTGACGAGCTGCCACACCTGATCGGCATCAAACTGCTTCGGCAATACCGCAGTGTTGCCTTCAAAAAGAGTGCGCATAATTCCGAACTGGCCCGCGCCATGCATCATCGGCGCCGTTTGGAGCGTGACGAGGCAACCAAGCGCCTCCGGATCAATCTTGTTTGCGAGGTCGGCCGGCGTACTCGCCTTGATGTTGGTGAACACGTCGATACCGCCACCTAACGCGTAAAAGACATCCTCCATGCGCCACATGACACCTTTCGGCATGCCCGTCGTGCCGCCTGTGTACAACAGGTAGACGTCGTCGTCGCTGCGCTCATCGAAGTCGCGTTCGGCGGAACTCGCAGCCAGCGCAGTCTCGTAATCGATCGCATCATCAAGTACCACGTCTTGGTCTGTGTCGTCATCGATTCTGATGAACTGCGCGAGCTTTGGTTGGGCATCGCGAGCGGCAGCAAGCACGGACTCGTATCCGACCGAATAGATGATCGAGACAGCGTCTGAATTGTCGAGGATGTAGCGGAGTTCGTGTTCTACATAGCGAAAGTTGATGTTCACAATCGACGCTCGGACCTTGTAGATGGCAAACAAGGCTTCTATCCACTCGATGCAATTTTGGGCGTAGATCGCGACATGGTCACCTGGCTTCACGCCACCGTCCAACAACACATGTGCAAGGCGATTCGAGCGGGCCTCGAGATCTGCATATGTGACACGCCGACGATCATCTATGACCGCCACACGATTTGGAACCTTGTCGCACGCTTGTTCGAACAGGTCTGCGAAATGAAAGTGAAAAGGCTTCGACATGTCCGTGAAACTATCCGGAGCGCGCCCGCACATGCACTCGCAGTGGTTCCGGTCCTAACTCGGCGACCTCACGGCTTTGGATCGAGCAGTAGATGTGCGGCAATCGCGATGTCATCGTCGACTCTTTCTGCAGGATCGACTCCACCTACCCAACCGATCAATGATGACATCCATACCTGCACTAGAACTCGAGCTATCCGCTGGTCGCGCATCGTGTTGGTGCCGATTGCAACAGTGATAATCGAGCCCATGGTGTCTGAGACCCTGACCACTACGTCGCGATTCTCTTCGCTGCTAGCTCCGAATGCGCGCACCATTGCTGCGGTGATGTCTGGAAACTTGCGCAACGAAATGTTCGCGCGACCTAGAACATTGATCACGCGCTCAGCAGGCGTGTCCCCTGCTGCCGGATGCGAGATGAGGTACCCGCGCAAATCTTCTTGTTGCTCCGCCATTGCTTCGAGGAGCAGTCGTTCCTTCGACGCGAAGTAGCGGTAGACAGTACCGAGAGCAACATCGGCTTCACCCGCAACGTCGCGCATTTGTACGTTGTCGAACCCTCCTCGTGCAGCGAGCATTAGCGCAGCGTCGATCACGCGTCGCCGTCGCGCTGCCTGACTACGTGCGAGGGTTGAAGAACTGTCAGCTTCTTGCACTTACGGCCTCCTGGCGTCTACACGAGTT
Source organism: Actinomycetota bacterium (assembly GCA_005779395.1). Classification (GTDB taxonomy): domain Bacteria; phylum Actinomycetota; class Acidimicrobiia; order IMCC26256; family PALSA-610; genus SXJQ01. Next base: position 84,520 of record SXJP01000017.1, read on the forward strand.
CTGAATCGAACAAGGCCACGCGTCTCCGAACAAGCGAATGGGCGTTTTAATTGAATGTGAGAAATAAGCATGCGGGTCCCTTATCTGCATCGAAGTCACTCCGATTCGACAACCATAGAGGGGCAATGGTCCACCCGAGTGCCGTTCGTGGCTCCGCCCGGCCGACGAACGGCACTCGGGTTGCTAATTTCACACAATGACGTCGCAAGAAATTCATGACTCACGCATATTGGTTACCGGTGCATCCTCTGGCATTGGGGCGGCGCTAGCTATCGAACTCGCATCCCGGGGAGCGCACGTCGGCATCGTCGCACGCCGCGGAGATCGCCTCGAAGTGGTTCTCGAGGAGTGTCGGGCACATTCGCCGGCTTCTCAGATGTTCGTCTGTGATCTCGGCGACCTTGAAGCCGTTTCGGCACTCGCCTTAAATGCTTGGGAAACCCTCGGCGGCATTGACTGCCTAGTTAACAACGCTGGAATACCGAAGAGAGTTCGCGCAACCGAACTCATTGATGCTGACCTCGAAGAAACGATGCGGATCAATTTCTTGTCTCCCGTGCGTCTCACTCTTGGTCTGCTCCCACGCTTCTTAGCGAGAGACTCTGGGCTGATCGTGAACGTCTCATCGATGGGCGGGAGGACTCCGATACCGAATGAAGCCGCCTATTGCGCGTCGAAATACGCGTTAGCAGGATGGACCGAATCACTCCATATCGATCTCGGCGGGACGAATGTTGGGGCCAAACTCGTGCTTCCTGGACCCATCGATACCGAGATTTGGGATCAAGAAGGCAATGCCGAGGCCCTTTTCGATATCGACAAGGTAAGCGCTGCTGACTGTGCGTCAGATATCGCCGACGCCATCTCCGATTCAGGGTTCGAGTATTACGTGCCTGCGACTTTTCCTGGTGGCATCGACGCAAAAAAGATGGCCGTTGACAAGTCCGCGAACTGCGACCAATTCGTTCTGGGTATGGCGGCTTACACCGCGACACTTCGCTAAGACCGCTCGATCATCCCAGCTAGACGTTTGACACCGTCAATTGCTTCCTTGCCTCGCTGCCACGGACTGACTATCAAGCGAGTAACGCCGATCTCTGCCCAGCGCTCGAGATCAGATCGCTCGGCGACTTGCGCCGTGATCGTGACCTCGAAACCACCTGACTCTCGGCCCTCTTCGTCGAGCAACTCGCGTAGCTTCGAGATTTGCGGCACGACAGACTCAAATGTGTGTGCCATGCCGACCCAACCGTCGCCGTAGCGCGCTGCACGACGCAAGGCCGCCTTCGACTCGCCACCTACCAGAATCGGCGGATATGGGTATTGTGCTGGTTTCGGTTCGAATACAACTCCGTCAAAACTAAAAAACCTGCCGTGGAAACTCGTCTCTTCCTGTGTCCAGAGCAATTTGCAGATCTCGATGCATTCGCCGACACGCTCCGCACGCGATGCGAAGTCGAGTTCGGCCGCTACCCACTCAGATTCAAGCCAACTCGCGCCTATCCCAAAAATGGCACGACCACGGCTCAATATGTCAAGCGTCTGTACCGCTCGTGCCGAAACAAACGGGTGGCGCAGACCAATGTTGTAAACGTGGGTACCTAACTTGATGTGTTGAGTCAGTCCAGCGAGATACGCCAAGTTCGCGAACGCATCGAAGATCGGAGTGTTCGACGGCACAGGAGGGTGATCTTGTCCCGGGTGAGGCGAACTCGTCATCGCAGAAGTGAACACGAGATGCTCTGGGAGCCAGACGCTTTCGAATCCGAGTTCATCCGCAGTGACGGTCAGGTCTTCATGAAAGTACGGGTTGACTGCCCCGAGAGCGATGCCTAACGAAACCTCTTGATCCTTCACTCAGCCAGACTCCCATTGAAACCCGTTGCGAAAGAGCCGTCCTGCGCTCGTATCCAGCCAGCAGATGCGAGATTGCCGCCGTCCACATGAATCGTTGAGCCGGTCACAAAGCGCGACGCGTCTCCAGCGAGATACACGCAAGCGCCTGCGACATCCTCGCCTGTCGCGTTGAGTGGCAGCACTGCCTTGCCTGTGAAATCGTGGTCACCAAGACCTGGCGCCGCAATCACGTCCATAGCGATGCAGTTCACGCGCACGAGTTGGGGGGCTAGTTCCAACGCCAAAGATTTCGAGAGCGACATGACGGCTGTTTTCATGGCTGCGTAGATGGCAAAGCCAGGCGCTGCTCGGTGAGCTTCTATGGATGTCATGTTGATGATCGACCCACCGGTTGGCGAAGTCATGTGGGGCACGCATGCGCGCACGAAGTTCGTTACCGAGGTGAAATTCTCGCGAATTAGCGAATCCTGACCTTTGCTATTCACATTCATGAACGGCGCCTGGAAGCCTCCCCCAGCATTGTTGACGAGAATGTCGATCTTCCCGAATCTGGCCACGGCCGTCGCTACGTGCTCTTCGACGTCAGCGGTCTCGCGCACATCCAACACGCCAACAACACATCGACGACCTATCGCCTCCACTTCCTTGGCAACATCTTGTAGTCGTTCGGCGTCACGATCCGATATTGCCAGGTCGGCGCCGAATCGAGCCAGCGCCAATGCCGATGCGCGCCCTATCCCGCCGGCAGCTCCTGTTATTACAGCGACGCGTCCTGTTATGTCAAAGGTGTTCGGTCCAAAACCTGTCGGCTGAGTCGTCATAGTGGACGGACTGTAACAGCGTTATCCATAGACGCGATGTTGCGACCCATGACAGACCTCAGCGGCAAACGCGTTTTCGTTACAGGCGGATCAACCGGCATAGGTCTCGCAGTTGCTCTCGGCGCGGCTGAGCGCGGAGCTACGGTCGCGATCTGCGCGCGGCGACCGGACAAGCTCTCCGAGGTGCTCGCCGAACTCAGAGAAATTTCGCCAGACTCGCGCTCCTACGTAGTCGACCTCGCCGACTTCAACCACCTAGAAAAGTTCGCTCTCGGCGTCGACAATGATCTTGGCGGAATCGACGTTCTCATCAACAACGCCGGAACCCCGAAACGCCGAACCGTTATGAACTTGACGACGGAAACTGTCGAGGCTGTGATGAGCTTGAACTACGCGTCGCCAGTCCGCTTGATGCACGCGCTGCTTCCGAGGTTCATCGATCGCGGCGCAGACATCATCAACATCAGTTCCGTAGCTGCCCGCCTGTCACCGCCAGCCGAAGCGGTGTACGCGGCTAGCAATGCGGCGCTTACTGCGTGGTCTGAATCCATGCGAGTCGATCTTGGTATCGCCAGCCACGATGTGCGCGTTCATGTCGTGAACCCCGGCGTATTCGACACCGAACCGTTCAACCTGCCGGACAACGATCCGTTCACCTCCCCCATCGAGAAGGCCCCAGTATCAGAGATTGTGGGACCAATACTCGACCTCATCGGTAACGACAAGTTCGAGATTTACGTTCCCTCATGGTTCGAGGACGTAGTCGCTAAGAAGTTTCCTGACACAACAGCGTTTCTTGCTGGCAGCATCAGTTGGGCTCGCGGCCAAGCTTCTGCCTAACGCACGCAGGCGACTAGTGCCTACTCAAAAAGGTCAGGTTGCTCGCGAGTTATCGCTTCATAAAGTGGTTGAAAAGAGATATAACAGGCGATTGGCGAACCGACTTGGCTATGGGTGAGCGTCGCGACATCGTGGCCGATCTTGATCGGATTGCCTGCGGCTTCTGCGAGTAGTTGGGCCTGACAAGTTCGTTCCATCGTTATGAACGACCAGCACGCTTCATCGACAGAAAAACCCGTGGTCAAGAGGCCGTGATTCTGAAGTATCGCGGCTTTCTTGTTGCCGAGCGCTTCGCCGATCCGCTTGCCTTCGGAAGTGTCGTTCACAACGCCGGTGTAATCGCGAAACACGACGTGATCGCCGTAGAACGCACACGCATCTTGAGTGAGCGGATCTAGATCGCGACCGAGCGACGAGAACGCCTTGCCGTAAAGCGAGTGTGAGTGAGCAGCAGCAATGATGTCTGGCCGTGCAGCATGGACCTGACTATGAATAGCGAAAGCAGCGCGGTTCACGAGAGCATCGCCATGTGTGAGATTGCCGTCGTGATCTAGACGAACGAGGTCGCTAACACGAATGTGTTTGAAGTTCATGCCGAACGGATTGACCCAAAACTGGTCAAGATACTCCGGGTCGCGCACCGTTATGTGACCGGCGATTCCCTCGTCGAAACCAAACTTTCCGAAAAGCCGAAACGCTGCAGCTAGCCGTTGCAAACGGTGCCGCCGGGTTTCCTCAAATGTCGCGAATGTCGGAAGGTATGAGGTGTCGATCATGGCTGTCATGGCGATTAGGCTAACGCTGCTCTAGCGGTGACTCGCTACTGCATCGCCCCAATTCGATCAGACAGGTAAGCCGAGGGTCTTGGTTTCGAGATACTCCTCGAATCCAGCAACGCCATGCTCGCGACCCGTCCCACTCTCCTTGAATCCGCCAAACGGCGAGTCAGGCGCAAACCACTGGGCGCCATTTACGGACATGGTGCCTGTGCGCACTCTCCGTGCAACCGACATCGCCCTGTCAAGCGACGCTGACACGACGGCACCCGACAACCCGTATCGGCTGTTGTTTGCTATCGCTACGGCATCGTCGTCATCTTCATAAGGAATGACTGCCAGGACAGGACCGAATATTTCTTCCTGCGCGATCGTGGAGTCCGGATCTACATCGACGAACAGTGTTGGTTGCACCCAGTACCCACTATCGAATTGGGTTGCCGTTCCCCCGCCGACAACGCAACGCGCCCCTTCGGCTTTGCCCTTCTCTATGTACCCAAGCACGCGCTCGCGCTGCTTCGCGTTGATCAGCGGTCCGGCCATGTTTGACGCATCTGCCGGGTCGCCATAAGGGAAATTCTCGAAGGATTGCTTTACGATCGCGACTCCTTCTTCGTAACGCGATCGCGGCAACAGCAGTCGTGTTGTAATCGCACATCCCTGCCCACTGTGCATACAAACCATGCTCGCACTTGCTAGCGCGGCTTCGAAGTTCGCGTCGTCGAGAATGATGTTCGCGCTCTTACCGCCGAGTTCGAGGAATACGCGCTTGAGGTTTCCAGCACTGCGCTCTGTAATGCGCTTGCCGATCGCGGACGAACCCGTGAAGCTGATCATGTCAACGAGGTCGTGCCCTGTCAGGACTTCGGGAGTCTCGGCAGGGTCGCTCGCAGTGACGACGTTGAAGACGCCCGCGGGCATGTCGGTCTGCTCTGCGACGAGACGTCCGATCCACGTTGCGCTGAACGGCGTGTCGGGGGCTGGCTTCAACACGACTGTGCAACCGGCGGCCAATGCGGGAATGACTTTGGAAAGATTGAGCATGAACGGGAAGTTCCACGGAGTTATTGCTCCCACGACTCCGATCGGTTCCTTGATAACCATTCGGTTACTCGTAATTCCGAAGAACTCATGCACGCCGAGTTCCTCTTCCCACTTGTAGCTGTCGATTATGTCGATATCCCACAACATGTCGTCGATACACGAGTCCATCTGGATCGCGTAGGTGAGAGCAGCTGGAGTGCCGACCTCCGCGATGATTTGCGGGCGGAGTTCTTCGCGGGACTTGTCGAGCGCATCGTGCAACTGGCGAAGGCACCGTGAACGCAATTCCCTGTTCATAGCCCAATCTGACTCGTCGAATGCGCGACGTGCTGCAAGAATCGCACGCTCCATATCGTCCGCAGACGCATCGGCAACTAGGCCAATGACTTCTTCTGTCGCCGGGTTCACATTTGCGTAGGTGCGCTGATTCTCTGCATCTACAAGCTTTCCGTCGATAAGCATTCGTGACTCAAAGTCCATCGTGTCTCCGTGTGTGCAACCAGTAGGGGGCTCCGAGCGTATCGTCATATGTCGATGCGTGTCGCCGTCCTCGACCTTGGCTCGAACTCGTTCCATCTGCTTGTCGCCGATGTCCACCCCGATCGGACATTCACGACGGTTACACGCGAAAAAGAAATGCTCAGACTCGGCGACGAAGTTGGCCAATTTCGGTGCATTCGAGCCGCCGCCGCCGACCGAGCGGTGGCTTCTCTCCGACGACTGCATGAACTCGCGCTCGCTCATGGGGCTACTGAGGTTTACGCCGTAGCTACCGCCGCAATTCGGAGGGCGGCCAACGGCAGCGCACTAGTCGACAGGTTCGAAGCTGAAGCCGGAGTGACTGTGCGAGTGATCGATGGTCTAGAGGAAGCCGAACTGATCTTCGAGGCAATCCGTGCCAGCGTCGTATTGGATCCCGGACCGGCAGTGTTCATCGACATCGGAGGCGGGAGCCTCGAGATTGGAGTCGGCAATCGTGACGGGATGCTCGACGGAGCGAGCGTTGCTCTAGGCGTCGGCTTGCTCCGGGCCAAGTTCGTCTCTCACGATCCGCCGCACGTCGATGAACTACAGAGGCTCAATGAGCAAGTCAGTGATGTTCTCTTACCTGTCATTCAGCGGCTAGGAGTGCACAATCCGACGATGCTCGTAGGCAGCAGCGGCACTATTGGTGACCTCGCTGCCATGACATTGGCACACGCAAAGATCGCGCAGCCGCGAAATCTCAACCACGTGACGATCAGGCGCAGCGATTTTGAAGAGATGCATCAACGCTTGCTGACGATGACTTCAAGCGAGCGCAAGGGGCTAGTTGGGCTCGACACGAAGCGATCTGACCTCATCGCCGTCGGATCTGTAGTGCTAGATGTTGCTTTCGATATTCTCGGCTTCGAGTCCTTGACTTTTTCTGATTGGGCATTGAGGGAAGGGATTCTGCTTCAAGCAGTGGCGCGTTCTGATCCGAGCCAGTTCGCGGATGACGTCACAACTATTCGCGAAGCTTCCGTCAGTGCACTAGCGCGCAAATGTAACAGTCGCAAAAGCCATTGCGAACACGTACGCGACCTGTCGTTGCAATTGTTCGACGGTCTGAAGGAACTCCACGGTCTTGGCGACGCAGACCGGGCGATGCTCGCGTACGCAGTTTTGTTACACGACATCGGTCACCATGTCTCGCACTACAGGCACCATGAACATGCGGCGTATCTCGTCGCTAACAGCGCGATGCGCGGCTTCGACCAATCCGAATTGCAGTTTCTGACGGCGCTTGTCCGGCACCACCGCAAGGGGGACGTAAAGGCAGCCGAACAGCACATTTCGGCGCTTTCTGCCGATGATCGCAAGCGTTGCCGCAAGCTCGCCGCATTGCTTCGGGTTGCCGACGGTCTAGACCGCGGTCATCGCCAACGGATTACGCGTCTACGAGCAGTCGATAATGGCGACATCGTCACGCTTCACCTCGCTACGAGCGCAGATCCCGAGCTTGAGATCTGGGGTTGCCGAAGACGGTCGGAACTTTTCGAATCGGTGTTCGGCAGAACTTTGCACTTCAGTCTGCACGACAGCTCAGGCGAAATCGACTAAACCGATTCCTTCGCCTACCGACCTGAATGTGGCCCGGACCTGCATCCCTATTGCGACCTGTGCCGGGTCGGCGCCAGGCATAGATGCCACAAGACGCGCCCCGGTCTCTTCGAGATCAACCGCTGCCACCACGAACGGGAGACGCTCACGAAACGGTGGCACACCGTTCTGCCGTATCACCGTGAACGAATAGACAGTTCCGACTCCACTCGCCGTCACCCACTTGACCTCGGTAGATCCGCAGTGGCTACATAAGTATCTTGGGTAGTGCTGATGCAGCCCGCACTCATCACAGCGTTGTATCCGGAGTTCTCCCCGACTCGCACCCTCGAAGAACTCTCGGTCCTCGTCTGTAGGAACTGGCACTACCCACGGCGGGTTCTCGTTCCAGTTGCCACTCATCGGCTCTGCGTCCCTAGTACCACTGTGCCCTGGGTGCTCAGCCATCCCCCACTCCCGTTACAGACAGCGGTCTCTGCTCCTTGCACTTGCGACTCACCCGCATCGTTGCGCAGTTGCCGAGTGGCCTCAGCAAGCAAGAACAGGCCCCGCATTCCCGGGTGGGTGCAAGACAAGCCGCCGCCATCTGGGTTGGTAGGTAGCGCGCCTCCAAGCCGAAGATTGCCTTCCGCCACGAATGGCCCGCCTTCGCCCTTCGGGGCAAAACCGAGGTCCTCAAGAGTCACTAGGACGGTGTACGTGAAACTGTCGTAGCTACAAAACACGTCAACATCGGAAGGAACAATCCCAGCCGTTTCGAACGCCCGTTTGCCAGCGATAACAGCCGCCGTCGTTGTCATGTCGCTCATGCCTTGCACTGAGTGATGAGTCGTGCCGCCAGATCCCCCTCGTACATATACGGGCTTTGTGCTCCAACGCAGTCCAGCCGCAATGTGTTCGGCTGCAAGAATCACGCATACACCACCATCTGAAATGACACAGCAATCGAGTTTGTGGAGCGGATCGGCGACGAGTCGACTCTCGAGTACATCGTCGACAGTGAGCGGCGTGCGGTACATGGCATTCGTGTTTCGCGAAGCGTGCTCGCGCATCTGCACAGCGATCGAAGCAAGCTGATCCGGCGTAGTGCCGTATTCGTGCATGTGTCGATTCGCAGCCATGGCGTACGCGCCCACAAGGGTGAGTCCTGTCGGGAACTCGTACTTCATTGGGCCGGGTGGCTGCATACCTCTTTGGCCACCACCGCCTCCAGTACCTAGCGTTCGGCCGCTCGCAGAGAGCAGGTTGCTGCCATAACAAATCGCTACGACGTCGACATCGCCTGCCTCGATTGCCCGATAGGCGTGCTGGGCATGAAACTCGAAACTTGATCCGCCGCAACTAGTCGAATCGAGCCACGCTGGACGGATCCCGAGGTACTCAGCTACCGCAACCTCGTGCATTCCGCTGTGACCCGCCGAAGCTAGACCGTCGACCTGATCCTTCCGCAAGCCGGCATCTGCTAGCGCTCTTGTGAATCCCTGAGCGATTAGGGCGTTCGGCTGGAGGCCCGTCGCGTAGGGTCCGTCGGCGTGACCGACACCAACGACACAGACGTTTCGTTTCATCGGAATGCGAAACTATGCGATGAGCACGCGACGTTTAGCCGTTTCGTAGAGTTCCGGTGATGAAGACCGCAACCGATCTCATCGATGAGATTCTCGTCGCCCATGGTTGCAAACGCGTCTTCGGAGATCCCTTCGGCCGCCTAGAACACATCTCTCTTGGGGAACCGACGCTCGCTTCGGTCCTCGCAGACGCTGATGGGCGACTCAATCGAGTAGGCGTTGCCTTTGATGCCACACATCGCGAACTTCGGATCTCGTCCCTCGTCGGGGGCCTGGAGGTCGCTACCACTGCCTGCGAATCGCCTGCGCACATACTTCGAGTCATCGACGAGGCAGCACGCGATGTATCGCGGCAACATCGCACACACATCATCCATCTCGATTTCGATCTCGATATGCCCGTCAGCTCCCGAGCTCGACCGACAGGGCCACGCGCTTACGTGCCGTTCGCAGGCGCGATTGTTGCTGACACTGAACGTGTCGCCGTACTCGCTGGGCCTTACGTCACGCGTCGGGCCGCAGCCGAGAGCATCCGATCCTTCGCTGCTTATACGAACGTCGGCGTCGCGAATACCTGGGGGGCGAAAGGACTATTTGCGTGGGACAGCGAGTACCACATGGGGACTGTCGGCTTGCAGGCCCGCGATTTTGAGTTGTCTTTTGGCGCCTGCGACGTCGTCATAGCGACAGGCATAGACCGCAACGAGTCGAGACCAGCCATGCCAGCCGGAGTGCGGGTCACACATGTCGACCCACAACAATTGGAGTACCTATCGGTCCATGTAGCGCGCAGGGAATCCGTCGCAACAACACCATTGTTCGACGCAATCTCAAAGATCGCTCAACCGGGTTACAGCGATGAACGATTCCCGTTCCACCCTGCTCGAATAGTTGCTCGACTCCGAGAGCAACTACCGGTCGGCGGATTGCTCGCTGCTGACCCCGGGACCGTCGGGCTTTGGATTGCACGTACGTTCCCGACGACCGAACTCGGGAGCATCGTCGTGCCAGCGACAGGCGGACCGGGAATTGCTGCAGCAATCGCGTTGTGCGCAGCGCTCGACGGTCGTCAAACAATTGCCGCCATATCCGAACGATCGGATTTGCACAAGGAGGTCGTCGAATTCGCGAGACACAGTGCGCTGATTATCCACGAGTCAGTTTGGGACGAATCTGATACTCCGGCAGACTGGTCTCTCGAGACCGGCCTCGTCGACGTCGCTGGCCCGCTAGTCGCCTTTTAGTTCGAACGATTCGCTCAGACGTCCGAGGCCAATTGCGCCTTGTGGAGTCCCGCCAGCATGCAACACATAGATGCGCGTCCCGACCATAACAACCCTTATCTTTGTGACTGCACGGTCGGAGCGCAGGTGCGCGTCGACTCCGCCGTAGCCGTGAAAACTGAAGAAATCAAGTTCTGTGACTGTCGCTTCTTCTGCGACGGCGTAGCTGTTCGCCAACTGCGCGAGGTTCGCGTTCGCGTCCTTGGTCGCGATGCTCCGACTTGGAACATCGAACCATCCGACACCAATCACTTGATTGCCAGTACGCGAATACGCGAATGACACATCGAGCGCTGTACCACTAAAGGTGATACTCCGGTTCATGTGTTGAGGAGGTCGCGGGAACTGCGCCGAATATCGGCCGTTCTCAGACACGAATTCGACTCCTACGCCGTCCTTTACGTAGCTAACCAATTCAGCCGGGATATCGCGCGCCGTTGCTTGTTGCCACGCAATCAGCACAGCACCGCCAACCAGGCAAGAGACCAACAACCCTTTAATTGGCAAGCGCCTACGCTTCGACCGAGTCGCCTTCGGCGTCCAAGAATCTTCAATGCTCGCTAGAGGTTCGTATCCATCGCGAACATTTATCGGAGCGCACGGCTCGAACGACGGCCGGTGCGGCATCTTTCGTCGCTCCATCGGTAGTGGTGCAGCCGGAGTCGCAGGTAGTCGCGCGGCAGCGAATGTCGTTCGTTTCGTAACCGCGCCAACACCGACAAGCGCTCGCGGCGCTACTTCGGCGAGGTCTGTGTCGCAGCGCGCACAACGATCCCACTCAGGTGGCATCAAATACGAACAACCAGGGCATAAGCGCATCTGACTGGTATTCGGCATGAAATTGTCGAGTCTTTATTGCCGAATTCTTACTTGCGTTCGAACACGACTCCGGCGACCTCACGATCCCAGCTCGCAGGTGTTACACCATCGGCACGCAGTTCGTACTTCAGCACACGGCCAACTGGGTTGCGCGGCAAGTCTTGGCGAAACTCGATGTACCTCGGAATCGCAAAATACGGAACACGCTCAGCCACCCACCGACACAACTCCTCTTCGGTCGTTTGCGAGTCCGCTCGGAGCACTGCGGTCACCTTCACGTCGTCTTCGCCGAGAGGGCTCGGCACCGCATGCACTGCACAATCTGAAATCGCAGGATGACTGAACAGCACTTTTTCCATTTCGAAGCTTGAAATGTTCTCGCCTCGCCGACGCAATGAGTCTTTCTTGCGGTCAACGAAAAACAGGTAACCGTCTTGATCGACCGTTGCGAGGTCGCCAGTGTGGAACCAGCCGCTTCGCCACGCCTCTAAGGTGTCCTGCTCTCGATCCCAATAGCCAGCGAACATCATGTCGTCGAATCTTGGACGAGCACAGATCTCGCCGGTTTCGCCTATCGCAACCCGCTCATGATGCTCATCGAAAAGCGCGACCTCGAACTCAATTTGGTTCAGCATCCCTGCGGCACCCGGCTTGTTCTGCACTCCTGGGGGCAGAGCAGCCAATAGCGACGCTTCTGTTAGACCAAAGCCGCCGCTAAAGGTCGCGCAACCGAATCTCTCCCGCCATACGCGATCCGTATCGGGTGGCATCGGGGCAGCGGCACACACACGCAGTTTGTGGCCACTCATTTCTGGATGATCTTCTGCGTTCGCGATCAGAATCGCAAGGCTTCCAAGCATCGACAACACAGTTGCTTGAGTGCGTCTGATTTCTGGCCAGAAACCCGATACCGAAAACTTACGTGCGATGCTCGCGCTACCGCCGGTGATCAACGTGCCGACAACGCATATAGAGATCGCATTGAGGTGAAACAGCGGCAGAGGCGTCCAGATGACATCATCAGGTGTGCGTTGCCACGCTCTCGCTATCTGGCGCGACATTGCGACCACATAGTTATGCGAGAGCATGCAGCCCTTGCTCGGCCCTGTTGTGCCAGCGGTGTAGATGAGACACGCGAGATCACTCGGGTCCACAGTTACGTCATTGATCTCTGGCCCATCGAGTGCGGCTAGCGCAGACGCAAGCAGTATGGCTTGAAGTGCCGGCGCCTTGCCTTGCTCGCACGCCTCGGCAATACGATCAGCAAACTCATCCGCGATCACGAATACGACGGCACCGCTATCGACGAGTTGATGGCGCAAAAACTCAGCCTTGTACGCCGTGTTTATCGGCACAGCAATGGCACCTAGACGCAGAGTCGCGAAGAACAGGACCACCTGTTCTGCAGAGTTCTCGACAAGGGAGGCAACACGGTCGCCCTTGTTAACACCGAGTATGGCGAGACCACGAGCTATGCGCCTCGATTCTTGATCCATGCGCGCGGCGCTCCACGCATCGCCAGAGAAATCGAGATAGAGGCTGTCTGGGTCAGAAGCAACGCGGTCGGCAAGCGCAGCGGTGATCGTCGTTCGATGTGCTGACTCGTCCATCTGCCCGACTTTAGGCAGTTTCGGCTACATGGTCGAAGTGATGTTCGTGGCTCCCGAAGTGAGTGTCGAGCACCCACGCACGTTTCAGATACAGATGCACATCGACTTCCCATGTGTACCCCATGCCGCCATGCACTTGGGTCGCATCTTTGCCACAGCGAATCGCGGCTTCGCAAGCGAGCGCTTTCGCGACGCTTATCGATCGTGTCAGTCCGGCGACGTCTGATGCATCAAGATGAGCTCCAGCGTTATAGACAGCAGCGCGCGCGACCTCGGTGCGCATTGCCATGTCTGCGAGCAGATGCTTGATGGCCTGAAACGATCCAATCGGACGGTCGAACTGCAGACGCTCTTTTGCATAAGCAACCGACATTTCGCAGAGGCGCGAACTCAGGCCGAGACAGTAGGCCGCGGTTAGAACCGCGCCACGTTGTCGCCACTCGACAGGGTCGATTCCGGCTAGCAATGTCGTTTCCCCAAAGTCGGCAACCCGTGCCACCGGCGTCAGCGGATCGAGCGGCCAATCGAGCGACTCAGCCACGAGGTTTGCCAAGTCGACTGCTAAAACTTTTTCTTCGTCAAGAAGAATCAGTGCTTCCAGATCGGCGATGTGCTCAATCGTTCGCGTCGATTCGGCGTATACGCCGGTGATGCGTTCGCCCCCCGCGAGGAATGACCCAACGAGAGGCCCCGGCACGCAGAACTCACCGAGTTGTTCAAAGACAATCACAGCGTCGGCCCACGAGAATCCATCTGCAATCAGGCTGAAAACACCGGCGTCGGCTAACTCGTCGAACATCTCGCGGTCGAAGCCAGCACGAATGCGTTCTGACCCGAAGCGTCCCGACAAGAGGGCACGAATCCCCTGCTGTAGTGCAACCTGATCGTCACTTAGATCGAGAAACATTTAGCGAGGCTCCCTTGGGAGTCCGAGTACTCGCTCAGAAATAATGTTGCGCTGAATCTGCGAGGCACCGGCGGCAATAGTTAGTGCTTGCGTTCGTAGTCGCTCTTCTATGAGTTCGTTATCGGCGAGGCTTAGGGCGTCGCGGCCGAGCACGCGCAGGCAGAGTTCGCCGAAACGTTGACGCGCTTCTGAATACGCGAGTTTGACCATCATCGAACCTGGGCCGACCTGCCCTGTCACTGACTGACTCACGTTGCGTTTGGTTAGCGACCAAAGCGCGTCGAAATCGGCGAGAGATCGGCCAAGTTCGCGCCTGTCGACCGGGTCCTTGACCGTGTTCGCGAGGTCGGCACAAAGTCTCAACGAATCGATGAGCTCACCGACAAAAGCAGTTCCGCGTTCGTACTTGAGTGTCACGTTTGTTACGCGCCAACCATCGTTTTCTTCACCGACTCGGTTGGAAATCGGCACACGAACATCGGTCAGAAAGACTTCGCAAAACTCTGATGATCCGAGCACAGTCTTGATTGGTCTGATTTCGATGCCAGGTAGATCCATGGGGAGAATCAACCATGAGATTCCTCGATGCTTAGGCGCGTTCTGGTCGGTGCGGACTAGGAACTCCCCTACGTCGGCCACATGCCCGAAACTGCACCAGGTCTTCTGTCCGTTGAGGACGTAATGGTCGCCGTCTCGTTCGGCGCGGGTCGCCAGGCCAGCTAGGTCGCTGCCTGCATTCGGTTCTGAGAAACCTTGGCACCAAACTTCCTCACCACTCAGAATTCTCGGGAGATGTTCAGCCTTTTGCTCGGCTGTGCCTTCTTCCACAAGAGTTGGCCCTGCGTGGAGCGTGCCAACAAAATTCACTCCTACATACGGCGCTTTCGCCTTGGTTGTTTCCTCAAAGAAAATGAGCTGTTCGGTAGGGCTCGCGTCTGCGCCGCCGTACTGCTTAGGCCAGTTGAGACCGGCGTAACCAGCATCGAACACGCGCTTTTGCCAGTCCGTATCGAAACGCCTCCTGTGTTCCCAGTCGTCACGGTGTGGGGCGTTCGCGAATTGGGGCAACTCAGACTTCAGCCACTCACTCAGACGAGCACGAAAAGCTTCATCTGAGTCGGAGTAGCGCAGTTCCACAAGGCGACACGCTAACTGAGCACCTACAGGACGACCACATCGCCTCGGCTATGTCGCTGTCGAACAGTCCGAGGCTCCGGAGTCGGGATCGACAAGGAATCCGATGATTGCGTCGTGGACGCAGTCGTCTCCGGCTGTGAAAGCCGTGTGCTGATCGCTACGAGCTACTAGTAAAGGTGCGTCGATCTGTTCACTAAGACTGCGCGCCCACTCGATTGGTGTCGCTGGATCGCCGTCCGTCGCTGTCACGAGGATCCTCACGGAGTCTGAAAGGTTGACGGCGTGTGGAGCAGCTAGCGGATCTGGTGGGACTGGCCAGTACACGCACGGCAGACCAAGCCACGCGTTTGCTTCGCCAAGAAATGGCGCTGCAGTTTCCAACTCGACGGCCGACTCCCGCAACTGTTCGACAGTGCTAGAGGTCGAATCCAAACACGCTATCGAGTAGAAGGCCGACATCGATCCGTCGTACTTGCCCGCCTCATCGCGACCTGTGTAGAAGTCTGCGAGCGTCAACAACATCGACCCATCACCACTAACCGCTTCGGCGAGAGCTGCTGCGAGATCCTCATACATTGATTCGCCAAAGTAGAGCATCACAGCAACACCGAGATCGGTTTCGCCGGGACCAAGTTGGCGTTGTTCGCCGTTAGTTTCGGCAGGTAACGATTCGTCGTCGATGTTCGCCATGAGCCTTGCAAATGCAGCTTCTGAGTCCCCGCCCGCGCTGAATTGGCAAGCTTCGTGCTCGTCGCACCATACAAAAAACTCAGCCAGAGCGCGCTCGAAACCGACGCTCTGCTGCAATGTCATTACTGCAGAATCGGCTCCCGGGTCTATTGGGCCGTCTAGAACGAGAGCACGAACATTCGCTGGGTGGGTCTCGGCATATCGAATACCTAAGTATGTGCCGTAAGAGAACCCAAGGTACGTGAGTCCATCGTCGCCTAACGCCCGACGGATCCAATCCATGTCCTCGACGGTCTGGGTAGTCGAGAGATACCCGAGCAGTTCCGCATTATCTGCGCGCGCACACGACTCAGCGAGCCTCTTCGACGTAGCAATATTCTCGTCGATCTCAGCTTCGGTGTCAGGTGACTTGTCAGTCGCAAAGAAATAATCAAGGTCCGAGTCGCACTCGACATGACTGCTCTCACCCGTTCCGCGAGGGTCCCACGCTACGAGGTCGAACTTTTCGAGCACAGCGTCTGGGAACTCCGCCTCTTGCGACTCCACCATGTCGATTCCGGGAGCACCAGGCCCACCAGGATTCAACAGGATCGCTCCCTGGCGCTTATCTGTATCGCCCGCGCGCCTCCGCCTGACAACAAGTTCGATTGGCTCGCCAGCCTCGGCATTGAAATGGTCCAGCGGAACCAACATGGTGCCGCAATCAAACTTGCCACACCGTTGCCACTCAATTTTGGGAACCATCGAACCGTCGACAGACTCAGGAGCTGTTCGAGAGCGAAACTCTTCTGCGTCGATCCTGTCGTCTGGACTACATGCCGTAATGACGATGACGGCCGCAAGCACAACAGCAATTCGTCGCATCAGCTGAGCATAGGTAATGGCTATGACTCGGACTCCACCTACGCTCAAGCGTCGTGTACCGGCTAACTACTCGAGCCGACGCCGACTTTCTGTGGGCTATGGCTTACGAAGCCGCCTTCTGGCGCGACTCAGGCGACGATGAACGGCCCGAACTCTCCAAGGCACAAAAGGATCGTTCCTTCGCTAGATATGTAGACGGATGGGGACGAGCAGGCGACGTTGCACTCGTTGCGCTCGACCGGCATGACGAACCACTAGGCGCCGCGTGGTATCGGTTGTATCCGTCCGACGACGCTGGCTACGGGTATATCAGCCCCTACATTCCAGAAATCACGATTGGCGTATATGGGGAATACCGAGGCCAAGGAATCGGTTCGCTGTTGCTCGGATCGTTGGTAACACGCGCGAAGGCTAGCGACCTAGAGGCCCTATCTTTATCCGTCGAACCAGACAACCCATCTCGACGCTTGTACCTACGAGTCGGTTTCGCCGACGTAGGTAGTAATGGTGGCGCAATAACGATGAGACTCGATTTGACATGACGACCTCCCCAGAAAGCAAGACCATCGAATCCAAGAATTCAGGCTCTAACCACGTAGCGATGCTTGTGATCCTTGCCGGATTCCTCATAGTGCTCGCAGCAATCGTAGGCGCTCAATTTCTCGGCAAGTCAGGCGAACCCATCGGGGATGCGCAGGCACCAGTGAACGCAGCCTGCGTGGCAGCTCGCGACGAACTCGTTACTTTCGGAAAGCTCGCAGACCAAATGGAAAATGCTGAGCTGGGCGACAGGATCGACACAGAAACGGCTGTCTTGCGCTCAATGGTCGCAGAGTTCGAGGTAGCTTCGACCGGCAACGGTGACGGGCAGGCAGCATTCAACGCGTGGGTCGCCGACTGGAACGCCCTTATCGACGCTCGCGATGTTGCTGTCGAACAGATTCGTCTGGGCTACCGGCCGACTGCTTGGCTACCGCCCGAAGAACAAGGTAAGACAGTTGCGATAGACGGACGCATGGACGAGTATTCGCGTCGCGAAGATGTCCGCGCGTGTACCACAGACATGCTCGCTGCCGACACGCTCGATGGGCAACGTTTCTATCGGCAGCCAGAGAACTAGTAATCACCGACAACACGAAGGATCGAACCAATGGGACGTCTCGACAACAAGGTCGCTCTAATCACGGGGGGAGCGAGCGGCATGGGCAAGGTCGCCGCTGTGCGCTTCGCCGAAGAAGGCGCGCGTGTAGTTGTCGTTGACTTCGATGAAGCTGCAGGGAAGGCCGTGGCCGCCTCGCTCGGCGACCGGGCGACATTCGTCGCAGCCGACGTATCGAACGCTTCCGACTGCGATGCGATGGTCGCACACGCAATGTCATCTTTCGGTGGGCTGCATGTGCTTTACAACAATGCAGGCGTGTTCCCAAACGACGACGGCGGCGTACTCGAGACGCCAGAGTCCACATGGAACCGCGTGATGGAAATCAATCTCAAAGGCGTTTGGCTCGGTTGTCGAAGCGGCATTCCCGCGATGCTTGAATCTGGTGGCGGATCCATCGTCAACGTCGCGTCCTTCGTCGCTCTAATGGGCGCCGCGACCGCACAGATCGCGTACACCTCGTCCAAGGGTGGTGTGCTCGCCATGACCCGCGAGATTGCAGTCGAATGGGGACGCAAAGGTATCCGCGCCAACTCGCTTTGCCCTGGGCCTGTCGATACTCCCCTGCTCGCCGAGCTAATGAGCGACCCAGCTCGCAAGGCCCGTCGCTTAGTCCACATCCCTATGGGTCGACTCGCCCAATCGCACGAGATCGTCAACGCGGCTCTGTTCCTTGCATCAGATGAGGCGAGCTATATCACGGGGAGCCAACTTGTCGTTGACGGTGGAATAACCGCTGCGTACGTGACGCCCGAATAGACGAACCCACGACCGCAACTACACGTTTCGTCACTAGTGACGAACATTTCTCGCGAGTTGGGCGGTTTGCACGACTTGTCCGTTCAGGGTCCGTGACAACCGACCGAACGAGTGCAAGAGTTCCCCTGTCAATATCAATTCAAGCGTATTAGTTACGGGGGATGAAGTGACAACTACACATGAGGCGGATCGCGCCCGCCTTCACGAATTGGGTTACGCCCAAGAGCTAGACCGCAAGATGGGCTGGTTCTCCAACTTTGCAATCAGTTTCTCGATCATCTCGATTCTAGCCGGTGGCACGACCACGTACTTCCTGGCTGGATTCGCTGGTGGGCCGAGGATGATCACGATCGGGTGGGTCATCGTTGGTTTCTTTTCGCTGCTAGTCGGTATGGCCATGGCAGAAATCGTTTCTATCTACCCAACTGCCGGTGGCCTCTATTACTGGTCAGGCAAACTCGCCAAGAAAAACGGCGCGATGTGGAGTTGGTTCACAGGTTGGTTCAACCTGATCGGCCAGATCGGCGTTATCGCATCGGTCGACTACGGACTCGCATTGTTCACCGGCTACTTCATCGGACTCTTCCAAGATGACTTCAGGTTGACAACGAAGACGGTATTCGTGATCTTCGCGATCATGCTGCTCGCTCACGCGTTGATCAACGTCGCTGGTGTGAAGCTTGTCAAGGTGCTCGGTGACATCAGTGTCTGGTGGCACATCGGTGGCGTGCTAGTGATTTTCGCGATTCTGTTGGTTGCTCCGAACGACCGCGAAGGCTTCGGTTTCATATTCGATTACAGCAATGGAACAGGATGGAGCAATAACGGCGGGACGAGTTTCCTGCCAGGTTTGTACGCCTGTCTCGTCGGGTTGCTTCTCGCCCAGTACACGATTACTGGCTTCGACGCGTCAGCACACGTAAGTGAAGAGACGCACGACGCAGGACGCAGCGCTTCGATCGCAATCGTCCGTTCGATCTATGTGTCGGCAGTTGCTGCCCTCATCCTGAACGTCGCCATGTTGCAGGCAACGCCGAAGGGCACATTCAATGACCTGATCCTCGGAAGAGATGGCTTCTTGGCAACCGGTGGAGCGAACGCGTTGGCGAACCCAGTTGGTGGCATCGGAGCGAAACTGCTCATCGCTATCTGCGTTGTCGCACAGTTCTTCTGCGGCATGGCGTCAGTGACTGCGAACTCACGCATGATCTATGCGTTCTCCCGTGACGGTGCGATTCCGGGCCACAAACTGTGGCACCGAATCAACCCGCGCACCAGGACACCAACTAACTCAATCTGGTTGGGCTGTGGACTCTCACTCGTAGTCGGGGCACTATCGCTTTACCAAGCCAACAACTACTCAGTTGCCTTCTTTGCCATGACAGGCATGTGCGTTGTAGGCCTTTACATCGCATATGTCATTCCGATCTTCCTACGTCTAACGAACTCGAACTTCGAGCAAGGTGCATGGAATCTCGGCAAGTACTCGAAGTTGGTTGGTTGGACAGCAGTTGCGTGGGTGGCCTTCATCAGCTTGCTGTTCTTCGCTCCACCATTCTGGCCTTTCTGGCCGGTCGGCGGTAGCACAACTTTCGGTGCTGGCACACCTGATGCTTTCACCGTCTTTCACATGTCGAACTTCAACTTCACTGGACCGATCATCATTGGCCTATTCATTGTTGTTGCTTTGTGGTGGGCGCTCTCCGCGAAGAAGTGGTTCACAGGGCCTCGCGTCCAGGGAACACCTGAAGAGCTGCTGGCAATCGAAGCTGCACTTGCTAGCGGTGACGAGACCCTCGTTCGCGCTCTTGAAGATGCAGAGGATGCTCGCCTGCAGGACTGAAGAATGAACTAGTAATGTCCGAGAACTTTGGACACGCAACAGATACAAGAACTGCTGAACCGTGTGCCCGGCTGGGAAGGCCGGGCACACGTCGTTCACGCCCTCGATGGCGGTATAACCAACCGCAACCTTCTCATAGCTGTCGAGACTGAGCAGTTCGTATTGCGACTCGCAGGAGCCGATACACACCTGCTCGAAATCGATCGATCTGCTGAGCTAGAAGCCGCCAGCCGTGCCGCAGGACTCGGGATAGCTCCAGAAGTCACCGCATTCTTGGAACCCGAGGGCTACCTGATCACCCGCTTCGTCGCTGGCAAGTCACCCAGCAGCACCCATATCAAGGAGCCATCCATACTCGCGGCGATTTGCGGGCACTTGCGAGCATTCCACGATGGCATTGCGCTAGCCAATGACTTCGGCGCCTTCGAGGTGCCATATTTGCATCGCGCCTCCGCTCTTTCGCGAGGGGTCGCAATCCCTGACGAGTTCACGAGCGCTGCCGAGTCAGCGTCGCAGATCGCCGCTGCCTTCGCGTCTTCTCCGGAACCGAAGCGACCTTGTCACAACGATTTGCTGTGTGCAAATTTTCTTGTCGATGCGAACAACGCTCACCACGTCTGGCTGCTCGACTGGGAATACGCGGGGAACAACGATCGGTATTTCGACCTCGGCAATTTGAGTGTCAACAACGAGTTTGACGAGTCCGACCGCGAGCGATTGTTGCGTAGCTACTTCGGTTCGGTAAATGCCCGCAGGTCTGGGAGACTCGAACTGATGATGATCATGAGCGACTTTCGCGAAGCTATGTGGGCTGTCGTGCAACAAGGGATCAGCGCACTCGACTTCGATTTCCGTGAATATTCGGCCAAACATTTCGAACGTATGTTGAGTGCAGCGACAGGGCGCCACTTTAAGGCGCTGCTAGCGAATGCGGCGGGCGGTATTCCCGATGCGTGATCGCGCAAGGGTCGTAATCGTCGGAGCGGGTGTCGCTGGAGCATCAATCGCGTGGCATTTTGCACAACGTGGCGTAACAGATGCGCTCGTGCTTGAGCGCTCCGAGCCAACAAGTGGCTCGACGTTCCATTCGGCTGGGCTTGTCGGACAATTGCGCGGATCTCTGCCGCTCACCACCATGATGATGCACAGCGTCGACGTCTACCGGCGCCTCGAAGTCGAGTCAGAGCTATCCGGCCGTTCCCCTGGGTGGCGCGAGGTCGGGTCGTTGCGCATCGCGTCGACAACCGAACGCATGGAAGAACTGCGCAGGCAACATGGTTGGGCGAAGACCTTCGGCCTGCCAATGGAACTGTTGTCGGCGCGCGAGTGCTCGACCAAGTTCCCGCTCATGTCTCCCGATGGGGTACTCGGCGGTATTTGGTTGCCAACCGATGGTTTCTTGGATCCGAGCGGCCTCACACACGCCCTGTTAGGTGGAGCGAAGGACCTCGGTGTCGAAGTGGCAACAGGAGTCCGAGTTACTGGGTTTCGAATCGAAGCCGGTCGCGTCTGCTCGGTGCTCACAGACCACGGAACAGTCGAGTGCGAAACCGTTGTACTCGCTACCGGGATGTACACGCCGGATGTTGCTGCACTCGCTGGCGTCAACGTCCCAATCGTGCCAATGGCGCACCAATATCTCGTCACGAAATCTATTCCTGGTGTCACAGACGACCTTCCGCAATTGCGGGACCCCGACAACCTCGTTTACTTCCGCCGCGACGGCGATGGATTAGTCCTCGGTGGCTATGAGCGCGATCCTGCGCCATGGTCTTTGCATGGCGTACCGCCAGACTTCAATAACAAACTTCTTTCAGAGGACTGGGATCGTTTCGCTCCGATAATGGCCAATGCATGCGCCCGGGTCCCTGCCGCCGAGACCGCCGACATCGTCTCGTTAGTCAACGGTCCCGAAGGTTTCACGCCAGATAACGAGTTCATCCTTGGCGAGAGTTCAGTGCATGGTCTATTCGTCGCTGCAGGGTTTTGCGCCCATGGCATTGCTGGTGCAGGCGGGGTCGGGCGGGCGATCAGCGAATGGGTGCTCGACGGGCAACCAAGTTTCGACTGCTGGAAGATGGACATTCGCCGATTCGGCCCTCAGTACAACTCACGCGAATTCGCGTTAGCTCGCGCCACCGAGGTCTACAGCACCTACTACGACATTCATTACCCGAACGAGGAGACCTTCGCGGGACGTCCGTTGCGTAAGTCGCCCGCATACGGTGCCCTCGCCGACCTTGGGTGCGTGTTCGGTATGAAGTCGAGTTGGGAACGCCCGAACTGGTTCGAGCCAAATGAGTACGAGTCACACGAGCAACTCCGCCCTAGTGGCTGGGCGGGACAACATTGGTCTACGGCGATCGTCACCGAAAGTCTTGCGACCCGCGACGCCGTTGCGTTGTTCGACGAGACCAGTTTCTCGAAACTAGAACTCGAAGGTCCTGGTGCGCTTACCTTCTTGCAAAGAATCTGCGCGAATCAAATGGATAAGCCAGTCGGCTCGGTCATCTACACGCAACTATGCAATGAACGTGGCGGTATTGAAGCCGACCTCACTGTCACTCGCCTAGGTATCGAGAGATTCCTACTCGTCACCGGTACAGCGTTCGGACAACACGACCTCGCGTGGATACGTACACAGTTAGAGAGCCAACCACCAGCAGGCTCCGTCCACCCGCGCGACGTCACTTCCTCACTCGCATGCTTCGGCATCTGGGGACCAAAGTCACGCGAAGTGCTTGGTCCACTAACTAGCCAATCCCTCGACAATGTCGCATTCCCGTATCTCTCAGCACGACAATGTTCGATTGGTGCAGTACCGACAATTGCGGCGCGCGTGACCTACGTCGGCGAACTCGGATGGGAGTTGTATTGCCCTACCGAGTACGGAGCCACGCTGTGGGACCTTCTCTGGGAACGGGGCACGCAACACAACATGGTCGCCGGTGGCTACCGAGCCATCGATGCACTACGGATCGAGAAGGGATACCGAGTTTGGGGCGCCGATATCAGCCCAGACGACACCCCCTTCGAATCTGGCCTCGGCTTCGCCGTCGCACTCGACAAGGGAGTTGATTTTGTTGGGCGTGCAGCGCTAGCTGAGCAGAAGTCTCAAGGAATCTCGCGTAGGTTGCGCGCTGTGCGCTTGGCCGACCCTTTAGCAATCGCCATGGGTTCAGAACCAGTGCGGGTCGATGGCAAGATCGTTGGTCGAGTAACAAGTGGTGGCGCTGGCTACCGAACCGGCGCTTCGATCGCATTCGCGTACGTGCCCGTCGGCATGTCTGAACTTGGGCGACTCGTCGAAGTCGAGGTCTTCGGAGAATGGATACCAGCCGAGATCGTTAACGACGCGTTGTGGGATCCGAAGGGATCTCGGATTCGCAGCTAACCGATTTTTCACAATTTGGCCGTAGGATTCAGCGCAACACCCTTAAGGAGCAGTTGATGATTCCAGGAATGATGCAACCCGGTGAACTCGCCGAACGGATAAAAGACGGCCTAATCGACACGGTGCTAGTTACCTTCCCTGATCTGCAGGGCCGACTTATGGGCAAGCGCGTTACAGGTCATTTCTGGCTCAAGCAAATGAACAAGGGAGAAGGCGAAGTTCACGCCTGCAACTACCTGCTAGCGGTGGACAGCGAAATGAATGTCGTCCCCGGCTACGAATACGCCAACTGGGACAAGGGTTACGGCGACTTCGCGCTCGTCCCAGACCTAAACACAATTCGCAACATCCCGTGGCTCGAGAAGACTGCGCTCGTCGTCTGTGACCTTGTGGAGGAAAGCGATGGCAAGCCGGTTGAGGTCTCGCCACGGCGCATTTTGCAGCGCCAGTTAGAGCGGGCTGCAGCACTCGGTTACAAGGTCATGGCCGCTAGCGAACTTGAGTTTTTCATGTTCGAAGATTCCCTCGAAGATGCCGCCGCCAAGAAGTTTCAGGATCTCAAACCGCATTCGAGTGTGATCCTCGACTACCACATCTTGCAAACGAGTCGCGACGAATACCTAATTCGTGCGATCCGCAACGGCATGGATGGCGCAGGCGTTCCAGTCGAATTCTCGAAGGGGGAAGCCGGTTACGGCCAACACGAAATCAATCTCGAATATTCCGACGCTCTCACCATGGCCGACCGTCATGTGATCTACAAGAACGGCACCAAAGAGATTGCGCACCAACACGGCAAAGCCATCACTTTCATGGCTAAGTACTCGATGAAAGATGTTGGCTCGTCATGCCACATCCATTCATCTGTGTGGTCTAGCGACACAGGAAAGTCGTTGATGTGGGACAACGACGCGGAGCACAACTTCTCCGATGTCACTCGTGGCTGGCTCGGTGGACTCATTGCAACTGGCCGCGAGTTGGCGTGGATGTACGCCCCTACCGTCAACTCGTTCAAGCGGTACCAACCCGAGTCGTGGGCACCCACAGCGCTTGCGTGGGGGCACGACAACCGCACGTGCGGCTACCGAATGGTTGGTCACGGCGAGTCGTACCGAGTCGAGTCTCGCATTCCAGGTGCAGATGCAAACCCGTACTTGGCCTTCGCTGCAACTATCGCCGCAGGACTTCACGGTATCGAGAACAACATCGCCCCGACAGACCGCTTTGACGGCAACGCCTATGCGGCCCCAGATGTTGGTCGTGTTCCCTGGACGCTCGTCGAAGCGATCGAGGAGTTCGACAACTCCAAGGTCGCTCGACACGCCTTCGGAGACGATGTGCATTTCCACCTCTTGAACACAGCCAAACAAGAATGGGCTTCGTTCAACCGCGCTGTCACCGACTGGGAGCTGAAGCGAAACTTCGATCAGTGGTAAGACCAAAGCCACTCATCGCTCTTACCTCTAGACGTCTCGCCGATGGGCGGGTGGCTGGGTGGCAATCTGGAGGAATCGGCGAACGCGCTGGCTACATGGGGCGCGTACGCGCAAGCGGCGGATCGCCCGTTCTCTGCGACCCTGTACCAATCGGCAAACGCGAAGCACAAGATTTCGTGCAACGCTTCGATGCCGTTCTGCTAACGGGTGGTCCCGACATCGAACCAGTCAGGTATGGGCAGACGCCACACGAGTCCGTTTACGGCACCGACACAGCCGTCGATGATTTTGAGTTCGCATTAGTGCACGCGGCCATCGCGTGCGATGTGCCGATACTCGCAATCTGTCGAGGAATCCAGGTGCTCAACGTTGCACTTGGCGGCTCGCTGTACCAAGACATTCCGACCGACCTCGGCGTGTCGCCGCACGGACGCCCGGGAGTCACAAACGGTGAACTCATCGGCAAGGTGGAACTCGAACCCGGAACCCTTGTCGCGACAGCCATGGCTACAACCTCACCAGAGTGTTCGTGCCATCATCACCAGTCCATCAATGATCTAGGGCAAGGCTTAGTGGTGACTGGACGGTCTCCCGATGGAATCATCGAGGCTGTCGAGCGGCCGGGGTCAAGACTCATCGCAGTTCAATGGCATCCAGAGGACACAGCAGAACAGGACTCGAGCCAGCAGGGGCTCTTCGATTGGCTGTGCTCTTTTCCCTAGAGCGCTGCGAAACACGCCACGGCACGCGTCACGAAGTGTTCGATGGAAGTCGTGTCGGAGCAGTGTCGGCCTAGACCTACCGCAACCTCTGTTACGCCAATCTCGCGGAGATCCGCCGACGCGTCGAGCGTCGCTGACCAATCGATCTTTCCAGTCGCGTCAGATTGAACACGCCCCGTCGCGCGGACTCGAAGGCTCGCAGCGTCGCGCCCAACGTTTTCGAATCCTGCGCGGATCGCAGCTACGCCTTCCCTGAGTCCATCTGGTGTCGTGGTATGTATCGGTATCCAGCCTGCGCCAAGTTCAGCGATGCGTGTGACGTTTACTGGAGTCGCCGGAATCCCATACACCAGCGGTATCGCAGAAATCGCCGAGTTCTGTACGGGCTGTGGCAGGCACCAGGTCGGCCCGAACGAAGTTGTCTGTGACGCGAAACTGACCGGTGGCTGTTGGGTCCATAGCGCAGCGCAAGCCCTGAGCCCGTCGTCGAATATTTGCCAGCGGTTCGCGAAGTCAAGACCGCATGCCGCGTATTCCTCGCGCTGCCAGCCTGGACCAACTCCTAGCGTCAGTCGTCCGCCACTCACTTGATCGAGCGTTGCGCAAATTTTCGCGAGCAATGGCGCTGGCCGTAAGGGCGTGATCACGATCCCTGTCCCGAGACGAACTTCGGTAGTTACACCTGCGATCGCGGCGAGCAACGTAAGAGGCTCTGGCCACGGCTCCTCAGGACCGTAAGGAAATGTCCCGAACGGATACCGATCTACGCGATCGCCCATCACGACATGATCGGCCAACACGAGCGTCGTAGCACCAGCGCCATCGATCGCTCTGGCCGCATCGAGCACGCGCGCGAAATCGTTGCCGAAAAGCCGTGAGAAGCCAGACAGCGTGACGCTTACATCCACGTTCAGCCCTCCTAAGGGAATCTGGTCGGCGCTAGCAGCGCGTCGATACCACCGTCGACGAACAGGGTGCTTCCGTGTACATACCGAGCGTGGTCGCTCAGTAGCCAGATGATTACTTGAGCGATCTCTTCTGGCTCGCCGAATCGACCCAAGGGTATTGGGAGAGATGAAATGAGATCTTTCGTGAGTGGATCATCGAGCCCTTCTTGAAGCAAGGGACTCTTGAATGGTCCTGGCGCAACAGCGTTAATGCGAATTCCTACTGCACCAAGTTCAGCGACACGCGTGCGCATTTTCTTCGCTAGCGCAACTTTCGATGCCGCGTACGCGACCGCTGGATGAGTATCGGTAGCAATCTCCAAAGCCGCTGCCTCATCTCCGTTAAGGCAAGCCTTAGCGAGTTCCCCGTCCGCGCCAGGAGTGAGAGTTGTCGAGTTCGAACAAATCAGCACTACAGCCGATCCCGCGGTCAGAGCCGAAGAGAGCCCATCAAGCATCGCCACAGCGCCGAAATAATTGACGGCGATGATCTGCGCGCTCGCGTGTTGCGGTCCGAGACCGGCGCACGGCACAAGTCCAGCGAGAACGCCATCGCACTCATCGAGCACGGACGCGACTGCGTTAGATCGCCCTAGGGGACTCGACAAGTCAGCCGTTGCTGCTACGGAATGTTGGTCGACGCCTATAACGCGAGAACCAAGCGATTCGAGTTGAGTGCCAACGGCTTTGCCTAGACCGGAAGCAGCGCCCGTAACGCAGTAGGTGCGCAAGTCACTCGCCAAGTAGCTGTTTGCGCAGTTCGTGCTTCGGGATCTTGCCGCTTGGATTACGTGGCATTGCGTCGACGATCATCAGACGCTCTGGAGCTTTCTGAGCCATGAGGCCAGCGGCCTTGCAGTGATTGAAGATGTCGGTCACGGAGGGAACAGTAGAAGCATCCTTGAGTCGCAAAGCGGCAACAACCATCTCTCCGCGATCAACATCTGGGATACCAAATACAGCGACATCGGCAACGTTCGGGTGTGAGTAGAGGCAGTCCTCGACTTCTTTTGCCGAGACATTTTCGCCCTTACGAATGATCACGTCTTTGATTCGGCCCGTGATGACGAGCGTTCCGTCCGAAAGAAAGCGCCCGAGATCACCAGTGCGGAAGAAACCATCAGCGGTAAACGCACCGGCATCAAGCGTCGGGTCCGTGTAGCCACGCATGATCTGGTTGCCTGTCGCTACAACTTCGCCTTCCTCGCCATCTGCTACGACATTTCCGTAGCGGTCAAGCAGTTTGATGGTGACCGACTCGGTCGGCGTGCCTTCACCCAAGACCTTGCTGTTATCGCTCGCGGACATGTCGGTCTGCGTCAGTATGGGCGCCTCGGTAAGTCCGTACCCACTAGTTATTCCGCCGACGGCGCTCGGCACGACCTCGCGAATCTCGTCGTGTTGTGTCGGTGGCTTGGGTGACCCACCTCCAGGGAAAGCACGAACTTTGCGATAAGCGTCAGGATTGTTGCGCGCCTCAGAGATAAGGAGTTGATGAATGGCTGGCGCACCATTGCCAAGCGTCACGTCGTGACGGCCAATCAACTCCGTTGCTAGCTGTGGAGTGAAACTTTCCATCAGTACAGCCATCGAACCAGTGAGCAGAGGAGCGAACACACCGATGATTGCCCCACCGACATGCGTAAACGGGAATGCCACTAGCGCAATGTCGTCTTCTGTTACTCGCGTCTTCTTGCAGTAGCCAATTGCACCTTGCATGACTGATCTATCGGTGTGTTGTGCGCCCTTCGGGTCGCTGGTCGTGCCGGAGGTGTAGAAAATCCAACGCACAGGATCGTCCGCTCGGTTTTCGTAGACCTCCGGGGACGGAGCAAGGTGAGCGACATTGCCCGCTGGGTTGAAGCGATCCGCCACAACCGACTGCAGGCCGTTGGCGTTCTCTGCGGCTATTAGCGCTGCAAGTTCGGCGTAGTCGAAATTGTTGAAAGTGCTCGGGGTGATGAGGAATTGAGTACCAAGCTGTTTGGTGATGAAACTGATCTCGCGATGGCGGTAAATCGGGAGCATCGGATTCTGTATCGCACCGATGCGACAGAGCGCCCCTACCAATACCGCTGACTCGACCCACGTCGGGAGCTGCCAACTCACGTGCGTGTCGGGCGTGATCCCGCGTTCCTGCCAGCCTGCGGCAGCGACCCGAACTAAGTCCCGATATTCAGCGAAGCTGACAGACCGTTCCGCGGCTTGCAGCATCGTGCGATTCGGAGTCCGTTCTGCGCGCTCGCAGATCAACTGCCATACCGACGCAGCGCTGTCGAGCATCGCTCCCCCGCTCATCAGAGAGTCAGCCCGCCGTCGATGCTCACGATCGAGCCTGTCATATAGCGAGCTTCATCGGACGCAATGAACGCGACGACAGACGCGACTTCCTCTGGCTGACTATTGCCGAGCGGTGTCATGGACTTGCGCATGTCTTTCCATGATGTGCCTTCGGGAAGAGATTGCGCGAATGCGCCTTGTAGTGGCGTGTCGATACCGCCCGGAGCAACGCAGTTCACTGTAATTCCCCGTTTGATGTACTCATCCGCGAGAGCGCGGGTCAGATTCACTACCCCACCCTTCGATGCGCAGTAAGCGGCACTGAATGGTTGTCCCATGAGCCCTGCGTTGCTAGCGATCGTCACGATTCGGCCGCCGCCACCGACAAGCATTTGCTTCACTGCAGCTTGGGCGATGAGAAACGTGCCCGTGAGATTCACGTCCAGAATACGTTTCCATTCCGCGAACTCGAGTTCGTGGGAATGGGCAAGTGTTCCGATGCCAGCGCATGTGACGGCAAGGTTGATATTTCCTAGCCATGCGACTGCATGCTCGACGCAAGCCGTCACAGAGGCAGGGTCGCTGACGTCGCACTGCAATGCCTTGGCCGCATCTCCGATGCCATCAGCAGTTGATGTTGCCGAAGCGAGAGCAATGTCGACGCACGCGACCCTCGCACCTTCTGCTGCGAGTCGCTCCGCCGTCGCCTTACCTAAACCCGAACCTGCGCCAGTAACGATCGCTAGTCGACCAGCATGTCTGTTTGCCACCACGTTTGTCATAGGGCGGCGAATCTAACCGGCCGACACCGCTAACCGCACGCTGCGCCCGCTGCAAAAAAGTGCCCGCCGGAGGCTCATAGCTCCGGCGGGCCGCGCCATTAGGCCCTTGGGGGGTCGGGCCCTCTTGCGTCCTGCTCCATTGATCGGACTAATAGGTCCTTTGGTTAGGGTTTCATCCCGAATGGACACCTCGCCCACCAAAGTCTCAACGGTTTCTGACGCGCTTAACGCTGCCGCGTCGGCGCATCCAACCCGTGACGCCTACGTGCACGGCGACAAAAAAATCACGTACGCCCAACTTGACTCCGCCGCCTCGAATTTGGCTGCAGCTCTCGTAGATCTCGGCATGAGGCCTGGACAGATTCTCTGCAACCTGCTCCCAAGTTCGCCTGAGTTCGCCTGCACGTACCTCGGCGCTATTCGAGCCGGCCTCGCCACAAGTTCCATCAACCAGAGGCTCGGTCCGAACGAGAAATCGAGCATTGTTGAGTGCACCCGTCCCACCGTGACGGTTGCGTTAGACGACGAGGCAGTTGGAGATGGCCATCAACTAATAATCCGATATTCGGAACTCAAAGAAATACTCGTTCAACAAGGAAGATCGGAACTGCCGAATCTCGAACCGTCCGACACCGTTGCGATTGTCTGGACGAGCGGCACAACTGGTGCACCTAAGGGAGCGATCTACGACCACAACAGCTTGCGTGCAATCCACGACGGCATGGGTGACCTGACAGTCGCGGCAGACCGCCGACTCGTTAGCTTGCCGTTCGCTCACATGGGTTACATGACCCGAATCTGGGATGAACTCAGTGCGGGCACGACAATCGTGCTCGTTGGCGAACCATGGTCTGCCGCAAAGCAAATCGCGCTGATCGAATCGGAACGAATCACGGTCGCGACAGGCGTACCTACCCAGTGGGAACTCATACTCGCGAACGACTCGCTCAAAGACTGCGACACCACTGCCCTACGCGTAGCCGGAGTTGGTGGCGCTGCGGTCAGTCCCGATCTTGTGCGCCGAATGCGCGAACAACTCAGGTGCGATGTGATCACGCGCTACACGAGCACAGAAGCTGGCCTAATCAGCGGAACGCGAATCGGCGACTCAGACGAAGTCGTTGCAAATACGGTCGGGCGTGCAAGCTCGGTGGTAGCTATGAAACTCGTTGATCACCTGACGGGTTGCGAAATCGCACACGGCGAAATTGGCGAAGTTCGCACCAAAAGCCGAGCGTGCTTCAAGGGATACTTCCAAGACAATGCGGCGACGTCTGCAGCATTCGACGAACATGGCTACCTCAAGACGGGTGACCTCGGAATGTTCGATACTGACGGCAACCTGCGAATAGTCGGTCGCCTAAAGGAGATGTATATCCGCGGTGGCTACAACGTCTACCCAGTAGAAGTCGAAGCAACTCTCGCTGAGCACCCGGATGTCGCGCTCGTCGCCGTAATCGGGATAGGTGCTGCGGTGCTTGGCGAAATCGGCGTAGCTTTCGTTGTGCCTGCTAATCCTTCGAAGCCACCGACGCTCGAATCTTTGCGCTTGTGGTGCACTCGTCGGTTAGCTGATTACAAGGCTCCCGACCGTGTGCATGTAGTCAAAGAGCTCCCGGTCACCTCTGGTAGCAAGATCAACAAACAACAACTCGCGAAACTCGCGCAGACGTTAGAAGGAACACTCTGATGGCAATTCAAGAAACCGGAAGTGGCGACACGCGACGACGGCCAATAGCGCTAGGTGGCGCCTTAGTCACGGTCGTCGAGCCACGACGTGGCCACGAAGTGGCCTATAACCGTTGGTACGAACGAGACCACTTTTACGCGGGCTGCATGATCGGCGCGTGGAACATTTCCGGTGCGCGCTATGTCGCTACGCGTGACCTCAAGGGTCTTCGGTACCCAAAGAATTCGGTCATCTGCCCCGACGACCTTGGTGGAAGTTACGTCGCGATCTATTGGATCCTTGCCGGGAAATTCGGTGAGTGGATGCAGTGGGGCACAAACCAGGTCAACTGGCTGCACGAAAAGGACCGCATGTTCACCGAACGCGACCACGTCCATACAGTCATGTACAAGTGCCTCACACAGTTCGAGCACCCCGACGGCGTGCCCGTGGAACTCGCGCTCGAACATCACTCTCCTTACGCAGTTCTAATTGTCGGGCAACCAGCCGAGGGCACGTCACTCGAAGCGATCGATGAGTGGTTCAACAACCGGGAACTCCCTGGGGTGGTTGGCGCCGGTCTCACTCCGGTTCCGCTGCAGGGTGACGCACCTACAGATGTGCCTCGCATGGATCCTTCGAATCGTTTTGCTCAACTCTGGTTCGTCGATGATGAACTAACAGAAGTCTGGGATGAACGCTTCGCCAAGCTCGGTGGGGAATTCTCAGCGGCCGGTCTCGGCGACCTGCTTTGGGTCGCGCCGTTCCGTAGAACTGTTGCTGGCACGGATACATACACAGACCAACTCTGGTAACGCTCCCGATGACGTCGACCATGCCGAAGCACGCCGTAGTCGTACTGCTCGACTCGCTGAATCGTCACATGCTTCGCGCGTACGGGTCGGCTGAGTTCGAGACTCCGAATCTCGACCGTTTCGCAACACAGTCCGTCCGATTCGACAATCACTATTCCGGTTCGCTGCCCTGCATGCCAGCGCGCCACGACTTGCTAGTTGGCTCCCTCGATTTCTTGTGGCGACCATGGGGCTCAATCGAAATCTGGGAGGAGTCGATCACGGCAGCATTACGCAGAGTCGGAGTAACAACGAAACTCGTCTCGGACCACCCGCACTTGTTCGAAGTCGGTGGAGAGAACTACCACTGTGATTTCACAGCATGGGATTACCAACGCGGTCATGAATCAGACCCTTGGCGCACACGCACAGATTCGACATGGATTGGAGCGCCAAAATTTGACCGCGGGCCGGTCTATGAAACGAACCGTGGTTGGTTCGGAGGGGAGGAAGACTTCCCTGGCCCACGCGTAATGACAGAGGCAGCGCGTTGGATCAAAGAAGAGGCGCCCGGCCACGATCGGTTCTTGCTTTTCATCGACGAGTTCGATCCACACGAACCTTTCGATACTCCTGACCCTTACGCGTCGATGTACGACAACACATGGGCTGGCCCTCATCTGTACTGGCCGCCATATGCAATCGGAGCCGTAGCTAACGGCATCTTGACCGAGCGTGAGGCCATGCAGATTCGCGCTCAGTACGGCGGCAAGCTAACGATGATCGACGCATGGTTCGGCCGGCTCCTCGACGCAATCGATGCGAGCCCGATGGCATCAGAGACTGCCGTCATCGTGTGTACAGACCACGGGCATTACCTAGGAGAGAAAGACACATGGGGTAAGCCCCAATGTCCAATCTTCGAGCCTCTCGGCCACACGCCGCTACTTGTTCGTTGGCCTGGCGTCGCGTCAGGTGCACGCTCTGCACTGACGACCAACGTTGATCTGTTCGCGACGCTGCTCGAGATGTTCGGCGGTACCGTCGAACATCGCACGCATGGCAACTCCCTAATTTCTTCAATCCATGACGACACCAAGGCCGTGCGCGACACCGCTCTCGCTGGAGTCTGGGGAAGAGAAGTGCATCTACTCGCACAAGATCACGTGACGGCTCCGGTCGTGAAATATGTCGCGGCTCCAAGCGGCGCAAACGAGCCACTCATCATGATGTCTAACAGGTGGTCAACGATGCCGGTACCGAACGCTCCGGACCTGAAGCTACCCAAGCCTGACCATCGGGCAACGCTAAAAGCGATGCCAGGTTCGACCGTGCCGGTAATCCACCAGCCTTTCGCACAAGGCGACCTCCTGCCCTTCTGGGGTTACGGGCCATTCACAAACGGCACACTCTGCTTCGATCTCGGCGATGACCCATTAGAAGAACGGAATCGTTCGTCTGATTCAATCGGATCGGATCATCGCTCAATACTGCGCGATGCGTTGGTAGATATCGAAGCACCTGCGGAACAGTTCGAGAGATTAGGAATCTCATGAAACAAGATTGGCGTAACGAGGGCAGTGAACCAGACGTGCGTTTCTCTTACGCTAACGAACGAACGTTTCTCGCATGGAATAGAACATCGTTGGCGCTCATCGCCGCCGGCTTAGCCGTCGTCTCGTTGTTGCCAGAGTTCGATTGGACTTACGGCGCGAGAATTATCGGGGTCCCGCTAATTGTGCTAGGCGCAATCTTGAGCATCGCTAGCTATCGCCGATGGGAACTCAACGAGAAAGCGATGCGTCACGATCGCGCGTTGCCGCCATCGAACTTGCCGCGCCTCCTAGCTATCGGCATCGCGATCGCTAGCGCGCTCGCGGCCGCCGTAGCATTTTTCGGCGGCGCTGGGTGAGAGTCGTCCTCGACGACGAAGACACGCCTGGACTAGCAGGCGAACGCACAGACCTAGCGTGGTCAAGGTCTGGCATCGCGGTTCTCACGTGTTCGGCAGCACTCCTTCGCCGCATCGCGACCGAACTCGATTCGGTCTCCGCAGGCTTCGTTGTGTTCGGTCTGATCGCTGGATCAGTGGTCGCGTGGATCGCGGCGATGGGCCATGCCCGCAAGATTGCGCGATCAACCCTAGAAGGGCGCCTAATGGCCGACCGGCGTGCCCTGCGGACCACGGCTTACGGGACGTCTGCCCTGGCCACAGCCTCTTTACTGCTCTGTTTCTGATTATTTCTAAGAGGTCGGGAACCAAGTCGAGTTTCTGTACGTCTAACCGATTATGAAAAAATCAATTTCTGCCACAGTCGCGCTCATGGGCATATCCGCTCTAGGAATCGGAGTACTCGCAGCTCCCGATGCTCCACGAGTCGCCAAGCCGCCAAAGTCCGGCATACCAATCGCGATAGAACCAATCGCCGCTCTCCAATCCTTCGCTGACTGCATCGAGTATCTCGACTGGGTGAAGACCGCGGCAGTGAAGCAGGTCGGACCGTACGGCTTGAACCAATGGTACGGACGGGAACTGATGTACGCAGCCGAAGGCGATGTTTCGTTTGACGCGGCACGGACATCGCAAACCACTGCACCCCAGCCCGGCACCTGGTCACAGACCAACAATCAAGTCACAGGTGTCGACGAGCCAGACGTCGTGAAGACCGACGGCAATTACATCTACACGTTGGCCCAAGGAAGCTTGCAGATAGTTGACGCCGTTTCCATTTCCCTCGTTAGCTCGCTCGATCTGGGCAACTATTGGCCGACGGACCTTCTGCTCGACGGCGACCGCGCACTTGTCTCGATCGCGGGTTACTTCGATGCGCCGGATACACAGAACGAACGCGCGAGCACCAGACTCGCGTACTGGGACGGTGGGCAATATTCCACGATGTTGATCGAAATCGATCTCACCGACCGTTCACATCCGCGTGTTACTGAGCGAATCAAGATTGCAGGTGGCTATGTTTCGTCGCGAATCGTTGATGGCGTAGCTCGCATCGTCGTTACAGCAGACCCGACAACCAACCTTGGTTTCGTCGGGCCAGAAGACGTAGGTATCGAAGTACCGATCGGCGATCTCCTCGACGCCACACCGCCTACGACAGCGCCAGAAGACCCCGATGCCGCTCTGAAGCGTGCAGAGGCACAAAACCGCGTGATCATCACAAATTCAGTCGCAGAAGACTGGATTCCTACCTGGATCAGCGTTGACGTTGACGGCAATGAATTAGGGGCAGCACAGCTGTTGATGGGCTGCGAAGACGCTTCTCACACGGCTGAGTTCTCAGGGTTCTCGATGCTCACAGTGCTGACGATCGACCTCGATGCTGGCCTCGCCGCTGGTCTCGGGTCGGCCAATGCTGCTGGCGTGTTAGCCGAAGGCGCCACCGTGTATGCGAACTCAGACCATCTGTACGTTGCGGCTTATGACTACATCGAAAGCTTCGGAACCACCCGCATCGCTTCGTCCGGCGCTGAAGGAACTTCGATTCATCGCTTCGACATCTCAGATCCAACGGATACGACCTACGAAGGTTCCGGCAAGATCGAAGGTTCGTTGTTGAACCAGTATGCGATGGACGAATACAACAACGTGCTCAGGGTCGCTTCGACGTCGAGCCAGTGGTCGAACAGCGGTGGCAACTCGTCGGACAGTGCGGTTACCACCCTCGAATTGCGTGGTAACGAACTAAGGCAACTCGGCAGGGTCACGGGTCTCGGCAAAGGCGAGCAGATTCGCTCAGTCAGATTCATCAACGACGCCGGATACGTCGTCACATTTATGCAAACAGATCCGCTCTACACGATCGACCTGCGTAACCCGGCCACGCCGCGTGTTGTGGGCGAACTAAAGATCCTCGGCTACTCGGGTTATTTGCACCCGATCGGTGATGGCTTCCTCCTTGGAATAGGTCAGGACGCAGACGCAACTGGCAGGACCAAAGGGTTGCAAGTATCGATGTTTGATGTTCGCGACTCTGCAAATCCTGTTCGCGTCGCCCAGTACACGGTCACCGATTATTCGAGTTCGAGTGTCGAATGGGATGCCCACGGGTTCACTTGGTGGCCAACCGGAGACACCACCGGAATCGCATACGTTCCGTTCGAGTCGTGGGACGAAGTCGCGAGCCACGCTGGAGTGAAAATCATCGAGATCGACACGGCAGCAACGTCTATCGATGAGGCTGGCGAAGTAAGCCACGACCAACGTGTCAGCCCACAGTACCGAGACTTCTGGGGCTACTCGCCCGTCAACCGGACCGTTGTCATAGACGACGCGCTATGGACCCGCAGCGACTTCGGCCTACTCCGCACGGATCTCAACGGCAGCGGTTCTGAAACCTGGATCGAGTTTCCGGAGGGTGACCTAATTAGCTACCCAGGCGGCCGCTGGATCGAATAACGCGCAATCATTTAAGGCGCCAGCGTCGAGACTCAGGTCCCTATGCTGGCGCCTCTTTAAATTGCAGTCAAAACTGGCAATACCTTCGCTGCGAACAGTTCGAGGCTTTCCCAGGCATGTCGAGGCGGTAGCCCTCCAGCAAGCGGATGAAAGTTCATTGCCGCAATCGAGCCATCAGCATCATGAACGCGGTCGAGAATGCCTTGCGGTGTGTCGACCCACAGGTTCGGTGCGAGTTTGAGTGCATCGACGTCCTCTGCGTGCACTACCGGTGTCGAGTGTTGACCAGCGGTCTGAAACGAGGCGTACGTGTCTGTCTCGTACAGCAGGTACGCACCGATCTCTTCCCATGTGCGGTCTGGATCATCTGTGACGTGCACGAAGGTCGGGCCCGTCGGGTGCATCACGTAACCACCCGAGAAGCCGATCTTCTGCGCCTCATCGTTATACGCGTCAACCAGTCTCGGGTCTGTGTTCATTGGCATCATCGGTAAGCGGAGCCTCGCAGCTCTTCGTGCGGCCGCTGGCACACCGCCGCCCATCAGCAACAATGGATGTGGCTTGGTGATCGGCCGCGGGGTCACGTGACACGTACGACCCTGCCAAACAACTTCATCGAGTGCCAGTGCGTCGCGAATTACCGCTGCAGTCTCTTCGAGCAACGAACCCCTGCGAGCATGGTCGACCCCAGCCATCGCAAACTCCTCTTCGCGATAACCGGCTCCGAGAACCGTCATGAGCCGACCTGGTGCGGCATTGTCGAGCACGGCGATCTGCTCAGCGAGTCGAATTGGATCGTGCAACGGGGCAAGTGCGGCCGAAATAAAGAACGGGATTCGTTTCGTGCGCGCGAGTCCCATTGCAGCAACCGTGAACGGCGTTGGAACCCATCCATCGTCGATTCCGTGGTGTTCGGACACGACGTTCATCGAGAACCCATTGGACTCTGCCCACTGCCACATCGCTAACGCTTCTGAATAAATCTCAGCCGACGATGCAGGCCCGAACGAAGGCGCTCGGAAATCTTGACGCATCGTGAACATGAGGCTCATAGCGAACCCTTGCCGACTAGGTGCGGGCCGATTCGCTCGCCGAACGCCGCTGCTTGATCACAGAACTCTTCAATATCGCGGGCCCGCAACCTGATCTGCAGATGGTTCACGCCCATTGCTCCCATCTCGTTGCACTTGGCAATAATCCGATCGTCGCTGCCACTCACCGTGTAGTCGCCGAAATCCCATGTTTCATCGCCGATGTAGATGTACTCATGGATGTAGCCAATGTCGAGTCGCTCGCCCGAACGTACAGCATCTCGGAGGGCGGTGATTGTGGCAATTGAAGCGGCCATGTCCTTGCGTGGAGTTCCTTGGGGTATCCAGCCGTCGCACCGCTCGGCAACTCGACGTAGCGCAGGTGTTCCGGAGCCGCCAGCCCAAATTGGCGGGCGCGGGGACTGCAATGGAGCAGGGAGCTGCGCAGGTGTCGCCGCCCATGCACCGATGATCTGGTCGATTGCGTCATTGGTGATTGAACCGCGCGCAAGAAAATCCACGCCCAGTGAATTGAATTCGGCTTCTAGGTGGCCAGCTCCAATCCCAAGAATCAACCGTCCTCCGCTTAGTGCGTCGAGCGTCGCGAAAGTCTTCGCTGTGAGCAACGGATGGCGGTATGCAGCCACATACACATTGGTCATAAGGCGAGCGTTCTTGGTTATGCCAGCGAGATACGACAGCGTCGCTACAGGCTCATACCAGGTATACGACATTCCAATATCGACTGCAGCAGTTTGAGGAACCGACACATGGTCGCAAACAGCAATGTAGAAAAATCCGGCGTCATCGCAAGCAATCGCTGCGCGCACTAGTTCCTGAGTTCCGATCTCCGGACCGCGTTCCCACTCGGCCGACGTACGTACCGACTTGGCTTGCACTGGTAGCTGGATGCCGTAGACGAGCGCGCCTTGAGGCACAACGTTGACTGTCATCCGGGCCACACCATGCTCTGCAACTCTGTGTACGCATGCAGTCCGAAGATTCCGCCATCACGCCCGACGCCTGAGTACTTGGTGCCGCCAAATGGCGTCTCGTGATTACGTTGCACGGTATTGATGCCGACGTTCGCCGCCCGCAAGAGTTTGCCTACACGCATAGCTCGACCTGAATCGCTTGAGAACACGTAGTCATAGAGACCGAAGTCTGAATCGTTCGCTATCTCGACGCCTGATTCGTCGTCACCATCGAATGGCACAGCAACGATCACTGGTCCAAAAATCTCCTCGCGCACGGCCTTGAAGTTCGGCTGACAGTCAGCGATCAAAGTGGGCTGCAGGTATGCGCCCGCGTCGAGGCCATCTGGTCGTCCGCCGCCAGCGACCACGGTTCCGCCGTCGGCTTTGGCGCTCGCTATGTAGCTCTCGACTCTATCTCTGTGGCCTTTGTTGATTAGCGGTCCGAGTACAACGCCTGGTTCGAAAGGATCGCCAACCTTTAGCACAGTTGCCATCTTGGCGAGACCGTCAACTACCTCGTCGTACTTGTCGCGATGAATAATCGCTCTTGTTGGCGCGGTACAGATCTGCCCAGAATGAAAAGTCCACACCGAACCAATTGCACCTACGGCTGTCTTGACATTTGCATCGCTCAGCACAAGCGCGGCGCCCTTGCCGCCGAGTTCGAGCAACAAACGCTTCATGGTCCGGCCAGCAGTCTGAGCTATGCGCACACCTACTCCAGTAGAACCTGTGAAAGAAACCATGTCGACGTCATCTGAGTCGACTAGCGCCTCGCCAGTAGGTGGGGTTGAGCCGGTAATGCAGTTGATTACTCCTGGCGGGAATCCAACCTCATCATTGAGAATGTGACACAATTCGATCACTGCTAGCGGGTCTTGAGATGCCGGGCGCACGATCACGGTGTTACCCGTTGCGAGTGCAGGCCCGATCTTGCCTGCCATGTTGACGATCGGGAAGTTGTACGGCGTTATGCACGCCACTACTCCAACGGGAATCCGCCGCGCGATCGCACCCATAATCCCGCCGGGCGCCAATGGTGTCTCTGGCATTTCCATCGGCGGCAACGGGATCGTGTCGGACTCCATCGCCCCGCGTGAATAGCGGTCGAAGCGGGCGAATACTTGAGGGACCTGCAACGTTCGGCCGACTGTTGACGTACAGCCAGTCTCTGCGATAACGAGTGGCACGAGCTCGTCGGCGTGGGCGCGCACGGCAGCACCAGCTTTCTTGAGGAGTTCGGCGCGCACCTCGGGTTTCGTGCGTGACCACGACTTGAAGGCCTCTCGCGCAGCCGCTGCTGCATCTTCCGCCTGCTTTACCGACGCTTCCGGCGCTAACCCGACGGTCTCGCCGTTGGCAGGGTTGACGATCTCGTAGCTTCCGTCGGCGCCGTCTTGCCATTCGCCGCCAATTAGTACCTGCCGTTGTGTTTCAGCCATATCAGTCACCTGTCTAGTAAACGAGCGAGCCAAATATTAGAACGCGTTCTAGTTTCTAGCTAGATGAGCGACGCGATGATGTTGCCGTCACCGTCAAGAATCGTGATCTTTAGCTCGCCAACAGCAAGCAGGTCTCTAACAGCAACACACTCAAATGTCGCTCCGGGATCAAGCACGAGCGTTGCTGAGTCATCTTCGAACGGCGGATTGCAGTCAAGCACGAAGCTGCCGATGTCATCGGCGAGCTGGCCATTCGCGAGGCTGGTGACGGCTCCAAGATCAAGACGAGCCTGCGTGTACTCGATACCGTCGACTTCTGCGGTAGCAGCAATATTCACTCGTAGACCGCGGGTCAGATCGCCGTAGTCGATAACGCATCCGACGCTCGTCGGCTCGGTCACGAACACCCAGTTGCGCTTGCTCGGCCCTCCGCAATCCACGGCGACATCGACAGCCTCGCCCGTGAGTACAAACGATGCAACCTTCCTCTCATAATCAATGACCCGCTGAGTTAGCACGCCACCTGCAAGGTCGTAGTCGTAGCCGGAGTCAGTTTGCGTGATAGCGAAAGCGACCTCTTGGTCGTCGATTACGAGAGTGCATTCGAAGACATCGTCGACTTTGACCTGCTGCGATTCTGGGCAGGTCGCATTGGAGACGACAGCCCCAGACAGTTTGGTCGCGACGAAGGCCGTGATCTCGCTCTCGATGGCAGCGGCATCGATGGTGCCATTTGCTCCACCAGAACAAGAGGCAACTGCAAAGATGAAAGCCAGGAAAACCGCCTTACGGAGCAAAGTCAAGGCCAAGCATCTTGATCGCGTTGCCACGACAAATCTTGTTGACCTGCTCCTGCGTAAGGCCCTTCATAATTTCTTCTGCGACCTTCTTGGTGTGTGGCCACGTGCTATCTGAGTGTGGGTAATCGGTCTCGAAAGTGATGTTGTCTTCGCCGACAGCAGCGATGTTCGCGAGGCCGTGCGGGTCATCGAAGAAACAACCGTAAATGTTCGAGTAGTAGTACTCCGATGGCGCTCGCTTGACCTTGTCGGACACGCCACCCCATCCGCGGTTCTCTTCCCAGACCTTGTCTGCACGCTCAAGCACATACGGGATCCAACCAATCTGACCTTCGCTGTAAGCGACTTTGAGATCAGGAAAGCGTTCGAGAGTTCCGGACATCAACCAGTCTGTCAGCGACATCGCGGCGTTCATATATGTGAGGGTTGAACTCACCGCAGGCGGTGCGTCTTTTGAAGTACTCGGCATCTTCGAAGATGACCCGATGTGCATGTTGATGACCGTCTTGGTTTCCTCACATGCCCTAAATAGTGGATCCCAGAAGTTGTCTGCGGAATGAATC
This sequence comes from Actinomycetota bacterium, assembly GCA_005779395.1. Taxonomy (GTDB): domain Bacteria; phylum Actinomycetota; class Acidimicrobiia; order IMCC26256; family PALSA-610; genus SXJQ01. The sequence continues at coordinate 125,830 of SXJP01000017.1, forward strand.
GATGGCAACCCAAGGAATGGTGGGATCTCGCTGAAGGTGATGGCCCTGCAGCCTTTTTCTGCGTTGCGCACAACTTCTGCAGCTGCAGCTACCGGGTCCCATAGCTGCACGATGATGAGAGGAATGAGCCGACCACCGCTGCCCGCGCACCATTCGTCGAGCATCCAGTCGTTGTATGCCTTTACGCATAGGTCACCTAGTTCGCGATCCTTGCGCTCGTAGAAAGTCTGTCCGCAAAAGCGCGGAAAACTCGGGAAGCACAAGCTGGCTTCGACATGGTTGACATCCATATCAGCAAGGCGAGGCGCTTGGCTATGACAACCAGGGCGCATGTCGTCCATGGTGATCGGGCTAACCGTGACCTCGTCGCGCGGGTAACCCGCAGCAGCTGACAACCGCGTTAGTGGGTAGGTGAGGTCTTCGACTAGCCACCAATCGCACCATGTGCCGTCTTCCTGTGCTGTGGCTTCGTCGTAAGAAAAGACGCCACCGACATAGGTCATGTTCTTGACCTTGCGGCGCTCGACACGAGGCCCAACAGCCTTGAACTTTTCTGGCAAACGGTTTTGCCAAACATCTATGGGTTCAATGATGTGATCATCAACGCTGATGATCTTCGGGATCGTTATGTCAGCCATGGCGGCAAAGCTAACCCGAAGGCGTCAGCTTTGCCATACTTCTAGAACAGCTCCAGTCGTCGTGACCGTAGCGAGCAATCGCAATGAGTTTTCGATAACGGCCTCGCCATATCCAGGCGGGACTCCGGCTACGGCGTCGCGAGGCATCACGAACTGATAGCCCATGTTGACAGCGTCAACGCAAAAGTTGAACATCCCGACGTTGAGGCTCACCCCTACCCCCACAATTGTCGTGATCTTGCTATTGCGCAACATGGAGTCGAGCTGGGTGCCTGTCATAGGCCCAAGGCCGTGGTATCGCTCCAAGACAACATCGCGGTCGTCGACGCCGATCTCTTTCGGCACCGCTACTGCATCGCTGTGTGGCAAGAGCTTTACGGGAAGCTTCAACATCCCCATGAAAAGTCGGGCGTTCTGGTTGGCTCCTACAAGGTCTGGACGGGTTGCCGCTGTGCAGTGATACACGGTAATGCCGACGTCCCTTGCTCTAGTAGCGAGGCTCGCACAATTGTCGATAAGTCTGATACCGGCTGCTGACTCAGCCAACGCTGGTAGCGCGCTGTTCGGCCCAACTACCCCATTCTGAACTTCTTGCAGGACAAGTGCCGTGTGCTCCGGGGCGCACAATTCACGCAAATCAACTGCCATGATTACTCCTCCACGAATCGCTTGCTAGTTGATGCTCCCGCGTCTAACTCATCTCTCAATACTTTTCCGGTCGCGTTGCGCGGCAGCTTGTCGGAGCGCATTACCCAACTCGTCGGCACCTTGTAAGCGGCCATCGTTTGTCCGCAAAACTCCTCGAGTTCATTATCTGTTGGCGCTTTCGCTCCTGCACGGAGCACTACGACCGCTCGCACGACCTCGCCGTATTCAGGATCAGGGGTGCCGATCACGACGACCTCATCGACACTTTCGTGTTCTATCAAGCGTGCCTCAATTTCGGCCGGATAGATATTCTCGCCACCCCTCAATATGAGGTCAGTGCGACGACTCGCTAAATAGAGCCGACCGTCAAGCATGTAGCCGAAGTCACCTGTCCGCAACCAGCCTCGTGGAAAGATTGTCTCCACAGTCGCTTCGGGGAGGTTCCAGTATCCCTTCATGACCATCGGAGACCGAATCCAGACTTCACCGATTTCGCCATCTGGTATTTGTTCATCGCTACGGGCATCGGCGTCTCGAACTTGAATCGTGACCGTAGGCAGTGGGCGTCCGACACTCGTTGGGAAAGCAATTAGTTCATCGCCAAAGTTCGTCGTCGCGAGCGCAGTGCACTCTGTCATTCCATAACCAAAACCCAATGTCTTCGCGGCGTTCACGAACACTTTGCGGGCTAGTTCTTGGGTAGCTACAGGGACAGCAGATCCACCGCCGCCCAGTGATCGAACCGCGCTCAGATCGAACTTGCCTGCCGCGATCTCCGGGTTATGGACGAAACGATGCAACACAGTCTCGGTAACGGACCAGCCTGTGCACTTCTCGCGCTCGATCGCTGCTGCGACGCCGACGGGGTCGAACCGCCCTAGCCACCAAACGCTTCGAACGCCAGCCGCAAGAAACATGACAGCCCCGGTATGGAGTCCCGAGACATGGAACAACGGGCTCGTCATGAATTGACATGTCGCTGTCGGAGCGCCCTCTGCAAGTGGAGGCGCCGAAAGCGCTGCGCGCGCCCCTTGGAAGAACAACATCGCGAGAAGGGATCCGAGATTGCCGTGGGTGTGGACGGCGCCTTTCGGCCGTCCAGTCGTGCCTGACGTAAACAAGATAATTGCGGCATCGTCCTCAACGATGGGCGTGTCAGGCAATGCAGCGTGAGGCCGATACGTGATAAGCGACTCGAACTCGTCCTCAATGACAAGCGTCGTGACAGATTGCGCCAACGGAGACGTTCGATCCAGCCGAGCAAACCTTTTCTTGTCTGTGATCAATACCTTTGGTTCTAGGTACTCAATCGCATATTCGATCTCTGGTCGAGTCCACCACCCGTTCAGACCACAGGCGATTGCGCCGAGACTGACCGTTGCCCAGAACGCGATAATCCAATCGATGCTGTTAGCTCCGAGAATCGCGACCCGGTCACCCTTCTCGACTCCGTACCGTTCGGCGAGTGCTGCAGCGACGCTCGCAACAAGTCGTTCATGCTCTGCAAACGTGACGCGGCGCTCGGTGAACCCATCGGTCTCGACCAAGTACTCGGAGTCCCCGAAATTCACTGAACTCGCTATGACGTCGCGCAAATTGGGGATCCTGTTGGTGAACATCTCGATAGGTTCACCGTCGATCAAGCCTTGGCTCAGCGCGAAGTGACTTCCCGGCGCTAACAATTCACGCTCGACCGCTAGGACCTTTTCACTTACTCCAGTCATGCGCGCAACCTAGGGGCAAGACGGTGGATGTTTTCGGCTATCTCGGCGGCCGTCTCAACGAAAATTTCGACGTCACCTCCGGCGGGATCGATGACATCTTCCCAAGGCTCAAGGACGACACTCGCAAGATCGAGGCTTGCGACGCGATCAGCAAATGAGCGGTCGTCGGCGCCAAGATCGCGCGCTAGTCGCTTGAGTGTCGCAGTGCGTGAAGCCGCTAGCGGATGAACGCGTCGAATCCATTGCACATGATCTGTGGCCGCAGCGATTATGAGATCGGCCGCATCGAGTTCAGAGTCAGTGGCCTGCCTGCTGCGGTGCGCTGGTGGTTCGAACCCGAGACTCCGAATGGCATCTCGTGTCCGCCAAGAGATCGGCAGTCCCTCAATCACATGGGTGCCACTAGTTGTTACCTCTAAGCCCGGGACGTGCTCTGCGAGCAACACGCCGGCCATGACTGATCGGGCCGCATTGCCCGTGCACAACGAAACGACATGGAGGGTCACGGCGCCGACATTAGACGCACCGAAATTCTCAGAAGTTGAGGACAGGGCTTTTGGCGTGGCAACCTTGGCCGATGCCGACTCTGATCTTGCTGCGCCACGGACAAAGCGAATGGAACTTACAGAACCGTTTCACGGGTTGGGTAGACGTAGACCTCACCCCGCTTGGCCGAGAGGAGGCAACCCGAGCGGGCTCGGAATTGTTAGGCGCGAACCTGTTGCCGACCGTATTGCACACATCGCTCCAAGTGCGCGCTATCCGGACAGCGGAACTCGCTCTCGACGCATTGGGCCGCAAATGGATCCCTGTCCGGCGCAGTTGGCGGCTCAACGAACGCCACTACGGCGCGCTGCAAGGCAAGGACAAGGCACAGACCGCAGAAGAGTTCGGTGCCGAACAGGTCAAAGTTTGGAGAAGGAGCTTCGAAATCGCGCCACCGCCTCTCGATGTCGCAGATCCGGTCTCCGGTATCGACGACCGCTACGCGAATGTGGCTCTGGCCGACTTGCCCAGAGCTGAGTGCCTAGTCGATGTGATTAAACGAATGTTGCCATGGTGGCACGAAAGCATCGCTACTGATCTCAGAAATGGCGACACGGTCCTTGTCGCAGCACACGGCAATTCTCTAAGGGCACTCGTCAAGCACTTGGACAGCATGACGAACGCCCAGGTTCTCGAACTAAATATTCCTACTGGCGAACCTCTCATTTACGAACTCGACTCCGACTTGCAAACCAGCACATCGGTCGGGCCAGGCGGAGTGAAGGGCCGTTATCTCAATGCGGAACGCGCGCTGATGGCAGCCGATGCTGTTGCCAAACAGGCTTCATCGCACTAGATCGTCGCACGCAGTTATCTGATTCATTCTTGACGCAAGACGAAACGGTCGCAATCGCCACAAGTCGCATCGTCATCAACCGCGCTCGCATAAACGGTTTCGGTGTATACGAAACCGACTCGTTCGATCACGGCACGAGACCTGGTATTGCCAACCTTGGTCTGAATATTTACTAATGGGCGGCCGCAATCATTGTGCAAAAAGTTACAAGCGAGTCGTAAGCCAGCAGTCATTAGTCCTCTTCCGCGGGCGTCCGGAGCCAGCCAGTAGCCCGGTTCGTCTGGGAGCAAGCTTGATCGTTCCTTGTAATCGCCGCCTATGCGGTGAACACCACAGCAACCGAGCAAGTCGTCAGACTCCGGGCCGATAATTGCGAACACCGCATCGGTTCGCGATCGATGCCAAGCATCGACGCTCGCGAAAAATTGGTCCAGATGCGCTCGCTCGTATGGGTAGGGAATGCGAGTCCATAGCGAGATGTCGCTGAACGTCGTGAGAGCGGCAAACACGGCTTCGCGGTCAGCACTCTGTAACGGTCGTAGCAATACATCTTGATTCTCTAACGCCGGGGGCCACATATCGCTAACTATGGCACCCAGGTGGCAGTTCGCGCGCGATATTGGTTCATGGGTCCAACATCATTGCTAGCGCGTGTTCTTCTCTGGGTCGGTGCGATAGCTGCCTCAACTGCATTTTGGGCATTCAGCGCCCAGCAAACGATGCTTGATCCCTCGGCTACTCGAGACCTCGCCACCGATCTAATCGGCGCTGACGTCGTCAGCGAATCGTTGGCAAAACAACTAAGCAGCCAACTTCGCGAACGCGTGCCAGCTGAACTCGCCTCAAAGGTTTCGGACGACGAACTAGACGCAGCGGCAAGCGCAGCAATCGCCGACCCGCGCATAGCAGATGCGTTCGGCGACGCGATCGGTTCTCTACACGAGCAGATTCTTAATGGAGGAGGCGACGACAAAGTAACAATTGACTCGGGAGCGATAAACGAAGCGCTAAAAGAAGCGCTGCAGCCGATCGCTCCGCGCTTAGCAAAGAGCATCGGAGGTTCCGACCCGATCGCTCTAGAAGTAGACGGCGCGCGCATCCCAAATCTTGAGGCAGTCGACGGTGCGGTAGGCGCTCTGTTGCTCGCAGCAGCGTTGCTCGCATTGTTCGGGTTTGGTCTCGGAGTGGTGGTGCACCCACAACCCCTGAAGGCAGCTTCAATCGTCGGGCGACGACTCGTTTTCATCTCAGCTGTACCCGTAGTTCTCTACCTAGTGGTTCCAGCAGCACTCAACGCCATTGCCTCTGACCTCACCAAGTTGATGAGTCCCTTCGCCTCTGCCTACGGCAAAGGGATTCTTCCTACCGCGCTGGTACTTCTCGTCGGCGGTGCCGTGCTTTGGGTCGGTGGGAATGTCGCCCGGCGAGTGAGCCTTCCGGGCGATGCGGCTCAGTTACCACCTCAGCAGTCGCCACGCCGTGGCCGTGTATCCAAAGAGGTTGTGCGCGCTCCAAAGGAGAAGTCGGGTCGGACCGACCTGCGGCTCTAGGCGGCTTCAGGGCGCTCGACCATCGCTACATCAACCAGAGTTTCGAAACCTCTGAAATACTGACCTTCAGCCGACGATGCTCGATACTTGCTATGAAGCATTGCAACGATTTCGTTCGGCGCTGCTACTTGGCACGAGCCCGAAAGTTTCGCGAGCCGAGCAGCGAGAGCCACGGCGGGTCCGTAATAGTCGCCATCGACTGTGATCATCTCGCCGTGCGCTAGGCCACAGCGCACGTTTGGCATGTTGTTGGCATCTTCACACCAGCCGATCATGTCGAACGCGATCGCGCACCCGGTCGTAGCGTCAGGCGCGACAAACATGGCTTCGTCTCCGTGGAGTTTCACGAGCAGTCCACCGTTTGCGTGCGCAACTTCTGACGCATGCTTTCCGAAGCGAGACATCGCTTCGGAATGAGCGACGGGTCCGACCTCGTTCGCCCACGATGTAGAGCCGACCAAGTCGGCGAAAACGACGGCGGCTTCTACAGTCACAGGGCTAGCAGATCCCGTGCCCATCTTTCTAAGACGTTCAGTTGCATCCATTAGTTGCTCACGAACCAATGCCTCGACCAGGCGACTGAAGGCTCCCGCGAGCATTTCGTGGTCGTCGGGGTCCAACCGCATCGCACTCCCAGCGAGCGAGCGTCCTTGCCTGCGATTGGCTTCTGCAACGACTGCGGCTTCTGCAACGCGCGCGATTGCAATCTGCGAAACTCGCAACAAGTGTCGCGTCGCATTTTCTCCGAGCAGTTCAGCAAGGTCCAAGAACGCACTACACGAGTCAATGCCGTTCCTGCGCCGATCCTCTAAGCCCACGCGTGATTCTCTTATATCCACGCCCTCCTATCGGCAACAACCAGCCTGCTGAGAGTTTGCGATTCGCTACGAACTTCGGGCATTCTGTTGTGACCCAGCCCCACGATGGTCCATAAAACACTTGAAATTGGGTGAAAACGGACATTATGCTTACTCGTCATGACATTTAGCCGCTCTGCTTGGATGCGCGGGCGGCTGATTCTTATAGCCACGCTTATCGGCGCAATTGTGGGTAGCCCGATCTTGTCGGACGGCTCCGCCAACGCGATTCCTGAGCCGGCAGCGCCCGTCGGCTTTTCTATCGAAACCGTTCTCGGCGATCACGGGGAACTGACACTGCCGACCGCAGTCGCATTCGCGCCAGACGGCACGATCTTCGTGGCTGAAAAGAGCGGAATCATCAAACGGTTCGACGACCCCGACGATTCGATCCCGCAGATATTCGCTGACATGAGCACGGAGGTTTACGACTACGGAGACAAGGGCCTGCTCGGTCTCGCCGTCGATCCAATGTTTCTCGATGGACGGCCGTACGTATACGCGGCTTACTCATACGACGCGCCACCGGGACAGGTCGCGCCATATTGGGGTGATGCATGCCCTGCACCGATTTCAGGGCCCGCTGATGGTTGCACGACAACGGCAAAAGTCGTTCGGCTCACAGTGGTCGGCATGAGCACGATGACCACTCCGATCACTCTTATTCATGACCAATGGTGCCAACAGTTCGCTACGAACACAATCGGTCATGTCGCAGTCGGGCCCGATGGCTACCTATATGTCAGCTCAGGCGAGGGTTCCTACGAAGGAGCGGTTGACTACGGACAATTCGCGACACCTTCGCTTAACCCGTGCAAGGACCCCGGAGGCACATCTCCACCGGCCGCGCAAGGCGGCGCATTGCGATCCCAGGACATCGCCACTATTGCAGATGCCGAACGCCTCGATGGCGCAGTGATTCGCGTCGACCCCGACACAGGCATCGGCGCAAGCAGCAATCCATTCGGCGGAGCAGCCGACCCGAACCGAAGGCGGGTAATTGCTTACGGATTGCACAACCCCTCGCGGTTCACTTTCAGACCAGGCACGAACGAAGTATGGATCGCCGATGCAGGCCGAACTGGTCACGAAGAAATTAACAAGATCGCGTCACCAGCCACGCCTATCGACAACTTCGGTTGGCCTTGCTACGAAGGAGATGCGCCACAAGCGAGTTATCAGGCAGTCGGCCTAAATCTTTGTAACAGCCTCTATGCGAGCGGGGCTGCACAGCCCCCGCAATTCAGTTACCAACACAACGCACCCGTCATTTCGGGCGATGGTTGCACAACTTCTCGAAGCGAAATTTCTGCCATCGAGTTCTATAGGGGTGGCGACTACCCCGCCGGATTCGATGGCGCCATGTTCGCCGTAGACAAGTTCCGCAAATGCGTTTGGCTCGTTCGCCCGAACCTCGTCGGTTTCCCCGACTGGGACAAGCGCCAGCTTTTCATGGCTCACGACCGCGATATCCGTGACCTCGATGTTGGTCCAAGCGGCGATCTCTTCTGGGTCGATAGTGCAGGCGGGCGGGTCGAACGTCTCAAGTATTCGCTCAGCAACACTGCGCCGGCTGCTCGCATTATCGCGACGCCTACTTCAGGCTCCACTCCGCTCACGGTTTCATTCGACTCAAGTGGCTCTCATGATCCCGACATAGGCGATCGCATCGTGGCCGTTGCTTGGGACCTCGACGGAGATGGTTCCTTCGACGACAGCACCGCAACAAACCCTGTCTGGTCGTATACCAATCCATCGCCTGTGACCGTGTCCCTCCGCGTTACCGATACAGCCGACGCAAATGGCTACGACACCGTCACGATCATGCCTAGTGCGACGCCCCCGGAATTATGGATTCTCAATCCTGCAAACCACACAAACGGCGACACGATCATCGCCGATGACCTTTATTCCATTGGGGACAGCGTGAGCTTCACAGGCATCGCTGTAGATGCCGAAGACGGGGTTGTCAATGCGAGCAACTACAGATGGGAACTCACCAAGCACGACTGTGTCTCGGAAGTTGAATGCGGCCCTGAGCTACTTCAGACATTCAACAATCTTGCGACCGCCTCATTTGTTATCCCGGCCCACGATTACCCCTCGCATCTAGAACTCAAGTTCGTCGCAACCGACTCGGCTGGCTTTAGTTCGTCGAAGGTCGTGCGTTTCGGGGCGCAACCAGCGTCGTTAACCGTCACGAGTGAACCAACAGGTGCTGAAGTCACTGTCGACGCGGCGACAGTGACGACTCCTTATTCGGCCACGGTCATCGCAAACAGCAGGATCGAAGTGTCGGGTGCTGCGACGCAGGACATCGCGGGCACATCGCACGACTGGGTATCGACCTCTGGGGTTGGTCCCGACGGACGGACCGTGACCGTTAGCTCTGCTGGCGCAACCGCGCATATCACGTACTCGCCGACCATCAGGCCAGTGATAATGCCTCCATATCGAATCACAGGTGCCGATGGTCTGACCTTCAATTTCGCACAAGGTGGCCGGACCGAGGTAGCACCACCAGTGGGCGGTGGCTTCACCACCGTCGCCGCGGCTAGCAATCCGAGTCGGAACGGATTATGGCGGGTGGGTGCCGGTGGCCGCGTCAAGGTCTCAGGCGCGGCACGGTTCCATGGCACAATCACTACCGCCCAACAGGTCGCGCCTGTCGTCGACATCGAGTCGACGGGCACGGGCGATGGCTACTGGCTGCTTCTAGCCAACGGGAATGTGCACGCTTTTGGCGATGCCACGAACTTCGGTCATCCGACCGGCCCGCAGGTGCGTGCGCACGCCGTCGGACTAGTCAGAACTCCCGACAGTGCTGGCTATTGGGTCGCTAGCAGGCGTGGCGATGTCTACAAGTTCGGCAACGCGGCACGGCTGGGGTCCCTCGCAAACACCTTGCACGGATCAGTCCTCGGTATCGCCGCGGTTCCTAACGCACAGGGTTACTGGATTCTTAGCGACCCAGGAATTGTCAATGCGTTCGGCGCTGCTCGCAACTTCGGCTCACGAACATCCGGTGTCTCTACCGTCGCAATCGCTCCGACACCGACGGGAAGTGGCTACTGGATTCTCGGTTCAGGTGGCACCATTTTCAGCTTTGGCGATGCGTTTCGTCTCGGCAATTGGCGGCGGCCACAATCGGCCGTCGCTCTCTCGTAGCGTCGCCTTCGCTCAAACATTCGCACATCTTTTGTGGTTCGTCGGCAAAAACTTCTAACTTGCGCACCGATGCGGGCGATCAAAAAAACTTTTCGATCGTCAAAACGCGTCGACACGAGGCGTTACGGTGACCCGATGATCCGAGTACGGCCAGCAGTAGCTGCAGTCGCGCCCCTAATAATTCTGTTTGTCTTCGTGTCGGTTATGCACGTACTAGCTCCCCGCGAGCTTGCAGGACTCACCCCTTCATCGGAAGTTCTCGGCATCGGATTCATTCGCGGCATCACGATGTCGCTACTAGCTGTCGGTATTGGGCTCGTATATCGAACGAACCGAATAATCAACTTCGCTCAAGCGAACCTCGGACAAGTACCCGGAACCCTCGCTCTCTCGCTCATATTCGCGTTGGGTTGGAACTATTGGGTCGCATTCCCGATCGGACTTGTCGGTTCTCTAGTGCTCGGCGCGTTGGTTGAGTTCCTATTTGTCAGACGTTTCTTCAAGGCTCCGAGGCTTATCCTGACCGTCGCTACTGTCGGCATCGCGCAGATACTTGCCGGGTTTTCGCTGTTCATTCCGCGATGGATAGGGGTCAGTAGCGGCGATCTCAAGAACTTTCGCCCGCCCTTCGGCCTTTCAATAACTATCGGTATTCGCACATTTGGTGGCCATGAAGTCATGGCCCTCATAGCCGTGCCGATCGTGCTCCTCGCGCTCGGTGCTTTCCTGCGTTTCACGTCGCTAGGCATCGCACTAAGGGGCTCTGCAGAAAGTGCCGACCGTGCGGCGTTACTCGGGATACCGGTGAAGTTGTTGCAAACAGTCGTGTGGATGCTTGCAACACTGTTGGCATACATCACCTACTTCTTGAACGCCGGAATTTTTGGACGACCGCCAGCTGGCGTATCGATGGAACTTCTGCTCACGGCTCTAGGGGCTGTCGTAATAGGCAGGCTCGACCGATTCCCGACAATCGTCTTCGCTTCGATCGGGTTCGGACTTGTCGATCAATGCGTGAAGTACGACTGGGGCGAGGACGCATACAGGGCTGCAGCGCTCGCGTTCCTCATTATTGGTTCGGTCTTCTTGGTGCGAGAGAAGCGGTCAAGTCGTGTAGCCGCTGGCGCGATTTCGACATGGCAATCAGTCGAAGAAATTCGAGCGATTCCTCGTGAACTGCGCAACGAAAAGCCGATCATCGCGGCGCGCCTCGCACTTGGAGTTCTCGGGATAATTGTTGTCGCGGGACTGCCGTTCCTGTGGGGAGGAATCGATCAGCTCCGAATCGAGTCTTTCATCGGGATCTTCGCGATTATCGGCGTCTCGATGGTCGTGCTCTCCGGCTGGGCTGGCCACGTCAGCTTGGGCCAGCTAGCGGTCGTTGCAATCGGTGGGGTCGCGGGCGCTTCAGCTACAACGCTCAACGACCAAGACCTTTTCGTCGGCCTACTCGTCGGCGGACTCGTCGGTGCCCTAGTAATGGTGATCGTCGGCATACCTGCGCTGAGAGCCAAAGGGATCTCGCTTGGCATCACAACTCTCGCCCTCTCGCTAGCAACGTCGAAATACCTCCTCAACAGCAACTTCACGCCAAGCTTTATTGCCGACCGGATCCCCACCTTCGATGGCTACTACTTCCAACACAGACCAGATCTGTTCTGGAGCATCAACGTCGACGATGAACGTACCTACTACTTCCTAATAATCGCTTGCCTCGTTGCTTCCATTCTCGCCGCCCGCGGGTTACGGCGTTCTCGCACCGGACGGGCAATCATTTCTGTGCGCGAGAACGAGCGCGCTGGCCAGGCCTTCGGTGTTCCAAGTCGCACGACCTTCATCACTGCACTTGCAGTGTCAGGATTCATAGCTGGCGTGGCCGGATCACTTTTCATCCATCAACAAAAGGCTCTCGATCTCTCCAACTTCAAACCGGCAGACGGCCTAACACTTTTTGCGATCGTCGTCGTCGGTGGCCTTGGCTCGATCGGTGGAGCTATTGCCGGTTCGGTCTACGTCTGGAGCGCCAACTATTTCTTGCCAGAGGAATGGTGGTTCCTGAGCCAAGGCACCGGACTGCTCCTAGTGCTCATGTTCTTCCCTGGAGGGCTCGGCGCTATGTTCGCCCAAATTCGTGACTTCGGACTCCGGTCGTACGCCAACCGTAAAGGCATCCGTGTTCCGAGCCTGATCGCCGATACGCGCGTCGAGGGGTTCAAGGCATCAGACGCGATGCTCGAAGCCGTAGCCGAGGCAACGGACCTGAACGCCGAGCAGATCAACACGAACACGGAATATGAATCCGAGCATGCCGAGGTCGCGAAATGAAGGCATTTGGTATCGACTTCGGTTCGATGCGCCCGTCGAAGCCACGATCGCCCCGCGCCTATTTGCGAGCAGCTACACACGGATATCCGATGTTCCCTCTCATCACGCTGTTCGGCCTCAACGCTGTCGACGAACTCGACCGCCAACTTTTTGGAATCCTCGGCCCCGACATTAGGGACCATTTCCATCTCTCTAACACCAAGTTCGGGCTACTCGTTTCGCTTACTTTGATCGGCGGCTTGCTGATCGAGGTTCCGCTCGGCTACTTCTCCGACCGGTTGCCGCGAGTCCGTTTCGCCATTGCAGGTGCTGCTATTTGGGCAGTGTTCGGATTTAGCACCGGGTTAGCGCCGACGGTATTGGTACTCGTGTTCATGCGCATTGGAGCAGGCATGGGCCGCGCTGTCGTTACGCCGACCCACAACTCACTCGTCGCTGACTACTACCCCATCGAGGCACGCACCGACGCGTACGGGGTACACCGCCTAGCCGACCCGATCGGAGAGTTTGTCGGGGCAGCACTCGGCGGGCTGCTCGCTCACCTATTCGGGTGGCGTGTTCCGTTCTTAGTTTTCATTATCCCGACGATCGTCTTCGTGCTCATCGGGACTCGGTTGCGAGAGCCAAAGCGAGGTCATTTCGAACGAGCCGCTGGTGGCGCGAGCAAAGAGGTGACCGAAACAGACGACATCCCTCCAAGTTTCGCCGAATCGATCCGGATTCTTTGGTCGATCGGCACGCTGCGCCGAATCTGGATTTCGTTGCCTTTCATTGCTGGCTCGCTCATTGGCTTTGCAACTCTCATGAACATCTATTACGAGGATGTATTTGGTCTTGAAGCAGGACAGCGCGGCATCGTCTCGGCTTCTGGCGCTCCGCTCGCAGCATTGGGCCTACTGCTCGGCATCCCGTTGGCGAGCCGCCTGATGGTGCAAGACCCCGGTATCGGTCTACGCCTCGTGAGCGTCGTTGGAGTCCTGGTCGGAGGCGGGTTCGTTGCGATTGCGTTCGCTCCGACGCTCTGGATTGCCGTACCAATCGCGCTGTTTATTCGGGGTTCTTCGGCACTCATCTTGCCTTCAGTCTTCGCCGCGCTTTCGCTAGCAATACCACCAAAGGTTCGCTCGCTCGGATTTTCGATGAGTTCGGTATTCATTCTTCCGGGACTGCTCGCGATTGTTCTTGCTACTTACATCGCAGACACGTTTGGAACCCGCCAAGGCATCGCTTTCATGGGTCCTGTTTTCTTCGTAGGAGCCTTGCTCATCACGACTGCCGGAAAGTATGTCAAGAGCGACATCAATCGTGTCTGGACTGCTACAGCAACTCAAGCCGAAGCCCTGTTCGAGCGCCAGCAGGGTCGATCGAAGTTGTTGTTGGTACGTGGACTCGATGTGTCCTACGGCCAGGTTCAGGTGCTCTTCGGCGTGAACTTCGAAGTCGACGAAGGAGAGATCGTCGCCCTTCTCGGCACTAACGGAGCAGGCAAGTCAACTCTGCTCAAGACAATCTGCGCGCTTAACGAAGCAACAAATGGCGCTGTCGTGTTCGACGGCCGCGACGCGACCTACGCGCCTCCGAACGAAATGGCTGCCCGCGGCGTTGTTCTAATGCCAGGCGGTCAGGGCGTATTCCCGAGCTTGTCAGTGGCTGAGAACCTCCGCCTCGCTGGCTGGACCAACCGACGCGACAAAGATGGCGTCGCAGCGAGCACAGCAGAGGTGCTCGCGATGTTCGAGATTCTGGGAACCCGCCTAGATGAACCCGCTGGCAACCTCTCTGGTGGTCAGCAACAGATGCTCGCCCTCGGCATGGCGTTCATCATGCGGCCTCGCTTGCTAATGATCGACGAACTTTCTTTGGGTCTAGCCCCAGTCGTAGTCGAACAATTGCTCGGCATAGTCGCTCGCATGAAGGCCGATGGGATCACGATCATTCTCGTCGAACAGTCAGTGAACCTCGCTCTCACACTCGCAGAGACCGCGTTCTTCATGGAGAAGGGCGAGATTCGCTTCCACGGTCCCACCGCCGAACTTCTAGAGCGTCCCGACATCTTGCGTTCGGTGTTTCTCGAAGGTGCAGCAAGCATCGACAAGCCGAGCGATAGAGCCGACGCAGAAACCGGGCGCGCTGTTGCTGTCGTCGTCGAACGCGAAAAGTATGTCGCGAGACTTGGCGGACACGAAGTTCGACTCAACGTCGATGGTGTCTCGAAACGCTTCGGGGGTTTACGCGCGCTCGACGACGTGAGCTTCACAGTCGCCCCTGGTGAGATCGTCGGATTCCTAGGGCCGAACGGGGCTGGCAAGACAACGTTGTTCGACGTAATTTCCGGCTTCACGAAACCAGACAGCGGAACGATCATCATCGGAGAAACAAACTCGCACGACATCAGCTCCCTCTTGCCACACAAGCGCGCTCGGCTCGGTCTCGGCAGAAGCTTTCAAGATGGTCGACTATTTCCGACACTAACAGTGCAAGAGACAATCGCAATCGCGCTTGAACGTTCAATCAAATCGAAGAACGCGTTAGCGGCCGCGATTTGGTCTCCGACAGTCACGCGTAGCGAACGCAAGACGAACGCGCGAGTCAACGAACTACTAGAACTCATGGGCATTGTCGACTTCCGGGACAAGCTGATTCGCGAACTTTCAACAGGAAGCAAACGCATAGTCGACTTGGCTTGTGTAGTCGCTCACGAACCGACTGTGTTGTTGTTAGACGAGCCGAGTAGCGGTATCGCGCAACGCGAAGCCGAGGCGTTAGGCCCGCTACTCCTCGACATCCGCGATCGAACGAGGATAAGCCTGTTGGTAATCGAACACGACGTACCACTAATGCTCGCCATTGCCGACCGCATGATCGCGATGGATCTCGGCGCGAAGATCGCCGACGGCGACCCGCGCACAGTTGTCCACGACCCCGAAGTCGTGCGGTCTTATCTTGGCGGCGGCGCTGCGGTAGCGCGCTCGGGTGGTGCACTTTCGTTCTAACTTGTTGTCGTCTTGACGAGCACCCCTACTTTCGGCATAGTGTCCACCGTTCCACAACCAAGGAGAATCATGGGCGTCCACAGCAAGGTGATCAAGCGGCCTCTCGTCGCACTGTTGGCTATCGGACTTATCGCCTCGGCGTGCGGGACGAACAAAGAAAAGGTGGCCGATACGACAACCCCACCTTCTGAGACGGTGTCGTGCGACAAGACCTCAACGGGTGGCAACCCGATTCTCTACAACCAAGCGAAGGCTGGCGGTTGCGAAGCTGACTTCACTTGGAGCGACCAGTGCGACACCGAAACTGGACGTCTCATGTTGCCAACAGCTGAACCACTTGACTGTGTACCTGCATTCTCCGGAGACAACGGCGGCGCAACTAGCCCTGGCGTTACCGCAGACGCAATCAAGATCGCTCGATATGTTGCCAAGCCCGATCCTCTCACCGACGCCTACCTGAGCGGTATCGGAGCGCGCGACGAACCGGAACAAATCGCAGAGACATACGAGGGATACCTCGATATGTGGAACAAAATGGCCGAGACATACGGCCGCAAGGTTGAGGTAGTTGACCTTCAGGGCACAGGGGTTGCTACCGACGCTGTCGCTGCCCGCGCCGATGCACTCAAGGCCAAAGAACTTGGTGCTTTCGCAGTTATCGGCGGCCCGGCACAAACCCGCGCGTTCGGTGAAGAACTCGCCCGTCAGAAAATCATTCTCGTTGGCGGTGCTGTCGGAAGTGCAGACTTCTACAAGTCAAGTTCACCGTATGTTTGGCCCATCGGTCCGGCCCCAGACCAGACGGCTGCTCGCACAACAGAATTCATCGAGAAGCAGTTACTCGGCAAGAAAGCAGAGTTCGCGGGCACCCCAGAGTTGCAGGCCCGCGACCGCGACTTCGTGCTACTCACATACGACGATGCGGAGAGTAACTTCAAGAAGCCGTGGGACACTTGGCTTGCCGACCTACAAGCTAAGGGCATTCCAGTTGCCGACGAGCGTGTGGTGTTCACTCTCGATCTAAACCGCGCTGCAGAAGACACTCAGACGGTTGTACAGAAGTTGCGCGAAATCAACGCAACGACAGTCGTTTTCACGGGCGACCCACTCATGCCTGGGTTCTTCTCGAAGGAAATGACCGCACAGGGCTACTTCCCCGAGTGGGTGCTTTCAGGAACCGTGTATGCAGACACGACAGTGCTTGCACGCGGTTACGACCAGGAACAGTGGAAGCACACCATAGGTATCTCGCTTATTCCTGCACGTATCCCCAACGATCAGAGCGACTCGACGGTGCTCTACAAGTGGTGGACAGGAGACGCCGATATCCCTGCCAAGAACACCGGAGCGATCCTTGCGACCAACGTGGCGTTGCTCTACGCAGGTATTCACTTCGCTGGCCCGAACTTGACGCCGGAGTCCTTCAGGGCAGGCATCTTCGCTCGACCACTGCCCACCCGCGTCGATGGCGATATCCGCTCGACCGTCACCTACGGACACAAGGACTTCTGGCCAGAGGGAACCGACTACCAAGGTCTCGACGACGTCGCAATCATTTGGTGGGACCCGACAGCCACTGGTGAAGACGAAACAGGAACAGAAGGAACAGGTCAGTATCGCTACATCAACGGCGGCGAGCGTTTCTTGCCTGGTGAGATCCCATCCGAACCGTTGCCGTTCTTTGACGCTTCCCAATCAGTCACTTACTACACAGATGCCTCCGACGCTCCAGAAGGCACTAAGCCAGTACCTGACTACGTGAAGACGAACCCAGACAAGTACGCCAAGCCAACCTCGTAGAGGTCGCTAGGCGGTTACCCAGATGAGTTGGAAAAGCCCGGTGCATCGCGCACTCTCTAGTGCGATTCACCGGGCTTGGCCATTTGTACAGTTGTATGGCGCAGTCGGACCGAGCCACAAGCGCGCAGAACGATTCGCTCACTTCGGCGCAGGCTCGATGCTCGCATTCCCGCCGACAGTCGTTTTCGGAGAAGGGCGCATCTCAATCGGCGACGCGACAACTATCGGCCCATACGCGTCGCTGTCTGCAGGTATGCCGAAGTTCGCTGACGACCGCGGAACTCCCATCATCACGATCGGCGACCGCTGCACCCTCGGCAAAGGGATTGGCATCGTCGGCCACGACCGAATCGAGATCGGTGACGACATCTGGACTGGCCACTATTGCTACATCTCTGATCAGAACCATGGTTACTCAGACCTCAACCAGCCCATTGGCACCCAGATGTGGAGCAATAATCCTGTATCGATCGGCTCGGAGTCATGGCTCGGCCATGGCGCAATCGTGCTACCTGGTGCCCACATCGGTCGTCACACCGTCGTTGCCGCCGGGGCCGTTGTCACAGCCGGCGCGTACCCAGATAATTGTGTTCTCGCTGGAGTTCCGGCCAAGATTGTGAAACGGCTCTAGCAACGCTGCTACTTCGAGGTCGCGAAGAAGGGACAATGCGATGAACCTCACGACAACCCCTATCAAGATCGGCGTGCTCTACGACTTCCCGCAGGGTGACAACGGCGCAACCTTTGAACGCGCTCTTCGGCTAGGACTCGAGGATGCCGCGAACGCGGTACCTCTCGATCGACCAGTCGAGTTCATCGCAAGTCAGGCGCGTGGACTGCCGATTGGTTCCGAGCATGAGGTGATAGTTGCGTTCAAGGCGCTCGCAGCCGAGGGAGTCTTGGCAATAGTCGGACCCTCGATCTCAGACAATTGCCTGATCGCTGCTCCTTGCGCCGATGTAGCGCGAGTTCCGTCGATCAACTACAGCGGCGGTGAGATGACCCGAAGCAAATGGATGTTCCACTACCAACTCGGTTCTCTCGAAGAAGAACCTGTGGTGCTAGCCGAACGGCTAGCACAAAGAGGGCTGCGTCGTCCGGCCGTGCTCTATGACCAATCCCCTGTCGGCCATCGGTACTTCGACCGTTTCGATGCAGCCCGGCGGCGCAATGGTCTAGATCTCGCCGCAGCTAGTTCGATACCAACTCTCGCAGAAGACCTGTCAGCAACTGTTTCCCAGCTAAGAGAGTCACAAGCCGATTCTCTCGCATATTTCGGTCTCGGAATGTCGAGTCACGCCGTCGCTATCGCCATGTCGAGCCTCGGCTGGAACATCCCCGTCGTAGCGAACTCTGCACTCATGTTCGGCTACATCCGGCCAGAGTGGCACGATGCCTGGGCCGGCTGGGAGTACATAGACCAAGTATCCGACAACAACCAACAGCGGCAGCGCCTCGCCTTACTCGATGCGAGAATTGCATCTGGGCCCATTGGCTGCACGGCGTTTGACATTGGCCGCCTGCTAGGCACCGCGCTCGGTTCATGCGAACATCTAACCCGTGCCGGCATCGCTACTGCGCTTCGCAATGTGAAGCGGCTACAGGCAACCACCGGCCACGACGGCACCCTTATGGGGTTCGGGAACTACGACCATGCAGCACTAAAGGGCGACTACCTCGTGGTTCGCGAGTGGAAGAACGGCTCGTCAAAACAGGTAACAATCTGAGCACTCGAGGGTTATCTGGCAAAACGTCTAGCCGATAGTAGAAGTGTGAATCGAGCGCAAGCCGATAGTCGAAAGGCAGACTCGTGTGGAGTAGCTACGCGCCCCGCAATCGATTTCATGGCAACATTTGATTCACCTGTAATTCCGCAGGTTGGCCTTACTGGGCGCGCTGTGCAGTTTCAAACAGGTCCTGGAACCGCAGCTTCGTATTGCTGGATCGATGGGTCCCAGGTCCCGATCGAAATCGGACTGACGACGTTGCGGCAGAGTTTTCCAGAAATCTCGTCTGTCAGCCTCCGGCCTGGCTTGGTGACAATCGAACTTGCGAGTCCCCACCTATGGGACAGCACATTGTTCGAGATATTGAGTGTCGTAACAGAAACCTTCGTGCAAAAGCGCGAACCTCTGGCCCCTAATCGCAACGCCGAACGCGCTAACAGAGAATTCACCGGCCTCGACCCGACGAGCCCACGAGGACAGGTCCGCGTGCGCGATGCCCTGACGTCTCTCGATCCAGCGATACGCCAAATCGCGATTTCGCTTATCGGAGAATCCGACATACATGCGGCTGCTAAAGCATGGCGGATCGCTATTGATGATTCGAGCCGTGATGTGCGCAGAGCCGCAATCATCGGGGCAGCCAACTCCGGCCTCGAAGAATTGCGACCTCTGCTAGAACGCGCTCTGACCCTTAGCGACGCGTGCGCTCGTTTCGTCGCTGTGACGGGACTCGATCGGATCGGAGCCCAACGAAGCAAGAGCGCTCTAGAACCAATTACCAGAGATCAGGACGCGCGGGTTCGGGTAATCGCGCGACTAGTACTCAGCGGAAAGCGACTCGGTAGGTGAGCGTCGTTATAGGCGCTCGATCACCATCGCCATACCCTGGCCACCACCGACACACATTGACTCAATGCCGTAACGTCCGCCACGTTCTTGGAGTCCGTTGATCAGCGTGCCCATGATGCGAGCGCCAGTCATGCCGAATGGGTGGCCGAGAGCGATCGCGCCACCATTCACGTTGAGTTTGTCCCAGCTAATACCGAGGTGCTTGGCAGAAGGAATGACCTGAGCTGCGAAAGCCTCGTTTATCTCTACTAGGTCTATGTCGTCGATAGACAAGCCTGCGCGGCCGAGTGCCTGACGGCATGCTTCGATCGGACCAAGGCCCATAATTTCTGGGTTGAGTGCGCTCACTCCGCTGCTGACGATTCGCGCCAACGGAGTAATCCCAAGCGCAGCTGCACGTGTGTCGCTCATGACCACGACTGCGGCAGCACCATCATTGAGCGGGCATGCGTTACCGGCCGTAACTGAACCGTCGGGACGAAAGACCGGCTTGAGTTCGGCGAGCTTCTCGGCTGTCGTGCCTGCACGCGGGCCGTCGTCCTTGGAGACGGTAGTGCCGTCAGCGTTCGGCACGGGCGTGATCTCACGATCGAAGAAGCCACGCTCTTGGGACGCGACAGCAAGTTGCTGACTCCGCGCTCCGAAGGCATCCATTTCTTCGCGTGTGACGCCCTCTGACTCAACGACATTTTCAGCGGTTTGGCCCATCGCGATGTAAACGTCGGCGAGATCGCTACCAGGAGCCCACGTACCGGCCCCGCCGTTGGCGCGCTCGGCGGTACGCATGGTCGCATCGAGGAAGAGCGGGTTCTGTGGCCCCATGTCGGCCGCGCCGAACCGGAATCGGCTCACCGTCTCTACGCCACCAGCGACGAACACATCGCCTTCGCCTGCTTTGATGGCGTGTGCTGCCATGCGAATGGTCTGGAGGCTTGACGAGCAGTAGCGGTTGACAGTGACGCCGGGCGCTTCGAGACCGGCGAGAATTGCCGCAACTCGGCCGACATTGACACCAGCTTCGCCAGCAGGCTGACCACAACCCCAGATGACATCTTCTACTTGTGATGTGGGCAGGTCAGGAACCTTTTCGAGCAATGCCTTGATAATGAACGCCGACAGGTCATCTGGGCGCCATTCGGTCAGCGAGCCCTTATTAGCCCGACCGATGGGTGTGCGGGCTGTGGCGACGATTACGGCTTCAGTCATGGCATTGGCTCCTAGAACGCTGATAGCAAGGACACAAGAACGGGAGGAAAACTACCCGGCGCATATGGCGCATCCCCAAAACCGAGCGGCACGATTATTGGGTACCGTTGACACGTGAGCATCGTCGCGCGAGAACACCACCGTTCGCACAGAAGTTCGTGGCTGCGAGCCGCAGTCCTCGGAGCCAACGACGGAATCGTGTCGACAGCATCGCTTGTCGTTGGTGTCGCGGCAGCTGGCAGTTCTTACACCGCATTGCGTACCGCTGGCTTCGCGGCGGTCGTCGCCGGTGCTATGTCCATGGCGGCTGGCGAATACGTATCTGTCAGTTCACAACGAGACGTCGAACGCTCAGATCTCGAACTCGAACGTCAAGCAATTGCCGACAACCCCGACGCCGAGTTGGCCGAACTCGCACGAATCTACGAAGGCCGCGGGCTATCCCCTGCTACGGCACAGCAAGTCGCTTTCGAACTCCATGCCCACGATGCGTTCGCTTCACACGCCCGCGACGAACTTGGCCTCGAATCCAATGGGAATGCTCGGCCACTACAGGCTGCTCTAACTTCGGCAATTGCCTTCGTTCTCGGCGCGCTCTTCCCTTTGATCGCCGTCCTAAGCACGCCGACGCGACATCGCATTACAACGGCGATAGCTGTTGCGCTCTGCGCTCTCTGCATTCTCGGAGTACTTGGAGCTAAAGCGGGTGGAGCGAATTTACGGATAGCCGCAACCCGGATACTCCTCTGGGGTGGCCTCGCGATGGCCGTGACTTTTGCAATTGGCAAAGCCGTCGGCACCGCGTTGTGAAGCAACTCGGTGGCGCAGAGCGCGAGTTCTAGCCGACTAGACGAGTTTGAGTCGCGTGAAACTTCGCGAGCGCAACATACCCAGCGGCCTGCGCAATGATGTCGCTAGCTGTCACTGTGTCTGGTCGAATCTTTGCGGGCACTCCTAGAGCCATCGCGCCTGACGGGACCTCGACGTCATTAGGCACGACTGCACCAGCGCCTACGAGTGCACCCGAATGAACGACTGCGCGATGCAACACAATGGAACCCGTACCGATTAACGAACCATTCTCAACTACACAGGCCTCGAGGTGGGCTAGGTGACCGATCACGCAGTCGTCGCCGATAACTGTCGGGAGTGCTCTAGTGCAGTGGATCACAGCACCATCTTGGATCGAGGTGCGTTCTCCGACAACAATCCCCATGCCATCTCCACGCAAAACCGCGCCAGGCCAGACCGATGATTCTGCGCCAATCGTCACACTGCCAATCACGACAGCGTCGTCATGCACGAATGCCGTCGTGTGAATGACAGGGACCTTGTCGCCGAGAGCGTAAATAGCCATAGCCGCGCACGGTACCTTGTGCGACGTGAACGCGACGCAAGAGCACATCGAAGCCGTAGCTACACGCGGCTACACAATCGTAGAAAACGTGATCACCGAAACTCTCGCCGACGCGCTGAACGACGACCTGCTCCGTCTAGAAGCGACGTTCGGTGTCGTACCTACGCCAAACACATTCGAGGGTCACAAAACGATCCGCATATACAACCTGCTCGCCTACGGCAAAATCTACGAAGACATTCCGGTCCACGAAAAAATCTTGCCCATAGTCGAAGGAGTCTTGGACAAAGGATGTCTTGTTTCGAGTCTTAGCTCAATCTCGATTCTTCCTGGCGAAATCTCGCAGCCGATCCATGCAGATGACCAACTGATGCCACTACCCAAGCCGCACTTACCAACGGTCTGCAACACAATGTGGGCGATCACAGCTTTCACAGAGGCGAATGGTGCTACGCGACTAGTGCCCGGAACGCACCTTGCTAGCGACCACCCGATCTACGGCGGCGACTATGAGACCGTCGCAGCGTCTATGCCAAAAGGTTCGGTACTTGTCTGGAACGGGTCGCTGTGGCATGGTGGCGGCACCAACACTGCCTCCGGCCGTCGAGTCGGAATCGCGATGAACTACTGCGCTGGCTGGATACGCCAGCAGGAGAACCAACAGCTAGGGATTCCAGCAGCGACCGCTGCTGGCTTCTCGCAGCGGTTGCGTGAACTCGTCGGATACTCGGTCTACAACGGAATAATGGGCCATATCAATAAACGAAATCCGGTAGAGATTCTCGATGCGATTTCTGGCACTAGCCCCGAGTCTGAGAATCGTGGTCCAGCAACTGTCTGGGACGTGATGTAGCGCAAAGAGCGCTAAGAATAATCTCAGGTGCGGCGAGATGTTGCGCCGACAATCGCTTCACCGGCTGGCGTGGCGTCGCCAAAATCAGCGGCATCGCCTCTACCAATTACGAGCCCATCAGTCGTGATGATCCAGTAGCCGAGACCTGTCTGAGTTGTTGCTATAGCCACAACAGGGTGGTCACTCACTTGAGATCGTGCCTCGGCCGTGAGGTCTTCGAATGACTCGAAATTATCGATCTCAAGTTGTGCATCTAATTCAGGAAATAGACCGCCGTACGTACGCGCTGAACCAAAGTCGAAGATGCGGCCATGAGAACTGACTAACCAATAACCGGTGCCGTCGGGAGTCGCAGCGATGCCGACAATCGGGTCTCGTAGCCTCGCCTTTGCGACCGAACCGAAGTCAACGGCATCACCGAATGACGTCACAACGCCGTCGCTGTTCACCAACCAGTAGCCCAACCCGCTTGGCGTGGCAGCGATGGCAACTGTGAGCGCACCTGGGCTATTCATCTCGACCGTCGGGTCTGCAATCTCGGCATCTCCGAATGCTCGAACCTCGCCAGACCTCGTCACCGTCCAGAAGCCGATGCCACGAGGCGACGCAGCTGCTGCAGTCACTACCGTCCGGCCACGGGGCTTGGGTCGCTCATACTCAGGCGCGTCGCCGAAACCAAAAATTGCGCCGCCTGCCATGATGACCCAATAGCCGCTAGCTGTCGGAGTTGGCACGACGGCAACGACAGGTGAATGCAGATCTCTGCCGCTAGCAGAACCCCAGAAACGAGCATCACCGACGTCGTAGACCTGACCGTCGATGCCAGCAAGGAACAGGCCGTCGCCTAACCGAAGCGGCATGACAGGTTCCGGGTCGCGCTGCTGCGCAGGGTCGTACTCGAGCGTCAGCCCATTGAGGTCGAGCAAATTCGTATACACGCTAATTACGGACTCGGCGTACCGCGTAGAAGTTGCCCAGTGGCCATCGCCCATGTCAAACCACGTCGGCGCGATTCCAAGGTAGGAGGTAGGCGGCTTGCTTATCGGGTTGCTTAGCCGGTGCGGGTCGGCGTAACCGCGCAACAACTGCATCTGCGAACGGACACCCGTGCGCGCGTCTTCGTAGTGATTTCCGCCACTACAAGAATCGCATGCGCCAATGCCGGCGAAGTTGTTGTCCTGTGGATGCACTAGCCCGCGATCTGGGAATGTGAACCAACCTGTCTCCACTATCGATTGCGCCCAGGCCAAATCGGCTCGTACGCCAAACGCAGCGCCTTCCTCGACGAATATCTGTGCTAACTCATCGATCGACACCGTGACGCGAGGCACGTGACTTGAGCTGACGGCTGTTGCCATCTGACTAGCGGTGAGCCTTGAAGGGCCGAGTAGCGAAAGCGGGCTGTGGCCGTAGCGATAAACCGCTCGGGGATCAGCCGCAGGCAACGGAGTGTTGCCGACCGTCGGATAGAAGCGACTTGTTGGCGTTACTTGGGCCGTCGCCCCGCCGATGAGTCCCATGGTGAGTAACCCGAGACAGGTCGCGGCCGCAAGCTGTGTCCTGAACTGTCGGGTAGGCATAGGAATACTCATCGGTCACCTGAGACAATTAGTTGACTATTGACGATTCCGTCGTTCGATACTGCTCACCGTAGCCACTCGTAGCGTCTTCAACGATCGCGCTTCGACGATCTCTCAGCTCGAATCGACACTAAACGCTCACCGCTCTACGCTGTTAGTTCCGGCTACGAGCCGCCCGCACACCGACAACAGGAGACCGAAATGGAAGCCCTAGCTGAGACCCGCAGTGGCACGGTCAAAGGACGCAACGACGACGGCATCCTAAGTTTCCGCGGGATTCCATTCGCCGTTGCGCCAGTCGGCGACATGCGTTGGCAACCACCGGCACGAGAGACACCGTTCGATACAACATTCGATGCCGACTCATTTGGCCCGATCGGCATCCAGGGACACATGGCGCTCGAAGCAATGATGGGCGGAACTCCGCCGAACAAGAGCGAAGACTGCCTCACCCTGAATGTCTGGACGAGCGATACGGAAGGCAGCCGTCCAGTGCTTGTCTGGATCCACGGCGGCGGGTTCATGTTCGGCAGCGGTTCCACACCTTGGTATGACGGTTCGCGATTTGTTGCAAGTGGCGACGTAGTAGTTGTAACGATCAATTACCGCTTGGGTCCTTTTGGATTCTTGTACCTCGGCGAGTTGTTCGATGGCATGGAGCACAGTGGAAATCTCGGAATTCTCGATCAGGTAGCAGCTTTGCAATGGGTACGTGACTCGATCGCCGGATTCGGTGGCGACCCCGACAACATCACGATCTTCGGCGAGTCAGCGGGCGCTGGAAGCATTGCAACGCTGCTCGGCACACCATCTGCAAGAGGTCTATTCCATAAGGCGATTCTGCAGAGCGGCGCAGCTTCGTGGGGACTCGATCGTTCTGAAGCGACAAACAATGCGCGTAAAGTTCTCGCCCAACTCGGCATCGAGCCAGGCGACAAGGCTGCATTGCTCTCAACTTCTTCGGACGCTGTTCTAACGGCCAGCGAAATCCTCGGCGGCGAAGTAAGCGGAGGCAAGTTGCCATTCGCACCTGTCCACGACGGTGTCGTCCTGCCAGAACCTCCTCTGGTCGCGATCGCCAACGGCTCGAGCGCCAACGTCCATGTGATTTGCGGAACAAACACCGATGAGATGACTTTGTTCTCTCTCATGGACCCGACGCTCGCGACACTCGACGATCACGGCATGTCCAAGCGCGTCACAACTTTCGACTCGAATATCGATGGCGATGAACTTGTCCGCACCTACCGCGACTCGCGTGGCGGCGCGTCCGCTGCCGACGTCTGGATCGCAATGTCTACCGATGCGGTGTTCCGGATCCCGGCAATTCGATTAGTCGAAGCGCACCTCAAGCACGGTCCGGCGTGGATGTACCTGTTCACTTGGGCATCGCCTGCTTTCGGAGGTGCCCTCAAGTCCACCCACGCGCTTGAGATTCCGTTTGTATTCGACAACCTCGACCAGCCCGGCGTGGCTGTTTTCACCGGTGATGGGCCCGAACGCCAAGGCATCGCAGACGGCATGCACGCAGCCTGGCTTGCCTTCGCTAACAACCACGATCCTGCGCACGCCGGTATCCCCGAATGGCCAACATACGACCTCGATCGCAGGCAGACCATGAAGATCGACGCCAATTGGGAACTTTTGCACGACCCGATGGGCGACGAAAGAAAGTTCTGGGAGCACGAAACAGCCCTCTAGTGTCGTATCGGCACTGCCGATGAGATGTAGATGGATGAGGCGGGCGGACACCTAAACGCCGAGCGCCGCGGCGCGACCGAACTTGAAATCGGCAAACAGCGAGTCACGGTGCGTGGCGTCATTGAAGATCGTGGCAACCTCCTGCCGAGCTACGCCGCAGCCTTAGCTCTGGCGCGCCACACGACTCCTAACAAGGTTGTTGGGTTTCGTAAAGACGACCTAGAAACTCTCGCCCTGTTTCTCGGTTGCGATGGCCACGACATCGAGGCAAGGATTCGTTCGCTCCTCGACTGCACTCCCGAACAGGCGCGGAATATCCACGCTGAGTTGCTTCGCAAGTGCCTGCTCAGGCCAGCTGCCGCGATAGCTGTTGGCACTGCAATCATCTGGGGTCCAGCCGCAGCGGCACAAAACGATCGTCCGACTTTTGGTCCTGCACCAACAACTAGTCCAATGCCCGCTCCGACGACGGTCGTGGGCGATGGCCCACAAGTGACGTCAGCAACCCTGCCGACGGAGTTCCCCACTACATCTCTACCGACAGGCACTACACCACCGGCTGAAGAGACCATGTTGGCGCAGAACGAAAGTGCCGCCACTGCGACCGACCCTGCTGATCGAGAGCCCGATGTTGGGATACCGCGGGGCGAAACTCCGACCGAGGTCTTCGAAACTCCGTAGATGCTCGGAAGCGGGTGAACGTAGCCGCTTGTGTACGGAACCGGTCGCGTTCGGGCCTAAGTTGACCCGCTTATGACGAGAGAGGCGCCCGAAGGATTTCGGCAACATCGATTCACCGCGACTGATACTGCGACCACGATCTTGTTGGTCCGTCATGGCGAGTCAGCGGCGGCAATTCCAGGGAAGCCGTTCGCACTTCGGGATGGGCACGGCGATCCAGAGCTACATCCTGCCGGGCAACTTCAAGCAAAACGTGTTGGCAATCGCCTCGCTCAGGAGCGTATCGACGCGATCTATGTAACGTCCTTGGTCCGAACTGTGCAGACTGCAGAGCCGCTCGCGTCGCTACTCGGCATGCAGCCGCACATAGAAGCCGACCTGCGCGAAGTATTTCTCGGCGATTGGGAAGGCGGCATCTTGCGCGAGCGAGCAAGCGCTGGAGACCCTATCTTCCCCAAGATTTATAGCGAGCAGCGCTGGGATGTAATTCCTGGTGCTGAGCCACAAGAGCGATTTCATGAAAGAACGCAACACGGACTTCTACGTATTGTCGCAGCTCATCCCGGCGGGCGGGTTGCTGTGTTCACACACGGTGGCGTGATAGGTCAGCTCTTGCACCACGCCACGGGTGCGCAAGCGTTCGCCTTCACCGGAGCCGACAATGCCTCGATTAGCGAACTAGTCGTAGACGGCGAACGTCAGATATTGCGACGGTTTAACGACACGTCACACCTCGACTGAGGTCGCAAAGCTAACTGGGGTTGCTAAGGCAGGCGTTGTACTTGTATTTGGCAAGATCTTCGAGCGGCACCGAGTGGTAGCTGCCATCTGAGCAATTAAGCATACGGTTTGATTCACCGAAGAGACCGCCGTCGATGTCTGCGACTTCGTAACCGGGGACTGACCAGACGTGGACCATCCATGCAGTCTGGTTGAGCATGCTTCCGCCGACAGATGAGCAAAGTTCATCTGTGATGTCGTCGCGATCGGCTCCGAATGGAGATTCGATGGTTCCGTCGGCCGCGTACACGATGCAAACAGATGTGTGGAAATGCCAGAAGTCGTTAGGTCCAGCAAATCCGTCTGGTGGAGTGTCCCCACCAGACATCGAGTAGTACATGAACCCGACAATGTGACCGTCATCTTCATGACTCGAATAGATAATCGAAAGCGGGGTCCGCAGATCTGCCGCGTCCATCTTGCCGTCGCCATTGAAACCTTGACCATTCTGAAGCACCATGTGTACTCCAAGGCCCGGCGAGTATGGCCCGGCACGGCGATAGCCAGCGGCTTTCGCGTCCGCGACTGTCGGGTATAACTCGGCAACCTCTTGGGTGATCGCGATTTCTCCATCTAATTGTGCTTGAGTTGCCGAGTCGAGCGTGACGAGTTCGATAGCTGCGTGGTGCCCGTTGCGCAGTTCGGCGAAGCCACTTGCGATGTCTTCTGCACTCGCTTGTGCATCGTGTGCGTGCTCACCATGTTCCATTCCGGTTTCGGAGTGATCCAAAGTCGTTTCTGGAAGGGTTGTCGGAGCGATGGATGACGTCGGTTGAGCTACATCGTCTGTCCCACAGGCCGCGAGAAGCGCAACTGCAACAATTGCGAGCGAAGCGATTTTGGTGCGCATTGCGATCTCCTTCGTGCCCACGAGACTTGCATTCGGACACCGTCTACGCTCAGCATCTATGGCCAAACCTGGTTCAATACCTACTGCAAGGCGCATTCGAGATCTGGAGCAACTCAACGATGTGGACTCGATCCTAGCTACCGCCGATCTTGACTTCGGCGAGGGATTTCATACAACCGCGACGCGCGGCGACACTCAGTTCACGTGGGATTACGAGAGTTCCCGCGAACCTCTCGAACGTCTATACGAGAAGGCAAAGACGAGCCAATGGAATGCGTCCACAGATCTCGACTGGACAATAGATGTTGACATCGAAAAGGTTTCGCGAGTATTTACTGGGAGTACCGGACCATTACGCACGATGATGGGCGACATCCCTGGTTCCGGAGTCGGCAGGTGGACAGACAAGGAATGGTCTGAATTCGGCATTGAGGTAATGAAGTGGCGTCTAAGCCAGTTTCTACACGGAGAACAAGGCGCTCTTGTCTGTACAGCGAAGATCGTCGAGACAGTGCCATGGATCG
Organism: Actinomycetota bacterium; assembly: GCA_005779395.1. Taxonomy (GTDB): domain Bacteria; phylum Actinomycetota; class Acidimicrobiia; order IMCC26256; family PALSA-610; genus SXJQ01. The sequence continues at coordinate 154,983 of SXJP01000017.1, forward strand.
ACGCGAAGTACTACGCCTCTACTCAGGTGGTCGACGAAGCGAGGCATGTCGAAGTGTTTTCTCGGTACCTTCGAGAAAAGCTCGACGGCGAATACACGGTAAATGCCGAACTTCAACTGCTGATCGACGATGTCTTAGGCGACGACCGCTGGGATATCACTTACCTCGGCATGCAGATAATGATCGAAGGTCTCGCGCTTGCCTCTTTCGGCTTTACCCACGCACAAACAGACGAACCGCTACTCAAAAAGCTGCTGAGGTATGTCATGGCAGACGAGGCGAGGCATGTCGCCTTCGGCGTTCTCTCACTTAAGGAGTACTACGAAGGTCTCGACGGCACGGAGATTCGCGACCGCCAAGAGTTTGCTCTCGAGGCAGCGCTACGCATGCGCGATCGGATGTTCATGATTCAGGTATGGGAACAGATGGGCGTGCCCCGCGCCGTTGTAGGCGAATTCCTAACGCGCCTCCGGGCGACGGGTGTCTGGTTTCAGGGGCCGTTATTTTCCAAAATTGTGCCGAACTGCAAGAAACTCGGGCTTTTAGATGCAGGAGATGGCTGGTTACGGGAGAAATTTACCGAAATAGGTGTTATTGAGTACGAAAACGCGCCCGATACAAGTATCGAATATGAATTGTTCGATGCCGTCTCTTCTGACGTCGCGTGACTCGGCCGTTGCGGAGCGACACGCAGAGGTGTCGAGATTTGCGGTCAGGCCAAGTACCCTCACTTATCCATCTAGGTAACTGATCTTTCGGAGGATCCTTTGCGATTTCGTTTCATTGCGTTGTTGTCGGTAATTGCTCTAGCTACAGCCGCTTGCGGCAGCGACAGTCCAAACGAGACAACGGCAACAACAGTCGATGCGACGACGACGTCGGTCGAAGAGACCACGACAGTTGAGACCGCTAAAGACTCAACAACAACGGTTGCGACGACCACTACCACCCCAACTACGGTCGCTCCCGCTACGACGCCCCACGACATGGATCACGACATGGAACACGGCGAACACCCGCCGGCGCAAGCCGCGCCACCGAACGGCGGCCTAGCGCACCCACTGGCCCTACTGCCCAATGGCATCATCGACCCGAGCAAGGTAGACCTCGCTGGTGTCGCAGGTGTGACGCGAGCGCAGCGTCGATATGCCGAAAACCTGCTCATCAGCACCATCAACACGATCCAAAAATGGAACAGTTACGACCAAGCGATCGCTGACGGCTTCCTGTCGATCGGAGATGGATTCACTGGCGAAGAACACGTCATCCACTGGGACTGGATCGATGACGCCACTTGGTTAGACCCGAGCCAGCCAGAGTCACTCGTCTACAAGGTAACGACGAATGCACAAGGCCAGACGGTAAAGACGCTCGAAGCTGCGATGTTCTTACTTCCGAATACTTTCAACTTGAGCAATGTCCCAAATGATGGTGGCGCACTCATGCAGTACCACATCCACGACGACTTGTGTTTCACGTCTGGCGCAGCGCCAAAGGTCGCTGGTATAAGACCCCACGGAGGTGCTTGCACGCCTCCCCTGGTCGCATTCAACCCGAACCCAATGATTCATGTGTGGATTCGCGCGAACGCCTGTGGTCCGTTTGCAGCGCTTTTGGGTGTTGGCGGCGGCCAGATACTCGAAGGCGAAGAAGTCAACTGCCTGCACGAGCACGGGTCTATATAGACCAACGCGACGCCTAGTTAGCGCGTTGCGTTGCTCATTAGTTCGTTGAACGGCGTGGTCTTGTCGGGTCCTGGCTCTTTGGGCAAACCGAGTGCGCGTTCCCCGATGATGTTGCGCTGAACCTGATCCGAACCGCCGTAGATAGAGGGACCGGGTGAGAACAGCGTGAGTTCTTGCACCATGCCATGGCTAAGGGTGTCGACTCCCATAAGCATGCCATCTGCACCGATCACTTGATTGCCTACCTCACGGTTCAGGCGGAGCATGTCGCTCATCATTAGTTTCGCGATATTCGCATATGCAGCCGAGCCATCGCCACCACGCACTCGTAGGGCCGAGTAGTTGCCGATCTGCTGCATTGTGTACAGCTTCGCTATCCCCTGGCGCACTACTGCATCTGTGTTCTTGTTGGTCTGGCGCGCCAGAGCGATCAGACGATCGACCATCCCCATGCCGCCGCCGGTCGTGCCACCGTCACGGACCTGGCCGACGAAATCACTGACGGGCTTGTCGAGATGCCCTGCCATCGGTCCCGGGAAAGCGCTGCCGGCCGCACCAGAGCCACCACTACCGAGCGATGAACGCTCGGCCATGAGTGTGGTGTTAGCGACAGCCCAACCGTTGTTGTATCCACCGATGATGTCGTCTGCGTGAACCCGACAATCGTCCATGAATACTTCGTTGAACATTGCTCGGCCAGTCATTTCCTTGAGGGGCCGTACCTCTACACCGGTCTGGGTCATATCGAACTTGAAGTACGTGATTCCGACATGCTTCGGAAGATTCGAGTCCGTGCGAGCAATCAACATGCCAAGGTTGCACAGTTGGGCCGTAGATGTCCAGACCTTCTGGCCGTTGACGATGTACTCATCACCATCCTTTTCTGCTTTGGCTTGAAGCCCTGCGAGGTCGCTACCAGCGCCCGGCTCAGAGAAGAGCTGACACCATGCGTCTTGACCGTTGAGAATGCGAAGCAGATCAGTCTGCTTCTGAAGTTCGGTACCGTGGCGCGCAATTGTTGGCGCAGCAAGTGCGTATCCGAGACCAGAGGGCGGTCCGATCGCTCCAGCGGCATCGATCTCTTTACTAACGATGCCAGCTAGAACGCGGTCGTAGCCGCGTCCCCATGAGTCTTCCGGGAACGTCGGTGCCGCATAACCAGATCGAGCGAGCACGTCCCACCAGTCGCCGACAGTCATTTCGGGCTTGAAGTTCTCAGCCAACCAGGCGCGCACTTCGGCGCGCACTTCTTCGCTCGACGGTAACACCACAACAATCTCCTCATGCCCTCGTCCGGTCGATCCGAACGCTCAACAAACTGTCGTAGATCTTGTCACAAAAGGTCGAGAATCTTCTCCTTGGGCCGAGCCAGAATTGTTCTCGACGGCGTCACGGCAATCGGGCGCTGCATCAACTTCGGATGCTCGACAAGTAGTTCGATCACAGCTTCCTTAGTTACATATTCAGTCGGGTCAAGACCAAGTTCAGCGAAGTGTGAATCTTTGCGGACCAAATCGGCTGGCTGTACATCGATAGCGTCGACAATCGAGGCGAGTTCCTTCGCTGTCAACGGATTCAGGAGATACCAAACGACGTCGAACTCGACGCCTCGTTCTCGCAATATGTCGAGAACGCTCTTAGCAGTTCCTCAACCAGGGTTGTGATAGATGACAAGATCAGCCATGCCGTCGAATCTAATAGGCCCTGTCGTTTGTCCGCTAAGTCCAGCGCCTAACGCAAAGCACCTCTCAAACGTTGCAGATACTCGTCACATGAAACTTCGATCGCCCCGAGGGATGCGAGGTGGTCCGTGCTCCACTGCACGTCAAAAAGTTCGACGCCATCTGATCGCAGCAACTCAGTAGCTGCCCAAAGAGCAATCTTGCTCGCATCGGTCTTGTGGGAGAACATCGATTCGCCAGCAAAGAAACGCTTAATTCGTAGGCCGTACATACCGCCGACGAGATCATCGTCTTGCCAAACCTCAAAACTGTGCGCCCACCCCAATTCATGCATCCGCACGTACGCTGTAACGAAATCTTGCGTGATCCAACCGTGAGGTCGTCGTGGATCTCCGCACAAGCCGATGACGGCTTCGAACTCCATATCGACGGTAACCGTGAATTTCCGTCGTGATTTATGCAGCGACCTACTCACATGGAATCCGTCTAGTGGCAATACACCGCGTGGATCCGGCGCCCACCACGCCAGTTGTCCCCCACGACCACTTAGCCGCATCGGGAATAGCCCTCTTGAATATGCGGCTAAAAGAGTTGCAGGTTCTAGGTCGGCGCCAGCGCACACGATGCCGCTCTCGTCAGCCTCAGTTGCATCGGGAAATGACCAAGCGCACGGGCCCGGGTGGATCGGGAACGGCGGCCGAGACATCGATCCATCATCGCGCCCGCAGAGCCCCTTGCGATCACGACTAGCGTCACTCGCATGAATAGGGCGAACCTTGGCGTGGCAATTGGCACGCTTGCGATAGCGGTAGCGATCACAATTGCAGTCAGCGCGAATTCGAACGACCGCGAGAGCAACACGACCGCCACGACGAACCCACCGAAATCAGCCGCGCACCCCTCTGTAGAGACCGCCACAGCCACTTCATTCTCGACGGACACTGGGCATGCAGGCCAAAATTCGGGTTCGACCGCTCCTGCGACCGGCGCCCACAACGCGCACGCAGACCATGGGTCAGATTCCACAATTGCAACAAACGGCACACCCACAACCCACGACCACGACCACGACGACAGCGGATCCGCTACCACGAATCCAGGCAGCGATGTAACAACTACCACCCATAGCCACGGTGGCGATCCAGACGAGATAGACCCGACTCTTCAGCTAATTCTCGATGCGCAAATTGCGTACATCCGAGACAACGTGATCGAGCAATATGCGACAGCATCTCTTTCGGGGAGTGGCGGCTGGGTGCGTGCCGGAAGATTCTCGCCAGGCGCAGGCGCGCACTACGTGAACATCTCCTCAGGGATGCACTACGGAGGCGACCTCAACCTCGACACTCCTATGGCCCTCATCTACGACGGGATAGGTGCCCAATCAGAAATTGTTGGAGTGATGTATTACTCATGGCAGGCGACCCCACCTGACGCATTCGTTGGCACTAACGACGTGTGGCATAAGCACACGTCAGTATGTTTCAAATTGAATCCGGACGGCTCTATCGACATTCCATTTCCTGTCGATCGCGACAACATTTCGCGTGAAGACTGCGAAGGCGCTGGCGGCTCCTTCTTGGACACAACCGCGTGGATGCTGCACGTGTGGGCAGCACCAGGGCACGAGAGTTCCGCAGGAGTCTTTTCACACCTGAACCCAAACCTCAACTGCTACGACGGCACATGGAACACAGACGACTTCGGGTTCTGCGACGGCACCGAAGTCGGCTGAATTAGCTCACCGCGACCAATTCAGGCAAGCAATGCCCGGGCGATATGCGTGATCTGAATCTCGTCAGTGCCTGCGTAAATCTGCAACACCTTGGCATCGCGCGCTAGCTGCTCTACCTCGTACTCAGCCATGTAGCCGTTACCGCCGAAGATCTGGACAGCTTCGAGCGCTACTTCCATTGCAGCTTGCGCTGCATACAACTTCGATGCCGAGGCCTGCGCTAGCCCCATGCCCTTTCCGGCCGCCGCCATTTCGAGCGTACGAAATACGAGGCCCTCGACATTTAGTCGTGCGACTTCCATCTTCGCGAGCTTCAGCTGGATGAGTTGGTAGTTGCCAATCGGCTGACCGAACTGGATGCGACTCTTGGCATAGGGAACCGAAAGTTCTAGGCAACGCTCGATGATTCCGAGTGCCATCGCAGCGACGCCGGTGCGTTCGATCGTGAACGTCGCCTTGCTCGCTTCGCGGCCAGCTTTCGCTGCGTACGCGTCGAGTGACTCTCCTAACAGTCGGTCTGTACCGACGCGCACATCGTCGAGGAAGAGCATTCCGGTCGGCGAGGAATGCATGCCCATCTTGCGAAGTGGCTTGCTTTGCTCGAGTCCTGTCATGCCTTTGTCTAGGACAAACTGCACGACGCGGCGCTCGGCTGGCGGGTTGCCTTCGTCGAGTTTGCAGATAAACACGATGGTGTCGGCAAATGGCCCGTTGGTAATGAACGTCTTCGATCCGTTGAGCACGAACTCGTCTCCGTCGATGCGAGCTACGGCCTGCATCGAGCCAAAAGCGTCGCTACCTGAGTTCGGCTCCGTAATTGCCCATGCGCCAATCTTGTCAAGGGTCAGCAAGTCGCGCGCCCAACGCTTCTTTTGCGCAATTGTGCCCTTGTTCATGATCGCTGCGGAAGTGAGTCCGACGCTCACTCCCATCGCTGTGACCATCCCGGGAGAGCACTTGCATAGTTCGATAATTGGCAGGAGCGTCATCCCACCGCCACCCGCATCGCCTTCGCCATCTGCATCGGCCGTCGGTCGGCCAGTTTCGCCTGCTTCTTCTTTCGCAATGCGCCGGTCGAAAGACGAGGCTGCCATCTGGTCCATGCCAAAGCTCGAGTACAACTTGCGGAGAAGCTCATAAGGTGGCATGTCGCCATGCTCTAGAGCCTCACGGTGTGGCCGGACCTCTTTGTCGACGAACTCGCGGACAGCGGTTCGGATCATCTGGTGTTCGTCGGACCATTCAAACATTGAGACTCCGCTTCAAGATCTGTCTAAGGAACCTGCATCGTACGCACAACAAGATCGAAATCTTCGTGGCAGACGAAATGTAAGGAACGTCACACGAATACGACATATGTATGGCGGATCTCATGTCACGGTCATGCGCGATTGCGTCGATAGCTATAGAGCCATGGGAGGCACTTACAACAAGGGGAAGGTACAAATCACGATGGGCGCATTTACAAGTCCGACGGACGTCACTCGCATACTCGAGATCGACGCCGCTTCGTTTGCCGATGCTTTGGTCGGACTCCGTCGTGAATCCGCTGGTCTTAGCCAGTGCTGGAAGCTCGGAAACCTCGGTAGCTTCGAACTTGATGCGAGAGTCAGTCCACCGGTCGGACGGTCAGCATCTCACATTCAACTTACGGGTCGACTCTGGGCGCCCGACTTTCCAGCGCTCACATCCGTAAACATTTTTGCTCTGTGCAACGACGAAGGCTCCGTGCTGATGTTGACGCCTGCCGTAGCGCTAAGCGGCTGGTTCCTTGAGAACGAAGCAGCGTACGTCAGCCTCGCAACCGCAGCGCTCGATGAACTCGGCGAAGAACTGCTGTTTCATGCGTCGGCACAGCGACGCGTGCGCGAACTGAGCTAATACGACTCTGCCGCCTCGTGCTAGCCGACCTAACTAGTCGTCGTCGATTACGAAGCCGTAGGAGTAACTGTCGCCGGCGATGATCATCGCTTTGCGGCGACTCGTGCCTAGAAAACTGATGCCTAATGCTTCTGTTGGTTCGGCAACCGAGTCGTTAACGATAGTGATCCTCGCACACGCCACCTGGGCGCCAGCCGGGATGTACAGATTCCGCGAAGTAGTACCTACGAAGTCTGTACCGCTCGTCGCAGCTATGCCAGGCACGTACGGGAGCAATGTCGAGAAGGTGATCGTGACGCTGCGCCGTAACGGCCGACTCAGCACCACGGGGATACAAATCTCTCCGCTCGACTCAGTCACCGTTGCACTGTAGCCAAGTACGGCCACAGCGCCCTTCCTGCCCATGATCACACGAAGTTCGATTACGTGAGCTGGCTCGCCCACCTCCGAGACCTTGACGCGACATCCACCAAAGAAACAGATATATCCGTTGATGTTCTTGCGAAGTCTCAATGCTCCGCTGATTGCACCGTTAACCGAACTTGGCATCGACACGGCGTCGTCGTTATTTAAGCCAGGATCGATGCATGCAGTTGGCGAGCATTGCTGAACTTTGTGCGCCACACTCGGCGTGAAGCCTGTGCCAGACAGAGAAACAGCCTGGTTGGCCTCGAATGGAATCCGTTGAATGAACTTGAGCGTCGGAGCCCATGCGTCTACTGCGGCGGCTATAGCTGTCATAGAGCCTTGTCCGAGCGGGAGTGGCGGTGCGGTGTCGCCGGAGGCTGGACCGGCCACAGAAGCTAGGGCAGCTGTGACGATGATCACAGAAACCGCAGCCATCAACTTGGCTTTGTGTCTCATATTGGACCCCCACGATCCGAGTCAAGCGGTACCCCGTTGGCACCGCACCGACCAAATGAGATGATACGGACATTTCGTCGCTCGTGTCAAATCAGAGCGACAAGAAATCGCGTTGAGTTGTCAGCGAATCGAGATGTCCGTTGGCTTGATTGGTACCGGCAACATTGTTCGGCCCATTAGCGCGGAGTCAACATGGTGCGCCGCCGCTCTGCCTTCGGCTATCGCCCAAACGATGAGGCTTTGGCCCCTACCCATGTCACCACAGGCGTAAACATTAGGGACGCTCGACAAGAATTGTGTGTCGCGCTTCACGTTGGAACGCTCGTCTAGCTCTACGCCTAATTGCTCGAGGAGTCCTGCGCGCTCCGGACCGAGAAAGCCCATCGCTAGGTACACCCGTTCCGCGGGTATTTCGAAATCGCTTCCCTCGATCTTCACAAACGTCATGCGACCATCGGCTGATTTCATCTCGACTTCGTGTGCCCGCAAGCCTCTGACGTTGCCATCTTCGTCGCCCAAGAAGCACTCGGTGCTGACCGAATAGACGCGCTCGCCCCCCTCTTCATGGGCTGATGTCATTTTGAATGTCATCGGGTACGTCGGCCACGGCATCGACGAGTCACGATTGGCAGGTGGTCTCGGCAAGATCTCGAACTGATGAATGCTCTTGGCGCCCTGTCTGTGCGCTGTGCCTAGACAGTCTGCTCCCGTGTCGCCTCCGCCGATAATTATCACGTTCATGTCTTTGCTAGTCACGGGAGGTTGTTCAAAATCACCTTCCTGCACGCGATTCGAGCCAGGCAAGTACTCCATCGCCTGATAAATACCATTGAATTCGCGCCCTGGTATTGGCAGATCGCGCCAATTAGTAGCACCGCCAGCGAGCACAACTGCATCGGATGCAAGGACCTCGTCGATGCTGACATTGCCGCCAACATTCGCGTTGACCCTGAACTTTGTGCCCTCAGCCATCATCTGCTCGATACGGCGGTCTAGGTGGCGTTTCTCCATCTTGAATTCGGGGATTCCGTAACGAAGAAGACCACCAATCCGATCGGCGCGTTCGAACACCGTCACATCGTGGCCTGCGCGTGTGAGCTGCTGTGCGGCCGCTAATCCAGCCGGTCCGCTACCTACTACCGCGACGGCGCGACCCGTGTGCACAGCAGGGACAACTGGTTTGATCCAACCCTCGGTCCAAGCCCGATCGACTATTTCTACCTCTATCTGTTTGATCGCTACCGGCGGTTCATTGATTCCTAGAACACACGCTCCCTCACATGGGGCAGGACAAAGCCGACCAGTGAACTCTGGGAAGTTGTTTGTCGCATGCAGTCTTTCGATCGCGGACTTCCACTGGTCGCGATACACCAAGTCGTTCCACTCCGGTATCAGGTTGCCTAGGGGGCATCCCGTATGGCAAAACGGAATGCCACAATCCATGCAACGAGCGCCTTGCGTGCGCGTCTTATCGGCCGGGAAGTCCTCGTATACCTCTTTCCAGTCGAGCAGACGGACTGGTACGGGCCTTCGCGTCGGCGTCTCACGGTCGTACTTTAGAAATCCTCCGGTCTCACCCATCGCTCAAGTCCTCGCCGCTGCCATGATCGCTTCGTTCGCGTCGACGCCACGTTCGTTGGCATCTGCGATCGCTGCGAGCACACGTTTGTAATCCTTCGGAAATACCTTGTGGAACTTCGCGAGTGCGTTGCGCCAATCGGCAAGAATCGCAGCCGCAACTGTCGAACCAGTAGCCGACTGGTGCTCGCCGATGATCGAACGCAGCCAATCTGTGTCCTCGTCATCGAGAGGATCGAGATCGACCATGTCGAGGTTGATCCGCGAGTGCAGTTCGTCTTGGGGATCGAAGACAAATGCGAAGCCGCCACTCATACCTGCTGCGAAGTTGCGACCGGTCGAGCCAAGGATTACTGCCCTGCCGCCTGTCATGTACTCACACCCATGGTCGCCAATGCCTTCGACTACAGCCGTCGCTCCAGAGTTGCGGACGCAGAACCGCTCGCCTACGCGACCACGAATGAACACGGTGCCACCGGTCGCCCCGTAAAGGATGACGTTGCCAGCGATGATCTCTTCCTCGGCGACAAACCCAGCGTCGGGCGGCGGGCTGAAGGTAAGTCGGCCACCAGACAGTCCCTTGCCCGCGTAGTCGTTGGCGTCGCCGACTAGGCGCAACGAAATGCCGCGCGGGAGGAACGCCCCGAAGCTGTTGCCAGCGCTCCCCTCAAAGTCAATCGTGATCGTGCCATCAGCTAGACCTGCGCTGCCGTGCCGACGCGTCAACTCGGCGCCAAGCATCGTCCCAACGGTGCGGTTCACGTTACGAATCGGCAGGCTGATGTGAACCGGCTTGCCTTCTAAAAGCGCGGGTTGGGCGAGTTCGATGAGTTCATTGTCGAGTGCATCGCCGAGCCCATGGTCTTGAGCAACCGACCCATACACGGTCTGGCCGTATGGGTTTTCTGGTTTGTGCATTATCGGCGCCAAGTCGAGACCGCGTGCTTTCCAATGTTCAGTTGCCTTGCGCGCATCTAGGTTCTGGCTCTGCCCGACCGCTTCTTCGAGAGTTCGGTATCCGAGTTGCGCTAGATACTCACGGACTTCCTCAGCGATGAACTCCATGAAATGCACGACGAACTCTGGTTTGCCAGAGAACTTCGCTCGCAATTCTGGGTTCTGCGTGGCGACCCCAACAGGGCAGGTATCAAGATGACAAACGCGCATCATGATGCAACCGCTAACGACGAGTGGCGCAGTAGCGAAACCGAATTCTTCAGCGCCAAGCAATGCTGCAATTATCACGTCACGGCCGGTCTTTAGCTGGCCATCGCACTGCACCACTATGCGGTCACGCAAGCCATTGAGTACGAGAGTTTGCTGCGTTTCCGCGAGGCCTAGCTCCCAAGGCGCTCCAGCATGTTTGATACTCGTGAGCCGCGCTGCGCCTGTGCCGCCATCGTGGCCAGAGATCAAAACAACATCGGCCTTGGCTTTGCTAACGCCAGCCGCGACTGTCCCGACACCGATCTCTGCAACGAGTTTCACGTGGATCCGAGCAACCGGATTGGCGTTCTTGAGATCATGAATAAGTTGTTTAAGGTCTTCGATCGAATAAATGTCGTGATGCGGCGGCGGCGAAATTAGGCCGACGCCAGGGGTTGAGTGACGCGTTTTTGCGATCCAGGGATACACCTTGTGGCCCGGCAGTTCCCCTCCTTCACCCGGCTTAGCGCCTTGAGCCATCTTGATCTGCAGATCGGTAGCACTGACCAAGTAGTCGCTCGTGACACCGAATCGTCCGCTCGCAACCTGTTTGATCGCGCTCTTGCGCGAATCGCCATTGGCGTCAGGGGTGTTGCGAGCGCTGTCCTCCCCGCCTTCACCGGTGTTTGACCGTGCACCAATTCGGTTCATCGCGATAGCGAGCGTTTCGTGGGCCTCTTGACTGATCGAGCCGTAGCTCATCGCGCCAGTCGAAAATCGTTTGACTATTTCGGTTACAGGTTCTACCTCTGAGATGTCGATCGGCTGGCGTTCGGGTATCAACTCGAACAAACCACGCAAGGTCGCTATGCGCGCACTCTGATCGTCAACGAGTCGCGAGTACTGCTTGAAGATGTCGTACCGACCTGTGCGCGTGCTGTGCTGCAACTTGAACACAGTGTCAGGATTGAACAGGTGATATTCGCCTTCTCTGCGCCACTGGTATTCGCCGCCAACCGGGAGTTCCCGGTGGGCAAGCTCTTCTGGCCTGTCTGGGAATGCGAGTTCGTGTCGTGCTGTGACTTCAGCAGCGATGACGTCGAGGTCGATGCCCTGTATTCGCGATGCCGTTCCACTGAAGTACTCCTCGACAACGCTCGACTTAATTCCGACAGCTTCGAATATCTGTGAGCCTGTGTAGCTAGCAACCGTACTTATGCCCATCTTGGACATGACCTTCAGGATGCCTTTGCCAGCAGCCTTTATGTAGTTCTTCACCGCTTTGCGTTCACTTACCCCGCTTATGGCGGCTTCGCGAATGAGGTCGCGAATCGAATCGAAAGCTAAGTACGGGTTCACGGCTCCTGCCCCATACCCGATGAGCAGACAGAAGTGGTGGGCTTCGAGCGCTTCGCCTGTCTCGATTACAAGGCCAACCTGCGTGCGCGTCTTTTCACGAAGTAGATGGTGGTGCACAGCGCTCGTAAATAACAGCGCAGGAATCGGGGCAAGTTCTTCTGTCGCGTACCGGTCGGACAAGATAATGATGTTGGCCCCACCAGAGATCGCTTCGCTTGCTTTGTTTCGGACCTCTGTGATCGCTTCAGCTAGCGCCGACCCTCCGCCTGCAACGCGATACAGGCATGGAATAGTGACGGCTGAAAAACCAAGATCGGGTGCATCGATGTTTATGTAACGGAGCTTCGCAAGTTCGTCGTTGTCGATGATCGGATATGGCAACACAATCTGCTTGCAACTCGACGGTTGCGGGTCCAACAGGTTGCCTTCGGGTCCGATCGTGCTCGACAAGCTCGTCACCAACACCTCGAAGTTGGCATCGAGTGGAGGGTTCGTTACTTGTGCAAAAAGCTGCTTGAAATATTCGTAAAGCTTGCGCGGCCGATTGCTGATTACGGCAACGGGCGTGTCGGTTCCCATAGACCCAAGAGCCTCGACAGCGTTCTTAGCCATCGGCGCGATGATTAGGCGAAGATCCTCCTGGGTGTATCCAAAGAGTCGTTGTTCATGCACCGCGGTGTTATGAACTGGCACTAACGCAAACTGGCTAGGCAAATCTTCGAGGTGGACGAGACCCGCATCAAGCCACTCCTGATATGGCTCGAGCGCGCTTAGTTCTGCCTTAATTTCGGCGTCAGGAATCATTCGCCCCTGGCTTGTGTCCACGAGAAACACCTTGCCGGGTTCAAGTCGACCTTTCTTCACAATCTTGCTCTGCGGAATATCGAGCACGCCGACTTCACTTGCCATGATTACAAGGTCATCGTCGGTGACCCAGTACCGGCTAGGGCGCAAACCGTTGCGGTCGAGCACGGCGCCGATCACTGTGCCATCTGCGAACGCGATCGAGGCAGGGCCGTCCCATGGCTCCATCAGGCTCGAGTGGTATCGGTAGAACGCCTTGCGTGCAGCGTCCATCTGCGTGTGGTTTTCCCATGCTTCTGGAATCATCATCAAGATCGCGTGTTGCAGCGGTCGACCAGAAAGGCTCAAGAGCTCGAGACACTCGTCGAATCGTGCCGTGTCTGACGCACCTGGCGTGCACACTGGAAAGATTCGATCGATATCGCCTGGAATGAAGTCCGTTGCCATCGTGCCTTCGCGGGCACGCATCCAGTTCTCGTTACCCATCACCGTGTTGATCTCGCCGTTATGTGCGACAACGCGATAGGGGTGCGCTAGCGGCCAACTCGGGAACGTGTTCGTCGAGAAACGCGAATGAACAAGGCACATCGCGCTCATGACGCGGGTGTCCTGCAAATCCAAGTAGAACTCGCCAACTTGCGACGTCGTGAGCATGCCTTTATAGATGAACGTGCGCGCACTAAGACTCGGGAAGTACACGCCGATTTCGTGTTCGATCCGCTTGCGTGCGCAGTAAGCGTGACGGTCTAACTCGATGCCGCTTAGTCGCGCTCCGCTCTGCGCGGTCTTGCTGATGAAAAGTTGTTGGAACTGGCCCATGACTTGCTGGGCCCCAAGACCAGGCACTAGTGGATCGGTAGGCACGTCGCGCCATCCGAGTAGCTCGACGCCCTCGTCGACCAAGATCTTCGAGACTCCAGAAATCTTGTTTTCGGCATCGTCTTGCGATCGGGGCAGGAACGCGATGCCGGTTGCGTACTCACCCGCAGAGGGCAGTTCAAAATCGACTACCGCGCGCAGAAATGCATCCGGTACCTGAATCAGGATGCCGGCACCGTCGCCCGTATCTGGCTCGGCGTTTGTTGCCCCACGGTGATCGAGATTGCACAAGCACCTGAGAGCTTGCGCCACGAGTTCGTGACTCTTGCGACCCTTCATGTCGACGAGGAAGCCGACACCGCACGAGTCGTGCTCGAAACGAGCGTCGTATAGCCCCTGGGATACAGGTAGGTCGCGTAAATATTCGGGTCGAGCGAACTCGGCCATAATGACGATGTCCTTTGTCGGGTTGCTGGCTGTGAGGCCGGACTTATTCCGAGACTCACGCAGGACATCGTTGGCCCGCTTAATTACTTTCCTAACTGTACCCCAGACACCAAACTAATTCTGAGTCAAATGATGCTTCGCTGCTCACTTGATAGCTGTCGGAGCGACCGGTGCGCCAACAGCTCGGGTGAAGGGAATGGGAGTTGCAACGAGCATGAAGTCATATTGGCCATCTATTGCACAATCGGCCGCTAGCTCGTCAAGTGCCCACAATTGACCTTGCGCGAGGCCGATGTCCCTTAGACAAATCTGATGAATAGGGAAAGCGAAGCTGCCATCGGGTTTCGGCCAGGGTTCAAACGTGAGGCAATCGGTAACGCAGCCTGCGACATCTTTCTTTCTCAGCCACTCAAGCGAAAGGGGGCCAATCCCAGGACTCGGATCGGCGAATCGATAGGGATTGGCGTCAGATCGAAACGCCATCTGGCCCGTGCGCACACAAATGATGTCACCTGGTTCTACGGTCAGATTTGCCATCGCCGCCGCTGCCTCAAGGTCGTCGCCGGAGATCGCGTAGTTGTCATCGAACCGTTCAACGCCGAGCGCGCGTGCCACGTCGAGCAACACGCCACGAGTCGCGATCGGACCCATCTGATCGATGCCGAGTTCGTGCGCGCCCGCTTCGTCGACAGCGCTCGACGGAACGCCGTTGTAAAGCAGGCCGTCGTAGCTGCAGTGTGCGAGCGCATCCCATTGCGTTGCAGCCTGTAGCCCCATCTTCACAGCATCGTCGTTGAACGCGCTGTCGCCAATGTCGCCTGTGTAGTTAGCGTTGAGTGAAACCATCTTGCGTTGCGGGTTGATACGACCGGGCGAGCTGCGATCGGTTTGTGGACCGTTCTCATCGAAAGGAATAGCAAGCGAAAAAACCTTGCCCTGTCGCGCCGCCGCGACGCCACGCAATACGGCCGCTGCGTCAATCAAATTGAGCGTGCCACGCTGGTCTTTCGGACCCCAGCGACCCCAGTTAGAGACCGTTTTAGCAATTGTTGCAAGTTCTGGAGAAAGTCCCATAAGCGTGGCATCGTACGCCGGGCGCGGCAATTGCGACGTCAGCGCACCGAGACTAACCAGATCGGAGCGTTCAGGCCTTCGCTGATGGTCAGATAACCAGAGCCATCGGCGAGGAGCGCAATCGCTTCGCCTTGCTTTTCTTTAGCCGACGGAGCAACACATGGCTTGCGCTCCAATGCCTCCGCTGTCGTCTCCCCGTAACTCCTCTCAAATACGAGAACATCGGTGTAGGTCCTGACCAATACCGCTGAGGCGTCGGCGTCGGCGCTTGTGGCAATTTGACCTTCGCCGAGTTCTACCGGCGCAACGCGGCTGATGGGAGCCACCTTGCTATCCACCTGCTTCCCCGGCCTATAAAGCGACTGCGTATCGAAGTAGTCCTTAGAGATAATTACAACCTCAGAAGTCTCGGGGTCAACGAAAACAGACTCTGCATCGCGGGGGCCATCGTCGTACTCGTATTCGGTCCAAGCAAATTCGGTGATGTGCACTGGTTGCGCTGGATCTGCCGGCAGATCTGGTTCGGCTAGGTAGGTTAGAAAAACGCTGTCGCGTTCAGCGGCGTTGTCACCTATATCTGCGATCACGAGTTCGTCGGCATAGACGTCCTGGGTATCTATGAGAGTGATGTCTTCAAAGTCGAAGGCGTCAATTCCGTCGATACGAAACTCGCCGAGACGTTCGCCAGTGAGGCTAATAGCGAAGATTCGCGCACTATCGCCGCTGTCATTGTGCACCCAGAACACACCTTCGTGGCGGCGGCTCGCGACTACACCTGAGATCTCAACGAGTTCAGGGTCGGTAATCCGGCCCACCTGAATAGGCTCAGCCATGTCGTCACAAAACCGTCTGCCGTGCAATTCAGGAGCCACTGAAGTTGATGTCGGAGACGTTGATTCCATCGATATTTCAGGCGCTTTTTCACCATTGGCGCAAGCGACAAGCGCGCTCGACACCATCAAGCATCCGAAAGCTCTTCGCGCGACAGTAAGCATGTGGTCCCCATTCGATCGAGAAAAGTCGTAAAAACCTAGAAAAACTGCGAAAAATCCACTAAAAGTTGTTCCGCAGATGCAATTATCTGCGCCGCTGTTATCGAACTCGACCAACAGCAGTCATAAAAACACTATGGAGGAAAACACGTGAATCGCAGTCAACTAGCTACCGCACTCGCTGAGCGCACAGACGTATCGAAGAAACAAGCAAGCCAGACGATCGACGAACTAGTCGCTCTAATCACCGAAACTGTCGCGGGCGGAGAACCAGTAGCAATCAGTGGCTTCGCGAAGTTTCGCAAGGTCGAAACCAAAGCACGCATGGGACGCAACCCAGCGACAGGCGAGCCCGTAAAGATCAAGGCTTCGAAGAAAGCACGCATCACTCCATTGAAGGCCTTCAAAGATGCAGTGCTCGCGGGCAAAGCACCGAAGAAAGCAGCTGCACCTGCAAAGAAAGTAGCGCCAGCCAAAAAAGCAGCCCCAGCTAAGAAAGCTGTTGCCAAAAAGGCTGCACCGGCCAAAAAGGCTGTAGCCAAAAAGGCTGCACCGGCGAAGAAGGCAGTCGCCAAGAAAGCAGCAGCGAAGAAGCGCTAGGTCCTATGCGAGTGAGTGTTTCGCTCTAGGCGAAGCACTCACTCAGCTAGCTCAGGGAAGTGGGCGGTGAGGAACTCCGTGATTGCACGAGAGACCATCGGCGGAGGGTCCGTGTAACAACAGTGAATTCTCACCGAATCTCCTGCGGGTGAGACATCGACCACAAGAGCGCGCACCGTAACGACGTGCGGCGTGATCACGAGATCGACGTCTACGACGTCGCCGGTCTCGAAGTATTCGTCGAGAATCACCCCGAAACCACCGAGCGACATATCCGAGGTTTCTCCGTGCGCAGCGTCTTCTATCCCTGCGTCAGTAACTCTCCGACACATCGCAGCAACGCGAACATCTTGGCGAAGGAACCTACGTCGCTCATCATTCATCACAGCTAGACGTTACCCATGATTTCGCGCAGTTAGAGACGAAACTTTTTAGATGTTGCGTTATGACCCAGACGCTTCGCGCAAGCGTTGCCTGAGAACGAACTTTTGAACCTTGCCGCTCGGGGTGCGTGGGAAATCAGGGACGCCATGTGTTTCCTCTGGCCACTTTTGTTTAGCTAGACCTGCTTTTTCTAACGCTGAACTCACAGTTGCGAGGTCAGGTTGCTCGGCGTTGTTCAACATCCGAAAAAATGCAGCGGCGTGTTCGCCGAGCCGAACGTCTGGGGCAGCTACAACAGCGCACTCAGCGACTCCAGGGAGCCGCATCAAGATCTCCTCGACCTCTTGCGCCGAGATGTTCTCGCCACCACGAATAATGATGTCTTTGGTTCGATCAGTGATCGACAACCAACCAGCGTCGTTGAGTACCCCGACATCGCCTGTCCGGAACCACCCGTCTGTGAATGCAGCTTCTGTGCTCGCGCTATCCGTGTAACCCCAAAAACAGTCAGGACCTCGCGACCAGATCTCGCCTGCGTTACCTGGCGCAACGTCGGCGCCTTGGTCGCCTACAAGGCGGATTTCCGCGCCAGGTAGTGCGACGCCGTCCGAGGTGCACCTACGTTCCCAGGAATCAGCAAACGTTGAACCCGTAATCGACGGGTGCTCAGTGCTGCCGTAAGAGCGAGAACATTCGATACCCAAACCTCGAGCGCGCTCACACACAGCTACCGGTACGGCTGCTCCACCAAGACCAATCGTGGCCATTAAAGGACCATGCACAGCTAGATCAAAGTCAGCGTGATCCAACAGGCTCGTCAAAAAAACTGTTGCGCCTTGCCCAGCCGACAGCCCATCGACCGCCATCGCAGCAAGAACTTTGCCAGGATCCCAGCCATCGATCAGGTGTATGGCCCCGCCGCGCCACACTGGCAGTAGCAGCGCCGCGAGCATGCCGATTCCGTGGCCTACTGGAGCGCCAGTCAACATCGGCCGCGCTGCTGGCTGTATCGCTCCAAGTTGGCGAATCTCTGCGCCAATCGTCCGATGGGAGTGAACGACGCCCTTCGGGTCGCTAGTAGTGCCACTCGTGTATGCAATCAACGCTGGGGAGTCGGGGTCAGCTATGACAATTTCGGTGATCCCTTCGCGTTCGCAGAGCACATCGAACGACGGCTCCCCTACTACCGCGACCCACTCGAGATCAGGAAGTCCGTCTGCTTCCGATTGCAACGAAGCCAAATTCGCTAGAAAATTCTGTGCGCCAAAGTGATCTGTGGTGATGAGCGCTCGAACCCGAGTCTTGCGAAGTATGTACCCGACCTCTTTTGCTCCGTAGAAGTGGACGATTGGCACCACTGTTGCACCGAGGTAACAGGTGGCGTAGAAGGTCGCTGCGGCCTCTACCCAATTTGGGAGTTGGAATGCAACGATCGAACCTGGACCGATACCGCGTTTGGCCATACCGGCAGCGAGCGATCGGGCCATCGCATCAACCGTTCCGAGCGACCCGCGGTACGGACGGCGCTCGGAACGAATGTCGAAGGTTTCAGCGCTCGCGCGCTTTAGCCCTCTTGCTAGAAGTTCTCCGAGCGTGTCATCGTTCCAGTATCCGGCTTGCATGTAACTCGCTCGCCTCTGCGCTCCTGGACGGATGCGCGACCACCCGAATGTCGGGTCGACATCGAGCAAGTTCTCCATGTCTAACGAGGAAGACCAATCACTCTTTCGGCGATGATGTTGCGCTGGATCTCGCTCGTTCCCCCAGGGATAGTCCCGCCAAAGCTCCTCAGATACTGCACCAACCACGAACCGCTACGCCACATCCGCGGCCCGAGTATGTCACGATCGATTGCGTCAGGGCCCAAGAACTCGGTAGCTCCGAGCAAACATTCCTGAACGGCTTCGGAGCCATAGAGCTTGAGCAGCGAATGTTCTGGAGCACTCTTGCCATGCATGAATTTGCTGAATCCGCGATAACCCATCGCCATCAGGGCAACAGAATCGACGTAGTAGTTGGCAATCGCGTCGCGAAAATTTCCGTCGTCACCAAGCCGTTCGGTTACGAGTCCGGGGCGGTCTGCCATTTCCTGCATAGCCTTGACGGCACGCTTCATTGAGTATGCATACTCGATCCAAAGCATGGCTCGTTCGTGAGCGAGGGAGCCTTGCGTGATGGGCCATCCCTGATGCAACTCGCCGAGCAGGTTGGCCTTCGGGACTCGAACATCTGTAAAGAAGACTTCGTTGAAATCGAAGTAGTCGGGCTCTGAGAGCTCTGGGAACGGCCGACACTCGACGCCGGGTGAACGCATATCGATAATTAGAGCGCTGATTCCCTTGTGCTTAGGCGCGTCCGGATCCGTACGTACGAAACACATGCACCAGTCGGAGTCATGTGCACCGCTCGTCCAAACTTTCTGGCCGTTCACTATGAATTCGTCGCCGACAAGCTCCGCCTTCGTCTTAAGGCTCGCTAGGTCGCTGCCTGCTCCCGGTTCGCTCATGCCCAAACACCAAGAAATCTCAGCGCGCAAAGTCGGTAATACGAATTTCGCTTTCTGCTCGTCTGTTCCGAAGTCGCGAATCGACGGCACGATGATGCCCAGGGCCTGCGGGTTCAGTGTGCGCGGAATATCGCGTGAGCTGAGCTCTTCGAAATAGATCATCTGCTCCGTCGGCGTTGCTTCGCGGCCTCCGTACTGTCGTTCCCACCCAGGTACCAGCCAGCCCGCATCAAAAAGTGTTCGCTGCCATTCGCGTGCCCATTCGGGCAAGTGAGCACTCGACAGCCGTGGCGTCTCGAGAACGGACCGCTCGGGAACATTGCGGTCTAACCATTCGACTAATTCTGCCCGGAAGGCTTCTTCTAGTTCGCCATACTGCAGTCTCATCAATGTCGGAAACTAGTTTGCTGACGCGCGTGTCAGTAATCACGCTTCGGCAAACTTCAACGCCAGGGCTTAGATAGCCCTCGCCGACTAGCTCGCGACGCCACTGTTTCTATCGAGGACGCCGAGTCCGTTGGTATAAACCAGAGTCGCTGTTCTCGCATCAAGAGCCTTTGCAAAATAGAAGCCTTGAGCATCGTCGGCTCCGAGTACCAATAGCCCTGCTACCTGTTCGGCTGTCTCCACTCCCTCGCACACAACACGGAGCCCGAGTGCCCTCGCCATCGCAACGATTGCCGCAATAATGGTCGAGTCTTGAGTGTCGTCACCGAGGTTCTTTATGAAGCTCTGATCAATCTTGACTACGTCGATCGGGAAGCGACGAAGGTACGAGAGCGACGAGTAGCCGGTCCCGAAATCGTCGATTGCGAGCTTCACTCCAAGATCCTTCAACTCATCAAGAGCGTGGCGCGCCCTGCCAAGATCGTCGAACAGCGCCGATTCCGTAATCTCGACAGTGATATATCTAGGGTTGAGGCGGCTTGCCACAAGGGCTGCGCGCATAAGCGCAGGGATACCACCGGCACCGAGTTGACTTCCAGAGACATTGATCGTCACGGTCGGCGGGCGACCGACGAACATTTGCTGCCATCGTCCCGCCTGAGCGGTGGCCTCCTTCAATATCCATGCACCCAACGGCATGATGAGGCCAGTCTCTTCGGCAAGGCGCACAAAATCGCTCGGCGGAATCAAAACCCCGTCACGGCGCCAGCGGATCAGAGACTCGAAACCACGAATCTGTCCTGTTGCTAGGTCGACAATTGGCTGGTAGTGCATCTCAAGTTCGCTTTGGCCAGGGCGCGATCTGTCGATTGCATTCCTGAGCGCGATCTCAGTATCGGAGCGTGCCTCGACTTCTGCCTGCATAGCTTCGTCGTACCACGCGAATCTTGCCCGCCCGTTGTTCTTCGAGTGCGACAGCGCCAGACCCGCTCGGCGCAACAGAGTTTCTGCATCGTCGGCCTCGTCGCCTGTAGCGATCCCGATGCTCGCCGAGCAGTACACGTTGCTGTTGACCCCTAAATCGACAAAGGACCCGAACGCGGCCTGAATAGCCGCGGCGAGTTCGACGACATCAGATTCGCGCCTATTGTCAACAACGACTATGAACTCGTCGCCACTTACTCGAGCGACAACGTCGCGCGGTCCGACGGTCATCAGCAGTCGACGCGCGACCTCCTTCAGGAACTTGTCACCCCCAACCCTGCCGAAACTGTCATTTACAGACTTGAATCGATCGATGTTCACGTTGAGGGTCGCGACATGCCGATCCGCCGACGACTTCTGAGTCGCGAGCGACTGTTCAAGATATTCAACGGCGAGGCTTCTATTAGCGAGCCCGGTGAGTGAGTCATGGCGGGCCTTGTAGCGGTTTTCCGCTTCGGCTGCATGGCGACGTTGCATCTCGTCTTTGAGAGTCGCGTTAGTTTTTTCGACGTACGCATTCCGTTCCTTCGCGTCATCGAACGCGCGTCTGAACGCAGATGCGAGCACCCCTATCTCGTCGGTCCCGTAGCCCTGAAGAGAACTGCTACCGCCTCCTCTTAGCGCAGTCACCTCTACGTAGAGTTGACGTAAGCGCTTCGTTACATTGCGTCGCAAGACAAACATTCCCGTAACACAAAAGAACACGACAACGCCACCGAAAATCAGAAAGCGCAACATGCGGGTCGATTCCGTGTCGGCTTTGATGTCTGACACATTGACCTCGACAAAACCGATGACCGGTACGAGCTTCTTAGAGCCAGCAACTCTTACGGGACTCGTGAGTCGACCAATCGCCCTGACGACTTCACGCTGACTCTTTGTTTCGGGTGTCGAATCAACCTCGGCGCTTTCGACCTCAACTACATAGCTCTTCTTATCTGCAGCAAAACGCTCAAGCGCGTCAACGATCTCACGTCCAGCACCATCGTGGATTCTCGTTCCGACTTCATAGAGGCCACCAGACGCGACTACGCGCAGGTCGTCATCAATCAACACGCCATCGGTCATATGGCCGGACTCAGCAGCTTCTGCAAAGACCCCTGCAACATCGCCTTGTCGTTGCGAAATTGACTGTTCGATGGCATCAAACGTCGCGACTGCCCTAGTCGTTCCACGTTGTTCAAAATCCCCACTGGTATCTCGGATGCTCCACCACGCCAGGCATCCAGCGACGATCAGCATCCGGGCCACCAACGGGACGATGATCTTGCCGGTTAATGACCTCTTGAGCCGACCGCCCATCTGACTTCCTCAACACAACATCGACGCGACAAAATGTCCCACCGTCTCAAATTTCAATCGACCCGCATTTTGCGGACCTAAATGAAATTAAAGACGTTATGTCAAGGGGCGGACGGATAACCCGTGTGGTAAATCGTCAGTCACGGACGAGCAATAGGCAGCCGCACGTGTTGCCACCGCCAGCAGCCACCGCTCCCACCTGGACTTCCTTAGGAATCTGCCGTTCGCCCGCCTGCCGCCACATCTGCATAGCGGCCTCATGCAAGAACCCGTAACCGTGCAGTCTCCCTGCGCTCAACTGTCCGCCGTGCGTATTGAGCGGCAGTTCGCCGTCGCGCGCTATCCGGTCTCCACCTTCGATGAACGGACCACTTTCACCGACGCCACAGAGGCCGAGAGCCTCGATCCAACTCATCGTCAGCCAGGTGAAACCGTCATAAGCCTGCAACATCTGCACATCTGCTGGCTTGAATTCTGTGCGCGTCCAAAGCTGCTTGCCCGCATCTCTGTTCGGCATCGCGGAAAGGTCTTCGAACTGGTCCCAACTCGGCCTTCCGTGCAGAGCTGTCCCAACAGCTTCGACCCGGAGTGGCGGATTTCGGAGGTCTTGCGCCCTTTCGATGCGACTGACAATTACCGCCGTAGCGCCATCACAAGGAGCGTCGCAATCGAATAATCCGAAAGGAGTCGCGATCATCCGTGCTGCGAGATAGTCGTCCATGGTCATCGGATCGCGATAGATGCCCTTTGGGTTGAGTGCAGCGTTCTTCCGAGCGTTGAGGGCGATCTGCGCCATCTGTTCGCGTGTCGTGCCGTACTCGTGGAAGTGACGTTGCGCGAACATCGCTATCCATATCGCCGCGCTCGGAGCAGAGAACGGCAAGTTCCACTGCATGAAACCGCTCGCCTTGAATCCGCCACCGTCACCTCCGCTGCCGGGCATGACGCTTGAACGCCCCGCCTGCCCCTGCGCCGTCCCTTCATAGACGCTACGAAAACACAGCACATGATTCGCGAGCCCACTAGCAACAGCGAGACACGCATCGACGACCGATCCCAACTGACCTGAAGTTTCGAGGCCACTGTGATACCACCCGACTCTGAGGCGCATTGCGTCGATCACGTCGTACGCGCCAGCACCGCTAAATCCAGCTGGTGTCGCCATCGGCCCCGGGTACGTTGAAAGGCCGTCGATGTCAGCAACGGTGAGCCCTGCGTGGTCGATCGCTGCGAGACACGCGTCTAGCGTCAATTCGAGCGGGTCACGACCGAGGCGACGACCAACATCGCTCTGACCAACGCCGGTGATCGCTGCGCGTCGCTCGATTATTGAATTCGCGTCGAGTGTCATGAAGCTTCGTTCTTTGCCAGGTGTCGTGGCTCGAAGAGAGGTAGCCAGATGTCGCCATCGGCATCTTCGTGATGCTCGAATATCACCTGCACGGCCATGTCGCATCGAATCTGATCTATCGGACAATTGACAAGATTTGTCGTCAGCCGCAGTCCTGGTTGTTCGACCATCTCGACAATCGCAACTACATACGGCAACTCAGGACCGGGCATCCACGGCTGGTAGTTGATCGAGAAACTAGTGAGAGTCGCATCGCCACAAACCGCTTCGACACCCATGTTCTTGCTGAAACACATCGGGCAAAGCGGTTGTGGAGGGTGGATGTAATACGCGCAGTCCTGACAGCGCCAAAAACGAAGCTCGTTGCGCTCGCCGCCCTGCCAGAATTCGCGATTTTGCTCGGTGAGCCGCGGCAAGATCCGGAACGGGACCACAGATGATGTACTCATGCCAATCGGTCAGTCAGATTCTGCTGCAGGCTCAGACTCGAACCGTGCACGAGCGACAGGTATCGCTTCGACTGCGGCGAGCATTCCAGAGCCAGGAGTAGTCAACAAGATCGATCCGAGGACTTCCTCCCACGAGGCCCCGACCTCGCGGGCGAGCATTGCGTGTCGATCGACGCCGGCCGGGTTGCGTAAGACAACCGATACGACAAGCCGGATTAGCTCATGGGTCTTGCGGTCGGGTGCCCTCAAAGAATCGATCGAACTCATCCATGCGCTCTGCGCATCGTGCACAGCGGGGAACACATCGTGTAACGCCTGCTCGAAAGGGAAATTCCAATCCAACTTATCCATAAGCGTCAACCTAGTTCCGGCAAGCGCAATCGAATGCTTCACAGCGAATAGCTCTTGCGTGTCAGACGAGTTTCTCGCCATCTTTGATTACCGAGATGGCTTGGGTCGGACACCCCTTGGCTGCGAGGATGATCTTGTCTTCGGGTTGAGCGCCGACACTCAGCACCTCAGAGATGCCTTCGTCGTCGAGTTCGAATACGCCGGGTGCCCAGAAGGCACAGTTTCCAGATCCCATGCACAACTCAGGGTCAACAACTATCTCTATCGCCATACTTGACGACGTTATCGCTCCACATCAAGACCGATCAGTCGTTGAGTCGCTCCTTAACCAAGGCGACCAAGGCAGCGGCTTTGCTCGCCGCATCAGCAACCTCGTCCGTGAGTATCGCCTGCTCTGTGTAGTTGATCGACAAAACTGCCTCTTCAATCGAAACTTGTACGGTGACGCCACGCACCGCGTCTCCTATATGCACGAACGCATCGTCGCCGATGTCGAGGTACTCGCGTTCTGCGAGCGGGTAGAACGTGCCCTCAATATCGAAAAACTGCGATCCTGAATAGATATCGACGAGCACGAGTTTCAGTACTCGACCCGCCGAGGGATCAGCTGGCGCCACGCTCTCGTACGTGCATGACGAAGCAGAGAACTCCG
The DNA here is from genome assembly GCA_005779395.1 of Actinomycetota bacterium. Lineage (GTDB taxonomy): Bacteria > Actinomycetota > Acidimicrobiia > IMCC26256 > PALSA-610 > SXJQ01. The sequence goes on from SXJP01000017.1 coordinate 180,015, forward strand.
TAGGTGTCTCTTTGGAAGCCGTCATCTCGACACCAGCGAGTGCGCTCAAATCGGCCTCGCTCACAAGAGCACACGCACCGCTGTCAAGCATGGTCGTACCTTCGCTCAAACCAGATGTGGTTCTAGACGTAGCCACCGTCGTGGTCGAATTCTCATCGCTCGGAGCATCTCCACATGCACTTGCCAGCGTCAGCACGACCATCGCGGTAGCTGTCCTCGCCCACGACGAGCATGCTTTCCTCGTGCGCCTAGGCATCAGGAGGCGAGCTCTAGCCAACGGCCGTATCGATCGTCAACGGCCGCGCTCCACTGCGGATCTGGTTCGACGGTTCTGGCTGTTCGCGCCCAACGGCGTGCTCCATCGAGAGTCTGCTCTAGCCCTGCTGCCTGCCGAGCGATCCACGCCGTGCCAAGCGCGGCTCCCTCTGGAACCGCTACGACTTCGACAGGCAAGCCTGTTGCATCCGCCAGGCATTGAATCCACTCAGTTGCCCGCACCCCGCCACCCGTGGCGACTATGCGACGGGCAGGAACCTCTGAGCCTTCTATCGATCTTCTAACGACAAAGCCAGCCGCCTCGTACGCAGCCCTACGAATCGCAGCCGCAGTATGCGTGAGGTCGAGATCGTGTAGTTGCGCTCTGCGCTGCGAGTCATCGAGAGGCGAACGTTCACCACGCGGATATGGAACCCAAATTGGGACATTGCCTGGTCGTGGGGGTAGGCCATCTTCTGCGCTCAGACGGCGAGCCCAATCGAGGAACAATCCGCCGGCGTTACTCGGACCGCCGACAAGAAACCGGTCGGCCGTCGTGTGCGGGATCGTCATATACGCCGAGCTTTCTGGCACGCTCTCGGTGACCTTCCATGTGATCAGAGTCGTTCCGCAGATCACAAGGACATCGCCAGCCTCGTCGCAACCAGCAACAATCTGCTCAGACATCGCGTCGATCGAACCGCCTTCGAGCACGCAACCAGGCAGACCATTGACCTCTCCAGCGGCGGCGCCACTTGGGGCTAGCCGCGGCATCTGTTCTGTGCGACCTCCAGCGGCGACCACTAGACGCTCGTCCCAGCCTCTGAAATTGAATAGTGGCCAACACGCCGCCGCGGCTGTTGTCGATAGCACCGCCTCTCCGCACAACGCGAAGTTCGCCACTGCTTGCGCTGGCCAGTAGCCACGCGCCATCGGCGCTTCGGTGGTCAGCCACCTTAGAAAACGACCGAGTTCGCCGGGATCACTTTCTGCGGGGTCATCCGCTCGAGGGTGGCCACGTTCGTCGCCATAGAGCAAACCTGAAGTCACAGCGCGCCCGTCGGTACCAATTGCACATAGCGAAGGCACCATCGCTGCGACGCTTACTGCCTTCGGGGCAAGATCGGCGGCTCCGAGTTCGTCTAGCGCACGTACCGGGCCGTCAGACCAACAAGATGCGTCGTGCTCGAGTCGTTGTGGCGATGGCACGAAAAACTGATGGCGCACTCGCACTGAGCGCACAACTTTGCCATCTGCATCTACTGCCAATGCTTTGACCGACGAAGTGCCAATGTCGATACCGATGGTGACTTCTGAATTCGTCGAAGTCACCGCATGATCTCCAGAACAGAATCGTGCAGCAGGCCGTTCGTGCAGATCAACGAGTCTGGTTGTTGTGGGGTGGAACCCCGAACAGTCGACCACCTGCCACCGGCTTCTGTGATGATCGGTAACAGCGCGGCACAATCCCAGTATGCGAGTACTGGATCGATGCTCACGTCGAAGCTTCCATCAGCCACGAGTACATGCTGCCAAAAGTCGCCTAGTGCTCGAGTGCGCCAGGAAGAGTTTGAGAGGGCGATTAGTCGGTCGCCGACTTCGTCAAATCTTTCCTTCGTGTCCCACGCGTAGGACACTTGTGCAGTTTCCAAAGATTGCACGCGCGACACGCGAATTGGCTGACCATCGCGAAATGCTCCAAGACCGGAGCCAGCCCACCAGCGAGACCCAAGTGCCGGTGCCGACACGACACCCACTACTAGTTCGCCAGCGCGCTCAAGGCCAATGAGCGTTGCCCAGATCGGCACTCCGCGCATGTAATTCTTGGTACCGTCGATCGGGTCGATGATCCAGCGAAACTCTGCGTCGCCATCGTCACCGAACTCTTCGCCAGCGACAACGTGACCCTCTGTTCGTTTTGCGATCAGTTCCCGAAGTCGCAATTCGGTAGCGCTGTCGGCCTCCGTCACCGGTGTCCGGTCGGGCTTGGTACGAACTTCCAAGTCGGATGCACGAAACCGCCTGAGTGTCACAAGGTCGGCGGCATCGGCCAACTCGAGAGCTAGGGCTAACGCCTCTTCGGTTTGCATCGACTGATCCTTCTGATGTGACGGACGACACCCGACGTTACTTGCACGCCTAGTCGATTTCGAGTAAACGCATTAGCCTTACCAGCAGTGGTTTCGACCATCGACACTGACCGTCTCGCTCTGATCGAGAGTGTTGCGGGACTCGCTGTCGCCTACGTGTCTTCTACCGACGCACCAGGCCTCTCAGAATTCATAAGAATTTTGTATTCGTCCGCCGACCTTGATGATTTGAGGTCGCATCGCGTAGAGGACCTCGCCGGTGCAGCGCGCGGGCTGTGGAAGCTCGGGGCCCATCGTTTGGGCGCCGTACCTATCGTGCGCGTACACAACCCCTCGAGCAACTCGGAAGGATGGAACTGCAAGCACACGGTGGTCGAAGTCATCAGTGACGACATGCCATTCATAGTTGACAGCATTTTGGCCGAGCTTGAACGCCATGGCCTTGGCCTCGAATTGGCACTGCACCCTATCGTCGAGGTTCGGCGCGACGCGGCTGGCATATTGCTAGGCGTAGCAACCACCCCATCGGACACAGCGACCGTAGAGTCATTTCTGCATCTCGAAATCGAGCGATGCCCCGACCCAACGCGTTTAGCCTTGCTTGAGTCAGACCTGCTTCGTGTCCTCGAGGACGTGAAACGCTCAACTGGAGATTGGGTCAAGATTCTCGCCGCCGTATCCCGAGTTGTCGCCGAGATTTCAGCTAGTGCGACGATTATCGATCCAACGGAGGCAAATGAGACCCGGTGCCTCCTCGAATGGATGGCAGATCACCACTTCACGTTTCTTGGTTACCAAGAATTCGTATTCCCGAATAATGGACTTGCGGCAATCTTGGAGCCGGTCGCTGACAGCGCTCTCGGGTTGTGTCGCGACCCAACCGCCGCATCCGTAATTTCAGCCTTCAGTGAACTCCCTGAGTATCTCCGCGAGAGAGCGCGCGAGCCGATTCTCCTAGACGTGTCTAAAGGCGAGACGAAGAGCACCGTTCATCGTCGCTCATACTTCGATTGCGTGACAGTCAAGAAATTCGATGCGGCAGGCAAAGTTCGTGGCGAGCATCGCTTTATCGGACTCTGGACGAGCGCCGCTTATCACTCGAACCCGATCGACATACCCGTTCTCAGAAACAAAGTGAGCTACGTAGTGAGCCGTGCCGGGCTTCCTCGAAACTCGCACTCCAGCAAGGACCTAATAGCGATCCTTGAGGCCTATCCTCGCGACGAACTATTCCAGACAACCGAGGCGGAGTTGTACGACACTGCGCTCGGAATTCTCGGTCTCCATGGCCGACGTCGAGTCTGCGTGTTCGCTCGTGTCGACCGATTCGAACGATTCGCGAGTGTCATCGTTTATGTACCGCGCGACTTGTACAACACAGCAATCAGACTTCGGATCGATGCAATATTGCGAGAGGCATTCGCAGCTACAGACTCGGAATTCACAGCGAGAGTCACAGAGTCGTCTCTAGCGCGGCTGCACTTCATTCTTCGCTGCGTGCCTGGACACGTTCCATCTGTCGATGTTGACGATCTTGAATTGAGTATCGCCGCGGCTACGCGCACCTGGGCTGACGATCTGACTGAGCATCTGATCTCGCAACACGGCGACATATTTGGGAGTGCGCTGTCGCGAAAGTATGCAGGCGCGTTTCCCGCTGGATATCAGGATTCGAACCTTGCGACAACGGCAGCAGCAGATATTGCTTGTCTCGAAACGATGTTTGAATCGTTGAATCCGATCCTTCGACTCGACGCAGCAAATACCAGTGATCCTCACGTCTTCACGATCTTCCACAGCCAACGACTCGACTTGAGCGACGTGATGCCGCGGCTCACGAACATGCATGTTCGCGTCTTGGACGAGCGTCCCTATCAAGTCAAGTTGAGTGATGGCAAAGTTGCGATTATTGAGCGGTTCGGGATTATGCCGAGTCTGATCACGACACATCTCGACCAAGACGCACGCAGAAAATTTGAGGAGGCGTTTGCTGCACAGTTGAGGGGGGACTGCGAGAACGACTCGTACAACGGGCTCGTCCTCGCGGCTGGTTTGACTTGGCGCGAGGTAGTTGTTTTTCGTGCATACGGACACTACCTAAGACAAATCGGAACGCACTTCAGCCAGGAGTATCTGGCCTCAACGCTGATTGAACACCCCGAAGTGACCCGCGGTCTTGCCGAACTATTCACAACCAGATTCGACCCATCGAACAATGATTCGGGTGACCGCATTAGTGCAGATATTCAGGTTGAGATCGACAAAGTTGCAAGCCTTGACCACGACCGGATCCTCCGCAGGTTCCTGAACTTGATCAACGCGACAGTCCGAACAAACTATTTTCAAACGTGTTCGCTTGGCAAGGCTCCTTACCATTTCTCTTTCAAACTTGCCTCCGCCGCTGTTGCTGAACTGCCGCGGCCGGTGCCAGTATTCGAAATATTCGTATATTCACCACGCGTGGAAGGGATCCATCTTCGTATGGGCATGGTCGCCCGCGGGGGTATTCGCTGGAGCGATCGAAAGGAAGATTTTCGGACCGAGGTCCTAGGCCTAGTAAAGGCGCAGACCGTCAAGAACGCTGTGATTGTGCCAGTTGGATCGAAAGGCGGGTTCGTTGTAAAAGACAAGCCAGCTAGCGGCGAACTCCCTGACGATGGCCTTGCGTGTTACCAAGTTTTCGTCAACGGCATGCTCGACCTGACCGACAATCTCGCTAACGGCCGAGTCGTACCACCGCAACGCACGGTGAGATACGACCCAGACGACACATATCTCGTAGTCGCGGCAGACAAAGGGACGGCAAAGTTTTCTGACGTAGCAAATGCGATCGCGACCGAACGTCAATTTTGGCTAGGTGATGCTTTCGCGTCTGGCGGGAGCGATGGGTACGACCACAAGCAAATGGGAATTACGGCTAGGGGCGTCTGGGAATCTGTTCGCCAACATCTAGCGATACTCGGAATTGACGCAGACGCCGACCCATTTTCGGTGGTCGGCATCGGCGATATGAGTGGTGATGTGTTCGGAAACGGAATGCTGTTGTCAACATCGATGCAGCTAGTCGCGGCCTTCGACCATCGGCATATCTTCCTCGACCCGACACCAGATGTAAACGCGAGCTTTATCGAACGCGAGCGCCTGTTTGGTCTAGCAACTTCAAGTTGGGATGACTACGACCGCACAAAGATCTCGACGGGCGGTGGCGTCTTTGCTCGCACAGCGAAATCGATTGAAATCACACCAGAGATGCGAAACGTACTTGGGATCGTGCTCGACGCCGTCGTGCTCACGCCAGCCGAACTCATCAGTGCGATCATCCGCGCTCCGGTCACTTTGCTTTACAACGGTGGTATCGGAACTTATGTGAAGGCGAGCGACGAGAGCCACGAGCAGGTCGGTGACAAAGCGAACGACGCTGTCAGAGTCGATGGTCGCGATCTTCGTTGTCAGGTCGTCGCCGAAGGCGGGAATTTGGGCCTTACGCAACTGGGCCGTATCGAGTTTGCCCTAGGCGGAGGGCGAGTCAATACCGATGCAATCGACAACAGTGGTGGCGTCGACTGTTCCGATCATGAGGTGAATATCAAGATCTTGCTTGCAAGCGCAGCGGCGTCTGGTGCACTCGATAGCGCTCAGCGCAACGACCTCCTTGTTTCAATGACGCGAGATGTGACCAACTCCGTTCTCGCCGATAATCAAGCGCAAAATCGAGCACTTGCGATCGAGTCATTCCAGAGCCTCGCAGTGGCCGATGTGCACCTACGCCTAATGCATGCACTCGAAAAGCGTGGCGATATCAACCGCAGACTCGAGTACTTGCCCACCGACGAGGCCTGGCGCGCACGCAGGGCGAATGGTAAAGCGATGACCGCGCCTGAAATCTCGGTGCTCCTCGCCTACGCCAAGAACACTCTTTCGCAAGAAGTTCTCGTCACCGACCTTCCCGACGATGTCGAAATGATCCACGACCTGCTCGCTTATTTTCCTGATGTTCTACGCACGAGATTCGAGGCAGAGATCTTGTCTCATCCACTTCGGCGTGAGATCTTGACGACCGTCCTTGTTAACAACATGGTGAATCGTGCAGGTGTCACCTTCGCCTTCCGGCTGCAGGAAGAAACTGGCGCATCGGCAGCAGAAATTGTCCGTGCACATTTGTCTTCCTGGAGAATTTTTGACCAGGACAGAGTTTGGGAAGCAATCGGATCGTGCGGATCGAACCTGTCTGGCAACGCGAAGGTCGGAATGTTCTTGGAAAGCGCGAAGCTCACTGAGCGGGGTGCTCGCTGGCTACTTCGCAACCGTCACTTTCCCGGTTCGGTTGCGAAAACCGTCGCCTTCTTTCGCGAAGCAATCGCAAGCGGAGCGCGCTGTCTGCCGTCTTTCTTGCGCGACACCGAACACGATTGGATCGTGTCGCATAGTTCGGCGCTGATCGCGCAGGGCGTGTCGGCAGACCTCGCACGGTTGATCGCCGAGCTCGATAGCCGTTACATGCTCCTCGATATTTCTGATCTAGCAGTCAGCCATTTTCGGAGCGTCGAGCAAGTAGCCGCCCTGCATTGTGCAATTGGCGCGCGCTTGGGCATCGACTGGCTACGTGATCGGGTCATCGAAGACCTGCGACGTGACGACCTGTGGCACTCGCTCGCCCGAGACGCACTACGTGATGACGCATATGCAGTTCATCGCGAAATCACAGACGCTGTCCTCGCGGCGACACAACCATCGATCTCGGCCGATGCCGCGCTTGACGAATGGATCGAGGCGCGTAGCGTCGCGGCTAGGCGCACAGCGACGGTAATTGAAGAAGTGCGAAGTCGCGGAGTGTTCGAAATCTCGTCATTGTCCGTAGCCATACGCGCGTTGCGCGAACTTATCTAGGGGTTCTGCTCAACGCATGCGTTAGTCACGATGGCATTACTTCGATAACCGTTGCACTGCCCATGCCACCGCCAGCGCACATGCTCGCTACCCCGAATCCGCCGCCGCGGCGTTGAAGTTCGTGTATGAGCGTGACGATCATCCGCGCACCGGTAGCAGCAACCGGATGACCGAGCGAGCAACCGCTGCCATTGACATTTGTCTGCTCATGATCAATGCCGAGTATCCGCGTGCTCGCTACGCACATCGAGGCGAAAGCCTCGTTGATCTCAAACAACGAGATGTCACTGATGGCGAGTCGTGCGCGACCGAGTGCTTTTGGAATTGCCTTCGTTGGTCCGAGTCCGGTGTCTCGCGGCTCGAGCCCTGCTGAAGCCCAACTTTTGATCACTGCTAGCGGTTTTAGACCATGAGTCTTCGCGTAATCGCTGCTCACGATCATGACTGCGGCTGAACCGTCGTTGAGCCCCGAGGAGTTGCCTGGAGTTATCGAAAAACCTTCGATCTCCGGGTGCAGTGGCTTTAGAGATCCAAGTTTTTCCATCGAGGTCTCGCGCGGGTGCTCATCAACTGAAAACACCTTGTTTGTTCCGTCGCGCATGGTTAACTCGATCGGAAATATTTCCGCCTCGAAGCGGCCTTCGCGCGTCGCTGCGAGGGCACGCACATGGGATGTGTATGCCCAGAAATCCATGTCTTCGCGTGTCACCCCAACTGCTTGGGCCGTGTTCCATCCGACAGTGATGCTCATGTCGAGGGTCGGTGCATCTTGGGTCTCGGGGTGTGACGGAGACATCCACGGTTCCACGCTGTCGGTTCCGAGCACGCGTTTGAAGCTCGATGGCGAACTCGAAATGCTCTCAGCTCCGCCTGCAATGACGACCTTGTCCATACCCGATTTGATACTGCCAGCGGCTGTATGTATCGCTGCCATACCGCTTGCGCAATGGCGGTTATGTGCGACTCCAGGAACGTGCACGAGTCCAGCCTCGATTGCGGCATAACGAGCGATGTCACCGCCGCCTTGAAGTACTTCACCGAGAACGATGTCGTCGACATCTTGAGGGTCGGCCCCGCTGCGCGAGAGCGCCTCAACGACGGCAAACTTCGCGAGGTCAAACGCTGCGACATCGACGAGGCTGCCTTTGCGCGCTGTTCCAATAGCTGTGCGTGCAGCAGAAACAATTACGGCGTCTGTCATGGAAGCGACGCTATATGACGGTCGCGTCAGGTTCCTTCACGACATCGACGATCACAGGGAGGTGGTCGGAAAGAGCAGCGAATTCCCGCCAATCTTGTGGAACATCGAACCGTACGACCTGCCAAGACGGCGCCACAAACACGTAATCAAGACACTGGACCGGAGGCGCACTACGAGGACCGGGCTCCCAATTTGTATGCGGACGATCTTGTTCGGGGCCCAACATTTCCCACGAGTCTCGCAACTGCGCGAACACCTTGAGAACATCCGAATCCGGGCGCACATTCATGTCACCAACGATGAAATCGATTCCGGAAAATTGCGCAACGAGTCGGTGCGCCTGCGCCGCTCGCTCGCCTTCAGTAACTCCAGCGCCTAGATGGGTATTGACGATATGGAGGTCTGCTCCATCGAACTCGATACTTGTCGCCGATGCAACTCGCCGCCGCCACGACCACAATTGTTCGCGCCTACTTATCGGTTTGGCCGAACTTGACTTGATTCGAAGCCGCGACATTGTCGCAATACCTTCAGCTGGACGCCGCAAGGGCCAGTGCTTGAGGGTCCAATTGCCACGCATTCCGGCGGCGGCGCTGATACTCCGAAATTGTCGTCGCTGAACTTCTTGGAAGCAAACGATGTCGGCGTCGAAAGCTTTCAACTGCTCGCTAACTCCGGCAACATCCTTCAACTTCGAGCCCTGCAAGTTCCATGTCACGATTCGCACAGGATCACCAACCACGATGCTAATCAGAAGGTATAGACGACCTCAGTCGATTCGAACCGGACTAGCGGTTGCGGATGCTGAAACCGTGACCGGATCGCCTCGAGTAAAGATGTCAAGCAACGAGAAATCAAGTTCGCCCTCTAACTCGACCGCGACCTGCGTCTCGTCTGCTTCGATAGTCGCGCCCGAGACTCGTTCGGCGTCGGCCAGCAGATCGAGTTGAGCCGCTGCGCGGCGCTCGGCACGCGCGGGATCAAGAATCGTCGCGCCTCTGCGCAGCGCTGTTTCGTCGAGTGCACTCGCACCGGCTGCCGCTACCGATCGCGCCGTCGTCGCTAGAGAACGCCTGACCTCAATCACGCGCCACAGATCGACTCCGAGGCCGCCAAGGAACAGCACACAGACACAAAGGCCCAGAATCCAGATTGTCATCGAGCCAGCCTCAGCGGTACCACGACGTCGTTTCGCGTTCACGAAGTCCTGCTTCGATAGTCGTCGATACGTAGCGTGTGTCCAGTCGTGAGCCGCCAGGTCCCGAAGCTGCCAACGAATGGAACGACCAGCGCTGGCATTTCGATCGTTGCCTCTGCGCGAACCTGCCGACCGCGCCTGTCTTCGCTGAACACGTCGACGTCGACGTCCTTGGCGTCGACGCCGTAGGTAGCAGCAACGACGTCGCCGATGGCTTCTCCGGAGTCGACTTCCGCAGGGAAATACTCTGCAGCATGAGCAGCGGCGTCACGCGCTACGAGGGTCGCAACGTAGCGACGCTCGATCCATACCTGTACGCCAGCCACAATCATCACAACCGGGAATAACAAAAGAACGACGGCGAGTAGGAACTCGATAGCGACGAACCCATCGTGACGTCTCACGGGACACCCGTAATCCGTGTCATCGCTTTCAAGTGCGATGTCCATGAAGGAACTAATGGCAGCCACGACTCGAAATGGACGTCTGCACGCGCCGTGATCAGGTAGCGACTGCGTGAGCATGTAACTCCGTCATTCCCGAGGCGCACTCCTGGTGCGAGCACCGCCAGGACTTCGTTCGCTTTGCGGGCACACGCGTTGTCTCCGTGGTCCACGACAGACGCTGCACGGACGCCCTCATCGAGGGCGTCCCGAACAGCGCCTCGCTGGTACAGGTTGACCATGACATTCGCGACGACTACTAGCAACAACAAGCTGAAAGCCGTAGCGGCCACGAACTGGATGGTCATGAACCCGCCATCACCTCGTTGCCGACGTGTCAAAGACCAACAGAGGTGCTGATCTTGTTCACGATGTCGACACCTAGAGCCGACAGAAGAGCCCAGATCGCAACAAGGGCCGCTACCCCTAACGCCGCGTTGCCAAGAAGTTCTGCTGTTGCTAGTCCTGACTCGTCTCGTTCTATGGATTCTTTGTTCTTCATTTGATACTTCCTTTTCTGTTGGTGTTGTTAGTTGGATCTATCTGTTGCCAAAGATCACGCTCGGTAACGGAGCGGCGATGAACAGCAGCATCACGGGCGCGAGAATTCCGATGGTCGGAAGCAACATGGCCGACCGCGCCTTAATTGACTTGCGCTTTATCTCGTCACGGCGCGAATCGCGTACGTCATCGGCGATGTTCAATAGGGCGCTGGCCATGTCGGCGCCGCGGTCTACGCCGTTTGCAAACAACAAGAACAAGCGCGCTGCTTCTGGCGCTGGAGTGAGTTCTGCAGCGCGCCGGAACGCATCTGACTCGCGACTCCCTGAACGCACCGAAACTGTCACAGATCTCAGTTCGGCCGCAAGTAGTCCATTTCCCCTGTCAGCGAAACGTTGTACAGCTTGCAACGGCCCCGAGCCACTACGCACAGCCAGTGCGAGCAGTTGCGCAACCGTGCCCAACTCGAGCCGAATTCTGGCGCGTCGCAACTCGATGGCGGAGTCAACTTTGCTTCGCACACGTGTACTTGCCCAGACGCCCACCGCAACGACGAGCACAAGCGTCACAATCGGGGATTTGATGATCGCAGCGCCAAAGGCGCCTCCAACGCTTGCTCCTACGAGGCCATGCACAGCCTGGCTCACGCGAAATTCATCGACTGTCATGTCGACACGCCCCGCTTGATACAACGCCGTTTCAAGTTCGCTATCTGAACGTGACTCGATGCGCCTGCTCGCCCACCGAACGCATGACTCAACGAGTGGCCTGAAGAACGATCCGATTACTTTGGCGTCGGCATTTGTTCTCCCGAAATCCGGTCCGAGGCCGACTCCCCCGCCACCACGGCTATAGGGCCGCACACGCTGTGCGAGTTTCGGAGCCGGCTGCACGAGTAAACGAGCAAGGCCAGCCATTCCACAGCCGACACCAGCAACTGCACCAAATTCGAGCAGAGGACTCAACTGGCATTCCTAGCTGCGGCGGCGAACACTCTCGTCTCTGATTCAACACGTCCGAGCTTGCCCACGATCAGCATGCCAAGCGCGCACATGAGCGCACCGATCAACACGACAACGACACCAGCGGACGTTGCGTAGAAATCGCGGAACGGCCCAGGACGAATACATAACAAGACCAGGACCGCCCACGGCAGGACCACGACGCTACGAGCGTTGATCCTCATTTCAAGCCCCTCAGTGTGAATCTCCTCCGCCAACCTGACATCTCGAGTCGTCGCCCTCGCTAGGTCTTCGAGAATGTCCTTGACGATCGCCCCACCACGTTCGTTCGCTATCAACAAGACTTCGATGACGCGATCGGTAGTCGGATCGGCAAGTTCGTCGCGCAGCACCTCTAGCGCCGCACCGGCGCCGAGCATTCGCGACAGCGACGGGTACCGGCCGAGTGCTTCGCGGAGCGGTTCTGGACCCTGCCTAGACAACATCTCAACCGCTTGATTTATAGATGCTCCCGAGGCAACTGACGCGACTATGTCGCTAAGGCCGTCGGGCCAAGCATTGCGCAGCCGCGCTGCGCGTTCGACACGGTGCTTGGCTAAGACCGTTCTAGGAATTATCGCGACGGCAACCGCCGGCACCACGGCAACAACGAGCGACCCTGCAAACGCTGTCACTACCACCAGAGCTGTTCCGCCTATGAGTGCTGAACCGACCCAGAACTGAATTGGCGTAAGGGAACTGCCGGCTTGACCAAGCCACACAGTTGCGTCGGCCTTTGGCCTATGCGATTTCGCCCGAAATTTCGGCCATGTCAGACTGATGCCGACCAAGTGGCCTGCCACGATGGCCAGGAAGGACCCGACGCTTACGGCAGCAACGATTTTCATGCAACCGCTCGCTTTTCTAAGAGACGACGTAGCGATTGACCGCTCGGCAACACCCGGTCAACGCGTTCCTCAAGTCGCTCCGGGATCGACCCTGTCCAAGTGAGTGGCCGCAGCGGTCCTGACCTAACAAATATCGGCTCGCATGTGAAGTCTTCGCCGAGGGCATGTGAGACCCCTGTAATCTCTCGCACCTCGCGATGTGTGGCATCGGCAGAGCCTGCGGCACCGTCGTGGCGGTCGACATGCACTACAAGGTCAAGCGACTGCGAATACACCCGCTTCACGACAGACTCCGTCACGTTCTCTCCGGCCATCAGAGCGGCGTTGACTAGCGCGGACAACGCCTCGCGCGCGCCGTTTGCGTGAACCGTGCACATGAATCCGCAGCCTGCGTTGATTGCTCGAGTCAACTCGAACGCTTCGGCACCTCGCACCTCGCCGACGACGATCCTGTCTGGACGCATAGCCAAGATGAACTTGACCAAATCTCGAAGCGTGATCTCGCCCGTTCCATCTACGCCAGCTGGTCGAGTCTCGTAGTACGAACCATGGACGAGCGGAATAGAGAGTTCACGAATTTCTTCGCACGCACGCACGCACTGTCCCGCTGGCATCGCTGACATGAGCGCGGCAAGCATTGTCGTTTTGCCTGCGCCAGGCTCGCCGGAAATCGCTACACGGCTGCGTGTCTGCATTACTGCCCACAAGAACGTTGCAGCGGTCTCGTCGAGGACACCGCGTTCTACGAGACTTGCCAGCGTCACGTGCTTCACCGTGTAGCGGCGCATCGTCGCGGAAAGTCGATCGCCTATCGGCGGTATCGCAGCGGTAAGTCGCGCTGTCCCATTGAGGACACGTGCTTGCACCAAGGGATGCTTTGCGTCCAAGTGCCTTTCGCTAGTAGCTAGCAGTCGTTCGATTACCTGACGGTTTTCGTCCTCACTTGTCGGCTCCGAAAGTCCGCGCAAGCGACCACAATCGTCGAGATAGGAAACACGCGAACCCTCTATAAAAATCTCTTCGACGTCTGCGCGTGCGAGGAGTTCTGTCATCGGACCGAAGTCGAAAACTGATCTGATGATGCGTTGGATCGTGGCGCGCGGATCGGACAGGGGTACGCCTTCACCGAATGCGCAACGACGCTGGTACGCGTCGACGACAAGTTGGACTTCGTCGCGCACTGCTCCTGCGTCGTCAGTTGCGTCCGGACGCACTTCGAGCCGACTCAAGACGTCACGCCGGAGCATGTCGTACGCGTCGGTCGCGCTCATGCGACAGCGATCCCGTCACCGGTCCACATAGACGAGCCCTGACGCGAATCCGTGTGGATTCGAGTTGTGTGCAACTCGTTCGCGAGCCACTTAGTAGCGCGAGCAAATCCGCAACGACCGACGAACGACCCTTCCCAAGATGCGCTCGTGATAGCAGCATCATCTGGCACCATCGTCAATGATGCTGGTTCATAGTTTCGCTCCAACTCGTGGGCTAGCTCGCGGGTACGAAACGAATCTTTCGGCACACGGTTGAGCACCACATGGACGGGACTTTCGCCAATCAATGCGTGCGCTTCGCCCAACCAGGTGAGCAGCCTCGACAATCCAACCGGAGTGGCTAGCCCGACAGCGACGACTACGTCGCTGTGTGAGAGGACCATGCGGCCGATCGCGTAACGACCACGCGAAGAAGCACCGATCTCCTCGAGCGGAGCTGCTATGTCTGCGACGACATGATCGATGCCTGTTCCGAAGACTCGCATCGCACGTTCAACCTCTGGTGGCCGTACTTGGCTCCACGCCGACGCGTTCGGCATGCCAGCCACCACTCGGAGACGGGACCGAGTATTCGCTGTCGTGAGGTTGTCGAGGTCCAGATCGCCCAAGCCATACTCAATAGCGTCGATAGCCGTTCGGAGATTCGGCTCCAATGGGATTGCGAGACGCTGGGCGATGCTCGGCGCTACTTCGTCGAGGTCGATGAGAGCTACTCTCGCAACTTCAGACAACAGTCCGCTGATACCCACTGCGATCTCTGTCGCTCCCGAACCGGATGGTCCTCGCACAACAATTAGCTGAGCTCCGCCGCGAGGCTCTTTCACGTCGGCAACAACGCGTGGCGTGGTAATGACATCTGGACTCAATAGGAGTAAAACCTCGAGAAACTCGGCTGGCGAGGCATCTGACATGACTATTCGGTCGACGCCAATGTGGGTCAACAACTCGGCACTACCGCGATCGTCTCGCGACGCGACGCCAAGTACAGCGCGCCGACGGTCGTGCAGTTCGTCAACTAGACCAATTGTTAATGCTGGCCAGCGAGCGCTCGCGACTAACACTTCGTAGTCGTCGTCGAGCGCACCGCTCGGGTCCATCACAAGCTGGCGGATCCGAACACCACCATGATCAGTGAAATGTCTGTGGAACTGCTCAACCCAGGGCTCTGGAGTGAACGCCAAAGAGATGACTGGCTCACGCATCGATGTCGTCACCTGGGTGCGAGTCGGTGGCTGGTTCGAACCACGTCACTTCATCGATGGGCTCAGCGCCAGTCGAGCGAGCCACTCTGATTTCTGCCCCATCGATCGCGCCAGCGAGCCGCAACGCTTCAGCAGACTCGACTACAACCGTGATCACTACATCGTCAGCTGGCCCGCTGCTGATCGGCCCGTCGCTGCTACCACCGATACTGTCAACGACGATCGCGTCGACAAGTGCATACGAAACGCTTCCTTTCGCACCAACCGCGATCACATCGATCCGATCACCCGCAATGATGTTCCCATCGACCGCACGATCGCGCGTTACAGAAAAACTCATGGTGCGCTGCGCGTTGCTCGTGGCCGGATCGACGAGGCTGCTTCTGTGTATCGCGGTTCCGTGCTGAATAGGACTCGTCGCAATCAGTCCGACGAGGCTGGCTCGACCGTTGAGACTCACGTAATGCGCGAGGAGCGGATCATCGGCGCGTACCTCGACGATTGCAAGGTCATCCGCGGTGATTTGGTCGCCAACCTGCAGGTCGATTCCGGCGACGACGACAGACACGACATCATCTGTGCTTCGAATTGCTGCAAACGTGCTAACTGCACCTAACGCGCCCACGGCGAGCATTAGAAGGTGACCACCACTAAGTCGTGCTGTTACACCGCGCCCGATCCCAAATCGCTTAGCCATAGCCTGCGTGCCTCCCCACGAGAATCGCCCATCGGGTCGGCTTGCTGTGACGAAACCGACACTTAGCCCAAACCCGATAGACATATTACCCAAAAGGTTCAAAACGTGTCAATAGCTAAATTTCTACGGTCTGCGCTGATGCAGTATCAAGTTGCGTAAGAGTTTCTATTGTCATGACAGTCTTGGTTGCACGCGGTGATAATAAGTAGGATCGACCAATGACCGCAGACAACGACACTCCTGACTCAAGCGGCTATCCACCGATCCTCACAACCGCGCAGGCAGCCGAACTGCTGTCGGTCCATGTTGAGTACTTGCGGCGCATGGTTCGCGAGAACCGCATTCCTGCGCATCGTTTCCCTGGTGGGCGCGAAATCAGATTCGTACGCGACGAACTCATCGCATGGATCACAGAGCAGCCCGGAAGCGATCAATCGCCATCTGCGACCGGAACCAAAGCCGACTCGCCGCAAGAAAGGCATGCATGACAAATAACGGAACCGTCGTAATCACTGGTGGAAACTCTGGTATTGGTCTCGAGGCCGCCGTAGCAATCGCAGCTGCAGACAATCGCGTCGTAATAGCCGTACGCAGCGCGACCAAGGGCGCCACGGCGGTTGACGAAATCATCCGGCGGTCCGGAAACTCAGACGTTGAAGCGCTACCACTCGATCTCGCGTCGCTCGACTCGATCCGTTCCTTCGCGAAATCATGGAACGACAGGGACGAACCGATTCGGGTACTGCTCAACAACGCTGGGCTCGTGATGAAGGAGCGATCAACGACCGAAGACGGGTTCGAGATGACGTTCGGCGTGAACCATCTTGGGCACTTCTTGCTAACGAACTTGTTGCAAGACGCGATCACAGCATCCGGGCCAGGTGCGCGCATCATAAACGTCGCCTCAGGTGCACACAAAGGCGCGCGCAACGGACTTGACTTCGATGACCTCATGTGGGAACACCGCAAGTACTCCGGCCTCAAGATGGGAATGGGTGCCTACGCAGCGTCAAAGCTCGCGAACATCATGTTCACACGCCATCTCGCAAAGAGACTTGCAGCGACAGGCATCACTGCCAATGCGCTACATCCAGGCATGGTCGCATCAAACTTCGCCCGCGAAGGCGATGGAGGACGCATCGGCGAAATCGCGATGACTCTCATTAGACCAGTCGCCATCACATCCGCCAAGGGCGCCCTCACGAGCATCTACTTAGCGACTTCGCCTGAGGTCGCCGATACGAGCGGCCAGTACTTTTACAAGTGCAAGCCAGCGAGATTCACCAGGTGGGCAGCAGACGAAGTCGCGTGCGCGCGTCTTTGGGACATCAGTGCCGACCTTGTTGGCCTGACCTAGGACTCGCGCGGGCTGACAAAGACGACGGTGTGCAACCCAAGCACTGTTTCGCCACCGCCGCGCCTCGCAAGCAGGACATGGTCGGCGCCAACTCTCAATCGTCCGACTAGTTGTTCAGAAGACAACATCGTGCCAAGTGTTACCTCGGTACCGAGCGACTCAAGTTCGAGTAGCCGCGCTCGAAACGAACCTCTGGTCATCTCGTGGCCGCGGGCTTGTGAAGCATTGCGTTGTTGCACTGAAAGCTGGTAAGGCATTTCTGCGAGAAGTTGAAAGTCAACGCGCGTCGAACCGACCAAACGCATCGCGACGTACCCGCGCGCGACCTCAACGAGATCACCCGACGACTTGTGCGGGCCGACCGACAAGGCAACCCTGTCGCCGTTGCGCATATAGCCGTTGAGAAGATCGAGCAGACACCGCGCGTGAAAAAATGCCTCGGCCGCATCGCCGATGGCGGCCTCTTGTTCTGCCCTCCATTGCGCACGCGCCGCATTCGCAAAGCCGCTCAATGCACTCAGGGCCGCAGGGTCGCCCCACTCGCGACTTTCGTCCATAGGCACTTCATCGGCTACGCCTCCGGCTATTTGAGGCGGTCGTCAGGAACGCGCGGCCGCAGCTTCCCTGAATCGATCGGTCCTGAACATCGGGTCAGTATCAAACTTCCGGACCACTTCGTCGCCGAACAACTTGACCGTGTGTTCAAGAATCTCGTGTGGGTGAATCGAGCCAGATGGCCCCATGATCATTTGGTCAACACCGATTGCTTTCCACTTGTCGAGAACCTCGATGCATTCGGCTGGCGTACCGATACAACTCGCTCCCATGTCGCGCCCTGCCAAAATCTGGTCACGGGTTGGGTCAGCTATCTCGTTGGGCCACTCGGGCACCCACGCCGGCTTCGGGAACGTGTCGAGGTACCGGAATACGAGCGACTGTTGCCGACCATTGCCCGAGCGCGTCGAGAGATCGATTGCCTCATCGCCGTCCTCTAGACACATGAAACTCGTCGTGATCGCGACGTTGTCGTTCACGTAGTCGCCAACCGGCTTGGCATTCGCGATGGCTTGCTTGTACATGTCGATGAGCGGACGCATCTTCTCTGGCGTCCCCCCCGTAAAGCAAATAACCCCGAGTCCAAGTTCTCCGGCCTTCTGGAAGGTTTCCGGGTTACCGGCTGCTACCCACATCGGCGGGTGAGGCTTGCAATATGGCTTTGGCAAGATGTGGCGCTTAGGAACGCTGAAGTACTTACCAGAATATTCGTATTCGCCTTCTCGCCACATCGCGGTGAATTGGGAAATCGCTTCGTCGAACATGAGCCTTGTTTCATCAGGATCCGTGATGCCGAATCCCCCTTGCTCGGTCGTGCTTGATCCGCGACCAGTACCGAACTCGAATCGACCCTCTGAGAGGTGATCCATCATCGCAACTCTCTCAGCAACGCGTACCGGATGATTTACCGGCGGAGTGATGTTGATGATTCCCGACGCGACATGCATGCGCTTCGTGCGAGCCAATACCCATGGCATCACGACCTCGTTCGCAGAAATGTGGCTGTACTCGTGGAGGAAGTGGTGCTCGGTCCACCATGAGTATTTCCAATTGTGGAGATCGCCAACCTCGGCTAGACGCACCTCACTCATCAGACGATCGTGCTCTGCGTTCGGGTTCGCTGCCACAAGGTCTTTGTGCACGAACCCACCCATAAACAGGCCGAATTCCATGGTCATCGTGTGCCGCCTTCCGCTCGACAAAAAAATAGAACGTGTTTCAATTTAGCGGAGAGTTGGCGGTTACAACAACCAAAGATGTGACCGGCATCGTGACCCACAACGCTGCGCCTGTACTCTGCGCCTTCATTGGTCCGGTAGCTCAGTTGGTTAGAGCACTGCCCTTACAAGGCAGGGGTCGTCGGTTCGAGTCCGACTCGGACCACCAAGTGACCAAAAACCGAGAGGGTCGGCGGCTCGCTAAACGTCACCACCGACCCTAGATATCTCAGTTGATGCCCCCAAGCCGATTCAGGCGATCGCCTCGACTTGGTCGTCACCGAAACGATCGCGATAGCGAGCGATGGCTTCGGTTTCCGCTGCTGGCTGGACCTTTGGGGGCCGGCCCCTCTTGCGCTTGTAGGGCAAGATCTTGCCGTTCCAGAACAGTTCTCCGCCCCAGACCCCCCACGGTTCACTACGACTCACGGCACCGTCGAGGCACTCCTCAGCTAGCGGGCAACCAGCACAAAGTGCCTTCGCAGCTGTTATGTCATCGATCCTTTCGGAGAAGAACTTCTCGGCGAGCACTCCATCGGCCGCTCTGCAGCTAGCAATGCTCCAGTCGATGCGCGCGTCGCCGCTCTTTTCGACCTCGGGTTCTCGTATTTGCGTGGCTGTCAACATTTTGGAAACTCCTTTACGGAAACGGAAACAAAGAAAGGCCGCCGGGATGCCCCGACGGCCTCTGCGAATGCTCGGTACTTAGATTTGCTCTAAGTAACTAACACCGGGGTCAGTCGGGGGGCGCCATGCTTGGCTGTCTTGCTAATCGCAAGTTGCGCAAGCCACGACCACATCGAGGCTGGTGCCACATGGAATACGCGCATCGCAGTTGCGAATGGGCGCGGGTTAGCACCATTCTGGGTATTGCCCATGAATTGATACGTGCTAGCGCTCACGTGATGCTCCGTTGACCTGACTGATGAAGAAACTAAAGAAGTACTGCCTCACTGTATCGGCAGTGTCAAATGATTTATTTATAAAGTGTTGGCGGTAGCTCTACGAAACCGCTGAATCCCTGCAAATATCAAGGAGTTTGGCGTGTACCTCGGGCGATCCGGCGACAATATCGCCCGACCATAACCAGTTATCGGGGTCGCCTTCCCAGTCCGTGACGATGCCACCGGCTTCTCTGACAATGAGTGCCCCCGCGGCAACATCCCACGTGCCGAGACCCAATTCGAAGTATCCGTCAAACACGCCTTCTGCCGTCCAGCAAAGATCAAGGCTTGCGGCGCCCACCCGACGCATGTCCTCTAGCTCGCCGAACGCGGCGGTGAATGCTCGCAGGAATCGCGGTCGTAACTCTGGACTCCGAAACGGGAAACCGACAGCACTAATAGCGCTGCGCGGTGCCCGGGTACTGACACCGATCTGCTTACCGTCGCGCCATGCTCCGCCGCCTTGGGTTGCCCTGAACGTGCGATCCATCATCGGGACACGCACGACCCCAACCACCGGCTTGTTGTCTACAACTAGAGCGATAGAAACCCCGACTGCCTCGAGGCCATGCAAGAAGTTCGCTGTGCCATCGAGCGGGTCTACGTACCAACCGATTTCGCTTGTTGCATCGCCACCGAACTCCTCACCGAAGAATGGAATGCCGGGTGCGAGTTCGGCGAGCACATCGCGCACGAGAGTCTCGGTGGCTTCATCGGCTGCACTTACCCAGTCGCCCGTAGATTTCTCGCGTACATCGCGTGCATTTCCGAAGTGAGAAGCGACAACCTCGCCACCTGCGAGCGCCGCTGCTTCAGCAACGTCGACCAAAGCCCCAAGGTCCAAACTTGATGCGACCATTTCTTTATCTCTTCTTCTTGTCAATTGCCTCGACGAGAGCCGACCTCAGCGCGGGAGTCGCTCCCGCGACTAGTTGTCGCCTCGAATTGGTGTCAGTAGTAATTAGTTCTTCATTGTTCACGTCGAGAACGACTGCGCCAGCTTCTTTGCATATCTGATAACCACCCAGATAGTCCCACGGCGCGTGCCAGCGACCAGCGTCGATGAAGCCGTCGATGCCGCCAGCGGCAAGATCACACAGAGCTAATGCTGCGCAACCCAGGACTCGAAATTGCTTCCACGGCAGTGCCCTCGCCGGGAATCCAGAAAGCGCGACAACAGCATCTTCGACCAGAGCGACGCCAGACGAACGTATCGGGTTGTCATCCCGGAAAGCACCGCCACCACGCACCGCGTGATAGCGCGTCCCGGTGGATTGGTTCACGACCATCGATGCGAGCAGACCGTCCTTGTCGATCGCGCTCAACGAAATCGCCCAATACGAAATGCCACGAGCGCAGTTTGTCGATCCGTCAACTGGGTCGAGAACAACGGTGACCTCAGCATCTGTCGGACCTGAATAACCGGACTCTTCGCTCACGACCGCGAACCCGGCGGCGTGTAGGTCCCGGAGAGCGACAACATCGGCAACGACGTCGAGACCGTACTGGCCCTCACGACCGGTGCGCGCCCGCTTTTGATCGTCACTCAGCTTGCCTACAGCGGCGCTCACCTTGTCGGCAGTCACGCCGAATACTTCGAGAATCTGGTCTGGCTTCATTGACGCCGACGCTAGGTCGTGACTCGCTCTCGGTGCGTGTAGACGTTCGCTCGATCAGCTTTCAGGAAACCAACGAGGCAGATTCCGAACTGATTCGCGGTTTCAATTGCCAAACTTGTTGGCGCTCCGAACGCAACGATTAACCCGATCCCGGCGACCGCTGCTTTCTGGACGAGTTCAAACCCGATTCGCCCAGAAAGAAAGACCCCGCGATCGTCGAGAGGAAGCCTGCGTGCGAGGAACTCGCTGCCGATCAGTTTGTCGAGTGCGTTGTGTCTTCCAACGTCTTCGCGAGTTAGAAGTATTTCACCGCAACTATCGAATAGCGATGCCGAATGAATTCCGCCTGTTGCGTCGAACAGTTTCTGGTCTGTCGTGACTCTCGACGGCAGACGACTGACGGTTACCCAAGAGAACGTCGTCTTGCTAGCCACAAGATTACATCTGACTGCGAGATCCGCGAGCGTCTCCTTGCCGCAAACTCCGCAACTCGCCGTCGCGGAATATGGCCTCGATCTGAGAGAATCTCCGACGAGCGACTGGCGCCTGATCGTTACGACGTTGAATTCTTGGGTTCCATTAGGACCGACGCAGTACTCGACTTGTTCGACCCTTTCGCCTCCGCCCAACAGTCCTTCGCTCACGCAGAAACCGACAGCGAGTTCGAAGTCGTTTCCAGGAGTCCTCATCGTCACCGCCACAGGCCGCGGCGCTTCGCCTCGACCATGCAACCGAATTTCCATTGGTTCCTCTGTCGCGACACGATCCGGTTTCGGACGAAGACCATCGCTGTCAAGAATGTGCATCTGCACGCGCGACGTTGGTTTGTTCAACGTTCTGCCTCTTGTGAGCGAAACGCGGCTAGATCCGATGGCGTGTCAATATCTAGGAAGGCCTCCGGGTCGAAACCCGATCCTCGAGCGCCAAGCGCATCAAGATCGAGCGACCAAAACGACCGGTCCCCTCGCTCAAAGGACTCGCGGAGTACGGCCATAGCGCGCTCGCCATACATGGCTACGACAAATTGCGGTTGTTCGTGAATGATCGGCACCAGCGAATCGCCGGCGTGGCGGGCCAAGCGACCGAGCACGTCAACAGTCATGCGGGGATAATCGCACGCGAGCAGAACTACTGGAGTTTGCATGTCGGAACCTGCGAGCAATGCCGCGACCGGGCCACCGCCAACCGGAACTTCCCGTATACAACGGGCATCAGTGAAACCGGGCCCAACTTCGACGACGTCATCGCACACCTCTCGGAGCAATCGCACGCCGCGTTGAGCAATGGTCTCGCCGCCCTGCAACAGGATCGTCGCTTTATCTACACCGAGTCGAGTCGATCTGCCACCGGTGGCCACGATGCCGCGTGCCATCATCCAGTCGTTTCATTTTCGAATTGGATCACTTGCCAGCGCCCGCTGCGCCTAACGCAAGACACCTTTTGAAACGAACTCGCGGTCCCGCGATCGATCTCGATCAACACAGTCGCCCCTGCATCGTCCATCGACATTTCGACCACTCGCGGAATGCTCTCGAGAGATTCGGGAACGTCCAACGCTTCTACGCGCCGGGCGGCCTCGAAATCGCGACGGACCTTCGTTCCGCGGAGTTCTGGCACCGACAAATCAAAAAGTGTCGAAAAGTCGTGACGCTCAAGTGCGAGCGCGTAGGCGACGGCGACATCAGCCGGCGCCGGCCCGCGTTCATAGCCCACGAACACGAGCATCGCAATCGCGAAGACCGCTACGAGCAATAAGGCGATTACGAGGGCCACCACTACCCCCGTGGAATCTGGTCTATTTGCGTCGCCAGACCGAAGTCTCGAATGCTTAGGCCACCGCAATCGTGGGTAGTCAGCTTGATGTGAACTGTGTGGCACCTGATGTCGATGTCTGGATGGTGATCGGCCGACTCGGCGATCTCAGCGACGTGACGAACAAATTCAATTGCATCGGCGAAGTTGGCGAGCGTGAAGCTCTTGACAATTGCTTCGTCCCTTACGGACCAATCAGCGAGGCTCGCGGTCGCGTCAGCAATCTCAGCATCGCTGAGGCACGTGGGTCGCCGATCAGAATCTGCCATCGACTGCCATTCTTGCCGCCGACGACCGGTGCGCGAGAGTCGGACTATGGGTTTAGATATTCCCGACGGTGAACCGCCTCTCTCAATTGATCTCGATCGTTCGCAATCTCTGCGCGTCGAGTGGGCAGATGGCAAGGTTTGCACTTTCACGCTCGAGACCCTGCGAGCCAACTGTCCGTGCGCTGAGTGCCGCTCTGAACGAGAACGCGGCATCGCGCCGTGGCCAAAGAAGAATCTGCTTGTGAGCCAGGAGCTAAGCGCAGTTGGCGCCGAACTCGTAGGCAACTGGGGTCTACAGATCACCTGGCACGACGGCCACGGCACCGGCATCTATGCCTGGGGAGTACTCCGGACTTGGGCCGGTCTCGACGACCCTTCGTAGCCGAGAGCCGGCACCGAACGCGACTAACCCACCAATTATTGGTAATGCACCGTACAACAACCCGGACGAACGAGCGCCGAAGGCAGTGAACGCGAGGCCAGCCGATCCAGTGGCGATGGCCATCGCCCAATTTCGTAGCGTCTCATCGACTGCGAACACGCGGCCGTGGGTATGCACAGGAGTGGAACGCTGCAGCATCGTTCTAAACGGCGTTGCAAAAAAGGGAGTTGCTGCACCCCAGATACCGATCCCAATGAAAGCAACACCGACCCATGGCGTCGCAAGGTACAGCGCGGCACCTAATCCACTCACGATCGACCCGACTCCTAGAACCCACACGTTGCTCACGCGGTCGCCGATTCGACCGACGAGAAGCCCGCACAAGACCATCATGATCCCGAATGCGGTCTGCAACAGAGCAAATGTTGCCGGAGTTCTATGTAGGACCTCCCTGACATACAGAGGCTCGAGAGTGATGCCAGAACCCCACAGCAAGTAACACCCAGTCGCTACTCCAAACAGTCTCATGACTGCTGGTCGTGCGCGCAGGACGCGAATCCCCTCGATAGCTTCTTCGATCACAGAGCCACGGTCGCCACGGTGGATCACACTCAGTTTGAGAGGCACGACAACAGCCACACCAATCATGTACGTAAGCGCGTCAATTATGAATGCCTCGCTTGCTCCCATCGTCTCAATAGCGACCGCTCCCAATAGTGGCCCAACAGCGATGGACAACTGCATCGAAGTCGACAACAAAGCATTTGCTCTAACGAGTTGCTCATCAGCAACAATCCGTGGCGCAAGCGCACTGAACGCTGGTTGTGCGAATGACTTGGCGAAGCTCTGAAACGTCCCAGCTAGGACTAGCGCCCAGTATGTGTTGCTCGCGGCCATAGCTAGCGCAAATACCGCGGCACCGATGTCTGCAGCTATCAAGACGCGACGCGGGTCGAGGCGATCTGTGGGAATGCCAGCGAATGGTCCAAGGAGTGCCCCAGGCAACGTCCATGTCAGGCCAAGCAACGCGACTTGCCACGGCTCTGCATCGAACCGTTCTGCTGCATAACCCCAGATGGCTACCAGGGCACACCAACTGCCTATCCCGTTGACAGCTTGGCCAATTACTAGAGCCCTAAATCGTTTGTCTCTGAACGGGCTCATGCATCGATTGTCGCGCGCGTTAGCCAGCCAACCGCCACGCGAGCCTGTCTCCGATCAGTTCGATAATCGCGGAGGCGGGGTTTGGCTTCGCGATCAAGAAGCCCTGGCCGATGTCGCAACCAAGGAGTTCTAGGTGTCGAAGTTGGTCGACGGTCTCGATGCCTTCGGCTACGACACTCAATCCCAATGCGTGGCCCATTGCTACTACTGCCTCGATAATCGTCTTGTCTTCTGGATCCACTCCGAGGCCAGCGACAAACGATCGATCGATCTTCAGGCAGTCGACAGGTAATTGTTTCAGATAGCCGAGTGAGCTATGCCCGGTGCCGAAATCGTCGACAGCGATGCGAACACCCATCAACTGCAACTCCCTTAGTACCCGCGCCGCATGTTGAGTGTCGGCCATCAGCGTGCTCTCTGTCACTTCAAGAATCAGGCACGACGAATCAACTCCAGCGCAACTCAGTGAGCGCTCGACCATTTGCACAAGATTGGGGTCCTCAATCTGACGCGCCGATAGGTTGACTGAGATCTCCAGCGGGTCGCCCGCCGGGACAAGGTCGCCCCATTCCGCGATTTGTCGCACGGCTTCAGCTAGCAACCACGCGCCGATCTCGATGATCAGACCGGTCTCTTCGGCAACTGCGACGAACTCAGTTGGCGAGAGCAAACCCCTCGATGGATGTTGCCAACGCACGAGCGCCTCAAAGCCGATCACATCGCCAGTAGTCAACCGAACATACGGCTGGTAGTGCACCCTCAACTCATCGCGCTGAAGTGCCCGATGAAGTTCCTTCTCGACTGCTATCCGCGCGACTACCCGCTCGCGGATGCCCACATCAAATACTTCGATCGACCCACGCCCCTTGGATTTCGCTTGCGACAACGCCGCATGAGCATCTCGCAGCACACGCGCCGCAGAGTCGCCGGTCGTTTCGATTACGGCGATGCCAACAGTCGCCGAAACGAATACCTCGCCGGTTTCGAGCACCACTGGCTCGACGAGCGATTCGAGCATGCGTCTCGCAACGGCCTGCGCACCGTAACTATCACCGACATCTGAACACAACACCGCAAACTCATCGCCTACGAGACGCGCCACCGAGTCGCCGAACCGGAGAGACCTTTCGAATCGCTCGCCGATCAGCCGAAGGAACTCTGCGCTCGCTGTCGGCCCTAAACCGTCGCTTATCGCTCGATACTGATCGAGATCGCAGATCAACACAGCGCCTGGCGCGCCTAATAGCTCTGAACGTTCGATAGCTGTGTCGATCTGCATGATCAATGATGTGCCGTTCGGAAGACCCGTTATCGCGTCGTGCGCTGACTCGAACGCGACTCGAGCGGCGAGCGACTCCCGCATCGTTATGTCAGTGCCGACAATCACGCTGAAGTTCGCTACCCGTGGGCGATTCTCGAACTCAAACACATACCCGCCGCGTTCGACTCGCAGCCGGTGAATTCGGCCACTTGAAAGCGCTTGCGTCACTTCATCGCAACTCACGGTGTCAGCGCCACCGATGACGGGACCTAGGAGTTGACCAATCGAGGCGGGCCCAAGCATCAACCGAAATGCAGAATTTGCCGCCACGATCCTGTGGTGCGGACCAACACTCTCGATCGCCGCGACAGGTTCACTGAACAGCTCCAAAGTCGAAAAATCAAAACGTGGCTCCGCCATCGAGCACCGATCTTGTTTCAGCCTCAGCAACCTCGCCCGCCGCAATATCAGAACCTCATCGGCAACGACGCTGTTCTGATTACCAATTACAATAGAAGCGCGAAAGTTGCCGCTTTGCGCATGTTGCCATCTCTCTTGCTCCCACATTTAGGATCAGGCGATGGCCGTATGCCCGACCTGTGGAGCTAATGCGCCAAGTGGCGCGCGATTTTGTCCCGAATGTGGGGCCGCCATCATCTTGCGCCCCGACGAAAGGCGGCTAGTCACCGTCTTGATGGCCGACATCGTCGGCTTCACGAGTCTTTCTGAGCGCGCAGACCCTGAGCACGTCAAGAATCTCGTAGACCAATGTTTTCAGCGCCTAGTGGCTGATGTTGTGTCCTATGGCGGTCACCTCGACAAAATTGTCGGTGATCAACTCGTCGCGCAATTCGGCGCGCCGGTCGCGCACGAAGATGACGCCGAACGCGCAGTTCGATGCGCTCTAGCGATGCAATCGACGCTGACTGAATTCGCGAAGGAAAGTGGCAGTCGATTTGATCTTCGTATCGGAGCGAATACCGGCGAAGTGCTCGTCGGAGCGATGCGCGCTGGTGGCGACGCCACGGTTATGGGCGACGTCGTTAACATTGCGAGTCGGCTCCAGACATCGGCCCAACCAGGACAGGTCATAGTTGGGCCGATCACATACGAAGCTACGCGTGCAAGTTTTATGTACGAATCGCTTGGAGCGATCACGGTAAAGAACCGGAGTGAACCAATCGAGGCGTGGATCGCGATAGCGGCAACTTCGCTGCCGGGACGACGCAGGAGGCGAGTCAAGCGCGCTCCGTTGGTCGGGCGAGATCCCGAATTGGGACTATTCCGCAACACATTTCGGATTGCAATGCGTGGACGCGCTCAGCTGATCGAGATCTATGGCGAGGCTGGCGTCGGCAAGAGTCGTCTTGCCATGGAGTTTGCTCAAGAAGCGCGCGATACGAACGGCGCATTGGTGCTCGTCGGCCAGTGCGTTCCCTACGGAAACTCAAGCGCTTATGGGCCACTAGCAGAGGCAGTACGCGGCGCT
The DNA here is from genome assembly GCA_005779395.1 of Actinomycetota bacterium. Lineage (GTDB taxonomy): Bacteria > Actinomycetota > Acidimicrobiia > IMCC26256 > PALSA-610 > SXJQ01. The sequence goes on from SXJP01000017.1 coordinate 207,678, forward strand.
TGTTCTCTCGACCGTGACAGTCCAATGCTCGACAGTCGCCACACAGTCACAGCTACCGTCGCTGCAGCGCTTGATCTAGCGATTGATTGTCAAGAAACCGACCGCGTAGTCGACGGCCTGCTATTCCTGACCGACGGATTCTCTCGACCAGGCGTCGATATCTCTAGAGCGCGCGATGAATCGCGTCGATCGGTAGGACGCTTCTTCGAGCGCCTTGCATCAACACGTCCCGTAATCCTGGTCATGTCGGACGTCCAGTGGGCCGACGCTGACCTGCGCGATGCCCTAGACAAGTTGCTAGCGAGGGTGCGCTCATTGCCGTTCGTACTAATCACGACGGCTCGTCCCGATTTCGTTTCCGACTCCGGGTTCACGCCAGGGCAACACAACCAAGTGGTGTTGCACCTCGACGGGCTTTCCGCAGAGTCGTCAGCATCACTCGTGCGTGAGCTCGTCGGAACTGACGTTGATGCCGACTTCATCGAGCTACTGCAAGAACGAAGCGGAGGTAATCCATTTTTTGTCGAGGAACTAGTCGCCCTAGCGTTTGATGCGAACAACGATGGCGAAATCGATGCAACATCAGATGCCCTACGGAGCCTTCCCGCAACATTGCACGGACTGGTCGCAGCCCGTCTCGATGCGCTCAGCGCGGAAGAACGGAGCATGCTGGAAGATTTCGCAGTAGTCGGGTCAAGTGGTACGACAACAGACGCGCTCGCACTCACCGACAGGCCAGACGGCGACCGTATAGCTAGAGCATTGAGCGACCGCGACCTGTTGGAGATGCACGACGGCGAATTCAACTTCCGTTCCGAACTAGTGCGCGATGTCGCCTACGGGACTCTGACCCGGGCTGAACGAGCGCGCAGGCACAACACGATCGCGCAACGCCTGAGCGACGGCAACGAATCAAACGAAGAGGCCGCCGCTCTGCACTTGGCTACAGCTGCGGAACTAGTAGTAGGGCTTGGCACCGTGGCAGAGATTCCCGAAGACGTGCTCGATCGGGCACTCGAGGCCCTTCTTCGAGCAACTCGCAGAGCCCAGTCCAGCGAGCACACGGCGCGCGCAGGCAAGCTCGCTGAGAGAATCCTTGAACTCGCAGACCCAGCAGACTCAGCTCGGGTCTGGCCATCTCGCTTGGCACGCGCCCGCATGCTCGACGCCGAACGTAACCTGCCCGACGCGAGAGAAGATGCCTTGTGGGTTCTAGAAGCAGCACGCGAAGCTAGCGACGATGGCACCGTCGCGGACGCGCTGTTGGTGCTAGGGCAGGTCGAGAGCAACTCAAGAAGGTACGACGAAGCCGAACGGTATTACGGCGAAGCACTCACGACGGCGCGCTCATTGCAAGACGAATCGAAGGCAGCCGAGGCACTCCGGGCACTAGGCATGGCGCGGCTATTCCAAGGCTCCGGCGATAGTGCTGAGGCACTTTCTTCAGATGCACTCGCCGCATTTAGAAACGCGGGCGACCGACGTGGCGAGGCGTGGGCTCTGCAAAACCTCGCTTGGATCGCCTTTATCCGTGGCGCAACGGCTCGCGCGGAGAGCCGGCTCGAGCAGTCGGCCGCACTCTTTGAGGAGATCGGAGACTGGGGCGGACTTGGGTGGGCACGCGGACTTCTCGGATTTGTTCGCTATAACCAGGGCCGGCTCGACGACGCAGAAATCCTCGCCAAACAGGTCGGCGGCGAATTCGATAGCGGCGAACGTTGGGGAATCGAAATGCTGGAAGTTCTGTTGTCGGCCATAGCGCTATGGCGTGGCCGTAGCGCCGAGTGCGTCGATCGCGGCCGTGGAGCAATTGAGTTCTTCCACAGTGTCGGAGACAACTGGTCGGAAGTGCAGGCGACCACACCTGTAATTCGTGCCCTCACGAAACTTGGAAGATTCAGCGAGGCAGAGGATTTATTGCGTTCGATGACTCCAGCAGCCTCAGCTCTCGCCGACCCGTCGATGCGTCGAATCGGAGGCGTTGCTAGTGCTGCGGTTCACCTCGAGCGCGGCGATGGCGAAGGCGCAATCGAAGCACTCTCGAAATATGACTTTGAGCATTCCGTTTCGGTTGCGGACTCAGACATCGCACAACTTCACGCACTCGCCTACTTGCAATGTGGCCGCAACTCAGAAGCGATTGCCATAATCGAACCTGCTTACAAGGTCGCCGAACATGACGGTGCGCGCGCTGCTCTCGGAGGCCTCTTCGCATTGGCTCTAGTCGCAATTCGAGACCCCGAAGCGGCTCTCGATGTCGCGATGGAGGTTACAGATATCCGTGCTGGTACTTACATGGACAAGATCTTCTTGCACTGGGCGATGGGTTACGCGTACGCGCAACTCGGCAAGCTCGACGAAACCGTGCTGCACTTAGACGAAGCCCACAGGGTTGCCTTCGATACCGACTCGAAGATCGACAGGGCGATCGCTGGATTGGCTAGAGCAACAGCTTTCGAATTTCTCGGCATATCGACGGCGCATGAGGCGCGCAACGAATCAAACCTTCAACTCCATTCCCTAGGAATAGAAGCAACGGGTTGGGTGTACCTGTTCGCGAACTCGCTCACGACTAACGGCGCATAGCTCAAGAAAACTGAGGTAGCCATTCTGCAGTTGCCGTGAACATCTCGTCTGCCATTCTGTGAAGCTCGTCGTAATCGAGACGGCTGCAGAGCGGATCGAGTCGCATCGCAGCTATTGCGAGGTCGCGATTACCGGCGATTCCAGCCTGGACTACCAACTCCTGCTCTGCCGATATTCGTCTGACTGTCTCGGCGACGGGCGCGGGCAACGCGGCAACGTCGCGGCCGCTTAAACCACTCGCGTCGACGGTGACCATGCTCTCAACCACTACTCCGTCCGGCAGATCGGGTACTTGCCCGTGGTTGGCAATATTGAGTGGCAGGTGCCGCGTCTTGTCGCGCGATCGAGCATCGATAATGGTCGCAACCATCTCCCCACTCGGCTCGCGTGGAATGGTCGCGGCTTGGCGCATTTTCTTAGCCTCGCCTTCGTAGTAGGCGAGCCAGGCGCGGCGATTCTCCATGCTTGTCAATTCGATGCCCCATCGCATTCCCCAGCCAGATTCTTGGGTGAGGAATCCCGAGAAGAATTCAGCTACATGGCGATCACCCGCTGCGGGCAATACGCCGAATCGCTTGAATAACTCGAACTTCAGCGCATTGGCGCCCAATAGCGAACCGACGGTCGTATCACCCGCACTATTGAAACCAGAGCTAGCGGGCTTTCGGGCAGAGAGGCCATATGCCGCGATCTGAGTCTCGTGCCGAGAAACATCGTCGAACAGATCATGGAGTAGCTCGAAGCCGTCGTGCTCTCCGATCCGCAAACGAGTGATGAAAGGTAGGTGGTTCACGCCCGCGATCTCGGCATCGATATCGCGCATGTCGCACCCGAGCAACAAAGACAGCGTGTACTTGGCGAGGACGACTTCGTGACACAACCCGAGCGCCGTGATGTTGGTGGCCTTGTGGACCGCCCGCGTGAGCGTCGTCATCGGGTTGGTCAGATTTAATAGCCACGCGTCGGGACAAACTCGTTGCATATCTGCCGCGATGTCGACCATCACTGGGATGTTGCGCAGCGCTCGCATGATCCCGCCAGGACCAATGGTGTCACCCACCGACTGATAGATCCCGAAACGCTGAGGAATTGTGAGGTCGTGCTCCATGCTGGTGAGCGCACCCGTAGAAATACAAACGATCACGTAGTCGGCGCCAGCTAGTGCCTCGGTCTGATTCGTTGTGCCTGTCGCAGTCATTCCAGTGCCGCGGATGGTCGCAATGTGCTGAATGAGTTCGACCATCTCCGGTATCGGTTTCGGGTCGATGTCTTCGATCACGATCTCGGCCTCGCTCAGGCTTGGGGTGTCAGCGATATCGAGAATCAGCTTCGGGGTCCATTGGTAAGAGCCGCCACCGATGAAACAAATTCTTGGAGCCACGCAACGACGCTACCTATTCACGAACTGTGGCAGCCATGCTGCTGTCGCTGCGATCAGGTCGTTCGTGAGCGCAATGACACTCTCGTATGGCAGCTTGCCAACGAGTGGGTCAGCGAGCATCGCCGCTATCGCCGTGTCACGGTCACCTGTAATCGCTGCTTCGACTGTTAGTTCTTGGCTCACGCTGACCCGACGTACGTACTCACCGATGATTCCAGGAACGGCAGTGACATCGCGTGCTGTGATTCCGCCGGCACCGACATCCGCCATGCATTCCACGATTACATTGTCTGGCAAGGTAGTTACTTGCCTGGCGTTTGCAATGTTCACGGGCAGCGAGCGAGATCTCTCCGACACGAGTCCGTCGAGCAGATTTGCGACCAACTCACCACTGGGCATTCGCGAAACATCGCTTGCGTCTCGCGCCGCTTCGTACTCGGCGATGTCGGAATCGATGTCTGCTGAATGACCCTCGATCCCCCAATGGTGGACACGCCATGGGGCGCCGTGGTCGTTGTCTTGGTGCACGAACCCTGGTATGAACTCGACAATGTGGTGGTCGTTGGCTCCCGGCAGCACTCCGCATCGGGTAAATAGTTCGAGCTTCACCGCGAGGTTCGCTAGTACATCGGACTTTGTGAAATCGGACCCTTCGCTAATCTTGCGCCAATGCATGCCTGCTGGTGGCTGCATCCACAACGGCCCTGGTGGAGTTTCGAGTATCGCTTCACGAAGACGGTCGAACCCGTTGGTATCGGCACCTAGACGCAGCTGCGTCACGATCGGAAAATGATTCACGCCGCCGACAACGAAGTCGACTTCGTGGATCGGCACATCGAAAAGCAGCGACATCTGAAACTGCAAGCCAACTAGTTCGTTGCAGAGTCCCACGACTTTGACCCGTGTCTCGCGGCCGATGGCGCGCGTTAGCGCTGTGAGCGGATTGCTCACGTTTACGAACAAGGCGTTAGGAGCGTGGGTCTCCACGTTGCGTGCCATTTCGAGGACGACGGGCACGCTTCGCAATGCTCGACTAATCCCACCCGGGCCAACACTGTCACCGATCGGCACGCGGATGCCATATTTCTCTGGCACAGCTAGGTCATGACTCATGCTGGCTAATCCACCGACAGAAAACGAGCTAATCACAAAATCTGAATCGCTTAACGCGTTAGCGATGTCGGGCAATGCTTCCACGCGCATCGCGCTCGCGCGGCGCGAAGCAAAACTCGTCCCAAGTGCCGCCTAACGGTCCGCCGCTGCGCTGTCTAGGTCGTGTATTACGACGTGCGCATTGACTAGCGATGGCGTGTTGCAGAAGTCTGCGAGGATGCGCGGACCCCAGTGGTAGCTACCTCCACCGATGATCGTGATGCGAGGACCAGTGGTCATCGCAGGGCAACCTCGACTTCGATTTCTACAGCGCCACCTCGCGGGAGCGCAGCCACTCCAATGGCGCTGCGCGAATGCCGACCAGCCTCACCGAAGACGTCGTGAAGCAGCTTGGATGCTCCGTCGATCACCGTTGGTTGTTGCGTGAAGCCTGGAGCGCTAGCCACAAAACCGATGACGCAGAGGACGCGCTCAATCACCTCAAGCGATCCGAACTCGGAGGCAAGCACGGACAGTGCATTCAGAGCACACCAGTGCGCCGCAACGACACCTTCTTCTACCGATAGGTCTGCGCCTAACACGCCAGGGTTCACGATCACTCCGTCGTGATTGCGTGGTAGCTGGCCTGAGGTTCGCGCCCGCCCGCCATGGATACTTACGGCGACAAGAGGGTCGTGAGGAGGATACGGACCAGGAAGGGTGAGCCCAAGCGCGGCGATGCGTTCGTTAACAGAATCCGGCATAGCCCACACGGTAGGCGAGACGCTCTGGAGCACAGGCCGTTCGTATCTCAAAGATTGCGCCCGAGAAATTCTTCGACCATCGCGCCATGCCACCGGTGACCGCCTACGACGGCAGCGTGCACTAGAACGTCTGAATTAGCGGACCCCCACACGCGCCGCAACGAATCCATTGTTTGTGTGGCGGCCAAAAGAGGGAAAAGCTCGTCGGCTTCACCTGTTTCGACCAACAGCGCTCTCGGAGCGATTAGTGCTGCGATGTCGACGTGTTCAATTTTGCCTAGTTGACCGAACATGACCTGAGAACCGCACATGTTCCACGGCACCGTGTGGGCGCTCTTCCAACTTGATACGTATCCAGAAACGACAGCCGCTCTAACCCGCGTGTCTAGCGCCGCAAGAAAAAGAGCCATCGTGCCGCCGTACGACAAGCCAGCAACTCCGATACGCGATGAATCGACGAGTGGATGCTCGGCGAGTGCGTCGATACTCCTCTGGAGATCCCAAAGATTTTGTGAGAGTGGGGAAACACCAGCCATCGTCGCTGCAACGAGATTCCAGTCGCAGTCATACTTGTGAGTCCATGGTTCCCATTGCGGGTCCTGGCGTTCGCCGAAGCACCTGAGGTCCGGGGCAAGGACTACATAGCCGAGGCGCGCCAGGTGGATGGCGTAGTGCTCAAAAGGTGCTCCTGTCAGGCCGCAGATCAGATCCTTGCCTGGACCATGCCCATGGACGGCAAGCACAGCCGGACCTTGTGTTGCACGATCCTTCGGAACAAGGAGATATGCAGGCACAGACATTGCTGGCTCTGTGTCGTAGACAACTCTCGACCGCGTGTACTCGCCACAGTCGATCGGTTCACCAAACTCTGCATCAAGTGGCACGTGCGACTGTTGATCGCCTAGCAACTTGGTTAGTCGCTCTCGAACTCGAATTAGCCACTCATCGAGTCGGTCCCGACCTTCGTGTTCGCCGGGGATTGGATCGTCGAGTTCGACTGAGGCCAAGTGCAACGACCAGTATGCCCAGGCCGAGAAATTCCGAATCTTTTTGTCCACCAGCCGAGACTAACGATGGTGGAAGTCGCTGCGCGCCAGGCAGAATAGATGGATGCAAAACGACGGCGTTGAAGAAACGGGCGATAACGCCAACAAGAAGTTCTCAGCATTCTCAGATGCAGCTATCGAAGCAGAACTCGCAACCGGCGTTCGTGAGGACACGGTTGCCGAAGCGAAGCGCAACATTTTCTTCCGACTAGCGCGAATCACGTCTGGGTTCATCGTGCTCGCATTGGGGCTCGCTGCGATACCTCTCCCAGGACCCGGGTGGGTGATAGTTGGCGTCGGCTTGGCGATACTCGCTCGGGATTTCGTGTGGGCCGAACGCACGTTAAACATCGTTCGAAAGCGTCTGCCGCAAGATGCCGACGGCAAGATCCCACCAAAAACCTGGTGGATGATCGGTGTAGCAACGACGATCACCGTCGGCTTCACGACCTGGTGGTCTCTGCTGCGTTAGCTAGCGCGCTGTGCCGCGAACTCTCGGAGCGAATCCGCATCTATTGGCTCTGAGAACCAATAGCCCTGCGCGTAGCCGCACCCAAGCGCCAATAGCGCGGCGATGTGGTCTTGACTCTGCACACCTTCTGCGACAATCTTGAGCCTCAGAGACCGCGCCAAGTTCACGATCGCTGCAACAATCGCTGTGTCTTCATCGTCTGTGCCGATTGCTTCGATAAAGGACTGATCTATCTTCAAGACGTCGACTGGGAACCGACGTAGGTATGTGAGCGATGAGAAGCCGGTTCCAAAGTCATCAAGCGAAATAGCTACGCCTAAGCGCTTGAGCGCGTTCAAAATTTCGAGGGCCTGGGTTGGCTCCGCGATCAACATCGATTCAGTAATTTCGAGTGTGAGATCAGCAGGTCTGCAACCATGACGACGTGTCGCTTCGTCAAGTACCGTAACTATGTCAGCGTTGACTAGTTGCCGACCCGAAACATTCACTGCGACACCGATTTCAAACCCTTCGGCATGCCATAAAGCGCATTGACGGCATGCCTCGTCCACCACCCACGCACCGATCGAGGTAATTAGCCCTGTGTCTTCCGCTATCGAGATGAACTCCCCAGGTTGCACTAATCCGAGGCCTGGGCGGTTCCAGCGGATCAGTGCCTCGGTTTTCGTGACGCAACCAGTAGTCAGGTCGATTATCGGCTGATAATGAAGCACAAATTCTCTGCGCTCGACACCGTGTTTTAGAGCCGTTTCGATGGATTGGCGAGTCGAGACCGCTTCTTGCATTTTTTGGTCGAAGATTCTGAAACAATCGCGGCCGGCATCCTTTGCCCTGTACATGGCTGTGTCAGCTGCTTTTAGCAAGCTCATCGCATCGAAGGTCTCTCCGTCCCATATAGCTATACCAATGCTCGCACCGACGAATGCTTCGCTCCCCATGTCGTAACCCTCGGAAATCTCCTCGCGTATTCGTTCTGCTAGATCGATCACGGCGGACATATTTGTCGCAGCTTCGATCATCACAGCGAACTCATCACCGCCAAGACGCGCGACCGTGTCCGAATCTGCCGCACATTTGAGCAAACGGCGCGCAGTCTCAATCAGTAACCGATCACCTACTGCGTGACCGAGGCTGTCATTCACGACCTTGAAACGATCTAGATCGAGGCAGATAAGGGCGAGGATTTCACCTGAGTGGCGTGGCCGTCTGAAGGCCGCTTGTGTCCGATCAATTAAGAGCCACCGATTTGGCAGGCCAGTGAGGCTGTCGTGCCTAGCAGTGTGGGCAAGCCTCGCCTCTGCATCGCGGACCGCCGACATGTCCCTCAGGATCAAAGTGGTCATGACCTGGCCGTTAATCATGGTCTCGGACGCAGTAGCCCAGACAGGAAATCGCCTCCCGCTTGCCGAGACTCCGACTAGTTCTATTCCGAACTTGTATTTCTCGGGCGACTCGATCAATCCGTCACTCGAATCTAGCGAGTCTCGATCATCGTCGAACAGGTAGCGCGCGTTCGTGCGATAGACGTCTTCGTAGCGCATATCGAATATGCGTTCGGCAGCGGCATTGAACTCTTCGACCCTATTCGCGCCATCCACGGTGACAATCGCGTCGGGTGCATTTTGAATGATTGCCTCGAGTCGCGCTCGACTCGCAGTTGATTCCGATTCTGAAACGTCGCGCAGAAATTGACTTCGCATAAGGGTTTGCGCGAGTCCACCAAATTCATTGCCCCTTGACACAAAATAATCGCAGTGATCTTCGAGTGTGCCATTTTCAATAGCCGCGCCGAGCCTCCTTATCGGCTTGAGAACTTGCTGGCGGAATACGAGCGCCACAATGGACAAGAGTGTGGCGACGATAGCCAGTTCGTTGCGCATCGCACCGCCAACGAGTGCGAGAGTACCCACTGCGCTATCGACCGTTAATGAGACAACGACGATGGTCTTGTTGTCTTCGTCGAAAACTGAACCCCCGAGCGAGATTTGTGCGAGAACAGCAACGTCCACCCGATCTCCGTGCCTCGCGATGTAACGACGCGCACCTTCATCGCTGCGGTCGAACTGCGCAAGGAGACTTAGCAACGCCAGAGGGTCTCCGGGCACTTGAGCTGCATAAAGGCCGACATCGTCGAATCTCGACGACGCAATGACCTTCGAGGGCGTACCGCTGAAAACAATAATTCTCCTGATATCTCGAGGAGAAGCGAAGCTCGTAACAGCTTCAACGACGCCTCCAGCAGGATCGATGATGGCGCTGAGTTCGATAGCATTGACTTTCGTTGTGGCACGATCGGCTGCGCCTTCGATCTGCTGGTCCCGCAATCTCGAACTCGTCTCAACGACCAGCAAACCGACCGCAGCGAAACTAACCAACACGAACGGCACCCCGACGCGACCAAGCAACGTCCGGGTGAATTGTCGCCAAGCTCGCATGGGTGTCAAGCCTCACCCGATACCGAGACGGCATCGAGCACCGATCTGTCGACGCATCCGCGCGGGTCGATGCTGGAACTTTGCTCGGGTTCGCCGAGCACAAGGGCAACTAGGTCGCACGCCGCCTGAAAAGTGCCATCATCCAAAAGTTTGATCGAATCACCAACTCTCAAAAGCTCCACGCCATCTAGAGCGATAAGGAATTCAGCCGCTGAAAGCGATTCATGATGTGCAGCTACGGCGACCGCTAGGTCGGGTTCGCTTTCGAACAGGCCGAGAGAATCATCGAGAACACGCAGAAACTTTTCGAGATCGCCGTGACGCTGCTTGAGCACTTGGCGATCCACAACGAGTACGTCGAGGATCGCTCCTGGAGCGTCGGCGCTACTGAAAACTGGCTTCAATCCTTTGGACAAGAGCTCGGCGGAGAACGGCGAATAGGTCTGTACGGCATCGACTTCGCCGCGTTCGAGCATGCCAGGAAGCGCCCGCGAATCGCCCACGACAAGCCTCACATCATCGATGGTGAGACCGACGCTCTGCATGGCAATGCTGACGAACATCTCACCGAGAGGGCCGCGCTCAACTCCAACACTTCGACCTTTGAGATCTGACATCGAAGCGATTCCGCTGCCGCCGAGAATGACATCAGCGCCGTTTGAGTAGTCGAGTCCTGCCGCTATCACTGGCTCAGCAACACCACCTGCGACATAAGCCGCGTGATATTCGGCGACAGTGCCAGCGAAACCGTCAAGATCCCCCCAGGCGAAGGCCCTCACACCGTCGCTGAGAGAAGCGAACTCCACAAGATCGACCTCGATGCCAGCTGCGTCGAAGAGGCCTTCGTGCTCGGCTACATATATGTGCTCATACCCGGGCCAAAGGTTTACTCCTATTCGTAGCGGTTTCGGCTGCTCTCCGCCACCTCCGCAACTTGTTAGTACCGCGATTGTGAGCACATTTGCTGCAATGAGCCGAATCCGATGTTTCCGTAGGCAACGCATGCCTAAAGGAATACATCATCTGCATGAGAATAACAAGGGTGTAAATCGGCCATGGCAGCGCCACAAGGCTGCCATGGCGACGACTTCGTCTCGGCCGTCAGGAATAAAAAAACACTTGAAGACTCTTTGAGTCGTACCCCTAGCCAACCAGTTCCTTGAGTGCGTCGTAGCCTGCATGGCCGTCCTTACAGACGGTGCGTTGTTCGTTCAATTGCAGGCTGTCGGTCGCATTCACATTGACCTGACCGCACCGACCTTCAATAAGGCTCGAGAACAAAACAAACATATTCACTCGTAGCCTCTCGCCTTCAGGAAGTCCCGCAGCCACAGCCGTCGTGAGTGCAAGCGAGTCGTGGCCAAACGCCTGACCCGCTTTGAAGTCAACGTAATCACGGAGTATCTGGTCGGATTCACCCAATGTGTTGGCGAATGTTCCGTACATGCCACGGTCAGCTACCTGAACCCATGGGCCTGCCCATGCACAAACCAGGTTTCGGTTTTCATGGTTAAGCCCAAGTTTTCCTGCAAAGACATAAGCCGTCCATGCGTTGAGGTTCTTCGGAAACTTGCTCATCACCGCATTAATGGTGAATGTGTTAACTACCCGGCCGGTCTTATGACTGTCGAGTTTTTCCGGTGGCCTACCAATTGAGCTGTACAGGTCGTCGAGTCCGTCGAACTGGCCGGGCGGATCAGCGACCTGTATCGAATTCCGAACGAATCGATGCGATGGGATTGTGCCCGTCGGGCAACGCTCAGACATTCTCCCGGCAAGGTCTGCCGCAGCCGCTAACTGGACAGCTTTCCAAGGCTCAGACCTGCCGGCCTCGAGATACCCGCAATAGGTGGCGATAGAAGCCGCCTTCCAGGTATTGCCTTGACTCGAAGCGACCTTCGTAGACCAACGCACGCCGTCGCTCGAGCGCGAATCGCAGACAACGTTGTTCAGAACATTTTGCGCGATGCCATCGCTCCACGCATCTTCGTCGGTGCTGAACATTTTGTTGATCGCGCCACCCGGATAAAACTTCGCGAGTTCGCTGCGTAACTCGGCGCAAGTTGGCTGCCGCCCGAGGTACGTCGCGAATACGTACCGGATATAGCTAGTGGTCGGTCGGCCTTTACTAACCCAGAACATGTCGACACTCGTGCTCATGCCAGCCTTAGCGGTCTTCACGCGTGCGATCGTCTCCCAGACATTCTGACAGTAACCACTGCGACGGCTGACGCTGTCGTAGGTTCCGCCTTCAAGGTTCTGTACCAAGTCAGGAATGTCGAACAGGAAGCTCACCGCGGTATAGATGATCGCAACCCAACCGAGAATCGGGAACAGCGGCCCGAGTACAGCCTGAAGGATTGGCGTTGTGACCGGGCTAGCTACGCGCCCAGCGGCGAAGGCGGCAGCTTGGACCTTCATGGCTGAAAGCACCGCTGAATCTGGCGTGCCTTGAAAGGCGCGCATCATGAGGTGAAGATCGACGCAGTCTTTGTTCTGGACCTCGTTCTGTCGTGTATCGATCGTGCCACAGCTAGGCAGCGTTGCCTCTGCTACTGCGCGGACCACAGACTTTGCTCTCGCATCTGAGCCAGCCTGGGCCGTTGCGATATTGCCAAACGCTAGAGACGCTGAGAGCGCAATTGATATTGGTACAAGACCCCGCAACAATCGACGCGTTGAATGATCTCGTGTCATGCATTTCACCCCACCCAATAAGACGCCCACGAAGGCGCACCCGTTATGTTTCGTATAACATAACAGGCTATTTCGCCTAGAACAACGTGACGTTAGTCACGTAAACCATGGCATTATCAGAATGGGCCAGAGCCTTACCAAGCCGTTACATCTACCATTTCGATGACCATCGGGATAGCCGGATCGACGCGCGACTCAGAATCGATCACTAGTCCATCGTCTGTCATCTTCCAGGCAATCTCAGCTCCGGCAGCATCGCGCACGACCGTCGTCGCCGTGGACGAAACCTCGCTGAGACATACCTGCGAGCTTTGTTCTAGGCCACGTACGAACGCGAACACGGACCTGTCTCTTGCTGTGTAGCGGATCTCTACCGGGCCTTCGTTAGCACTCTGGGGCACAACCCAGGGCCGTGTGCCGACGAGTGCCGCTTCTAGCGTCGTTCGGAATTGGGCAAGCCAGTCGAGTCGCACGATCTGCTCGTCTGCGATCGTGGCGTCTTCGCCGCGCGGCCCGACGTTCAGCAACAGGTTGCCATTCTTCGACGCGATGTCGATCACCATCCACAAGAGATCGCTGTGAGTTAGAAAATCGGCCTCTACAGAGTCGCGGTTGTAACCGAAACTCTTGTCGATCCCTCGAACACATTCCCACGGCGTTTTCTCGATGTGTTCAAAGGTTGCGTACTCCGGCGTTCTGACATCGAAAAGCGGCGGCTTCGGCGGGACGATCCCCTTGTCGGCCTTCGCGCTTTTTAGTGCGATCTTGTCGATCGCCAAACGCCCCGGCCGCGACTTGACTGCAGCCCATAACCGCGAATACGGCATGAACCGATCGTTCACAACCCCATCAGGTAAAGCCTTGTAATAGTCGCGGAGTAAGCGCGCGAGCGCCACCGTGTCGCCGGGCCAAGAAATATCGTTCCACAAGACGCTCGGTTGATAGCGGTCAATCAGTTCGCGCACCTGCGCATCGGCATACTCGACGTATTCGCCGCGCGGTTGTCCAACCGCGAGGTCAGAGACCCGCCCTATCGGGTGTGGGTTGAAGGTCCAGTCGAGACCACCGGAGTAGTACACACCGAAACGCATGCCCTTGGCGCGCACAGCGTCAGCGAGTTCGCCGACAACGTCACGCTTCGAAAACAGCCCAGGGACATGGGGATTTTTTACGTCCGACGGCCAAAGGCAGTAGCCATCGTGGTGCTTGGTAACGAACACGATGTAACGCGCGCCAGTCGCAGCGAAGCGAGTCGCCCACTCTGCTGGGTCCCAGTTCGCAAGCCCTTCTTCCCAGTCCTTAGTGAAGTCCCTATATGGCTTGTCCCCGTATGTGGCTTTGTGATGCTTCGCTACTGGACTGTTCGGGAACCGAAGCGAGTTCTCATACCACTCTGTATAGGGCGAATACGCGAGCGCATCTTTGCGACCCGCGCCGAGCAGTTCGCCGATCTCTTCACCGTTCGGAGCGAAAGCAGGTACAGAAGCGGGGGTCCAATGAACGAATATCCCCAATTTGGCGTCACGCCACCATGTCGGAACATCGTGCGCGCGGACCTCGCGTACCAATGCAGAATCTTGTTTCTTCACAGCTTGCACCACTTCTATTCGGATGTAATTACGAAGCGCCACCGCATTCTTGCGGCGGGTGATGAACCTAGTTCGGCCATGACGGAATGGCTTTGACCATTAAGGACAAACCTTCGGGTTGACTCCGCGAGCGCAAAGGCAGACACTCAAGGTGGACAACCGTGTAATCGGATGCGGGGCGGCGCAAGCCGACAGGCGGACCCGGCCGCGACAAGAGGTGAACCCATGGCAACTGAATCATTCCTTGCGACCCAACACAAGACCCTGCTCGTCGATATCACAGTCGATGAACATGGCGACTCAACTGACGCGCGAGCAATCGTGCAAATCGACGGAGAAAAGATCGGTGGATGGGGTAGGGCTCGCCGTAACCCAGTCGACCCGAGAGTGCCTCGTATTGGCGATGAACTAGCTATCGCTAGAGCATTGAACGATCTTTCTAACAAGATCATCGAGGCGGCCACGCTCGAGGTCGAGCAGTTCAGCTCGGCTGCTGTTTACCTCCACAGCTAGCGCGAAGTCCTTACGACTTATAGTGCTCTCGGTCACAATGTTGTGTCTGCACGAGAGTCGGAGAACTAATGCGCGCCCTGCTATTTGGTACACCTCCAGAAGCCATCGAACCACCTGCTAACGCAAACACGTTGCAAATTGCGTTAGCCAGAACCCCAATGAGCCTGCGGGACGTGCCTGATCCCGAGTTTTTATTGCCGGACTGGGTTGTCGCCAAGCCCCGCATCACAGGCATCTGCGGGTCTGACTCGAAACAGGTCTTCATGGACTGGGGCGCCATGGACCTCGATAATCCGATGGTCGACTTTTCTTCTTTCCCACACATTCTTGGTCACGAAGTTGTGGCTGATGTGGTTGCACTCGGACCCGAATCAGAGGGCCTTGAGCTTGGACAACGCGTAGTTCTAAACCCTTGGCTGTCGTGCGCCCCGCGAGGTGTTCGCGACTTGTGCCCCGCATGTCTCGTAGGCGACCTTTCTTTGTGCTGGAACTTCCGGGTACCGCCGATTGCCCCTGGAATTCATTCGGGGACATCGAAGGATGCGAGCGGCGGGTACGCGACCCTGATGCCAGCGCATGACTCAATGCTGTTCCCCGTGCCTGCGAGTATTCCCGATGAACTCGCCGTCTTCGCCGACCCGTTCGCTGTGTCTCTGCACGCCGTAACTCGACACGCACCGTCGCCGAATAGCAAGGTACTTGTCTATGGCGCTGGAGCACTCGGCAGTTCGGCAATCGCGATTTTGCGCGCGCTTTACCCAAGTGTCGAAGTTGGAGTCGTCGCTCGATTCAGGGCGCAAGCTGATCTTGCCAAGAAACTTGGTGCCTCTCGCGTGTTCTCGCACGAACCGCTCACGGCGCTGATCGAACAAATCGCCAACTGGTCTGGCGGAATCTTGCACGGCACTCACGAACTTCCAATGGCGTACCCCGGTGGCGTCGAAGTCGTGTATGACACGATCTCACGCAAAGAGTCATTAGAGGTCTCCGTTCGTGTACTGAAAGCTCGCGGCACACTCGTGAAAGCCGGCGTTCATGGTCCCGTGAAATGGGAGTGGACCCCGATGTATTTCAAAGAGATCGCTTGGGTTGGGTCTAACGCATTCGGTTTCGAGGAAGTGAACGGAGTCCGGAAGCACGCCATCGACCACTATTTCGATCTTGTTACACAGGGTCAGATCGATCTTGGACCAATGCTGACCCACACTTTTCCTCTCGATGACTGGCGAGCGGCTTTCGGTGCACTCGCGGACCAAGAAAGTTCTGGAGCGATCAAGGTGGCGATCGACCAGCGGTGAGTTCAAATCGCAAAGCCGCTCCCTGGCAATCCATCGGACTGAACTATGGGTTCGCGATAGTCGAGCCAGCAGGCCTCGGCGTGCAAAACGAAATCGTGGGCCCGGCAGGGTTCGAACCTGCGACCAAGGGATTATGAGTCCCCCGCTCTAACCACTGAGCTACAGGCCCGTCGGCGGCTAACACTAGACAATCCTGACGGAAGCTGTTGGTGCCTAGTTGCTAACTACTTTGGCTCCGGGGGAGAGACTCGAACTCTCGACCTAGCGGTTAACAGCCGCTTGCTCTGCCAATTGAGCTACCCCGGATTACTGGTTTCGGTTGCTTGCCATCATGGAAAACGTCCGACGTGCGAATTTAGCAGTGAGTACCGACGTTGCACTGAAGGCCAACTGTGGCTACCCGAAGTCCACTACAGGCCGTCGAGGTAATCGCGCAGTTTCTGGCTGCGAGTGGGGTGTCTGAGTTTGGCGAGAGTCTTCGCCTCGATTTGACGTATCCGCTCACGAGTCACGCCGAAGGCCTTACCGACATCTTCAAGAGTCTTAATCTGCCCGTCATCGAGACCAAATCTCATGCGCACGACCTGCTGCTCGCGCTCGTTGAGTTCGAGCAACGCGTCTTCAATGTCGGTGCGCAAGATCTTCATGTCGGCTTCGAAATCTGGGGACCGACTGTTGACATCTTCGACGAAATCGCCGAGATAGCTATCGGAATCGTCACCGCCGACGGGAGTCTCTAGGGACACAGGCTCTTGAGAAATACGTTGAATTTCGCGAACCTTTTCGGGGCTGATGTCACACTCTTTCGCCACTTCGGCGATAGTCGGCTCCCGACCCATCTCTTGCATCATCTGGCGTTGCGTGCGCAAGACTTTGTTCATGGTTTCGACCATGTGGACAGGTATCCGAATCGTGCGCGCCTGATCGGCTATCGATCGTGTAATTGCCTGACGAATCCACCAGGTTGCGTACGTCGAAAACTTGAAGCCCTTCGTGTAGTCAAATTTTTCGACGGCACGAATAAGTCCGAGGTTGCCTTCTTGAATTAAGTCCAGCAGCGCCATTCCTCTACCCACATACCGCTTTGCGATCGATACCACTAGCCGCAGGTTGGCTTCTGTGAGATGGCGCTTCGCTAGTTCACCGTCGCGTGCTACTGCCATTAACGCATGACGCTGTTCGTCGCTCGAATCCCATTGGCGTGGATCGATGCGCACGAGTGGCATCAGCCCTACATCGCTGAGCGTCGCGAAATACTCGAAGAACACGACGTAGTCAGGCGCTTCGACCTGCACTTGAGCGAACACGCCGGCTTCAATACGTTTCGCGAGACGTACTTCTTGCTCGCCGGTGAGCAGCGAAACTTTGCCGATTTCCTTCAGATACATACGGACCGGGTCTAATGAACCTTCGCTCGGAGCCTTAGTTGCGCGGTCGTTGAAGTCGTCATCGAAGATGCTGCTGCCTTGACGCAAACCAGTCGCACCACCAGGACGAGTCACGGGTGGAGTGTGGCGCCTGTCTGTTGCGCGCCTGCGCGCTGTCGGGGCGCTAGCCGCTGTGCGCAACGAATCTTCGAGTTCTATCTCTTCAACTATCTCGTTTTGGATCGCGACGCCAGCCGCTTCGATGGTGGCATAGATAGTTAGGAGTTCGCCTGTCTCTGGTTGCAGATCGGGGAACGCGGCGAAGACCTCAGCGGATGTAATCGTGCCGTTACGTTCTTTACCACGCGCTACTAGTTGCGCGACTTGAACGGCAAGCGCTACGCCGAGCACCGCTATCGCCGACTCGTCATTCGCCAGAGCTGGTTGCGTCGGTCGTTCCGTGTCGTCGCTACCATCGTCGTAATTCAGCTTCTTGGTCATGATTCTGTTTCATCACCTGCCTTGAGCCACGATAGCAACTCATAGGCGTGCTTCTCAGCGGATACATAGTCACCCTCTTCGCGAGAACCGACCAACGCATTTAGCATCCGTTTCACTTCTATTGATCGCTCGTCGCCATCGCGAATCAGTTCGGCCATTAGTCGCTGTCCAGCGGCTTCCACGAGATTTACGGTCACCCTCGGCGCGAGAACTTCAAGCGACTCGTGTCCGACTGCTGGGTCTTCATTAGCTAGCCGTGCAAGCAGAGTAGCTACGCGCTGGCTCGCGTTTTCGCGCGCTCCGTCGAAAGTCGGCGCCGACAGCAGTGCGTGGTAGGTCTCGCGAGCAATTGGATCCGAGAACAATTCTTCGGTCAGCCAGTGTCCGATCTGTTCTGGCGCATGAACGGCGAAACGCAATGCGTCCAACTCGCGAGGATTGATCTTGCTATGGGCTTGTTCTCGACCGCGTCGCTCGTTCTCGCTACGCGCCTTGTCGGAACCAAGGGTTGGGCGTCCGCCTTTGCGAAAATGTGTCACCATTTCGCGCAATCGATTGGCCTCTATTTGCAACCGGTCAGCAATGCGCATTGCGTATTGGTCGCGCAACAGTTCACTTGGATGTTCAGAAACCATTCTTGCTGCCTGCTCCCCCGCTATGGCGCGACCTTCGAAGGTCGCAAGATCCGCAGCCCCGAGGAGCCTGTCGATCCGAAACTCGACGAACGGTTTCGCTCCACTAATCGAGTTCGTGAGCGTGTCGGAATTAGCTGGCCAGAGGTCACCTGGATCGCTTCCTTGCGGGAGAGCAGCGACTTGAAACTGCACCTCAAACCTTTGTTCCCACGCGTAACAACGCGCGGCCGCGGTCTGGCCAGCAGAGTCTGTGTCGTATGCAAGCGTGATCTTGCGCGTGAGGTTCTTGAGCATCACAAAGTGATCGTCGGCAAGCGCTGTGCCACAAGTAGCGACTGCATTCGTGACACCGGCAAGGTGGTATGCCATCACGTCGGTGTAACCCTCGCAGATCACAACTTCGTTGCGCGCCACGATGTCGGCCTTCGCCCAATGCATACCGTAGAGAACCTGACTCTTGCGGTAGACGGCGCTCTCAGATGAGTTCTTATATTTGGGACCGTCTTCACCTGTGAGGGTTCTCGCCCCGAACCCACACGGCTCGCCACGACTATCCCATATCGGGAACATCAGACGACCGCGGAAAACATCGGTCAATTTCTGCGCCTTGTTCACATATGAGAGGCCAGCCTCTACAAGATCTTCCCTTGAGAACTTTTCCGCTTGCAGGTGCCGTGAGAGTTCATCCCAACCTTCCGGCGAAAAACCGATTTGGAACCGGCGTGCAGCGTCGCCGTCGTAGCCACGAGATCGCAAGTACTTGCGCGCATTGCCAGCATCGTCGCTGCCCAAAAGCCGCTGGTGATAAAAATCGATCGCGGCGCCGACCGCCTCTTGCAAACGGACCTTGCGCTGTTTGTCTTTCCCGATATTCGCGTCCGTGTAACGCAGTGTGATTCCGGCGCGCTGGGCGAGTCGCTCGACCGCCCCGACAAAATCGAGGTGCTCCAATTCGCGCACGAAGGTGATCGCATCGCCAGATGCCTGACACCCGAAACACATGTACACACCAAGTTCTGGGTTGACGTTGAAGCTCCCAGACTTCTCTTGATGAAACGGGCAGAGGCCAACGAAACGACGACCGACACGCTTTAGCGCGATGTGCTCGCGTGCGAGTTCGGCGAGATCGGTGGCCTCGCGAACCCGTTGGATGTCCTCGTCGACGATGCCCATGTGCCCTCACCTTACGCGAGAGAACTCAGACTCCCCGCGGGAGATCGTCAAGGCTCCACCCGAGAATGTGGACACCTAGACCGAGCGCGTAGCGGTCGGTCATGCCGCTCACGTAGCGGACGACAGCGGCAGCAGTTTCTTTCGCTCCAGCGACGAGCCCTTCGTGCACATCCGTAGCATCATGCGGCAGCAGGTTTGGAGCGTCGACGTAGTAGTCGACGATGCCGCGCAACAAAGCAATCGCGCGATCAGCTTGCTTCCGCGCAGCTGGGCGAAGATAGATGCGATCGAAGTTGAACTCCCGAAACGCAGCGAGAGCTTGTGCCTGTTGGCCTGTCATGCTCACATGCCCTGTGCTGTTGATGCCATCAAGTAGCCCGTTGACGAAGCCAGACAGCTGTGTGCGTCGCTCGTTGCCGACAATGTCGGCGACCGCTTTCGGCAGATCGGTGGGGACGAGAATCCCTGCGCGCACGGCATCTTCGAAGTCGTGGCACACGTACGCGATGCGGTCTGCCCAGGCCACTACTTCGCCCTCTGGCGTTGCAGGTGCTGGTCGTCGCCACGAGTGGTTACGCACACCATCGAGAGTTTCTAAGCAAAGATTGAGTGGCTCAAGTGTTACATCGGCACCGTAGACAGCGTGGTCGTAACCGCCGGACAGGTAGGGGCCGAATGCTTCCTCACTTGCATGGCCAGCCGGACCATGGCCGCAGTCGTGGGCGAGGGCAATTGCCTCGGTGAGTGCGAGGTTGAGGCCGATCGGTCTTGCAATGCCTACTGCGATCTGCGCCACCTCGATGCAGTGCGTGAGACGCGTGCGAAGGTGATCATCCTCCGGAGCGATGAACACCTGGCACTTGCCGGCGAGCCGCCGCCATGGACGGCTGTGTTTGATGCGATCCAAGTCGCGCTCGAAGCACAGTCGATGTGGGTCCGGCGCTTCTTCGATAGCGCGATTGCCGCTGCCGATCGCGCGAGTTGCTCCCGGAGCAAGCTCAGCGTTGAGCGATGCCTCGCGGTCCTCGCGGGACAGTGCGGTAGCCCCAACGAACGCCGGAGCGTGGGCATGATGGATTGGGTCGTGATTCACGATCTGATTGTAGAGACAGGCTCGGACAGCGAGCCTTGGCACTAAGCGCTAGCGCCAGGGCCACCTGCACCAAGCGCTGCATGCGCTGCTGCTAGTCGAGCGATCGGCACTCGATATGGCGAACAGCTCACATAGTCGAGCCCAATCTTGTGACAGAAGAAGATCGAAGCGGGGTTGCCGCCATGCTCTCCACAGATGCCAAGTTTCAAATTCGGCCGGACTGCCCTTCCTTCTTTAGCGGCAATCTCCATGAGACGACCAACACCAGCTTCGTCGATGGCTTCAAAAGGCGAAATAGCAAGCAGTTTGTTTTCGAAGTACGCGGGCATCATGCGACCCTCGACGTCATCGCGCGAGAAACCGAATGTCATCTGCGACAGGTCGTTGGTGCCGAAGCTAAAGAACTCAGCGGTAGTCGCAATCTCACCGGCAGTCAACGCAGCCCGGGGCGTCTCGATCATGGTGCCGACCAAGTAGTCGACCTCGACGCCGTACTCAGCACAAACCGCATCAGCTTCTTCGCGGCTCCAACCCTCGATGAGATCGAGTTCGGCCTTGTTGACGATGAGTGGGATCATGATCTCGACGATCGGGTTACCACCAGCGGCCTTGCGCTCACACGCTGCTTGCATAAGAGCGCGAACCTGCATGCGGTAAAGACCGGGCTTCAAAATACCGAGACGACACCCACGGGTTCCGAGCATCGGGTTGGATTCCTGCCAAGCACGCGCCGCGGCGAACAGGATCTCTTCTTGTTTGGTGAGTTCGCCTTTGGCCTGCTTTTCGATTAGTTCCTCGATGTTCGGGAGGAACTCATGCAACGGCGGGTCGAGCAGACGCACTGTTACCGGTAGGCCATCCATCGCTTCGAGAATGCCGAGGAAGTCGGTCTTTTGTTGGACACGAAGCGCCTCGAGAGTCTCGGCTTCTTCTGTTTCTTCCTTGGCCAAAATCATTTTCTGGACTATCGGTAGACGATCCCCGAGGAACATGTGCTCTGTACGGCAAAGGCCGATACCTTCAGCGCCGAACTCACGGGCCTTCGCTGAGTCCTCTGGGAGGTCGGCATTGGTTCTGACTTTGAGTGTGCGGAACGTGTCAGCCCAGCCAAGCACGGTCCCGAAGTCGCCCGTTGGTTCCGGAGTAATTACTGCGACCTCACCAGCTACGACCTCGCCCGTTGTACCGCTAATCGAGATGACGTCGCCCTCATTGATGGTGACGCCGCCAGCAACAAATTGCTTAGCCTTGAGGTCAATTTCGACTGCTTCTGCGCCACAGATCGCAGGAGTCCCCATGCCCCTAGCGACAACAGCAGCGTGGCTCACCAAGCCACCGCGACTAGTGAGGATGCCCTCGGCGGCAATCATCCCGTGCAGGTCGTCTGGACTTGTTTCTGGTCGAACGAGAATCACACGCTCGCCGCGTTCCTTGGCTGCTTCGGCATCGTCGGCTGTGAAGTAGACCTTGCCTACCGCGGCCCCAGGACTCGCGTTCAGACCGTTAGCAAGTGCTGTGTACTCGGCCTTCGGATCGAACTGCGGGTGTAGGAGTTGGTCGAGTTGCGCTGGCTGCACACGTAGCACCGCTTCGCATGAGTCGATCATGCCCTCTGCTTGCATCTCAACTGCCATCCGCAACGCCGCCGCTGCTGTGCGCTTGCCGACTCGAGTCTGCAAGATGAACAACGTGCCTTGCTCAATCGTGAACTCGATGTCGCACATGTCCTTGTAATGACCTTCTAGACGGCTCATGACATCGATCAGTTGTGCGTGGCATTCGGGAAATACCGCTCCCATGTCGGCTAGCGGCTCGGTGATTCGGATTCCGGCTACAACATCTTCACCCTGCGCGTTGGTGAGGAAGTCTCCGTAGGCAACGTTCTCCCCTGTTGCAGGGTTCCGCGTGAACGCAACGCCAGTCCCTGAGTCTTCGCCCTTGTTACCGAACACCATTGCCTGGACGTTGACCGCTGTACCAAGGTCGTCGCGGATGCCTTCCATCTTGCGATAGTCGCGCGCACGGCGGCCGTTCCAACTCTTGAACACTGCCTCGACCGAGTACCGAAGTTGCTCTGTCGGGTCGTCTGGGAAATCGACTCCGGCGTGAGATTTCACTATCGCTTTGAAAGTGACGACAAGGGCTCGCAGATCGTCGCTGCTCAGCTTTGTTTCGTTATCGACCTTCTTTTCGACCACGAGGTCGTGGAGCGCCTCTTCGAAGAGGTCGCCAGGGACATCGAGCACGATTTTGGAGAACATCTGCACGAACCGGCGATAACTGTCGTAAGCAAAGCGTTCGTTGCCTGTCTGCTTAGCGAGGCCCTGCACGGAAGCGTCGTTCAGGCCGAGGTTGAGGACTGTGTCCATCATTCCCGGCATCGAGAACGCAGCGCCAGAACGCACGCTCACGAGCAACGGGTCGGTGTCGTCACCGAGGCGCTTGCCCATCTTGGCTTCGAGTGCGGAGCGCTCTGCCGCGATTTCGTCAAGTAGCCCGGCAGGTAGTGCTTCGTTAAGGCGCATGTACTCGTTGCATGCCTCTGTGCTGATCGTGAAACCACCTGGCACCGGCAAGCCAAGGTTGGTCATCTCGGCGAGGTTCGCACCTTTGCCTCCGAGCAGAAATTTCTGGTCTCTGTTGCCTTCTTCGAACGCGTACACATACTTGGGCATTAGCTGGATTCTCCTGAAAGTTTTCTCGTGAACTTGTGCTGTGTTAGTCGGCTGCGACGATGGTCTTGGCGAAGCGGTCGTGCCAACCCTGGCGGCGCGCATTGCGGTTGAAGCTTGTGACACCGAACATGGTGGCCATTAGCAAGATCATTCCGGGCATCTGGAACAACATCCCGAATGCGACGACGACAATGACTGGCACGTATCGCTTGAGAGCTGCGACTAAGCCCGGTAGCTCGCCAGTTTCCTTGCGCAATCTGATCTTTCGGGCAAGTTTGCCTGGAGTTCGACCTGTGAGTGCGCTCGGAATTGCGAACACAAGCACGGCGACTGCTGCCGCGATCCCAATGAGTGTCAATGAAAGTGGCTGACGCTTCCTAAGCAGGTCGTCGAACACCAAGTTGATGTCTTCGTACTCCTTCTCTGTGTCAGCTACAGCCTGTTCATCAACGGCTAACTGACTTGTGAGATCATCGATCTCGTCTTCGGGAGCCTTGGCGTCTTTGGCCTTCTCGAGGGATGCCTCTGTGTCTTTGACGGCCTTCTTGGCATCATCGACCTCGCCCTTACGGTCGCTCTGGGCTTTGCTTATCTCGTTAGAACAGTCGATGGCGTTGAGACCTGGTAACTCTTGCACGCAGTACGGAACCAGGTGGCTGTCATTCACGAACGTAGGCATCGCGAATTGAGGTGCGATTAGCACGAGAGCGAACAGGATAAGGCCATCTATCGCCATCGCGATTCCGCGGTCCTTGTTGCTTGCAAGTTGCACGCCATTGACCTCGGTCTCTTGCACGATCATGCGACGTGGCTGGCGTGCACGCGCGCCCTTTGACCCACGAGCTGCGACAGCTACGTCGCCGTCACCTTCCACAAGCGTCCCGGCGTCTTTTGCTTCTGCGAGTCGATCGTCATACTTAGCGCGTTGAGCGTCGTCTGACAGTACGTTCCATGCACGGTTCAACTTGCTCGAGTGCTCAGAGCCACCGTCTGGGCTTGCTGCGTCGGCTGCTGCTTTACGCTCGCGGTATGCCTCGCGCACAACCTCGCGGTTGTCGTCGGGCTGCACGCCAAGAAGCTTGTAGTAATCCTCCACGGAAATCCCCCGGTCTAGATGAAACTGTTAGTCGAACTGTTCGCGCAGGTATGCGACGACATCAGCAATCGGTATACGAGTTTGTTGCATCGAGTCACGTTCTCTCACCGTTACCGCGCTGTCTTCGAGCGAATCAAAATCGACGGTGACACAGTACGGCGTACCGACCTCGTCCTGACGACGATAACGGCGACCGATTGCACCAGAAACATCTGAATCGATCATTAGGTACGGACGAAGTTTCGAAGCGATCTCCGACGTTATTGGCGCGAGTTGCTCGTTCTTTGAGAGCGGCAATACTGCAACCTTGATCGGAGCGAGCCTCTTGTGCAGGCGCAAAACCGTGCGCTTGTCGCCGTTCACTTCTTCTTCGTCGTAAGCAGAAAGCAAGAACGCCAGCGCGGCACGGTCGGCGCCCGCGGCTGGTTCAATTACATGAGGCACATAGTGCTCGCCGGACTCTTGATCGAAGTAGTTGAGATCTTCGCCGGAGAACTTGGCATGCTGTGTCAAATCGAAGTCGGTGCGTTGCGCGATTCCTTCGAGTTCGCCCCAACCCCATGGGTAGGCGTACTCGATGTCTGAAGTGCCAGTGCTGTAATGACTGAGTTCGTCGGTGTCGTGTGGCCGCACCGTGATCGACGATTCGGGAATGCCGTGCTCGATATACCAATCGTGGCGTGCTTGCACCCAGTAGTCGAACCATTTGGGTCCGTCCGCTGGCGGAACGAAAAACTCCATCTCCCTCTGCTCGAACTCGCGTGTTCGAAAGATGAAGTTGCCCGGCGTGATCTCGTTACGGAAACTCTTACCGACCTGGGCGATACCGAACGGCGGTTTCAGACGCGAGGTTGTCTGCACATTCTTGAAGTTCACGAATATGCCTTGAGCCGTTTCTGGTCTCAAGTACGCCGCGTTGGCTTCGTCCTCGACAGGACCGACATGGGTCTTGAACATGAGGTTGAACTGGCGTGCCTCAGTGAATGAACCTTTCGTGCCACAGTTCGGACAAGCGCCACTTTCGGGTAGGTGATCTTGGCGAAACCGTGACTTGCACTGCTTGCAATCAACGAGCGGGTCAGAGAAAGTTGCAACATGACCGCTGGCTTCCCAGACACGTGGATGCATCAGAATCGCAGAGTCGAGGCCCACAACGTCATCGCGGAGTTGCACCATGGAACGCCACCACGCGTCCTTGACGTTGCGCTTGAGTAGCACGCCGAGCGGTCCGTAATCCCATGTAGACCGGAACCCGCCGTAAATGTCGCTAGACGGAAATACCAAGCCGCGCCGCTTACACAAGTTGACGACTCGCTCCATCGAGTCAGGCTGCTTGGGCTGTTTGGCCATAAGCGCACGAGGCTAATCGGCGCCTAGTAGTTGGCTCTCACAGAAGCGTTGTGCTCCGCAGGCGCCGCTCGATGTGGTGTTCGATTGCTGCGATCGCCAAGCGCTCGACCTCGGCTGTTGTCTCGCCCACCGTCTGTGCGAGTGCCTGGTTGAGGTGTCCACCGAGAATCTGGCGCATGAGGTCTAGCGCCTCGCTCGAGATCGGCACTCCCCCGCCATAAGAACAATTCGTGCAGACTGCTCCGCCCGACTGGAAATCGAAGGCACTGAGAGACTCTGCCGCATCGCACCTCACGCAACTGTCGAGTCGTGGCTCGACGCCGGAATAAGCGAGAAGTTTCCAGAAAAAAGCTGTCGTGACAAGCGGCGTGCGCCTGTCGTTCAAGGTAGCTAGGGCGCGTGTAAGCATGAGATAGACCGCTACGTCTGGCTCATGATCTTGTGCCATCTGATCTACCGCTTCGAGCATCGGCGCTGCGTGCACGAAAAGGTTGTAGCCCTCGCGTATGTCACGGTTAGCTGCGATGATCTCAGCGTCGGTGACAGTGTGAAGTTCACCCTTGCCCTCGTAAAGCGCCAAAAGCACCTGAGACGCAGGTTCCAAGCGAGCACCGAACTTGCTCTTGGTCTTGCGAACGCCTTTAGCGACTGCCCGAACCTTGCCGTGCGCCTTGGTCATGAACACAATGATGCGGTCGGCCTCGCCGAGTTTATAGGTGCGTAACACGACACCTTCGTCGCGGTACTGGCCTCTGCTCACGACAGCATCGTAGAGCCACCTACTCCTCGATAGCTCCGTAGCGGCGGTCGCGTTTTTGAAAGTCTCGGATCGCTTCGAAAAGGCTCTCTCTGCGGAAGTCCGGCCAAAGCTCGTCTGTGAAATACAGCTCTGAGTATGCGATCTCCCACAACAAGTAGTTCGAGATGCGGAACTCACCAGAAGTCCGAACCATGAGATCAGGGTCTGGCATATCTGGGCGATAGAGGTAGCGCCGAATCGTTTTCTCATCGACCTTTTTAGGGTCGAGCGTTCCGGCGGCTGCATCTTCGGCAATGCGTTTTACACCATCGGCAAGTTCTGCTCGTCCGCCGTAATTGAATGCGAAAGTGAGCGTGAGTTTGCGATTGCCTGCAGTCATCTTTTCGGTGTCTTCGATGATGCGCCGGACCCGTCCAGGCACTCGCCCACCACGGCGACCCATGAAACGCACACGAACTCCCTTGGCATGAAGTTCGTCTCGGCGACCGAGCAGCAAGCGTTCGTTGAAGTTCATGAGGAACCGAACTTCGTCGAGTGGACGCCGCCAGTTCTCAGTGCTGAACGCATACACGGTCATCCAGCGCAGACCGATCTCGAGCGCGCCATTCACTGTGTCGAAGAGCGCTTCTTCGCCGGCCGCGTGACCATCGGTACGTTTCAGGCCCTTGCGCTGCGCCCAACGACCGTTACCGTCCATGACGATGGCAACATGCTCGGGGATGCGTTCAAGGTGAATGCCATGGAGCTCTGCCACGTATCGCACCGTACTCGTCTACTTGGGACTTGATCGGCCTGTAGCGACTATCTCCACGAAGTCTTCACCTCGCGTGAGGACACGCCTAAGCGTGTGCCTCAGTCGGAGCCTCGCTAGTTACGCCATCGCCCGTCACAGTGAAAGTGGCCTTCATGCCAAGATCCGCATGGCTTCCAACATCACACTTGATTTCGTATTCACCGGGAGCGATCTCGAAGGACTTGCTACCCAAACCAGAGAACTTGGGGAATGGCGCAGGAGACGATTCGAAAACCAACGTGTGCCCAGCGGCACCGCCGAAGGAGATCTCCAAACAGCCGCCAGGGACACTCTCCGCATCTAACACAAAACTGAAATCGTTAGTCCCGTCGATAGTAAGCGTCTGCGTAGGCGTGTCGCACGGAACACCGGCTGCCTCCGCGACCTTCTCTTGGGCATCGCCGACGCTCAACCAGCCAGCGAACGACACTGCGCCGAGAGCAACAGCTGCGAACACGGCGAGAGTGTGACGACGCATCTTGCGCGCAGTCGAAAATGTTGCAGCGAACACAAGAATCGCGATCGTGATTGTGGCTGCGATCAGAACCGGGAGGATTGCGTGTCCTGCCTTCTCTGCGCCTTCTTCTGCGTGTCCGCCACCTGTGCCAGCGAGCAAAACGCGAGAGATGTTGAGTACTACAAAGATGATCGCTCCGACTGAAGCGATCGGCAAAACGACTGGGCTGATGAACCTGTCGAACAGCGTTTGGCCGCCGGTGGTGCGTGCCAACTTGCGCACAGGCGCATCGCGTGTGGTTGCGTCAGCGTCGGTTGCTGAGTCCTGTTGGACTTCTTCAATCGCCTTGGTGTCTTGGGTCATGTTCCTACCAGCCTCGTTAGTTCTATGGCGCTTGCGAATTTAGCTGACCTGCTCGGACAGCCCGTGTGCACTTGGTTCGAGTTTTTGATTGCGCCGACGAGATTGACGGCTCGGTTCCTCAGTTTCGTACCAGCGGAAGAAGACGATAGCTATCACGATCCATAACACTCCGCCCGTAGCGGACTTCATCGCTACGCCAGCCATGCGCATATCAGAGAGCGCCGAAACACCCCAAAGTCGATCGAACCTTTCGTACACGCGATACAGAACATGTTCGTTGTAGCTAAGCCACGCAGCCGGGATTGTCGGCAGTACGGATTGCAGAAACAAGAAAGCCATCCCGACGGGAGCGTAGAACCGAGGGATCTCAGGAAGCGGCGACAGTATCGGGAGCCAAACGACCAACGCCGACAGCAACACGATGGCGTGTATCAAGAAGTGGATCGCGGCATTGCGGACCGCATGATCGACCACCGCCGGAAGGTGCGTGCCAACCAATACGACGTTGAACAGAAGGGTGGCTGGCAGAAACCGTGCAGCGACCCTCAGCACCCGGAGCGCACGACCACTGCCGAGCATCGCCCGGGCCATCCACGCCGGTGTCGCGATGAGTAACAGCGGCGCCACGACAGTCGCGTATAAAAAGTGCTGCAACATGTGGACACTGAACAGGTAGCGCTCGGCTACGTCGTGGATTGGCCAATCAGAAGCCAACAGGATTGCGAGCGCGGCCGCTCCAAGCGCGCACTGCTGAAGTCGGCTGACAGGCATATCGCGATCTGGCGCCAGACGCGGCCCTAACCGCACGACAGCAACTGCATACCCTGCCACCAAGGCAGCAACCACGAGCCAGACATCCGGGTGAGGTGCCCATGCTGGTATTTCTGCCCGGGTCATCTCAAGGTGCGAGAGTTGGCGGTGTGTTGTGGTCGCTCATAAGTGCTTGCATCACCGCAGTTACTACGAAATACAGGAGTGGCGCTCCAACTAGCCCAACATAGAAGAACCGTCGCAAGATCGCGAGGTCGGTCTTGAGGTGCATGTACCAGCTGATTACCAACACGAACTTGACGAAAGCCATTCCGAGAAGCATCACGATGATGACGTTCGAGCTAAGCGCATCGCGATCGATGTAACTCACCGCTACCTCAAGGCCCGTGATGACTACAAGTATCACGGCAATAAACACATACTGGCTCGGCTTCGGATGAGCGTGAGCTGCGTGCTTCGGTGCGGGCGCCTCAGCAATGGCCACATCGCCACCTACGGCTTCTAGTTCTGCGACCTCAGTCATATCGTGCGTTACCTCGTGAAGTGAGAAATCGTTAGTTGTATGGGACTAGGTAGATGACCGTGAAGATCACGATCCAGACGATGTCGACGAAGTGCCAGTAAAGACCCGCTATCTCGACAGCCTCTGAGTGCTCTTGGCCGAGCTTGCCTTGCAACGAACGGTAGTAAAGCTGCAAGAGCCAGAAAATACCTACGGTCACGTGGGCGCCATGGAGTCCGGTCATCACATAAAAGGTCGGCCCGAACAATCCTGTCTGCAGCCGAATGCCCTCGCGGTAGAAGTTCGTGAACTCATAGACCTGACCGGAAATGAACGTCAACCCAAACAAGGCGGTCGCTGCAATCCAGATGCGTAGCTGGCGCATGTCGCCACGCTGGATCGCAGCAAGCGCTAGGACCATCGTGAGAGAACTCATAAGCAAGATGAACGACGTTGCAGACGTGAACGGGATGTCGAACACGTCTTCGATAACGATGCCAGCGTCCGCGAGCCTGAGCGTGTCACGGCCGCGGTAGATCAGGTAGGTGCTAATGAACGCACCAAAGAACATGCACTCAGACGACAGAAACGCCCACATAGCAAGCTTGACGTGGCTTACACCAGTGTTTGTGTGGCTATGGTCCGGGTCGATCACAGGGACTTCTTCATCTTCTGCTGTAACGACTGTTGTGCTCATCAGTGGTTCTCCTCGGCTGTGTGCGGTTCGATCGCCCAAGCGGTCATGCCGACCATCAAGACCGCTACGCCGACTCCGAGGATCCACCAAGCCTTGAATACAAATCCATAGCCCATGATCGGCAGGCCCAGCGCAAGTACGCACGGCCAGTATGACGGCGATGGCATGTGGATGTGTCCATGTGGCTTGCTCGGGGCCTCAGGCACTGTCAATTTCACAAGGCGGCCATCTTCGTCTTCGGTGTACTTCTTGTGCCAGAAGTCGTCGAAGTCGTGGACTTCGGGGATTACGTCGAAGTTGTGCTCCGGAGGCGGCGATGTGATTGTCCACTCGAGTGTCCGACCGTCCCACGGATCGTTACCAGCGGGAACCCTCTTCTTGGCAGACACTGCGATGTTGATTACGAACAACAACACCGAGACTGCAATGACCACAGCGCCTAGGGACTCCAACTGGTTGAGAGCTTCCCAGCCATAACCTTTGCCATAGGTGTAAGTCCTTCGAGGCATGCCACGAAGCCCTACCAAGTGCATTGGTCCGAACGTGAGGTTGAATCCAATAAGCATGAGCCAGAAGTTGATCTTGCCCAACTTTTCGCCGAGCATGTGCCCGAACATCTTCGGCCACCAGTAGTAGAAACCGCCGAAGAAAGCAAAAATAAGACCACCGAATAGCACGTAGTGGAAGTGGGCGACGATGAAGTACGTGTCGGTTTGCTGCGCGTTCGACGGCACGATTGAGTGCATGACACCCGAAAGCCCGCCAAGCGTGAACATCGCGATGAAACCGAGCGAAAACAGCATCGCTGTCGTGAGGCGAACTGCACCACCCCATACGGTGCCGAGCCAGTTGAAAATCTTGACACCTGTCGGCACGCCGATAGCCATAGTGGCAACACCGAAGCCTGTAAGTGCGGCGGGGCCAAGACCAGTGGCATACATGTGGTGAGCCCACACGCCCCAGCCGACGAAACCAATCGCGATACCAGAGAAAATCACCACGCGGTAACCAAAAAGTGGCTTGCGCGAGAACACAGGCAAGATCTCTGAAACGATGCCCATACCGGGCAAGATGAGGATGTACACCTCTGGGTGTCCGAACAGCCAGAACAAATGTTGGTACAGCAGAGGATCGGCGCCTTGGGCTGAGTTAAAGAAGTTCGTGCCGAAGTTGCGGTCCATGTAGACCTGGATAAGTGCTGCCGTAACTGGAGGCATCGCGAACAACGTTAGGAAAGCAATGATGAAAATCATCCAGACGAAGACAGGCATGCGCAAAAGCGTCATGCCGGGAGCGCGCATGTTGAGCACGGTCACGATGAAGTTAAGGGCAGATGTGACTGAACCAATACCCATGAAGATCAGACCGACGGTCCAAAAGTCCGGGCCGTGTCCCGGCAGGGCACCAAGAGCGATCGGCTGACTTGTGAGTGGCGCGTAGCCGAACCAACCACCGTCTGGCGCTGAACTCCAGAGGAAGCTTGAGTACATGAAGATGCCACCGAACAAGAAGATCCAGTAACCAAGCATGTTGATTCTTGGGAACGCGACGTCGCGCGCTCCGATCATGAGCGGCAAGAAGTAGTTACCGAACGCCACCGCCATTGGCATCCCGACCAGGAACACCATCGTGGTGCCGTGCATTGTGAACATCTGGTTGTAGACCTTGGCGGACATGACGGTGCCGTCTGGGCCCATGAGTTGCCAGCGGATTAACAACGCTTCGAGTCCGGCAATCACGAAAAAAACTAGTGCCGTACTGCCATACAGGATCGCGATCTTCTTATGATCGATCGTTGTTAGCCAGCTTTTCCAGCCGGTCGTCTTCGTAGGTCGAGCGAACAATCCGCTTGTGACCGCCGCCGGACTTACTGCGTCGTCTGCAGTTGTCACTGTTCACTCTCCAACAAGAATTCGGCTATTTCTGTGGCCTGGGCCTTGGTCATACCGGTTTTTTCGAAGTTCGGCATGCCTTTGCAACGCGTAGCGCTTTCCCCGAGCGTCTTGTCGCACTGGGCTGGTTTTAGCTCCGGGGCGTGGAAGATCCACTCTGCGAGCTTCTCTGCCGTCAGGTCGTACTTAGCTCCAGCAAAACTGGTGCGGTCGCCGAGGTGCGTCAGGTTCGGTCCGGGGCGAGCGTTGGCTCCGCTGCCATCTGCAATTCCTTTGTCGGCGTCTTCGTTGGTGCCGCCGAGGAAGTGACAGCTCGAACAGCCCCACTTATCTGTGATGCCAAGATATGCCGCTCGAGCGACACGCTCGGCCGACCAGCCTTCATTCTGATGGCGTGCCCACTCGACGAAATCTTCTGGCGAGTGCACGTAAACCTTCAGGCGCATGTCAGCGTGAGAAAGTCCGCAGTACTCGGCGCACTGACCATAGAACCACTTGCCTTCATCATCCTTATCTGCGATAAACCAGACCTTGTTGTCGCGACCAGGAACAACATCTTTCTTACCCGCGAGACTAGGAACCCAGAACGAGTGCATCACGTTGTCGGACTTAAGAGTGAAATACACAGGGCGGCCAGATGGAATATGGAGTTCGTTCGCGGTATTCACCTGAAAGTCGATAGCTGGATCAGCTATGTCGAGGTTCGTGTACTGATACTCCCACCACCACTGCTTGCCGTAAACCGTTACTTCGAGTGCGTCTTTCGGCTTTGCATCGAGATCCCAGATGAGTGCGACAGTCGGTACAGCCATTATCGCCATGATGAGGGCAGGAACGATTGTCCAGCCCAACTCCAACGCTGAGTTACCGTGGATCTGCTTCGGGTTTTCGTTACCCGGGCGCTCGCGGTACTTGATTGCAATGATCACGACGGCCGAGAGCACTCCAACCGCGATTACTGCTGCTGGGATCATCCAGAACTTGAGGAGTCCGATTTGTCGGCTAGCTACATCGCCTTTTGGCTCTAATGGGTTCTGTTCTTTCGTCGAATCATCACCACACGCGACAAGCAGTAACGCTGATGCGCCAAGCAATGTTGCCCGAGCAAAGACGCGGGTTGCACGCTGTCGCCACTTGAGAGTTTTCATCTAAATGTTCCTGTGGCCTTTCCTTCTACCGAGCCTAAATCCGGTGCGCGCAGCCATTTCAGACGATGCACATTGCGCGGCACTCTATCGGGGCGAAACTTGAGTTAGCCGGATTCTGCGGTCGAGTTGCGCAGGAGCCGAATTGGCCTAGTTCGCACCTCGCGCATTCTCAAAATCACAAGGTCAGCTGCACTGTGACGCTCTAGAACCCCATGCGGTCGAGACTCTTCGGCTTACGCTGCCAATCCGGGTCGACACGCACCGCTATTTCGAGATGAACGCGCGCACCGAGCAACTTCTCGAGTTCCATGCGAGCATTCGTTCCAGCACGTTTGAGCCGTTCGCCACCTTTGCCGATGACAATGCCCTTCTGGGAGTCGCGCTCTACCCGCACGACTGCACGCATCGCTAGTAGTGGGTCACCGGACTTCGTGGTGCGCTCTTCGAACTCATCGACAAGCACCGCAATGGAATGCGGGAGTTCTTCGCGCGCATCAGCGATCAACTGTTCGCGCACAAGCTCAGCTGCCAGAAAAGTCTCTGGTTGATCGGTGGTCATTTCCTCTGGGTAGTACCGCGGACCGATCTCGAGGCGCGACTCGATCTCTGCAACTAGCGCATCGATTCCCTCCCCACTGGTTCCTGACAGCGGGACGAATGCAGCGAACTCGCCGAGTTCTCCACTGCCCAAGCGCGTTAGTTGCGCAATGAGTAGGTCCTTGTCGGCGAGATCGATCTTGTTGACTACGCAAATCGCTTGAGTACCAGCGCCTTTCACGAGATCAGCAATGAAATGGTCTCCTTTGCCGAGCACTGTGTGAGCTTCGACTAGGAAACACACAAGATCAACAGACTTGAGCGAGTCCGTCGCGCTGCGATTAGTGCGTTCGCCGAGCATCGTGCGAGCGCGATGAATTCCTGGAGTGTCTAGGAACACGATCTGACTGTTGGCAGTCGTGCGCACGCCACGAATCTGAGTGCGTGTCGTCTGCGGTTTATCGGAGACGATCGCTACCTTGCGCCCGATAATGGAATTAAGCAGGGTGCTCTTGCCTACGTTTGGACGCCCGACAAGGGTTACGAAACCGCTACGAAAATCTGCTGCAGTTTGGCCGAGCACTTCTAGTTCCTAGCACTGTCAGCGTGCGGCGAGTCGCCTTCGTCGTCGATGGTTGGCAAGACGGTCACGAGTACTGAGACGATCCTGCGACTTTCGACGCGCTCTGCACAAAACTCGAGTCCAGCAAACTCAACGCAATCGCCGTCGTCCGGGACGCGGCCGAGAAGGTTGAGGACAAGTCCGCCGACTGTGTCCCATTCGTCATCCGGAAGTTCGACATCCAGTGCAGTATTTAGGTCATCGATGTTTGTGCCACCGGGCACACGCACCACGAGGTCTGTGAGACGTTCGATTTCCGGTTCTTCTGTGTCGTACTCGTCTTCGATCTCGCCGACGATTTCTTCGAGCAAGTCTTCCATGGTGATGAGACCAGCAGTGTCGCCATATTCGTCGACGACGATTGCCATATGGAACTTTTCGGTCCGCATCTGTTGCAAGAGCTCGGCGACTTTCTTGCTCTCTGGGACGAACTCTGCCTCGCGCAGCGACTCAGTTAGATCTACATCGCCCTTGCCAGCAGCGGCGGCTTTCACGAGATCTTTGAGATATACGAGCCCGACGATGTTGTCCGACTCGTCGGCGTAAGTCGGAAGGCGTGAGTATCCGGCTTCGATCATCACCGCGATCGCATCGTTGACCTTCGAGTTGACCTCGACGGCGATGATGTCGGGTCGGGGCCTCATGACTTCTCGGACCACCGTGTCGCCGAACTCGAAAATTGAGTGAATCATTTCGCGTTCGTCTGCTTCGATCTCATTCTCAGCCACAGCAACATCGGCCATCGCCCGAATTTCTTCTTCGGTGACGAATGGACCGTCTTTGAGTCCCTTGCCGGGGAGAATCAAATTGACGAAACCAAGTAGGCCGGTGACGAGAACGCGAAGCGGCCAGAAACGCGACAGCACATACAAGAATGGCGCGACCGTAAGAGCGGCGCGCGTTGAATGCTGCAGTGCCCATGTCTTCGGAGCGGCCTCTGCGAATACAAAAAACACCACGACGTTGAGCACAAGGCTCAGCACCAAGCCCCACGCCCCGAGCCCGTTCGACAGCAAATAGCCAAACAAGTTCGCAGTAATAATTTGTGCAGCGAGCGCCAACAAGGTGACGGCGTTGACCGTCTGTTCTGGCTGATCCAAAAGCTTGACGAGCATCTTGGCGCCACGACGATCGTCTTCTGCCAGAGCCACGGCTTTGAGCCGGCTCATTCGTAACACAGCAGTTTCCGCAACTGCCAGAATTATTGCCACGACGAACAGGACGATGATCGCTGCAATTGCGAGTGCGTTGCCGCTACCCATTGCTATGCCTCCACAACATCTGAGTGGAGGAGCTTGTATGTGGACCGGGCTTCACCCGCTGGCCTTCCCATCATCGTCGTCGGAGCCTGATTCGCTAAGTGCGAATTCTCGAAGGAGTTCCGTTTGTCGAGCTTGCATTAGTGCTTCTTCGCTCGGCTCGGCGTGGTCGTAGTTGAGCAGGTGAAGGACTCCGTGCACGACAAGTAGGGACAACTCGGCCTCAAGGTCGATTCCGCGCTCTCGTGCTTGACGTGCAGCAAAGGCAGGACACACCATTACATCGCCGAGAATCGCTGGCGGTTCTGAATCGTCGGAATTCGGTGAACCTGGGCCATTGTCGCCATTGTCTGGTGACCGCCCCGAGACAGGCATATCTCCAAGAACCATGTCGGTGTCCATCGGAAACGCCATCACATCTGTGGGACCGGGCTCGTCGAGAAATCGTTCGTGGTACTCAGACATCGTCTCCTCATCTACGAACACGAGGGTGAGTTCGGCATCTATTCCGAATCGCTCCGCGCCGAGAACGTGGCGCGCTAGACGCACAAAGCGATCGAGGTTGACGACCTCATTTGTCTGCTCGTCGAATGCTTGGACTAGATGCGCGTCTGGATCGGAAATGCTCATATAGAAAACTTCAATTCTGCTGTTCTGGTTGCTGATTTCTTGGTTCTGCTGACTCGTAGGCCTCGACGATGTCTTGCACGATTCGGTGGCGAACAACATCTGAACCTGACATGTCGATGAAGCAAAGTCCGTCGATACCTTCAAGAATCTTGCGCACAGCCAACAAGCCACTGCGACCTCGGCCGTCGGGGATATCGATCTGTGTGACATCGCCGGTCACGATGGCTTTGGACCCGATTCCTAGTCGGGTCAAGAACATCTTCATCTGTTCCGCGGTGGTGTTTTGTGCCTCATCGAGAATAATGAAACTGTCGTTGAGCGTCCGGCCGCGCATGTACGCCAGCGGCGCAACTTCTATTGAGCCGCGCTCCATAAGCCGCTGAACTGCCTCGGGTTCGAGCATGTCGTAAAGCGCGTCATACAGCGGTCTTAGATATGGGTCGACCTTGGCGAGCATGTCGCCCGGCAAGAACCCGAGACGTTCGCCGGCTTCGACCGCTGGTCTCGTAAGAATGATCCGATTCACCTGCTTGGCCTGCAGCGCTTGAACAGCGAGCGCGACGGCCAAATAGCTCTTGCCGGTTCCTGCCGGGCCGACCGCGAAGGTGATCGTGTGAGATGCGACCGCATCGACGTATCGCTTTTGTCCAGCGGTCTTGGCCCGCACCGTCTTGCGTCCACGTACAACTTCGGTATTTAGAACTTCGCTTGGAAGTTGGTCTGCCCGCATCATCGCTATCGACCTGTCGACACCACTGATGTCGAGACGCTGACCGGAGCCGAGCACAAGGACCATCTCTTCGAACAGTTTCGATACAGCTGCGGATTCCTCACCACGAATTCTTATTTCATTGCCACGAACAAGGATCTCGACATCGAAGGAATCTTGGACACGACGGAGATGCTCATCTCGATGTCCGAGCAAATCGACCATGAGGTCATTGCTTGGTACAACGACCGTGAGCTGCAGAGACGAGGAGGCTTTCAGTATGAGATGAGCTTACGCGTTCGAGCGCAAACCAAGTTGGTCGAAACGTGCGCCCATGTCTTCGATGCCAAGGCCTAATACCGCTGCGAGGACGCGGAGGTCGTCCCGACGAATGGTTAGCTGACGGCCATTGAAATCCTGGCGTTCAAGCTGGATAGTGCTCGCGTAGCGGGAAAGGATTACGGCTTCCGGGTCATCGAGTTCGTGGAGACGCACCAGATCGACGGTGTAGCCGGAAGCGAGTTCTGCCGCTGGCCTGCGCTCGCCGATAGATAAGTCGATTTCGGACTCTGTGACGCGTGGCAAAAGTTGATCCGGCGGCACCTCATAAATCTCTGACAGACGTAGGAGCCGTGGAACAGAGATAGCTCGCTCGCCACGTTCGTATGCACCGAGTACGGATGCCTTGAATTCGTCGGTCGACCTGGCCTCGACATCGTGTAGCGAGAGGCTCTTTTGGCGACGGATAGCGCGAAGTCGCTCGCCTACCTTTGCACCGGAATTTGCCAATTGCGTGCTCCTTGGCGTCGTTCTCACACTTGTCTATCGGCAACTTACCATTACTCTGAGTGAACTGCGATGACCCTTCGTGCGTTATTTTCTCTAACGCACAGCGCAAAGTCGACCACTGAGAGCGCAAATTCCCGACAATTATTAGCCGTTTTGACTACACGAGTGCACGCACGGTCGCTACGAGTGGCGCGGTTTCCGCGCGGAGGACGTAGTCGCCGAGCGACCAACTTCGGGCGCCAATAGAGGCAAAGTAGCCACGTTCCGTGGCTTCGATCCCGCCTTCAGGGCCCGAAACAATCGTCACCGCACTCCCGGGCTCTATCGCATCGATTGCCGAAAGGTCCCCATCGTGCGCCGCGACCAACAAGTTTTCGATTTCGGTAAGTGACTCAATGCCAGCCACATGCCACACCGTCGGGAGCCATGCCCGCCTCGATTGCATCGCGCCGGCCCTAACCGCTGCCTCTAAACGTGCCTTCAGTCGGCCTGCGCCTAACGCATCTAGGCGCACTACAGATCGGGCCATCTGTAATGGTCGGATCCCCGAAACGCCTAGCTCGGTTAGGTGCATCGCAACGTTTTCGAGTTTCGTCCCCTTCGACAGTGCTGCGGCGATCGTGACTTCGCGGTTCGCAAGAGTTTCGAAGTGTGCCTCGGCGACCGCCGCTATTTCAAGTGTGCCACTCGTTACGCCAGTCACTATGTATCGCCGCCAGTTGCCAACTCCGTCAGCGACAGTTAGATGCTCGCGTAGGCGCAGCCTTCGGACCCTTTGCAAATGATGGCCGTCTTCACCGTCGATACGGAGTTCGGTTTCGAGCCCAATCCCACGAACAACCAAGTGGGCAGCAACACCGACTTCGTGAGCGGGACTCGTCGGGATCATCTATCGCCGAAAGCCGAACGCAGTCTCGAAAAAATTCCTTCGCGTGGTTCGTCAACGAGTTCCCCTCGCAGCTCCGCGAACTGAGCGAGCAAGTCAGCTTGCTCAGCGTTGAGCCTCGTCGGAACTTCGACATCGAGATGCACATGGAGATCGCCACGCCTGCCCGTCCGCAACGAAGGGACGCCCCGGCCCTTGATCTTGATTATGTGACCACCCTGAGTTCCCGGAGCGACTATTACTTCTTCGTTGCCGTCGATCGTAGAAATGTTGAGAGTGATCCCTAATGCCGCCTGCGTCATCGCGATTCGCTGTGCCATATGCAGATCGTCGCCGTCGCGCTCAAAACGATCGTGCGGACGGACTCGGATAGTCACATAAAGATCGCCACTCGCCCCGCCCCGCTGTGCGGCCGGACCACGCCCGGACAGACGCAGGCGCTGGCCGTTATCGATACCGGCAGGAACATCTACAGGCAAATGAACCGTGTCCCGAACACGCCCCTCGCCACGGCACGTGGCGCATGGAGCTGGAATCGTCTGCCCTGTCCCTGCGCACGTTTCACACGGACCGGCGGTAACGATCTGGCCGAGAATCGAGCGACGCATCATCCGCACTTCGCCACTACCAGAACACGCAGAGCATCGTTGTGGGAATGTGCCCTGCTGGCACCCGTTACCGCCGCAATCTTCGCAGGCGACTTGCAGGTTGAGGTCGAGTTCGTGCGTTGCGCCTGCTGCTGCTTGTTCGAGTGTCAGGTCGAGGACATACTCCGCATCGGGGCCGCGCCTCGGGCCACCTCCGCCGCCACCAAAGCCTGAACCACCGAAGAATGCGCCGAACAGGTCGTTTAGTCCGAAACCGTCTGCTGGCCCGCCTCCGCCGCCGCTGTTATCTGGGCCGAACATGTCGTAACGACGGCGTTTTTCTGGATCGCTTAGTGCCTCATATGCGACCGAGACTTCTTTGAAATGCTCAGCAGAAGACGCATCATTTTGGTTCGCGTCTGGGTGATACTTGCGCGCCAAAGCCCGGTAGGCACGCTTGATCTGATCGTCTGTGGCATTGCGATCGACGCCAAGCACTTCGTAGAAATCTCGGGGAGTAGCAGTGGGCATTCGAACCTCAGCTCGGGAGAGACCTTGAAAGTTGCGCCGAGATGGTCGCGACCGCAGCTTGGGCCTGTCGATAATCCATTCGGGTCGGGCCGAGTACGCCGATCGTTCCCGCAGCCTGACCTTCGACGAGATAAGGCGCTAGCACAAGTGAACACTCAGCAAGGTCGGCGCGTTCGGACTCAGCACCTATACGAACCGTGAGGCCGGGACCAAGCAATTCGCGAAGTACTGCTACAACAACGACCTGATGCTCGAGCAGTTCGTACAAGCGGGTTAGTTGCGCAGGCGACGTGAAACCCGCGCTGTCAGCAGCGAGTTTGCTCGCTCCACCGATGAATACAGACTCAGCTTTCGTTGTGGAATGGGCCTTCAGAGCAGCCACGGCAGCGGTCAAAACCGTTTCGGCGAGTGTTGGTTGATGCGAAATCGCTGGGGCGACCTGTTGCAAATCAGCCAACGGCTTGTCATTGCCAGCTGACCGCAGTTTAATCGTTGCGTCGTCGATGTCAGCTTGAGTGACGTCCTTTTCGAATGCAAGCGTCTCTTTCACGACAGTCCCGTTAGACAAGACCGCTACGGCGAGCACGACCCTCGGCTGAAGCGGTACGAGTTGCACACTCCGAAGTGTGGCGACATCGGATTGTGGGCCAACCACGACGGCGGCATGGTCGGTGATGCGCGCTAGCAGCTGGCTCGTCTCGTGCAAAAGGTCGTCGACAACGCGCGTTGTTGAAGTGAAGAATTCAGCCACTTCGCGTTTTTGCGGATTAGAGAGTTGTGTCGAGCCAGCGAAGTGATCGACAAAAAATCTGTAGCCCTTGTCTGTGGGGATACGACCCGCAGATGTGTGCGGGTGTGTTATGTAGCCCTCGCGCTCTAACGCCCCCATGTCGTTGCGGACCGTCGCTGCGGACACTCCGAGTTCTTGAGTTTGGACGAGTGTCTGGCTACCGAC
>SXJP01000018.1 GCA_005779395.1 Actinomycetota bacterium
AGCGCTAGCGAATCAGGATTCTTCGGCCGAACCGTTCTCGTCGTCTTTCTCTTGTGCTTGTTCAGCCAAGTTCCGCAAGTCGAGTCGGCGCCGGTGCTCGCGGTGACGCATTGCTTCACGCCTGCTAGAGCTTTGGCCCCGCTCGTTGCTTTCGTTCGACATGCGCTTGCGTGTCCCGGAGTCGTAGGTGCCTCGCTCGAAGTTCAGTAAATGTTCGGCGAGCAGGTCGGCTTCGAATGTTGCGGCCTCAGTTCCGCGCGAGCGCAGTTCGCTGATGTTGACGTTGAGCATCGCCCAAGCAGCTCCGAAGTCGCCGCGGTCAGCGAGGTCGCGAGCGGCAATTCGCGCCTGGGAAGCCTCGAGGATGGTGACCAGCTCGACTACTTCATGATCGACCTCGGCGGCGGCTGCCTCATCAGCGCTCACGAGATTCACCGTTACCGGAACTGAGATCTGGTGTTGTGCGATTTCAGAACCGACAGACGTGTAACGGATCGTGATGTCCGCGACTCGTTTCACACCAAGTTGAGCTACCTCGGGAACAAAAAACTTGAAGAGGATCTGGCGGCGCTCGCCACCGTAGATGTCGCCTACTTGAGTCTGGATGCCGTTTGGCACAGATGCCATCTTGTAGTTGTTGAGAACGCCCATGAACTTCGCATCGTCGAGCATCACAATCTCTACGCTCAAGTTCTGCGCAACGATCGTGGCAAGGCCCTCGAACTCATGATCGAACGCGCCAGGAGCGTCTTCTGGAGTCTCGATGAAATAGGTCGAACCACCAGAGGTTTCGGCGATCTGCTTGAGGAGATCTTCGTTAAAGCCGTCACCGAAACCGAACGTCGTCGTGGCTGTCTGTGCTTTGGAGCCGTCAGCTAGTCGCACGAGCCCATCGTCGTCCTTGATCCCGACATTGGCCTGGCCGTCGGTGAGCAGAAGTACCCGACGAGTTGCATCGATGCCAGCACCGCGGCCAAGTTCTTCGAGGCCTTTCAGCCAGCCGCCAGAGAGGTTCGTCGAGCCTCCGGAATGGATCTCGGCGATTGCGCGCCGTGCCTTGTCTGGCGAGATCGTGTCGAGCGGGAGTATGAGTTCTACTTCGTCATCGAACGCGATAATTGCGAGGCGGTCCTCGCCGGTCAGCCGTTGCACTAGGTAGTTGGCGGCTTCTTTCGCTGCTTCTAGTTTGCCGCCGCGCATCGAACCTGACTTATCGATCACCAACGCAATGTGCAACGGCAACCGGGTAGTCGTGGCCTCTGGGGCGATCAGTTCGAGCATCCCCGAAACTGAGTTTTCAGCTTCTATTGCAAGCAGTTCGTGATCGATTCTGAAGTTCGTCTTCATGTGGTCTCCCGTGTTTTTGTGTTGGAACACAGCAAAGCAGGAGGGTGGGACACGCCGTCGGCGATACTCGGACCTCAGCGTTTGAACAATGCTGAGAGTGGCAAGACGACTAACGCTGATACCCAGATCAGGACTGTGCTGACAATCGGGTCAATGACAAAGATCCAGAAGAGACCAGCGCCGAGCGACCCTTCCTGGCGCCACCCGAGGAGTGGTGTCGTGCCACCGACGAAGGCGATGATCGTGCACCACGTCAAGTAGACAGCACCACCAACTCCAAGGACGCCGAGCGCTGCAGACACGACCGGATGGGTTTCTTCGTTCATTTGACCGCCCATCGAGTGTCTTCGAAGTCGCCGTAGCTCCAAAGAATCGAGACTGGCCGTTGGCCAACAGGGACCTCCAAGGTGGCCCAGCCGCGTACACATCCTGAACCGGCGGAAAGGTCGCCTGATCCAAGACCAGGGTCTCGTGCGCCACCAAATGAATCTGAATATCTCCGGTTATCGGCCATGATTGCCGCTAACGCCATTTCGTTGTAAGAGATTTCGCTACTCCCAGCGCACACTTCGACGTCGACGATTGCATACTCGTTGCCGGGTTCTGGATCGAAGTATCCGCCGTCTACGCCCTGCTCATAAGAGATGATCTGGATCGAGGCGCCACCTTCGTATGTCACCTTGTCCCCAATGACATGTTCTGTCGGCCGAGGGACTGTGGTCGGCGCCATCGTCGTGGTGGTCGGCGCTTGTGTCGTCGGCTCGTCGGTAGTAGACGTCCGAGCGGTCGTGCTGGTCGAATCCGCGACCTTGTCCTCTTCGGACCCTGTGCCGGAGGTCCCGATGCCGACCCCTATGAACAGGGCGACAGCACTTGCTGTTGCGAGTTGCCAGGTCTTCCATGACCGCGGTGGCTTGGCACTCGGTGCCGAGGCCAGAACTTCGATCGCCGGGCCGATTGGCGGGGCAGGTGGCTGCGGTGGGGTCGGGTCGTCTGTGCTCATTGGTGCCTCTCCATCTAAACAAGGACTGGGAGGCACAGTTGAACAACAGGGTCGGACATGGACTCGAGCTGTACACCGATGAGAGTGGCCGGGTTCAGGTAAATCAACGTGTATCGCGCGTCTCAGTTGGTCGGACGTTCCGTCGTTGAGCCGCGCAGTCGACTTGACGTATTGTCTGCAGGGCGGACTGAAGCGCAGGCATCTGCGACGAGAATGAGCGGGCGGAAAATGACAAGG
Source organism: Actinomycetota bacterium (assembly GCA_005779395.1). GTDB lineage: Bacteria > Actinomycetota > Acidimicrobiia > IMCC26256 > PALSA-610 > SXJQ01. The sequence goes on from SXJP01000018.1 coordinate 2,588, forward strand.
AACCGAAGACGACTCGCGTGTGGGTTGCTTGTAGTAGCAGCGGCGTGGGCCGACTCAGCGCCCGTAGCTAGCGGAACGGGCCCTCAGCCACGAATTGTCGGAGGCAGCATCGTAGATGCGGCGACCGTTCCATGGACCGTGGCAATACTCAATAGCGATGTCAGCGACACCTATAACGCGCAGTTTTGTGGTGGGTCACTGATCGGCGAATCCTGGGTACTGACTGCCGCACATTGCATGACTGGTGAACTTGCATCGAACGTCGCCGTCGTCTTCGGCAAGACGGACCTAAGGGATTACACCGCAGCTGATCGCCACAGCATCGATCGCATAGTGATGCAGCCGCACTACAAGGCCTCGACCATGATCGGCGACGTCGCACTCTTGCACTTAACAACTCCTGCGATTGGTGCCACGGTGATCACCTGGAATTCAGACCCATTATTTCCGGCACGAGGCGACGCGCTTGCTACCTATGGGTGGGGTAATACCTCGGCTGCGGCTTCGGTCTATCCGTTCAGCCTTCATGGAGTCACAGTCTCAGAACAGTCGGCGTTGGACGGCACGTGCGGTTTGTATTCGACGGGCCAATATCTAAGCGAGCACATGGTCTGTGCTGGGGTTCCAGGTGGAGGCAAAGACTCCTGTCAGGGCGACTCTGGCGGCCCTCTTGTCGCATACACCCCGGACCCTGTATTGGTAGGAGATACGAGTTGGGGCGCGGGATGTGCCGATGCCGACTACCCAGGGCTTTACGGTCGCGTTAGTTCTTATGCAGATTGGATTACCCAGACACTTGACTCAAGTCCGCCGGAGTTAAGTATCGGTGACGTGTCCGCACTTGAAGGTGACGTTGGCACTAGAACAGCCAAGTTCACTGTGACTCTGAACAGAAAAGCCACTTCAGTCATCACCGTCGCCTACGCCTCTGTGGCGGGCACCGCATCAAGTGGATCCGACTATAAAGCCAAGTCTGGAACCTTGAGCTTCGCTGCGGGAGCGACGAGCAAGACG
>SXJP01000019.1 GCA_005779395.1 Actinomycetota bacterium
GAAGCGATCAATCACGCCAAGGCTGCCGAAGTCCCGATCATCGTTGCGGTCACTAAGGCCGATCGCGAAGACGCAGACACAACGCGCGTCCGCCAGCAACTCACCGAACACGAACTCGTACCGGAGGAGTGGGGAGGCACGACAATCGTCTTGGATGTGTCGGCACGCGCTAACACGGGTATCCAAGAACTGCTCGATTCGATCTTGCTAGTTGCCGACGTTGAGCTAGCCCTCGACCTAGTCGCTAATCCAGACAAAGCCGCGGTTGCCGCAGTACTCGAAGCCCAGCTCGAGAGTGGCCGCGGTCCTGTGGCGACGGTGTTGGTAGAAGAAGGCACGTTGCGCGTTGGTGACTCGATTGTTGCAGGTCCTGCCTGGGGTCGCGTACGTGCAATGTTCGACGAGAACGGACAGCCAGTCAAGGAAGCCGGACCGAGTAAACCAGTGCAAGTCTTGGGTCTCGACGCGGTACCGCTAGCTGGTGACGAGTTACGCGCTGCGCCATCCGAAAAGGTCGCGCGGACAGTCGCAGAAGCACGGTCGCGTCGGCGCCATGTTGCCGGGCTTTCGCGCCGCGAGACTCTCACGAGCGGTTCGCGTCTCGAGGACATATTCGAAATGGTTCAGCGGGGCGAGGTCGCTACCTTGAATCTTGTGCTGAAAAGCGACGTGCAAGGTTCTCTCGAGGCCGTTACCGAAGCCTTGCGCAAGCTCGATCACCAGCATGATGAAGTAAACCTCGGCTTCGTGCATCGCGGTGTTGGAGCAATCTCGGAAAGCGACATCAACCTCGCTGCAGTCTCAAACGCGACGGTCATTGGCTTCAATGTTCGGCCCGATCGCAAGGCTCGCGAACTCGCGCAACGCGAAGGTGTCTCGATCCGTCTCTACGAAGTTATATATGGGCTTATCGAAGATGTCAATTCGGCTCTGCTCGGAATGCTGAAGCCAGAGTACGAAGAAGTTGTCACAGGCGAGGCCGAAGTTCGCGAGATCTTCAGCGTGCCGAGGGTCGGCCGGATTGCAGGTTGTCTTGTGCAGCACGGCAAGATCACGCGTGGTTCGAAAGTGCGGTTCCTTCGTCAGGGCACGATTATCTGGAAGGGCGAGATTGCCTCGTTGCGTCGCTTCAAAGAAGACGTCCGCGAAGTGCGTGACGGCTTCGAGTGCGGTATCGGTCTAGACAACTTCCAAGACCTGAAACCGGGCGACGTAATCGAAACCTACGAGGACCGCGAGATCCCGCGTACCTAGATTCAATCTGCCAACCGAAAACGTTGGGTTCTAAATTGAGGGGACATGATGGCTCCTAACAGCCGATCGTCAAGGGGCAGGTCACATCGTTATCCGCGGACCGCGCGACTCCACGAGGTAATGCTTGAGGTGCTCGCGTCAGAACTCGACAGGCTCGACGACCCGCGCCTCGTGCTCGTCACTCTCACAGGCTGCGATGTAACTAGCGATCTCGCTTTTGCCACTGTGTGGTTCACGAGCCACAATTCTGACGAAGATGCGGCTGCTGGTTTAGCTAAGGCGGCTCCTCGCTTGCGTGGAGTACTGGGTCGATCGGTGAGGGTCAAGCAAGTTCCAGAACTCATTTTCAAGGTCGACCCTTCTATAGCTACAGGCCACCGTATCGACGCGTTGCTAGAGGGCAGTGGCCGGCGGACGGACTCACTAGAAGACGACGAATGAATCACTCCGTAGCGCTCGCGGAAGCCGCACGATCGATTCGAGGTTCGGTTCAAGTAGCTCTCGCGTGCCATGTATCGCCCGATGGTGACGCTTTAGGTTCGATGCTCGGCATGCACCATGTGTTGCGACATCATGGCATCGCGTCTGTTGCGTCGTTCTCAGAACCATTTGTAGTTGCGGCCCACTACAGGGAACTCCCAGGCCTTGAACTGATGGTTCCGCCAGCGCAGTTTCCACAAAATCCCGACGTGATGATCACGTTTGATTGTGGTTCGCTTGCCCGCCTCGGAGACTTGCAGGGCCCCGCGCTTGCTGCGCGCGAGTTGATCGTGATCGACCACCACATAAGCAACGACCGTTATGGCTCGATCAACGTCATCGATGATCGAGCGGCAGCATCTGGCGTCGTGGTCCGCGAACTAGTGCGAACTCTTGGGTTTTCGCTCGATCGAGATGCCGCCGTGTGTCTATATGCGGCGCTCGTTTGCGACACCGGCCGTTTTCAGTATGCGAGTACTACGCCCGAGGTGTTCGAACTCGCCCACGAACTTGTTCAGTTCGATGTTCCGATACCGACTCTTTCGCGAACCCTGTTCGAAGAACACAGATTCGCTTACCTGCAATTGATGGCTTCTGCATTACAGCGGGCGGAACTAGTAGCGCACGAACGATTTGTGTCAACGATCGTGACCCAAGAAGATCTCGCGAAATTTGACGTCACCATGGATGAAGTCGAGGGCCTTATCGATGTAATCCGGCGCGCTCGAGAAGCAGAGGTAACTGCTGTGCTCAAAGAAGAAGCCGATGGACTAGTGCGCGTGAGCCTGCGCAGCCTCGGTGAGGTAGATGTTTGCGCGATAGCGCAAGCTCTAGGCGGGGGAGGCCATAAGTTCGCCGCAGGTTTCACAGCGCCTGGCCCTTCGGAAGAAATAGTCCGCCAGCTCCGATCTGCGGTAGCCGCAGCGCGCAGGGTCAGTACGGCGAGCTAAGCGCGGTAGCGAGGGGTTTTCATGGGAATCATGGCGTGGCTCGTGGTTGGCTTCGTTGCAGGAGCGCTAGCGCGTTCGGCTAGTGGTTACAACCGGTCGACCGCTAACAGAAGCCGTATCGGCTGCCTCGGAACTACGGCTGTGGGTGCTGCCGGCGGTCTAATCGGCGGTTCGTTGTCGACAGCCGCAGGAGGCGAACCGATCGGCGAGTTCGGCCTGCGTTCGATCTTCCTCGCGTTCGTCGGGGCCGTTGTGCTGCTCATGGTGCTTGGCGCCTTACGTAGATCAAGTCGGTAGCCGTGGGCGACCGACTAGAACGCCAAGGGAATAGCCATGGCTGACGGACTTGTGGTCGTCGACAAGCCACGTGGCATGACGAGTCATGACGTCGTATCGCGCCTTCGCAAGATTTATGGTCAGCGATCTGTTGGGCACGCCGGGACACTCGACCCTGACGCGACCGGCGTGCTGCTAGTCGGCCTCGGCAAGGCAACGCGGTTGCTGCGTTTCCTTCAAGAAACCACGAAGGGCTATTCGGGGACAGTTGTATTCGGAGTGACCACCGACACGCTCGATTCCGAAGGCAAAGTGACGGCTGAATTCGATATGGCCTCGCTTGGGCGCGAACTCGTTGAACAAGCGATTCAAACATTTCTCGGCGAAATCGAGCAGATCCCACCAATGGTGAGCGCCATCAAGATCGATGGTCGTCGATTGCACGAACTCGCTCGTGAGGGCATCGAAGTCGAGCGCAAATCGCGTGCTGTGCGAATCGATTCTTTTGAGCTGACGGCTTGGCGCAATTCGACAGATATGACTGGGCCAGAGTCCGACGTCGCCGTTGAGTGTTCAAGTGGCACCTACATCCGTACGCTCGCTGCAGACCTAGGAACGGTGCTAGGCGGTGGAGCGCACCTGCGCGATTTGAGACGAAATCGAGTCGGTTCGTTCACCCTCGGCGACGCGCACTCGCTTGCTGAGATAGAAGCAGTTAGCCTTGAGTGCGTGTTGAGCCCCTTAGGTGCGATGCGGTCGCTCGAGCGCATCGACGTCGACGACGACGTAGCGAAGAGGGTCGGTTACGGCAACACTTTCACGGCGAGGGACCTGCTTGCGAATTACCACGGTGGAGCGGGGCCTTTTGCTGTGGTCCACGACACAGAGCTCATCGCAATTTACGAGCGACGTGGAGATGGCTTGAAGCCAGCGGTGGTGCTGGCGAAGTGAAGGTTTTTGAGGATGTCGTCCCGCCGAGTGCTCTCACGAACCGCGCCGCTGTAACTATTGGCGCGTATGACGGAGTACACCGCGGTCATCAAGCGGTATTGCGGCTTGTCCACGATCTTGCCAGAGCGCGCAACCTTGCGACAGTAGTGGTGACTTTCGATCGCCACCCGGCCGAAATTGTCCGACCACAAAGTGCTCCGAAACTACTCACGACTCTCGATCAAAAGATCGAACTTCTGTCTGCAACGGGACTTGTAGACATATGTGTGGTCATCAAGTTCGATGACCAGCGCAGCAAAGAGACAGCTCCAGAATTCGTTTATGAGGTGCTAGCAGACAATCTGCATTCACAAGTAGTAGTCGTAGGCGCCGATTTTCACTTCGGGTATAGGCGTGGCGGCAACGTTGCTTTGCTCGAAGGTATGGGACCCGATCTCGGCTTCGAGGTCATCGGTCTTGGACTTGTATCTGATAAATCTGGGGATGTGCCACTCTCTTCGACGCGTGTTCGCGAACGCCTTGGCGTTGGTGATGTCCACTCGGCAGCGGCAATCCTCGGGCGCGACCATGAGGTCAGAGGACTAGTCGAGACGGGCGACAGGCGGGGAACTGAACTCGGGTTTCCAACGGCCAATGTCGGGGTAAATGACCGTACTTGTTTGCCAGCGGACGGCGTGTACGCCGGAACTTTCGTCGACTCTGATGGGGTCGAACGGAACGCTGCAATCAGTATCGGTCGACGACCGACGTTTTATGCCGAACATGGACTGCAGTTACTCGAGGCAAATGTCCTTGATTTTGAAGGCGATCTATACGGGCAGCAGGTGAAAGTCCGTTTTCGAGAGCGAGTAAGGGATCAGCGAAGGTTCGCAGACGTAACCGAGTTAGCTTCCCAACTCACGGCAGATGTGGCTCTGTGTCGAGAGATTCTGAACTGAACTGATACCCTGAACCCTCGTGCCGAAACGTTCGGCGCGTAATTGTTCGTTCCGCGACTGAAAGACCACTCCACTAATTATGCCCGACAAGGCCGCAACTATCGTCGAGAACCGTCGGCACGACACTGACACTGGCTCGGCAGAAGTCCAGATTGCGATCATGTCAGAACGCATCGCGCACCTCACAGAGCACCTGAAGGCCCACAAGAAGGACCATCACACTCGCAGAGGCCTGCTGATGTTGGTTGGTAAGCGTCGTCGACTTCTCGATTACCTCATCAGCAACGACGTCGAGCGGTACCGAGCGATCATCGCAAAATTGGGGATCCGCCGCTAGCACACCGAGGAGCCAAACATTGGCTCCTCGTTTTGCGTCCGGCCTACTTTTCCGGTCGATTGGCAACGAACACTTAGAGCAATATCGCGAGAGCGCCGGGGGTTACCGGTTGCCACCGCACCGAGTCCGAACGATGGTGGACACCCATCAGGGCCCGGCGCGCTGACCACTGGGAACCGTCGCCTCTTGCCCAACATAGAGAGGAAGCGTTCACATGAGTGACGCAATCCGCGTATCTGGTCCCATCAACGCAGATGGGCTCATGATGTCCATCGAGACCGGCAAACTTGCCGCACTCGCCGATGGAGCCGTCGTAGTCCAAGTCGGCGACACCCAGCTTCTGAGCACGGTGTGTACCGCCAAGCCACGTGAAGGAATTGACTTCTTCCCGCTGACTGTCGAAGTCGAAGAGCGCATGTACGCCGCCGGAAAGATCCCGGGCAGTTTCTTCCGTCGCGAAGGTCGCCCAGGCGAGAGCGCGATCCTGACCTGCCGCCTCACAGACCGTCCGCTGCGCCCAAGTTTCCCCGAGGGTTTCCGCAACGAAGTTCAGGTCGTAGCAACAATCTTGAGCGTCGACCTCGCCAACCCGCACGACGTTGCTTCAATCAACGGAGCTAGTGCAGCACTCACGATTTCGGGTATCCCTTTCGACGGTCCAATCGGAGCCGTGCGGCTAGCTCACAAGGACGGCAAGTGGCTTGCTCACCCGACGTTCCAAGAGGGCGATGATTCAACTTTCGAAATAGTGGTCGCTGGCCGTGTTCTAGACAATGGTGACGTAGCCATCATGATGGTCGAGGCTGGCGGCACTGCCAACACACACGAGTTGTACGAAGCCGGTGCTCCAAAGGTCACCGAAGAAGTTATTGCCGAGGGTCTCAACGAGTCGAAGCAATGGATCAAGGCCGTTATCGACCTGCAGATCGAATTACGCGACAAGGTGATTGCGGCCAACGGTCCGATCAAGACCATCGCCTACCAAGTCCACACCGACTACGACGCGGATGTCTTCGAAGCGACCGAAGCTCACACCAAGGCCAGCGTGAACGAAGCGATGAAGATCGCCGACAAGCACGACCGCAACGAGAAGCTCGACGAGATCGAAGCCGACCTATTGGTTGCTCTCGTCGGTACTTCGGAAGCGCCGGGCGCATTCGCAGACAGAGCCGCACAGGTGAAGCGAGCGTTCCGTAGCGTGCAAAAGAAAGTAGTGCGTTCACGCATCGTCAACGAAGGTGCTCGCATCGATGGTCGCTCAACCACCGAACTGCGTCCGCTGTCGTCTGAGACCGGAGTGCTTGTAGCCGCCCACGGTTCAGGATTGTTCCAGCGTGGCGAAACTCAAGTCTTGTCAGTGACGACTCTTGGCATGGCCCGGATGGAGCAGATGCTCGACACGATCACGACCGAAGAGCGCAAGCGGTACATGCATCACTACAACTTCGCTCCGTTCTCCACTGGCGAGACAGGCCGCGTTGGTTCACCGAAACGACGCGAGATTGGCCACGGCGCCCTCGCCGAGCGCGCAATCGTCCCAGTGCTGCCGAACGCGACCGAGTGGCCGTACACGATTCGTGTCGTGAGCGACGTTCTCGCGTCCAACGGTTCGACCTCGATGGGGTCAGTCTGTGGTTCAACGCTCGCCCTTATGGATGCTGGCGTGCCGATCAAGGCGCCGGTCGCTGGCATCGCGATGGGTCTGGTATTTGCAGAAGGCAAGTACACGACGCTTACCGACATTCTTGGGGCCGAGGATGCTTTCGGCGACATGGACTTCAAGGTCGCTGGAACACGTGATTACGTGACAGCGTTACAGCTAGACACCAAGATCGATGGCATTCCTGCCGACGTTCTTGCTGCTGCGCTTAGTCAAGCCAAGGTCGCTCGCTTGCAAATTCTCGACGTGATGGAAGACGCGATCGCGGCTCCTCGCTCAGAAGTTCGCACAACAGCGCCGAAGATCATCAGCTTCGAGATTCCTGTTGACAAGATCGGTGAAGTGATTGGACCGAAAGGAAAGGTCATCAACACGATTCAACAGGAGACTGGTGCAGACATCGCTGTAACGGACGACGGATCCGTTGGTCTGGTGTCTATTGGCTCAAAGGACGGTGCCAAGGTCGAAGAGGCTCGGCGTCGCATCGAGTTGATCCTCGACCCACCTGTGGCCGAACTCGGGGCGGTTTACCTCGGCAAGGTTGTGAACGTCACCAAGTTTGGTGCCTTCGTAAACATCCTTCCTGGCCGTGATGGGTTGCTGCACATCAGCAAGATTGGTCGCGGCAAGCGCGTCGACCGTGTCGAGGATGTTCTCAACCTCGGCGACGAAGTCGAAGTGCGTGTCGAAGACATCGACAACAGTGGCAAGCTTTCACTTGGCTTGGCCGGTGGCGAAGCCGACGTAGATCTGACCGCAGGTACTTCGAGCGACTCAGGCGAAGCGACGCAGCCAAAGTCGGCATCTAGCGCCGATGGATCGGTAGAGCAGGTGTCATTCGAAGACTCATTCGACGCAGAGATGTCGGCTGAGTTCGGCGATCTTGGTCCTGCTGACGAATCGACTGCGTCTCGTGGTGGTGACCGTGGTGGTAACCGTGGCGGGAATCGTGGCGGGAATCGTGGCGGCCGTGACAGGCGCCCACGCCGCGACTAAGTCTGTCGACGCTGTCGCCTAGGTGATTACAAAAACCACACTCGACTCGGGACTCCGGGTAGTCAGCGAAGCGCTCGGACATTTGCGCTCGGTGACACTCGGAGCTTGGGTCGGTACTGGTGCCCGTGACGAGTCGGATGATCGAACCGGTACGAGTCATTTCCTAGAGCACTTGTTGTTCAAGGGAACACCGACTCGCAGTGCGCGTGACGTGGCACACGCCATCGAATCGGTTGGTGGCGAATTCAACGCTTTCACGACCCACGAACAGACCGTGTTCTATGTGCGCGTACCGGACGCACATCTTGAGACGGCTGTTGACGTGCTTTGCGATGTCGTCTGGAACCCTGCCTTTCGCTCAGAAGAAGTCGATATCGAGCGCGAGGTAATTCTCGAAGAAATCGGCATGCGCGACGACACTCCAGACGATGTTGTCCACGAAGTGTTCAGTGCCGCGATGTTCCCAAGTCATCCTCTCGGACGCGAAGTGCTTGGTAGCCGCGACTCGATCTTGGCAATGCCGCGTGAAGACATTATTTCGTTTCATGCCGACCATTACAGGCCTAGCAACACAGTGTTGGCCGCCGCGGGAAATCTCGATCACGCCAATCTCGCTTCAATGTTGAATGAACGCGTGGGCGACCGTACCGGTGATCGTCCCCAACGAGGCGCCCTCGAATTCGCGACTGCAACTCCGTCGAGTTTCGTTGAGCGTGACACCGAGCAAGCGCATCTCGTCTTAGGGGTCAGGGCAATCGCAATTGGTGATACCGACCGCTACGCGCTCACAGTTCTCAACCAGGTACTCGGCGGCGGCATGTCGAGTCGGTTATTCCAGGAAGTTCGCGAGGAGCGTGGTCTTGCGTACAGCGTCTATTCATATCGCGCGGCTTTCGCTGACACAGGCTTCCTTGCGCTGTACGCAGGTACTGGCTCAGAACGCGCTGCTGAAACGCTCGAAGTATTGAATGCCCAACTCGACAGGCTCGTGGCCGATGGCGGTGTCGCCCCTGCCGAACTAGAAGCAGCAAAGGGGTCTCTAACTGGATCGTTGGTGATGGGGCTCGAAACGAGTTCGGCACGTATGCATCGACTTGGCCGAGACGAACTAGTCGAAGGCAAGGTCTCCGACCTAGACGAACTTGTACGCAACGTTGAGGCTGTCGATGCCTCGGCGATTGGAACTGTCATCGAAAGGCTCTTGCGCGGCGCGCCACGAACGCTCGCTGTCGTTGGGCCTCAAGCCTTAAGCGTTTGAGCACGCGGGCAGTTGCATCTAGCGTGGCCGCATGATCAAGGTCGCAGTATTCGGTGCAGGCGGACGTATGGGCGCGACAGTATGCCAAGCAGTGCAAGATGCTCCTGACCTTGAACTCGTAGCTGCTGTCGATCCGCTGCATGCTGGAATCGATTTGTCGCAACTCGGAATTGCCGGTTCGCGACTGTCGATATCAAAGTCGTGCGACGCGATACTTGACGCAGGCACCGACGCAGTCGTTGACTTCACAGTCACTGCCGCTGCGCACGAGAACCTGAAGTGGTGCGCAGCAAATGGCGTGCACGCTGTCGTCGGGACCACAGGCTTCTCCGATTCCGAACTTGCTCGGTATGCAGAAATGTTCGAAGCGTCAGACGCCAACGCCGTTATCGCACCCAATTTCACTATTGGAGCAGTACTCATGATGCGTTTTGCGGAATTGGCGGCGCCATATTTTGATACGGCAGAGATCATCGAGTTGCATCACGATAAGAAGGCCGATGCACCGAGCGGAACTGCCATGATGACAGCTCGGCGCATCGCCGCTGCAAGCAAGGACTGGGCGCCGGAGCCGACCGAAAAGGTTGTCGCCGACGGGGCGCGTGGCGGTTCTGTCGATGGCATCCCGGTGCATTCGGTACGTATGCGGGGCATGTTCGCACACCAAGAGGTGCTTCTCGGCGTAGCCGGTCAAACACTCACGATCCGCCACGACAGCTTCGAGCGTTCCGCGTACATGCCAGGAGTGTTGTTAGCCCTGCGTCAGGTTGGCAAACGTCCCGGCCTTACAGTCGGTCTCGATGCGTTGCTCGATCTGTAATCCTCGCGACCACGAGGTCCGCTGAGCCATTCGGGCTTGTAACGACGTCGTAGCCATCCGAGTGCGCAAGCCAATCGAGGTTCGCCCTATGGATCGGGTCATCAGCGTCGTAACGATTGAGAGCGACGACCAAGCGCTGTTGCGCTAATGCGTCGGCACTGAGCCGCACAGCGTTGATCGCGCCGAGACCGGCATCGGCAACGAGAATTACCAAGTCTGGTCGCAAGTACCTGCAGAGGTCGGTGGCGTCGCCATCGTGTGCCAAAGGAGAACGAACGCCACCCGCGGTTTCGATTAGGCATACAACTGAATCGTCTCGAGGAAGCTCGAGTTCTTCGAATAAATCAGCCGTTGTGAAGGCCGGACGTCCGAGAAAATCTGCTGCCATCGGCGGCGCCATGGCTACCTCGTAATTGCGGTGGGATCGGCACACGAGATTCTCGGCCTCGCCGGAGGCCTCGCTGAGCACTACGGAATCGCGATGGCTTGCGTCGCTCGGATCGAAGCTTTGTACGGGCTTGCGTGCGGACACAGAGATCTGTCGTGCACGCAGTTCTGTGAGTAGTGCCGCGCTATGCCAGGTCTTGCCGACCTCTGTTCGAGTGCCGACAACGACAACTATCACGGAAAAAGCCCGACACTTTCCATAGATTTCAAAAGTAGGTCGATGTGGTCGTCGTTGTGCGCTGCCGAGAGGGTTACGCGCAGTCGCGACGATCCGACTCGAACAGTTGGTGGCCGAATTGCTGGCACGAGTATGCCAAGTTCTAGCAATGCGTCGCATTTGCGCATTGCGGTTTCAGATTCGCCACAAATTATCGGGATGATCGGAGACGGATGCGCGAGCCTGACTCGGTCAACGTTGGAACGCAATCTCGCTAACAGGGTTGCGCCCTCGTTGGACTGAAGCACCCGTAGTGCGGCGCTTGCAGCAGCCGTGTCGGCTGGCGTGCTCGCCGTTGTGAAGATGTAGCTGCGTGCTCTATTGACAAGCAAGTCAGCAAGGATTCGTGAACTCGCTGCGAAACCGCCAAGAGACCCGAGAGTCTTGCTCAGTGTGCCGACACGAACGTGGGCGCATTGCTCTAGCGCAGCGACAGAAGGTTCCGGTCCGAGCACAGCATGCGCTTCGTCGAGCACCAATAATGCGTCGTGTTGCGCACAAAGGTTTGCAACCGCGTCAACATCTGCGACGTCGCCATCCATAGAAAACACGGTGTCGGTTACGACCATCGCGCGGCGGCTACCTCGCGTCGCCAACAGACGTTCGAGTTCAGCTAAGTCCGAATGCGGATAGATCGCTAGGTCGCTCTTAGACAGGCGGCATCCGTCGATGATTGAGGCATGGTTGAGTTCGTCTGAGCAGACCAGAACATCGTCGCCACCTAATACGGTCATGACTCCGAGGTTGGCTGCAAATCCAGTCGGGAACAGTACCGCCGATTCGGAGTGCTTCCACTTGGCGAGTTCAGCTTCGAGTTCTGAGTGACTTGGTCGTGCCCCGACTATTAGTCGTGCCGAGCCTGACCCTGCGCCCCAGCGGTCGAGTGCTTGGTGTGCCGCGGCTTTCACGGCAGGGTGCTGGGTTAGTCCGAGGTAGTCATTAGAGGCAAACGACACGACCGACCTGCCGTCGGCGAGCAGGTGTGTAACCCCGTCTCCATCGAGAACTCGTGGGGTACGCCATTGCCCGCTGTCGCGGGTTGCGGTTGTGGCTTCATCGGCCCAGTCGATCCAACTCATGTGCAGACCTCGGAGATCGCCGTAGCGAGAGTCGCGACGATCGTATCGATCTCTGAGGATGTAACTGTTAGTGGTGGCATCAGGACGATTACGTCGCCGAGTGGGCGAATTAGGACCCCGCGTGTCACGCATGCAGCCGTGACTTTGCGACCCCAACGTAGACCTTGTGAAGGGGGCGCGAGTTCGACACCCGTCATCAAGCCGCAACGCCTAACAGCGCGGACGCCAGGAAGAGTCGCGACTCGTGCCGCTAGCTTCTCGCCGAGTTCGACCCCACGCTCTACGACGTTTTCAAGAACTTTCCACTCGTGGATGAGTGAAAGGTGGCGAAGAGCTACAGCTGCAGCGAGCGCGTTTCCGCTATAGCTATGGCCGTGATAAAAGGTTCGCTCGCCGAGATCGGCGCCAAGAAACTCTTTGTAAACACGGTCATTTGCAACCGTGGCAGCCATAGGTAGGTAGCCACCCGTGATTCCTTTGCCAAGGCACAACAAATCGGGGCGGAGCCCAGCTTGCTCGCACGCAAACAACGTTCCTGTGCGACCGAAGCCGACGGCGACTTCATCGGCTATTAGCAGCACATTGTTCGCCTGGCATGCGGCCTCTAGGCGTGCGAGGTCTGTTGGTGAACATAGCTGCATCCCTGCAGCGCCTTGCACTAGTGGTTCGATAATTACTGCGGCTAACGAGTCTCGGTTCTCCTCGATTAGTTGAGTGGCAATTTCAAAACATCGCGAATCCGAAAAGTCTGGCGCTCGCAAGACGTCGAATCGGAGCGGATCAAAGATGTCTGTCCCGAATCCACCAGCGCCAACCGAAATGCCGCCGACTGTGTCGCCGTGGTACGCGCCACCAAAGGCCAAGTAACGATGCCTGCCATGAATTCCCTGATTGGTCCAAAACTGAAATGCGATCTTTAGGGCCTGTTCGACGGCGCTCGCACCGTCGGACGCGTACAAGAAGTGAGGCCCATCGAGTGGCACGACCTTCGCGAGAGCCTCGGAAAGCTCAATCACGATCCTGTTCCCGTTGCCAAGCAGCGTTGTATGCGCGACGAGGTCGAGTTGTGCGCGGACCGCGTTGTCTAGTTCTGAAACGTTGTGACCGAGAGTAGTGACCCACAGGGAGGAAATGGCGTCGAGGTAGCGACGACCATCGACATCGACTAGGTAATGCCCATCTGCGTGATCAACGATGACAGGTGAGTTCGAGTCGAAGGTCGCCATCTGTGTAAACCCGTGCCAAACAACGGCAGCGTCGCGTTGGACCCAGCCGGTGTCAGTTGCGCTTTCTTCGCTACGGTGCACGGGACTCGAAGTCACTCGGCAGAGGCTATGAGGGTGACTGCCTAGGATCAGTTTCAGGCGAAGAGGAAATTGTGTGACCGAAGTAGACGATCCGCTAACAGTGCATGACCATGTAGTGCGGTGCACCTATGCGTGTATCGCGCGGTTCGGCATGTCCAAGACAACCGTCGAAGATGTCGTCAAGGAGACGGGGCTATCGCGGGCGACTATTTACCGATATTTCCCCGGTGGGCGCGAAGAGCTCTTGCACGAGGCGGTGGCGTGGCAAGTAGCTGTGTTTCTGAGCCGACTCGCTGACCACGTTGCTCCGGCTGAGAGCCTCGCTGAGATGCTCGACAAGGGTCTGGAGTTCGCTCGGCAGGCTGTGGTGCATCACGAACTTCTGCAACGGCTACTGCAGACAGAACCGGAACGTTTGGTCGGTTTGCTCAGCACCGAAAGCGCTAAGACGGCACCATTTATTGCTGCCTTCTTGGTACCGCGGCTCGAGATCGAGCGTAAAGCAGGCCGTGTGGGCCCGGATGTTGACCTGGCTGGAGCCGCTGCGCACCTTTCGCGTCTCATCCTCAGCTACATCGGGGCAAAGAGCGTGGTCGACCTCGACGATGCTGAACAACGTCGTGACCTCGTAGAACGCGAGTTGCTTGGGTGGTTGCACCCATAAGTCTGGCGATGGCAGACGTATTTGCTAACAAAGTCTTCTAAGACAGCTTGACACTGAGACACTTATTGGTTTAGTGTCTCAAAATAATGGCAACGAGCCCACCTCTGCGGATTCTTGACGCGATGTGCGATTGCGTCGCGCTTGTCGGAGTCTCGAAGACGTCGTTGGACGATGTCGCCTCGGGCGCTGGCTGTTCAAGAGCGACTCTTTACCGATACTTTTCGAACAAACAAGAGCTACTAAGTGCGCTGATCGCCCGCGAGGCCGAGGCATTGTCTGGCGCACTCGCAGACGCAACAGCAGAGTCTGGCAGTCTCAACGAGGCATGCGCGGCCATCATCGTCGAGGGCGCTGAGTTCTTGTTGGATCACGCAGCACTCAGTGCAGTTCTAGCCATCGAACCAGCCGCAGTGCTCCGTATCGTGACGCTAGGCGGCGCAGATGAGTTCATTAGGGCAGCTGCTGCGCTGGTAGCGCCAAACCTCGCCGCTCACATGGAAACACAACAAGACGCACTTCGTCTCGCAGATCTACTCGTTCGTATCACCTTGTCTCACCTGCAAAACCCAGACCCGCAATTCCCGATAACCGACCCGCCAACGGTTGCAAGACTCGTTGAGCAGTACATAACCCCTGGATTCGTTCGCGAACCAGCCGCATGGAGGACCGACTCATGACCACAACCAACCCGAATCCAGACACTGTCGACTACACGAGCCTGATTGGTCGAGAAAACATCAACGACCTCGAAGCGATCTTGTCGATCACGAACTCTGACGTCCATGCGACTTCGTATTCGGTGGGCGCCAAAGTCGACACTACGTTTACATGGGATTACGAACAGAGCCGCGAACCACTCGTCAAGCTCTACGAAAAGGCAAAGACGAGCCAGTGGAACGCGTCGACCGACCTCGACTGGTCAACCGACGTCGACATCGAAAAAGTTGTACTCGCGAACATGGCGCAGAACAGGCCAGACGGAGCGGTCGCGTTCGGTGGCGTCGACCTATCAGGCACGCAGTTCGCGAAGTGGGGCGACAAGGAGTGGACTCGGTTCGCGATCGAGAGCAACAACTGGACGATGAGCCAGTTCATGCACGGCGAACAAGGTGCGCTTGTTTGCACAGCACGCATAGTCGAGACGGTGCCGTGGATCGACGCCAAGTACTACGCATCAACACAGGTGGTAGACGAAGCACGCCATGTCGAGGTCTTTAGCCGCTACCTAAACGAGAAGCTCGACGGGCATTACCCGATCAATGCGCATCTGCGCCTGCTCCTCGATGACATCCTCATGGATTCGCGTTGGGACATGACCTACCTTGGCATGCAGATCATGGTCGAGGGACTTGCCTTGGCAGCATTCGGCTTCATGCACCAAATGACGACCGAGCCGTTGCTCAAGAAGATGCTCCGCTACGTCATGAGCGACGAAGCCCGCCACGTCGCGTTCGGTGTGCTGTCATTGAAGGAGTACTACCAGGAACTCGACGCTCACGAGATTCGCGACCGCCAGGAGTTTGCGTTCGAAGCGGCCGTGCGCATGCGTGACCGTTTCATGCAACAAGAGGTCTTCGAGCGCATGGAAGTGAATGTCAAAGAAGCGATGCAACTAGTGCTCCTCGATGAAAACCGCGTCGTCTTCCAATCGATGCTGTTCTCAAAGATTGTGCCGAACTGCAAGAAGCTCGGTTTGCTCGACGCTGGCGACGGATGGTTGCGCAAGAAGTTCACCGAGCTTGGCGTCATTCAGTTCGAAGACTGGGCCGACACAGGCGAAGAGTACTTAGAGCTTGACGAAGTAGCTAAGGATCGCGCCGAAGCCTGAATGAGCCGTCGCACATAGTTATCCCGTACCGGCCTGATACGTTCCTAGACGTGGCTGGGCCGGTACGGATCGTTTTCCTTGGCGGTCTAGGAGAGATCGGCCGCAACTGTGCATGTATCGAGGTCGACGATCGCATCCTGCTGATCGACTGCGGGCTCATGTTCCCCGATTCGCACATGCCCGGTGTCGACATAGTCCTGCCTGATTTCTCGTATCTCATACAGAACAAAGATCGTGTTGAGGGTGTGCTCTTGACCCACGCACACGAAGACCACGCAGGAGCGCTGCCGTACCTCTTGCGCGATGTGCCAGCTCCAATTTACGGTTCTGCGCTCAGCCTGAAGTTCGCTCGGCGCAGAATCGAAGAGGCGGGCCTCGAAGGCCAGACAGAGTTCATCGCTGTCCGCGATGGCGAGCGACGCATGATCGGACCGTTCGACGTCGAGTTCGTACCGGTGAGCCATTCGGTGCCTCATGGATTTGCGACGGCCATTCACACACCTCAGGGCACAATCCTTCATACAGGAGACTTCAAACTCGACCTAACTCCTGTCGACGGTCGCCAAACCGATATTGCACTGCTTGGCGAGATATCGAGGCGCGGTGGTGGCGTGCGGTTGCTGCTAGCCGATAGCACCAACGCTGAGCGACCAGGTTTCACTCCAAGTGAAAGCACTGTCGGCGAAACGATGCGGCGAATTTTCGACGACTATTCCGACAAGCGGATGATCATCGCATGCTTCTCATCACATATCCACCGGATCGAGCAGGTAGCGAACGCTGCTATGCGTTCGGGTCGCAAGATTGCGTTCCTAGGTCGATCGATGCAACACAATGTCGCTGGTGCGCGCGAACTAGGACTCCTCAATATTCCTGTTGCCTCGATAGTCGATATCGATGAGACGCCGAGCATGCGTCCGAGCGACGTCTGCATCATTTGCACAGGTTCGCAGGGCGAGCCGATGAGTGCGCTCAGCCTGATGGCAGCGAGTGAGCACAAGTACGTCAAGGTGTGCGAAGACGATGTCGTAGTCCTGAGCGCGCATGCGATCCCCGGTAATGAAGTAGATGTCAATCGCGTTATTGATCAATTACACCGGGCTGGCGCCGAGGTCCTACATGATCACATCGCTGCTGTGCATGTGTCTGGTCATGCGAGCCAGGAAGAACTCAAGTTTGTGCTATCGCTTGTGTCGCCAGACTGGTTCGTGCCTGTGCACGGCGAGTACCGCCACATGGTTCATCATGCTCGTCTCGCCAGGCAGATCGGTATTGCCGATGAAAGAATTCTCATTTGCGAAGACGGTGACGCTCTTACGCTTTCTGACGGCGGCCTCGATGTCGAACGTGCAGCAGTGCCTAGCGGGTACACGTATGTCGACGGCATCGTTGGCGACATAGGCGGGGGAGTGCTTCGCGACCGTCGAACTTTGGCGGCAGAAGGTGTAGTGGTCGTGATAGTGACACTCGACGCTCGCACAGGTGAAATCTTGAACGGGCCCGAGATTGTTACGCGTGGATGGGTCTACGCACCCGAAGCCGAGGAACTTCTCGATGACGCCAAGATTCGCGTTGCCGAATCGCTAGCTGAGGCAGCGGCCGCTGGCGCATTCGACTTCGAGACGATGCGCCGCCACGCTCGGAGCTCTCTCAAGAAATTCATCAACGAACGCACCCGTCGCTTCCCGATAATCGTGCCTGTGGTGCTCGAAGCATGAGTCTCGCGATTGATCTATCTGGACGAACGGCCCTAGTTACCGGTGGCGGCAATGGTGTCGGCGAACAGATTTGTCGAGCCCTCGTCACCGCTGGTGCATCGGTGTGGGTGAATGATATCTCGGCTGAACGTGCAACCCAGACCGCCGAATTGCTCAATCGTCTCGATGGCGGAAAAGCACGGCCGCTCAAAGCCGATGTGACTAGCCCTGCCAAAGTGCTGCGCATGCGCGAAGAAACCGGCCCCGTAGACATTCTCGTGAACAATGTCGGCATTCCGACGAGTGGTTTTGCGCTCCAGAAGTTTGTTGACTCGAACCCGTCTGATTGGGACAACATGATCTGGCTGAACTATGGATCAGTGCTTCACGTAACCCATGCCTATGTCGGCGACATGGTCGACAAAGGTTGGGGCAGGGTGATCACAATTATTTCTGATGCCGCTCGCAAGGGTGAACGGTTCCAGACGATTTATGGTTCTGCGAAGGCGGCAGCAGCAGGATTCTCGCGTTCGCTTGCCACCGAGGTTGGTAAGTACTCCGTGACCGTCAACTGCGTTGCGCTTGGTTCAATCAAATCCGGACTGCTCGAGTCTGCCGTTTCGCAAGACTCAAGCCTCGAGGCAAAGATGGCTAAGCCTTATCCGATTCCAAGGCTCGGTCGGCCAGAAGATCCAGCACCTCTAGTCGCGTTGCTAGCGAGCGATGCCGCGAGTTGGATAACGGGCCAGGTCATCCCAGTTGATGGCGGCTACGTGATGGCTCAGTAGGGAGCCGCGAAGACGCGCGAAAACTTTCGGACACTTCACCTGCTCTAAGCATTTTGCATTATGAGCCGAGAGGTGCATAATGCAATTGCATTAGCCGGATGGACTGTAGGGGGTGGCGGTGAGCGTGACCGAAGCAACTAGGGCTGTTCTAGGTCAGTTAGCGAATTTGGAAGTCGTAGCAATTAATTTCTCGAAGTCGACTAGTGGTCAAAATGCCTGGGAAACAACGGGTTTTTTTCACGAGGCGGTCGAAGCAGCATTCGAGGATGCGCCGAGTCCCGTGGCGATATTTAGCCTCGAGCACAATTCGGTCGTGTGGGCTAACGCTAAAGAACGCGAGTGGATCGGCGACCCAGAAGCGCATCCAATGACCGAAACCTCTGCATGGTTGATTGCCGAAGCATCAGGCCCAGCGCGTTTCGCTGTGGTCGAGATTCGCGACGTCGGCCTAGACGAATCATTAGACGCTTTGGCTGCTTCTACGGTCGTAATACCGGATTCGCTAAGTCCTCGAGAACGCGAGGTAGTGGACCTGATTCTGACAGGCCATCGCGTTAGTAACATTGCGACAGTGCTCAGGCTTTCGGAATTCACCGTACGCAACCATTTGCGGTCAATATTCGCGAAGATGGGTGTCACCTCCCAGTCTGAGTTGGTCGGAGCGTTGCGGAGCTGATTCAGTCACGGTCCAATGTGGCCGGTGTTGCTGGTGTTACCGTTGTGAACATGGCTTCAGCTACCAAGTCGCGCTCTAAGCGCAAGTCGGCACGAAACGCCCCAAAGCGGAGCGCGCAACAGTCACGGAGTCGGCATATATTTCGTCGAAACCCAGGCCGGGTCCGCGACGCGCTAAATGAACAGTTGGGTGCCCATCGCACAGACCTTGGCGCTGTCGTGTTCGGCGTGGCGGGAGTCCTCGCAGCACTCGGAGTGTTGTCTAGTGCTGCTGGCCCGTTTGGCGAGGCGATCGACTCCGGGGTCGGCGCGCTCTTGGGTGAGGGGCGCTTCCTGTTGCCGTTCGCATGTTGGGCTGCTGCAGCATCGCTTGTGTGGCGCCGTAGCGACGCCGACCAAGCTCGCCTTGGCGTGAGGGTTGGAGTCGGACTTGCGTTCGTGCTGTTCGCCGTGGTCGGCCTCCTGCACATAGCGCGATCGGAAGCGACCGACGCATTTCTTGATGCTTCACGAGACGCCGGAGGATTCGTCGGCGCACTTACGGGTGGTCCGCTTTCGAGCCTCGCAGGGGTAGCCGGCGCGAGCGTCGTGCTCGTCGCTATCGCCGCAGCAGGACTGTTGCTCGTTTGCGACCTGCGGATTCATCAGGTCGCAAGCGGTGCAGTTGTTGCCGCGAGATGGGTCGCGAGTCAAGTGCACGGCTTGGTCGAACTCCGTGTTGCTGAGGAAGAACCTGACGACTCAGAAAACGAGAGTCCCGCTCCGCGCCGAGCGAAACGAGCGCCCAAGTTGGTTGTGTTCGATCAATTCGGAGACCCAGGACAAGAAGTCGATCTAGCCACTTTTGATACACCCGTCAATGACATAGATATACAGCAAGTAAGCGTTGACGCAGAACCACAAATTGCAGTGATCGATATTGCCGAACTCGAAGCCGACGAGGTCTCGACCACGGGCACGCAACTCGCGTTAGCTATGCCGCCTGGCGCGCGCACATCCGACTGGAAACTTCCTGCAGCGAGTGTCCTAAAGAGGGGTAGCGCCAAACAGATAGACCAGCGCTTTGTCGATCTCGGCGGCGAAGTACTCGAAGCAACCATGCGCGAATTTGGCGTGGACGCGCGGCTTGTCGGCGCTTCAGTTGGTCCAACAGTTACGCGCTATGAACTCGAACTTGCGCCAGGCGTAAAGGTCAACAAGGTCACTGGGCTCGCGAAAGAAATCGCGTACGCAATGGCAAGCCACGACGTACGCATCTTGGCTCCGATCCCAGGACGAAGCGCGATCGGTGTCGAAGTGCCGAACAAGCAGCGACCGATAATCACACTCGGCGACATCCTCGCTAGTGATGAGGCAAAGTCAGCGAAGCACCCACTCGACGTCGGTATGGGTCGAGACATCGCTGGCAAGGCACATATGGCCAACCTCTCGACATTCCCGCACGTCCTCATCGCTGGCCAGACCGGTGCTGGCAAATCGAGTTGTATCAACAGCATCGTGACATCGATTCTGATGCGCGCGACTCCAGACCTTGTGCGCCTGATTCTCATCGACCCGAAGCGCGTGGAACTCGGCCAATACAACGGGGTGCCACATCTGCTCACTGAGGTCGTGACCAACCCGAAGAAGGCAGCAAATGCACTCGACTGGGCTGTGCGCGAGATGGAGTTGCGTTACGACCTGCTTTCTGAGGTAGGCGTTCGCGACATTGCTGGCTACAACGCTCGTTACGACCGCGGCGACCTGCCGACGGCAGAAAACCCTGATCCTCATGGAGGGCGCAACTACGAACGACTGCCGTTCATCGTCATCGTGGTCGACGAACTTGCTGACCTCATGATGGTCGCGGCGCGCGATGTCGAGACGAGTATCTGCCGCCTAGCCCAGATGGCTCGCGCTGTTGGCTTGCACTTGGTCATTGCCACGCAACGCCCATCTGTAGATGTCATTACCGGAGTGATCAAGGCCAACGTGCCGAGTCGCCTCGCGTTTGCTGTCAGCAGTCTCGCTGACAGCCGAGTGATACTCGACCAGCAGGGAGCCGAAAAGCTCGTTGGCAAGGGCGACATGTTGCTGTTGGCCGCAAGTACAAGTCGCACAGAGCGAATCCAGGGGAGTTGGGTTGACGAAGATTGTGTCCGCAAGGTTGTGGCACACTGGCGTCGTCAGGTAGAAACACCGCAATACATCGAAGGCGTACAAGGCAACGCTGACTCCACTGGTGGAAGCGACGGATATTCGAGTAGCGACGACGACGGCGACGATTTGCTTGCCGAGGCTATGGAATTAGTAGTTCGGTCAGGACTAGGTAGTACATCCATGTTGCAGCGCAAGCTACGAGTCGGCTTTGCGCGGGCAGGCCGAATCATGGATTTGTTAGAACGCAAAGGGATTGTGGGGCCGTCTGAGGGCTCTAAAGCACGGTCGGTATTGATGACCGTCGACGAACTCGAGGCCTTGTTAGCTAAGTCTTGACCTTGTTTTCGCGAACTACAGATACGTAGTTGGCCGATCTCTTATCACTAAAGATCGCGACCAGCCTTCCGATTCAGGTGCGGGAGATGTCCTTCCTCGAGACTTCTCACTACCCACGGAGGCGCCACGTCGTCATGAAAATCATTCGCTTCAAATCTCTACGCACGAAGCTCGTTGTTAGCTTCTTGATACTCACCATCGTCCCACTCGTGGCTCTGACGCTGATCGCTGGCGGCAGGAGCCGGGACGCTCTCACGAATATGTCCGGGGAGTTTCTGCAGACCTCAGCGCAGGAAACTGTTGACAAGATTGACCGCAACTTGTTCGAGCGGTACGGCGACGTGCAGGCCTTTGCTTTCAACCCGATGGCCGAAGGCACAAGTGCAGAGATCACGGAAGCCGCAAATACTTACGCGAATCTTTACGATCTTTATGACCTTCTGATCGTCGCCGACGCGAACACTGGCGAGATCTTGGGTGTGAACACAGCAGACAAGGATGGTGAGCCGATTGAATCGGCGAGCCTTGTTGGCACGAACGTCGCTGGTGAGGACTGGTTCGAACAGGCGAAGGTTGCAGAGAATGGCACATCGATAGTTTCAGAGCCAGTCGTCGACGCTCAGGTGCAAGCCGTTTATGGCGAAGGCGCCGGAACATCGATCTACTACTCGGCACCTATCTTCGATGCTGACGGCAACGTCGTTCGTGTCTGGACCAACCGCGCTTCAGTAGACAGAATCGTTGCCGAAATCGCAGCATCTGCAGCTGCTGACATGCACAAGAAGGGTTTGAAAACAGCCACGATCGAAGTGATCGATGCCAGTAGCGTGACGATTGCATCAAGCGCCGGAAAGGGCGTGGGCAGCACGCTCAAATCTGCCGCAGCAACATCAATCGCTAACGGCAAGTCTGGCTACACCTCCCACGGCAAGCGCATCGATGGTTATGCGCAGTCCGATGGTGCACTCGGCTATGTGTCTGGATTTGGTGTAGTCGTGTCGCAAGACGCGGCCGAGGCAGGGGCTGCAGCATCAAGCCTGCAGAACTCGCTTGTCGTTCTCGCACTCGTCGTCGCTGGTCTCGTAGCGTTGATCGCGATCTGGCTTGCTAACGGAATTGTGAAGCCAATTCGCAAGGCATCAGAGGTTCTCAGTCTCGTCGCCAAGGGTGACTTGACAGTCCGACTCGCAAGCAAGAGCAAGGACGAAGTTGGCCGCATGGCCGATGCTCTGAATGAGACTCTAGAAAAGGTCGGAGCTGCTGTCGGAGCGATCGCTCACAACGCAGACGCCCTTTCTGGCGCATCTGAGAGCCTTAGTGGAGTCAGCTATCAGCTTGCTTCCGGGGCTGAAGAGTCATCGGCACAAGCACAGTTGGTTGCTACCGCATCCGAAGCCGTGGGAGCGCACATCAACTCGATGGCAGCTGGTGCCGAGGAGATGACCGCAAGCGTCCAAGAGATCGCGCGTGCAACAGAGAACGTGTCAAGGGTGGCCGCATCGGCTGTCCAAGTGACGCAGACCACCAATGCGACCGTCGGTCAGCTCGGGACGAGTAGTTCAGAGATTGGCGATGTCGTGCGACTCATCAACTCGATCGCAGAACAAACCAACTTGCTTGCGCTCAACGCGACCATAGAAGCAGCTCGTGCTGGCGATGCTGGCAAGGGTTTCGCTGTCGTCGCAAACGAAGTTAAGGAACTCGCTCAGGAGACCGCTAAGGCCACCGAGAGCATTTCCCGCCGGGTGGATGCGATCCAGGCACATACGACCCAGGTAGTTGTCGCGATGGAACAGATCGAGTCCGTGATCGTTGAGATCAGCGAAAGCCAATCGACTATCGCCGCTGCGTTCGAAGAGCAGACTGCAACGACTCACGAGATCGGTCGTGCAGCCAACGACGCAGCGACAGGATCAACCGAGATAAGTGCCAACATCACCGGTGTCGCTGATGCCGCTCGTTCCGCCGCAGAGGGAGCCATCGATGCTCAGCGATCAGCAGCGAGGCTCAGCGAGATGGCTTCGGAATTGACACAACTAGTGGGGCAGTTCAAGTACTGAGGGTTCTTGCTCTAACAAGTCGGTCGTGACGGGACTGCAACGTCTGATGACGTCCGGTCCCGTCACGGCAAGGTCCCAACATCCTGGCGACTTACGAAGAGTGAGGGCGCCCAGATTTAGACTCCTAGCGTGATGCCCGAAAAATCGCGCAGCTTTCATATCGAGACGCTGGGCTGTCCAAAGAATGCCGTGGACTCAGACAAGATCGTTGCGACTCTCATTGCTGACGGCTTGGTGGGGGCAGGGAGAGCCGAGGACGCCGATCTGATTGTCGTCAACACATGCGCTTTTATTGAGGCGGCTCGCCAGGAGTCAATCGACACAGTGCTCGCACTATCTGACGCGAAACGTATAGACGCCAAGCTTGCGGTCACGGGCTGCATGGCAGAGCGCTACGGCGACGAACTAGCAGCGGCGCTCCCCGAAGTCGATGCGATAGTTGGGTTCGGCGATGCCGGGTCGATAGCTTCAACCGTAGGAATGGTCTCGCCGGTGACCATGAAGAGGAAACCCGTTGGTGTTCGAGACCTACTCGAGTTGCCACGACCGACTTCGACTTCCCCGTGGGCCTACTTGAAAATCGCGGAGGGCTGTGACCGTGCATGCGCTTTTTGCGCAATCCCTACGTTTCGCGGCAAGCAGCGATCGCGGACCTCGGACTCGATCCTGACCGAGGCGCGTGGCCTCGTGGCGAATGGCGTCTCAGAATTGGTTCTCGTAGCGCAGGATCTTGCATGGTACGGGAGAGACATAGGTACATCTGGCGCGCTAAGTCCGCTACTGCGCAGCCTCGATGCACTGACCGCTGAAGGACTTTCGCGAATCAGGCTCCTTTACCTGTATCCCAGTGAAGTCCAAGATCCTCTTGTATCAACGATGCTCACGCTCGATTCGGTCGTTCCGTATTTCGATCTGTCATTGCAACACGCAGCGCCCGACTTGTTACGTCGCATGAAACGGTGGGGGAATGCTGAGCGATTCTTGGCAACCATCGATGACATCAGGGAGCGACAGCCGAACGCAGTGTTTAGATCGTCTTTCATTTCGGGTTTCCCTGGCGAGACAGAAGATCATCACGAGCAACTGCTCCGATTCCTAGAGGCAGCGCAACTTGATTGGGCAGGTTTTTTTGCTTACTCGAGTGAAGCTGGAACAACGGCTGCGGAACTCGATGGCGCAGTCGATGACTCGGTGATTCGAGAGCGCCTGCGCGAACTTGCTGCAACTCAGGAACCGATTACCGCTGCAGCTCGGATTGCTATTATTGGATCCACCATCGAGGTTCTTGTCGATGGCGTGGACGAAGACGGTATTGCGGTAGGCAGGAGCTACAGAGAGGCGCCGGAGATCGATGGTGTAGTCCGACTTGCTGACGCCGATTTCGTGCGATCCGGCGCTGCAGTCGTCGCGATTGTCACCGATGTTGAAGGACCAGATCTAGATGCCACAGCACAGCGGGTAGCGCCTCGTAGTGTTGGTGGTTGATGACAGCCACACGCGCTTCTGTGACGGTAAAAAGATTTGGTCAAAGCGCGCTGCTAACACCGGCGAACGGCATAACAATCGCGCGCATCGCCGTCGCTGTCCCGACACTTGTGTATTTGTATGGAACTCCGACTGGTCACGTGAGTTCATGGCTGAGCGTGGGTTTGTGGTTTGCCATAACGACCTCTGACAGTCTCGACGGATGGGTGGCGCGTCGATATGGGGCGACACGCTCTGGCGCGTTCTTGGATCCGGTTGCAGACAAGCTCATTGTTTTGGGCGGCCTTTTTATCCTTGCGAATCGGGGCGATATTTGGTGGTGGCCAGTAGTCGTCATTGCGGCGCGCGAGTTCGGGATATCTGTATACCGATCCGTTGCTGGAGGGCGTGGAATCGTGATTCCAGCGGTGCAACTCGGTAAATACAAAGCGTTCGTGCAGTACGGAGCTGTTGGGTTCGTGCTGCTTCCATGGACAGCCTCACAAGTAGTCCTGCAACGCGTCACGCTGCTCATAGCTACAGGACTCACACTGATTTCCGGTCTGCAGATTTTGCGACGCGGGTATAGCGATTGGCAACGAGCAGAGACTTGAACTAGCCGTAGCATCGCCAAATGCGCTGCGAAGTTTTAGCTATTGGGACCGAACTGTTACTCGGCCAGATTGTCGACACGAATTCGGCGTGGATTGGCGAGCGCCTTGCCGAGATCGGAATCGACAGTTATGAACACCGGGCTATTGGTGACAACCAGGCAAGGATTGTCGCAGCGATGCACGAAATGTTTCAGCGTTGTGATGCTCTCATCATCTGCGGTGGCCTAGGTCCGACTCAAGACGACCTGACACGCGACGCCATAGCGGAGTGGATCGGGGTAAAACTCGTCCGACACGATGATCTTGCCGAACAAATCGCGGCGATGTTCAAGGTCCGTCTCCGAGACATGCCACAAAACAATCTTCGTCAAGCAGATGTTCCGCAGGGCGCCGAAGCGATCCCGAACCCGATCGGTACTGCTCCTGGACTGCGATGCGAACATGGCGGGAAGGTTGTTTACGCGGTTCCCGGTGTTCCCTATGAGATGCAAAAGATGGTTGCGGAGCAGGTTCTTCCAGATCTGCTCAGGCGCTCAGGTGAGCGCAGTGCGATCGTCAGCCGATCGCTCAAAACCTGGGGGACCAGCGAAAGCGCGCTAGCTGAAATGGTGTCACATCGCGTTGACGCACTCGTTGATACAGGCAATCCGACAATCGCCTTCTTGGCGCGCGGTATCGAAGGGCTAGTAGTGCGGGTCACGGCGAAGGGCAGCACGATTGAAGAGGCAGAGGCTCTCCTCACCGCCGAAGAAACCGAGTTACGTAAGGTATTGGGCAACCTCGTGTTCGGAGCAGATGACGAGACGCTTGAGTCTGTCGTCGTTTCAGAGCTAGCGCGCCGTGGCTGGACTCTTGGTACAGCCGAGTCGGTTACCGGAGGTCTGATCGCATCGCGCATCGTCAATGTTGCCGGAGCTAGCGAGGTCTTCAAGGGCTCGATTGTGAGTTACGCAACGGAAGTAAAGCGCGATCTGCTCGACGTGTTGAGCCCTTTGGTTGTCTCATGTGAGGCAGTCGAAGAGATGGCAATAGCAGCCAAGCGGCTGCTCCAGACAGATGTCGCGATAGCGGTGACTGGTGTCGCTGGTCCGAGTGAGCAGGACGGTCAGGCTATCGGCACAGTCTGTTTTGCGATGGCGCTTCCTGGAGGAGTAGTCGAGTCGGTCCAGACCCGTTTGCCAGGGGATCGCGAGCGAATCAGGCAATTTGCATCGATCTCACTGTTGAATTTGCTGCGTTTGCGCCTCGAAGCGATGCCTCTCTAAAGAACCTTCAGAGGGTCCTTGTTCCGAACAGTTGTTCGGTATAATGTCAAGCGTGTAGTTACACCCGGAGAAGTTGTCCGAGGCGTTTCGTACAGTTCCCATAAGAGAGCGAAACGACAACAGTCGCCGATACCCGGCGGAGAGGAAAACAACGACATGGACCGCGACAAAGCACTAGAGATGGCACTAGCCCAGATCGACAAGCAATTTGGCAAGGGCTCAATTATGCGACTCGGCGAAAAGCCGCATGTCGGCATCGAAGCCATCTCGACGGGAGCGTTATCGCTCGACTTAGCGCTCGGCATAGGCGGTCTGCCACGTGGCCGTGTCGTTGAGATCTTCGGTCCAGAAAGTTCTGGTAAGAGCACACTTGCCATGCACGTAGTCGCCGAAGCGCAACGCAATGGCGGCTTGTGTGCCTACATCGATGCCGAACACGCCATGGACCCTGTTTACGCATCGGCTATCGGCGTCAACGTCGATGAGCTCCTCATCAGCCAGCCAGACACGGGGGAACAGGCACTCGAAATCGCCGACATGCTTATCCGTTCAGGCGCACTCGACGTTCTGGTTATCGACTCTGTCGCAGCGCTCGTACCACGTGCTGAGATCGAGGGCGAAATGGGCGACAGTCACATGGGGCTACAGGCCCGGCTTATGAGCCAGGCGCTCCGCAAGCTCACAGGCAACCTCAATAAGTCACGCACGGTCTGTGTTTTCATTAACCAGCTTCGAGAGAAGATCGGTGTGATGTTCGGATCGCCTGAGGTGACCCCTGGTGGTCGGGCGCTCAAGTTCTATAGCTCGGTACGGCTAGATATTCGCCGCGTAGAGACCATTAAAGACGGCGCCGACATGATCGGTAACCGCGCCCGAGTCAAGGTCGTAAAGAACAAGGTCGCGCCGCCATTCCGTCAGGCGGAGTTCGACATCATGTACGGCAAGGGCATCAGCCGCGAGGGCTCAGTCCTCGACGTTGCTGTCGAACTCGGAATCGTGAAGAAATCGGGTGCGTGGTTCACCTACGAAGGCGAACAACTCGGTCAAGGTCGCGAAAAGGTGAAGCAGTTCCTCTGCGATAACACAGACCTAATGATTGAGATTTCCGAGAAAGTTCGGATCGCGTCCGGTATCGACGATGTCGATCTAGCGGAAGTTGCGCTCGAAGAAACTGCTGAGGCGTAGTTTGAAGACCCGTTGGCGAAGCCATGTGCGTGGCTTCGCCAACTATTGATCGACGCGCGTCTACACGATGGCGTTTGTAATCACAGCGACACCTGCAATGCCACCGAACGCGAGAACTGCTGGCCTCAGCAGGCCACGATCGATTTTGGCTAACACGACCCGGCTCAGGGACGAGCCAAGAATCGTTGCGGGTGCAAGGGCAAGGCTCAGCGTCAGATGATGCCATTGCAATCCCCCTGAGACTGCGAGAGTTGCGGCCGAAATCAGCCCTCCGAAAAAGAATGATGCTGCCAACGTAGACCGGACCTCTGCTCCGGTCTTGTTCTGATACAACAAGGCGAGTGGTGGGCCGCCGATACCCGCACAAGTGTTCATGAATCCAGAACTAAATCCACCGACAAGACAACTGCGGGTGCTCACTGCCACGTTGTTATGAATGATGCTCACAATTACAGCGATGAGCACTGCGCTGCCAGATAGCAACGTCAATGTCGGAACCGAAACCATCGTTACTACTAGTCCTCCGACGATCGCTCCGGGCAGATGGCCCGCGAGAATCCAGGTAGCGCCTGTCCGATCGGTAGCGTGGTGTTCACGCGCATAAACCAGGATCCAGAGCGGGAAACCTATAAGGACACCGACACCTGGTAGCGATGCCGGTTCAATTAGTGCCAAGACCGGGACGAGCACCAGATTTAAGCCAAAGCCGATCGAGCCCTGGATTGCTGCACCCGTCAGAACCGCGAGAAAGGCGAGTAAGAACTCGAGACGGTCGATATGCACGAAGAGGAGACTGTACCCCTGCGGTTTCTAGACTGAACCGATCATGTCAGAGTCTGTGGAACCACGCCGGTATTTCATCCGCACATATGGGTGCCAAATGAATGAGCACGACTCAGAACGTCTCGCGGGAGCCTTGGCTGAGGATGGAATGGTTGCGGCCGACTCAGTTGAAGACGCGGACGTGGTCGTATTCAACACGTGTTGCATCAGAGAAAACGCTGATAACCGCTTTTACGGTCAACTCGGGCGTATAAAAGCGCTCAAAGAGACTCGCCCGGACCTGCAGATCGCTGTGGGTGGCTGTCTCGCCCAAAAGGACCGAGAGCTAATCATCGAGCGGGCCGGGCATGTAGATGTGGTTTTCGGAACCCACAACCTCAGCCGCGCCCCGGAATTACTCGCTCGGAGTCGACAAGAGGGCCAGGTTGTAGAGATTCTCGAAGAACTCGACGCATACCCGTCGGCGCTCCCAGCAAAGCGCGAACTTGCCCATTCAGCATGGGTCACAATCCAAATTGGTTGCGACAACGCGTGTGCGTTTTGCATCGTGCCATCTGTGCGCGGCAAAGAAGTCAGCCGTCGGATGGGTGACATCATCCACGAGGTCGAAGATCTCGCCCGCGAAGGTGTAGTTGAGGTCACGCTGTTAGGTCAGAACGTGAACTCCTACGGTCGTGATCTTGGCGCTGGGCAGTACCGCCCACAGTTCGCAGACCTGTTGCGTGCCATCGATGCCGTCCCTGGAATCGAGCGCATCCGCTACACGAGTCCTCACCCGAAAGATTTGCGCCCCGAGACCATCGCGGCCATGGCCGAATGCGCAACAGTGATGCCACATCTGCATTTGCCGCTTCAATCGGGTAGCGACAAGGTGCTCGCACGGATGCACCGCGGCTACACGGCCGAACGGTACCTCGACCGACTCGCGGCTGCGCGGGCAGCAGTTCCAGACCTGGCTGTCACAACCGACATCATCGTTGGGTTTCCTGGGGAAACTGAAGAAGATTTCGAACATACGCTCAGGGTCGCTGAACTAGCGCAGTACGACTCCACCTACACATTCGTCTTTTCTCCACGCCCTGGTACCGAGGCTGCGAAGATGACCGAAGACTTCGTTTCCGAGGAAATCTGCACATCGCGTATCGGAAGACTCAAGGAACTTGTCGATGAGTCGGCACTTGCTAGCAACCAGGCACGGGTCGGTCGTACGGAGACCCTGTTGATAGAGGGTCCATCGAAACGCGATCCCTCGATGCTCGCTGGTCGCACAGAGCAAAACAAGCTGTGCCACGTTCGAGCCGATGCCAAAGCCGGAACGTTGCTTTCGGCGAAGGTCACATACGCGGCCCCATACTGGATGAGCGGTGAGCTAGTCGAAGTGTTACGTGAACCGCGACGCGCAAAGACTCGCATCGCAGTCGACGTGGTGTGACACGCCACATCGCCATAGTCGGCCCGACGGCGTCGCAGAAATCTGCGTTGGCTATGGCTATTGCCGAAAGCGATTCGCGTTGGGAAATCATTTCCCTGGACTCCATGCAGGTCTATCGCGGCATGAATATTGGGACGGCAAAGCCAACAATCGAGGAGCGCCAACGAGTCCGACACCATCTCATCGACGTTGCTGATCCGTCCGAAGACTGGTCGGTCGCGCGAACACAGACGTTCGCTCATAACGCCGTTAGCGAGATCGAAGCACGCGGCGGGAGGGCGATCCTTGTTGGTGGGACAGGCCTCTATTTTCAGGCTGTCGTAGACGGGTTGAATTTGCCTGTCGAAGACTTGGCTGTGAGGGCCGATTTGCAGGCGCAAGTAGCCGAACCGGGCGGCCTAAGAGAAGCTTTCGAAGAATTGCAGCGCTTAGATCCGACCGCGGCGAGCCGAATAGACCCACAGAATGAGCGACGAATCGTGCGGGCACTCGAAGTGATCCGGTCTACCGGCAAGCAGTTTTCTACTTTCGGACCGGGCATGTTCGCCAGCGAATCAGATCGGTCAGCGGTGACTATGCAGATTCTCGGTATGTGGCTCACGCGTCGCGAATCGGCCGATGCGATCAACGATCGCGTGCGAGTCATGCGTGAGCGAGGTCTAGTCGAAGAAGTCGCTCGGCTAGCGCGCACTCCGTGGGCTCGTAACGCTCGCCAGGCGATCGGTTACAAGGAGATCGCTGATGCACTCGCGAACGATGGAAATCTGGAAAATGCGTTTGCGCTAGTAGCGCAACGGACTCGGAGCTTCGCTCGTCGGCAGCGCATGTGGTTTCGCAGGGATGAGCGAATCACATGGTTAAGTGCGCCAACACTCGCGGACCGTGTTGAAATTGCTTCGCACATAGTCGCGGAAGGGCGATAATGGTCCACGAATCTGTAGTGATGTTCGGTTGTCAGGAGCGATGTTGAGGCTGTCAAAATTGCACGGTACGGGCAACGATTTTCTGGTGAGAGTCGCCGAATCGCCCGAAGACGTGCTCGACGCGCTTGTCGTGGCTGCGCTTTGTGACCGTAATCGTGGGATCGGCGCCGATGGGGTCATCACGATTGGCGCAGGCAACTCGCATCACGATTGTTCGATGCTGTTACAGAATGCCGATGGCGGTGTCGCAGAGATGAGCGGCAACGGAATTCGGTGTCTTGCATACATGGCAGCCAAGCATGGCTACGCCCGCGACGATGTTCTCAGAGTTGCGACAGGAGCAGGCACGCGCGACGTGTTTCTTGATCGCGACGAAGCAGGCAACGTGACGAGAGCCGATGTCGATATGGGAACTCCGAAGTTTGGAGAACTGCTGGCTTTTCGTCTCGGTGAAGCGTCGTTTGAAGGTGAAGTCGTAGACATGGGCAACCCGCATCTCGTGTTCGTTCTCGACGAACTCGAATCAGTCGATGTCGCTGTCGATGGTGCACGTATCGAACTGGATTCCCAGTTTCCGAACCGTACGAACATCGAGTTCACATCCGTTCGAGACCGACGCACGGCCGAGATGAGAGTCTGGGAGCGCGGTGTTGGCGAGACTCTTTCATGCGGTACTGGCGTCTGTGCTGCGGCGGCTGTGTTGCGCAGACGCGACCTGATTGAAGACACGATTTCGATGCATGTGCCAGGCGGCGTGCTGTGCGTAACTATCGCCGAGACAATTCGCCTCGCAGGGCCAGTCGTGCACATTTTTGATGTCGATATCGACCGTTCGAGATTGGTTGCGTCTCTCTCTTGACAGCGAAGGAAGCCGCCGGGCGTTCGAGGCGACGGCTTACCGCAACAGAGATCGACTTCGATGTCGTTCAACAGCGAGCGCTCCTTGTCGGTACGACCGCGGCTACGAATGGCAACGTTGAGCAAGCCGAATTGTCGTTAGACGAGCTTGGGCTACTCGTCGACACAGCCGGCGCGTTAGTCGTTTATGCAGACCTTCAGCGCCGCGGTTCGCCACATCCCGCCACCTATGTCGGGACGGGTAAGGCGGCAGAGCTAGCAGCTATTGCGGAGGCGCTTGATGTTGATGTCGTGGTATTCGACGATGAGTTGAGTCCTGCTCAGCTACGGAACTTAGAAAAGATATTCAAGTGCGATGTCGTCGACAGAGTTGCGCTCATTCTCGATATTTTTGCCATGCACGCGACCAGCCAGGAAGGCATGGTCCAAGTCGAACTCGCACAGTACCGATATCGAATGCCGCGACTTAGAGGCCGAGGATTGCAACTAAGTCAGCAGGGAGGTGGAATCAGTGGCGCTCGGCGTGGTCCTGGCGAGACGCAACTCGAAGTCGATCGACGTCGAGTCGTTCGGCGGGTGCAAAA
This sequence comes from Actinomycetota bacterium, assembly GCA_005779395.1. GTDB lineage: Bacteria > Actinomycetota > Acidimicrobiia > IMCC26256 > PALSA-610 > SXJQ01. The sequence goes on from SXJP01000019.1 coordinate 32,266, forward strand.
GCTCGAGCGTGACCTCGTGACCTTGGCGCAAAACCGCGCAGTGCAGCGTAAAGGCCGCACGCGTCACGGGTTGTTGCGGACAGCTCTCGTCGGTTACACGAATGCTGGCAAGAGCACGCTGCTTAATCGGATGACTCGTGCTGGCGTACTTGTCGAAGACCGCCTGTTCTCAACTCTTGATTCAACTACTCGTCGGCTTGCGTTGCCTGGCGGTGAGACGATTCTGATCTCAGACACCGTAGGGTTTGTGCAACGTCTGCCCCACGAACTAGTTGAAGCTTTTCGGTCGACTCTTGATGAAGCAGCGGACGTAGACCTTTTGCTACATGTCGTCGACGCGTCGAATGCCGATATTTCGATGCGGATCGACGCGGTGCGAGTGGTGCTCGAAGAGATTGGCGCAGCAGACCGTCCAGAATTACTCGTATGGAATAAGGCCGATTTGGCCGACCCGGAGGTCGTCGCTGAGCTAATGGCCGCTCACCAATATTCCGTCGCGGTGTCAGGGGTTACGGGAGCCGGTGTGCCCGCACTGTTGAATGCGGTTTCGAAATCGTTGCGGGCGATGTCGCGTGTAGTCGAGTTCACAGTTCCGCATTCTCGCGGTGACATCCTCGCGGCGCTACATCGCGAAGCCGAGGTGCTGATCGAGGTGCACGAAGAGAGTGGCACGAGGGTCCAAGCGCGAGTCGGCGATGCGGTCGCTGGAAGGTTCGCTGAGTTCGCGAGCCTGTAGCGTCGAAGCTCATGGCGGCCGCAGCGTTTATTCCACCTCCGTATCCGTTCGACCGACTTGGCGCCATGGCTTTGTTGGCAGAGTCAATCGACGGCGGCATGGTCGATTGTTCAATTGGCACGCCGTGCGACCCGGTACCGAAATTTGTAGTGGAGGCGAGTATTGAGGCGGCATCTCAGAGCGCTGGGTATCCACTATCGGCAGGCTCGGCGGGTTACCGCAGTGCCGCTGCCGACTGGATACAACGTCGGCTCGGAGTGACGGTCGACCCGATGAGCCAACTCGGCGTGTGTCTCGGAACGAAGGAGTTCGTCGGTGGGCTGCCTCACTTGCTATGCCGACGTGACCCTGGCCGCGACACGGTGTTGTTCCCGTCGATCTCCTATCCGACCTATGAAATGGGTGCGACTCTCGCAGGGCTGCGGTCGGTTGCAGTTCCACTCGATGCTGATTGGCATCTTGACGTCGACCGAATCGACCCGAGCGACGCGCGCCGCGCGCTCGTGCTCTGGATAAACGAACCGGGTAACCCTTCGGCGAGCTCAGCGGACGACGCCTACTTCGCGAAGGTAGCTAGTTGGGGTCGTGAGCATGGGGTGCTGATTGCATCTGATGAGTGCTACATCGAATTCGCTCCTGTTCGTTCAACGATTTTGTCAGCGGGAGCGCAAGGCGTTCTCAGCGTCCAGAGTCTCTCGAAACGCTCGAATATGGCTGGTATGCGCTGTGGCTTCTATGCAGGAGATTCCGAAATCGTGAATTTCTTGATCGAGGCACGCAAGCACTGGGGATTCATTGCTTCGACTCCAACTCAGGCGGCTGGCATCGCGGCGCTTCGCGACGATACCCATGTCGACATGCAACTCGGTCGGTATCGCGAACGCCGAGAGATGATGCTCAGCGCGTTGGAACCGCTCGGCTTCGTCCACGACGGGGGTCCGACAGCTTTCTATCTGTGGCTCCGAGACGACCGCGGCGTCGAAGACGGATGGGAACTCGCAGCGCGTTTTGCACATGCCGGCGTTCTCGTTACTCCAGGTGACATTTTCGGCGTCGCTGGCGCGGACCATGTGCGCCTTGCATTGGTGCAGCCGACCGAGCGCCTGCAGTTTGCTGCCGAACGATTGACCGACCTGATGGACAAGGAATAGCAATGACAGAGATACAGACAACGATCACGAAGCTTTTCGAAGCTGGTAGTGCTGCCGCGGATGTACTACCACCAGCAGAAGCCCACGAAGCGGTCCGCGTGGCGATAGGGATGCTCGACCGCGGCGAAGCGCGAGTAGCGGAAGTCAAGGGCGACGATGTCTTCGTTCACGAGTGGGCCAAACATGCTGTGTTGTTGTGGTTCAAGTACCAGCAGATGGAAGCCATCGAGTGCGGCCCGTATGAGTACGCCGACAAGCTTCCGCTCAAGACCGGTTACATGGAAGCTGGTGTCCGTGTCGTGCCAGGGGGAAGCGCTCGATTCGGAGCGTTCTTGGGCAGGGGAGTCGTCCTAATGCCTAGTTACGTAAACATTGGCGCGTATGTCGATGAAGGAACGATGGTCGACACGTGGGCGACCGTCGGTAGTTGTGCGCAGATCGGCAAGCGTGTTCACTTGGCTGGAGGGGTCGGGATCGGTGGAGTACTCGAGCCGCCGAACGCCGTACCCGTCGTGATCGAAGACGACGTTTTTGTCGGTAGCCGTTGCATGATTGTTGGAGGGGCTCGCGTACGCAGCGGGGCGAAACTAGGCGCTGGGGTATTGCTCACTAACTCGACGCCAGTCATCGAAGCCGAGACAGGCAAGGAGGTTGCGCGCGGCGACATTCCGGAACGCGCGATCGTTGTGCAAGGCATACGTCAGCGAGAGTTTGCAGGAGGCAGCTTTGGTCTTCCGTGCGCGCTCGTCTTGCGGTATCTAGATACAGGAGAAGAGCACGACAAGCTCAAGTTGAATGAGGCCTTGCGAGATCATGGAATCGCAACCTGATGCAAGAGTTATTGCGAGTAGTCACAGACTCAGACGCAAACGACCTTTTAGGCCTTACGGCAGCGCTATGCGCCGTTCCTTCGGTATTCCCGAATGAGGGGCCACTTGCCGACGCAATAGAGGCACGACTAAGAATTCGCGCTCCGCGGCTCGTTACAACTCGGTTTGGCAACAATGTGATCGCGAGAACGAATGTTGGATCGGCCCGCCGGATAGTTCTCGGCGGGCACCTAGACACTGTTCCGGCGAACAACAACCAAGTACCTCATGTCCATGGCGATGTGCTCCACGCGTTAGGGGCTGCAGACATGAAGGGCAGTCTCGCCGTAATGCTTCGGCTTGCCGAACAAGCATCGCTAAGAGAACCCGCGTACGACATCACATTCGTGTTCTACGAAGGAGAAGAAGTCGCAGAGGAGCACAACGGTCTCAGGGCCGTCTTCGCTGCCGCCCCCGAACTACTTGCGTGCGACCTTGCCGTGTTGTGCGAACCGACAGGCGGATGGGTCGAAGCGGGCTGTCAGGGCACATTACATATGCGCGCCGAGTTCACAGGGACGAGGGCACATAGTGCGCGACCCTGGATGGGCGTAAACGCGATCGCCCGTTGTGCGCCGATTCTTGCCAAGGTTGCCGAGCACACGCCAGAAGTCGTGAATATCGACGGCCTTGAGTTCACACAGGCATTGCAACTCGTGCGCGTCGAGGGTGGCGTATCGAACAACGTCGTCCCCGACGCCGCAGCTTTCGTGGTCAACCGCCGGTTCGCTCCTAGTTTTTCGGCACAAGAGATAATTGCTGAAATGCGCGCATTCTTAGATGGTGCTGATCAAACCGTTGTCATCAACGAGTCTGAAGGAGCATTACCAAATCTTGCGGACCCAACCGTGGCTGAGTTTGTTGCAACTCTCGGACTGTCGGTGCGAGCGAAACTTGGATGGACCGATGTCGCGCGTTTTGCGGCGCATGGCATACCAGCGCTCAATTTCGGGGCTGGCGATCCGACTCTTGCCCACACGGCGGATGAGTGCGTCGAACTAGCTGATCTTGCGCGGTGTTATGACTTGCTCGCGAAGTTTTGCGGAGTCTAAGTCTCAGTTAATCCTTGGGTCTTGGATAGGAGTACGACAGCAGTAGCTAGGTCTCTGCTCTGGCCTCCCTTGAGTAGCGTGAACGCCAAGCCACAGTTGTATTTCTGTGCGACTGCGCGACACCAACGCACTTGTGCTCGTGTCTGGATAACGCTCTGCGATCCAGGGAGCCGAAACCGAAGCAAGGCTTTCGTCATCGGCGGCAACATGCGATCCGACCAGAGTGATATGCCAGATACGGAGAGGTCGATCGCTCGCGCTGACTGGTGCGCATCGCCTAAGACCCGCGAATCACAAATAATCAGGTCGATTCGGCTGTCGAATGGCACGCGTACGTCGGCCCGCCGCGCCTCTAGACCATCTTCTGGCATCGTAAATGCGATGGCGGGTCGACCGTCGCGCGTAATTGTGACCTGTAGGACTCTCGTCGTGACTTCGTCATCTTGAACCGTCGTCGCTGTAGTCGCTCCAAGACGTAGTCGAACTACGGAGCCCACCGCGACAGGCTGAGCGCGATCGAACGCGATTACAGCGATGCGGTCTGAGAAACCAACTAGGTCACCGTGAACTTCGCGTCCGGCGATTATCGCAACTGCGGTAGTGCCATGTTCGGCAACGACCGGAGCGATTGAATCCATGTGTAGGTATCGTCAAAGACAGCGCGGACGTTTAAGTGGCGCAACCCCTTGGCGCTAGTTGAAACGTCCGAATTCCTGGTGTCCGTTTTTAGCTAGAGACGACGCAAGACGGTAACGACGCGTCCATAAATAGTGACTTCGGCGGGCTTGAACACCATCTCTTGCATGTCAGAGTTTTCGGGACGCAACACGATCTCGCCCTTGCGTTTCAGGTAGGTCTTTACGGTGGCTTCGTCGTCGTGGATACCAGCTACTACGACATCGCCATTATCGGCTGTTTTTTGCACACGGGCGACTATGTAGTCCCCGTCCAAGATTCCCGCGTTAATCATGGAGTCGCCACGGACACGCAACATGAACAGGTCGCCGTCGCCGGTGAAGTCCTCGGGGACAGGGATCGTTTCCTCGATGTTTTCGGCCGCAAGTACGCCTGTGCCAGCAGCGATGTCGCCGACGAGAGGAACGTGGCGAGCCGGCCTGCGCTCTACGTTGGCTCCTGATTGAGCGTCATAGGCAAGGATGATTGCCCGTGGTTTGGCAGGGTCACGCTGTAAGTAGCCCTTCTCTTGGAGCGCCGAAAGGTGAGCATGCACCGTTGATGGTGACGACAGGCCGATTTCTTCGCCAATCTCGCGGACCGACGGGGGATATCCGATGCCACGGGTGTGCTCGTCTATGTAGTCGAGCACTTGTCGCTGGCGGTCGGTGAGTGGTGCACCCGGGTATCTCTGGTTTCGTGCCATTGCGACACCGTAACACGATTGTTTGTTCGTGGCAAACACCCGTTCGATAAATCGCTTGACATCGAACGGGTGTTCGGTAATGCTTGGGACATGATTGAGACTGCATCTAGAGGGTTGACGGCTGCTTCCTGCCGTCCTCGCATCAGTACCGCTCAGCGTGGCCCGCGCACGATTTCAAACCCACAGAGCGTGGCTGTCTCAGCCGCACGGTCTACTTCTCGCATGACAAACAAAGCACAACAGTCGCATTTTGCGCCCCGGCACACCACCAGTTTCCCGGCGGCGCAGCGTGCGCTCCGCGCTCAGCAGCACCAAGTTCGCAAGCCACGCCGACCTACCGCCGCAACTTTCATGCGCCGCCGGGTCGTGGCTTTTGTACTTGGTCTATTGGTGCTTGGGGCTGCGCGACAAGCGGGTGCTGCGTTCGGCGGTACATCCCCCGAAACCCCCGAACGCCACCCGCAGACGATTAGCTATGTAGTGCAACCCGGAGACACTTTGTGGTCCATCGCTGGCATCCTCGCTCCGTCAGACGACCCTCGCGGGGTAATCGACGTGCTAAGAGACAGCCGCGACTCCGATGTGCTCATGGCAGGCGAGACAATCATCTGGGTTCAGGACTAAACGACGTACACGTAGCGGAATTGGTACCGTTAGTGCGTGCAGTGTCCGTTCTGTGGCGACAACGACGACAAGGTTGTCGATTCGCGTCCGGCGGAGGAGGGCGGGGCGATACGTCGCCGTCGCGAGTGCCTCGTATGCGCCCGCCGTTTCACTACCTACGAGCGGGTCGAGGAACTGCCTCTCGTGGTTCGCAAACGGTCAGGCCAGCTCGAGCCGTTCGATGCTCAGAAGATCCTCGCTGGCCTAGAGCGGGCAGCGTCGAGTCGCATAGAGCCAGAGGTGCTTGCCGAGGCCGTGATTTCGATCGAAGAGGACTTGCGGTCCGTCGGTACAGAGATTGGCAGCGATCAGGTCGGGATGGCTGTGCTAGATGCGCTAAGGGCCATCGACGCAGTCGCGTACCTGCGATTCGCCTCTGTTTACAAGGGTTTCGACGATGTTGCCGACTTCGAACGAGAAGTTGGCGAGTTACGACGTCAAGAACGGCTCGAAAAAACCACGGCTCCGAAGCCTCGCTTATAGCACTTCTAGAGACGCCTGGCACAAGATGTAGTGTGTGCGTCTCATCTGTAGCGCTTGTGCATGAAGTCACGAGTGCTAATCATCGCGAACGCTCTCCGACCTGGGCAAACTTGGAATTTTGGGTATTGACACGCGTGTAATTCGCATGTTGTAATGTGTCTTCATCTTGCGATGGTAGAAACGTTGACCACAACATCTTGTGGTTACAGAAATGGTCTAGGGGGACTCACGAATGACAACAGCACCACAACATCTCGCGCTCGGCATCCGGCGGCACTTCACGGCGCCAGGAGAACATGCCTATGACTCTGTCACCTGGGAGCATCGAGATGCTCGGATCCAGAACTACAGAGAGGGTGGCGACGCGTTCTTTCAACCCGGCGTCGAGTTCCCGACAACTTGGTCCCTAAACGCCACCAACATCGTCGCCCAGAAGTACTTCAGAGGCACACTCGGGACGCCCGAGCGCGAGTCGTCGTTGCGCCAGGTCATCGACCGTGTCGCAGACACGATCACAGAGTGGGGAAGCGCCGACGGCTACTTCTCTGACGACATTGAGGCAGAAGCGTTTCGCGACGAACTCAAGTACATCCTCGTACACCAACGAGCGGCATTCAACTCGCCGGTCTGGTTCAACATTGGTGTCAAAGGTGTTCCGCAGCAAGCAAGCGCGTGTTTCATCTTGTCTGTCGAAGACACGATGGACGACATCCTCAACTGGTACCGCGAAGAGGGAATCATCTTCAAGGGCGGCTCGGGCGCAGGCGTGAACCTGAGCAGGATTCGCTCCTCGAAGGAGTTCCTAAAAGGTGGCGGAACCGCGAGCGGTCCCGTGAGTTTCATGCGTGGCGCCGACTCGAGTGCAGGCACAATCAAATCAGGTGGCAAGACTCGTCGCGCTGCCAAGATGGTCATCCTCGATATTGCCCACCCAGACATCGAAGAGTTCATCTGGTGTAAAGCAATAGAAGAACGCAAGGCGCGCGCACTCAGTGCTGCTGGCTTCGACATGGACCTCGACGGCAAGGACAGCCACTCGGTTCAATACCAAAACGCCAATAACTCGGTGCGAGTAACCGACGATTTCATGCGCGCCGTTGAAAATGACGACGACTGGCACCTTCGAGCAGTAGCCGATGGCGAAATCGTAGAGACGGTGCGCGCACGCGATCTGTGGCATCAGATCGCAGCATCAAGCTGGGAATGTGCAGACCCAGGCATGCAGTTCGACACAACCATCAACAGGTGGCACACAGCGCACGCAACAGGCCGGATTAACGCGTCAAACCCCTGCAGCGAGTACATGCACCTCGATGACTCAGCGTGCAACCTTGCATCGATCAACCTTCTTAAGTACCTCGCAGAAGACGCAGGTACTTTCGATGTAACGGGATACAAGCACACTGTCGAAGTCATGTTCACCGCCCAAGAGATTCTTGTTGGCTCTGCTGACTATCCGACCCCGTCGATCGGCGAGACGAGTCGTCGATTCCGTCAACTTGGTCTTGGCTACGCCAACCTTGGCGCATTGCTCATGGCGCGCGGTATGGCATATGACAGCGATGCCGGTCGGGCATGGGCTGGTGCGCTCACGTCTCTGATGACCGGACACGCGTATGCAATGAGCGCTCGTACGGCAGCGCGTATGGGGCCCTTCGCAGGGTACGCAGACAACGCGCAGTACATGAACAATGTGCTCGAGATGCACCGGGCTGAGGCTGCCAAGATCGACGAGGACCTAGTCCCCGCGAGTCTGCTTTCGGCTGCGCAACAATCCTGGGACGAAGCCGTCGATCTCGGAACGCGACACGGTGTTCGAAACAGCCAGGCGACGGTGCTCGCTCCGACAGGCACAATCGGTCTGATGATGGACTGTGACACAACAGGTATCGAGCCAGACTTGGCGCTGAGCAAGGCCAAGAAACTTGTCGGTGGTGGCACCATGTTCATCGTGAACCAGACAGTTCCGCGCGCGCTACGCAATCTTGGATATGAGCGCGCGGTCGTCGAAGCGATCGTCGCGTACATCGACGAGAACAAGTCGATTATTGGTGCGCCTGGTCTCGACCCAGCACACCTTGGAGTCTTTGCTTGCTCGATGGGAGACAACCCCATTCACCACATGGGACATGTCACGATGATGGCAGCAGTTCAGCCATTTATCTCTGGCGCAATCTCAAAGACGGTCAACGTGCCAGAGGACGTAACCATCGAGGACTTCGAAGAAATCCATATGAGTGCGTGGAAACTCGGCCTCAAAGCCGTCGCTCTTTACCGCGACAACTGCAAAGTCGGACAACCGCTCTCTACCCAGAAGAAAGCGAGCGAACAAGGTTCGAGTTCGGAGGCTGTCGTAGAGCGAATCGTTGAACACGTCATCGTTCAGGAGCCTGTGCGTCAGAAACTTCCACGCACGCGTTCATCGAAGACATTCTCGTTCCGCGTAGCCGATTGCCACGGCTACGTGACTGTTGGCGAGTACGGCGATGGTCGACCAGGTGAACTGTTCTTGAAGGTCGCCAAGCAAGGCTCGACTCTCGCAGGGATCATGGACGCCATGGCGATCAGCGTCAGCATGGGCCTCCAATACGGAGTCCCGATCGAGGCGTTCGTCGACAAGTTTACGAACATGCGTTTCGAGCCTGCTGGCATGACTGACGATGCTGACATTCGTTTTGCTACGAGCCTTGTCGACTACATCTTCCGTCGTCTCGCTGTCGAGTACATACCGCTAGAACAGCGCGAAGCCATGGGAATCCTCACGATCGGCGAGCGCATGCAACCAACACTGCCAGGTGTCGAAGAAGCAGCGACGCAGACCAAACCTGCAGTTGGCTTAGGCCCTGACGATCTAGCGCCCTCGACGGCATTGAACAGTGAACCGCAACAGGTAGCGAAGTCCGTGCCTATCTCACGTGCAGTCGAGGTAGTGCTATGTCATGCTTGCGGCGACATCATGCAGCGCGCCGGAAGCTGTCATGTCTGCACAAGTTGCGGCGCCACAAGCGGCTGTAGCTAAGCGCCACCGAATTCCACCGCTAAGAGACATTGCGTTAGTCCCGCGGCCTAACCGCGGGACTACGTTTTGTGCTTATGAAACTAAGTACGATGCTGAATTACTCCGGCGATGTCATGGCTGCTGCCAATGAGATCACTGAGTTAGAAAAAGCCGGACTCGATTGTGTGTGGGTTGCCGAGGCCTACAGCTTCGATGCGATCTCGATGATGGGCTATCTCGCTGGCCGGACCAACACCGTCGAGATCGGTAGCGCGATAGTCAACATCTATAGCCGTACGCCGACCTTGCTCGCCATGACCGCTGCTGGCCTAGACGCGGTGAGTGGCGGCAGAATCAACCTAGGCCTTGGGGCTAGTGGTCCTCAGGTGATCGAGGGTTTCCACGGCGTAGCGTTCGACAAGCCGCTCGCTCGCACCAAGGAAGTAGTCGAGATCTGTCGGAGCGTGTGGCGTCGCGAAGTGATCGACCACCACGGAGCCACGATCGACATTCCGATTCCCGCTGGGACCGGTACAGGCCTAGCGAAACCGCTGAAGTTGATCAACCAGCCCGTGCGCGATCAGATCCCGATTTGGATCGCGAGCTTGAAACACAAGAGTGTCGAGGCAACAGCAGAACTTGCCGATGGCTGGATCCCAATTTTCTACGTGCCAGAACGCGCTGACATCGTGTGGGGCGACGCGCTCAGCATCGGCAAGCAAAATCGCAGCGGAGATCTCGGACCGTTATCGATTATCGCTGGTGGTCCCGTGATGTTCACCGACGACAGAGACCTCGCGTCCAAGATCAACGACTTCGGACGCGGCATGGCAGCGCTGTATGTAGGCGGGATGGGCGCGCGTGGCAAGAATTTCTATAACGACATCATGTGTGCCTATGGGTGGGAAAGCGAAGCGAAGACGATTCAAGATTTATATCTAGATGGCAAGAAGGCAGAGGCAGCAGCTGCAATACCAGCGGACTTCCTGAGTGCTTCGTCGTTGGTTGGAAGCGAGGGATACATCGCAGAGCGGGTTGCGGCATACGCCGCAAGCGGTGTTACGCACTTGCAGTTGACGCTGATTGGTTCTACTGAGCAAAAATGCGAGACACTCGAACGACTCCGAAAGCTCGTTGCATAAACCGAAAAGGGTTGCCAGTACGAGAGTCGCCCCGGGCACTAGACCCGGGGCGAGTTTTATAGGGGCTTGTTGCTTTACGGACGATTCCGAAAGTTGCCCGCTTTTTCACGATGCTCAATTTTCGTCGGCGAGTGCGTCGTTGCGCACGGCTGTTGCGTTGTGAGAACATTCGCGTGGTTGAGCGGTCAGCGCTCAGAACCGCGCGAACTGCCCAGGCGGAGAATCCTCGCCCATGGCCACTCCTTTCGGGTTGGCTGTTCGCTTTGCCGTCCCTAAAGACTGCTCCCTAGATAGCAGTTAGTCAAGCCGAAAGTTGGCCCCGTTTCCACCAAATGTGTGAGAGATCCAACAGTCGCACATAACGTGACTTCACTATGGGAGCAGCACCTTCGACACCGATTCACCCGCTATCGATGCTTACCGCCGTAGAGGTGAAACGCGCCGTAGAGATCATCAAAGCGACCGGCAGAGTCGCAGAGGGAGCACTGTACGCGCACATAGTGCTAGCCGAACCAGATAAGGCGACGCTGGCCGCATGGAAACCTGGAGTCGACCCAGGAAGACACGTTCGAGCACAGATAGTTCCCGGGCCTGAACTTGAACTGATTGAAGCGACCGTGAGCCTCGCTCAAGGTGTGGTCACGGAGTGGCGCGTCGTGACAGGAGAACGGCCGACGCTGTTGTTTCGCGAAACGGCCAACGCGATGTTCACGACGCGCGCTCACCCTGAGTACATCGCTGCGTTAGCAAAGCGTGGCATAATTGACGTTGAGAACGTGCAGATCGACACTTGGCCGGCAGGAACGTTCGGTTACGACGCAGAGCAAGGTCGTCGGATTGCTAGATGTCTCTCGTTTGTGCGCGAGTTCCCTACCGACAACGGGTACGCGCGCCCGGTCGAGGGCCTGATTGTTCATTTTGACCTCGGTCGTAATGAGGTCATCGAGGTCATAGACCACGGCAGCGTGGAACTGCCCCGCGCTCATGCTCGTTACATGGCAGCCGATCATCAGCCATTGCGGGCTGACGTCAAACCTCTCCACATAACCCAGCCCGAGGGTCCGAGTTTCGCGGTGGCCGGCAACCTGATCGAGTGGCAGAAGTTCGCTGTCAGGATCACGTTTGATCCTTACGAAGGTCTAGTGCTGCATGGCGTCACGTATGAGGGCAGATCGATCGCTCATCGGCTGTCCATGAGCGAGATGGTTGTTCCGTACGGCGACCCTGGCGAGATTCACGGCTTTAAGAATGCGTTCGATGCTGGCGAGTGGGGACTTGGCCGCATGACCCAGCCTCTTACGCTTGGCTGCGATTGTCTTGGCGAGATCTATTACTTCGATGCTGTGCTCGCAACCGAAGGTGGCAAACCATGGGTGATCGATAACGCGATCTGTATGCACGAAGAGGACTACGGAGTTTTGTGGAAGCATGTCGACCTGTTCGGCGGCACGAGCGAAGTTAGGCGTTCACGCAGACTCGTGATTAGCCACATTGCGACAGTTGGAAACTATGAGTACGGCTTCTATTGGTACTTCTATATGGACGGCAATATTCAACTCGAGGTGAAGCTCAGTGGAATCCTCTCGGTCGGCGCGATTGAACCAGGGTCTCTGCGCGAGTTCGGTAACGAAGTAGCGCCAGGCGTTTATGCGCCGTTTCATCAACACATGTTTTGTGCGCGCCTAGACCTCGACGTCGACGGCGAAAACAACAGCGTCTACGAAGTTGAAGCCGAAAGAGTTCCGCCTGGTCCAGGCAATCCTTGGGGCAACGCTTTTCGAGCGAAGAAGACGCTGCTAGAGACTGAGAAGGCAGCACAAAGAGAGGTAAATCCAGCCGTTTCGCGTTCGTGGAGAGTTGTCAGCGAGACGGCCCGTAACGGGATGGGTCAACCAACCTCTTACAAGCTCGTTCCCACGATGAGCACGCCGACTCTCTTAGCCCACGAGACGTCTTCTGTAGGTAGGCGTGCCGAGTTCGCGCAGCACAATCTCTGGGTTACTCCTTACGCTCCAGCCGAGACTCGAGCCGCCGGGGACTACCCGAACCAGTCGAGTGGTGGCGCCGGGCTTCCTGAGTGGACTGCGGCCGACCGATCGCTAGTCGATACCGATGTTGTGCTCTGGTACAGCTTCGGAATTACGCATTTCCCACGCCCAGAAGACTGGCCGGTAATGCCAACCGAGTACACAGGGTTCTTGCTCTCACCGGTTGGATTCTTCGACCGAAACCCGGCACTCGATGTTCCACCAAGCGAGCCGGGTGGCAACGGCAGCTCCTGCCACTAGGTTGCACGCAATGGGACAATGGAGCAGATCAGAACTCGACGCAGCGCACGAGAAATTTCAGGCGGCAGCGGCCACCGCTGGCCGATCAGGTGACTGGCGCGTGTGGGCCGACATGTTCACAGAGGACGCGACCTACATAGAGCATCACTACGGCAAGTTCAACGGTCGTGAAGAAATCTATAAGTGGATCTCCGAGACGATGAAAGACTTCCCCTATAACGAGATGACCGAGTATCCGCACGACTGGTGTGTGTGCGATGAGGAACGTGGGTGGTGGATTTGCCAGATCGAAAACCGTTTCAACGACCCGGGTGACGGCAAGATCTATCAGGCATACAACCTCACGGTGCTCAAATACGCTGGCGACATGTTGTTCTCCTCAGAAGAAGATGCATACAACCCAGCAAACTTTGGTCCGATGGTGAAGGACTGGCTAGCAGCTAAGAAAGCGCACGCAGCTAAGCAATAGGCGTCGACGCCAGTACCCAAATGTCGCGGTCGATGCCTTCGAAGCTTCGGTTCCAGCCGTATAGGTCGAGAAACCGTTCGGCGCTTTCGAACTTTTCAAAGTCGTGGCGCATGACTAGGTAGCGCACGCGAGAGTTCGCCAGTAATTCCATGTCGAACGCGTCCGGGAAATACAGCATGTCGCTGCGAAGTTTTATGTAGTCCTTGGGAAAGAGGCCCGTGTATCCGTTCAGTAACGGGTGGCCGTGTTCGAGTCCTGCGAGCATCGAAGTAGTCGTATCTTCGTAATCGTTCACGGAGCCGGTAGCGGGGAACGGGATCATTACGACCGGCCCAGCTTCGGCATCTTTTAGCCAGACAACCCAATCGAACTTTGTGACTTCGGAGACCTTGCCTAGCGGTTGATTCCAGTGGACTGTCTCAACCACGGACATCACTACGAAGCAGACAGCGATAACTCGCGCTGTGCGCTGATCCCAAAGCCAACGAATCGCCACCGCGCTGAGAATTACGAGCACCACTTGTGTTAGTGCTGCGGCCCGAAACGGACTTCGAAGTCGATCGAAGCCAGGCGCGTGGTCGCGAAGCCATGCGTATGGGGCGAACCATCCGATACGAATCCGAAGGCCGAATGAAACGATGAACATCAGCGCTGCGGTTGCTGTCGCGGCTGTAGTTGTTTTGCGGTTGCCCCTCTGTGAAACTACGACACCTGTAGTGGCAAGAGCGAGCAAGAACCCACCAGGAAATAATGCTTGACCACTCGTTCGTTCTTTAGCCCATGGCACATTCAGCGTGTTGTCATCGTGCGTGATCCAATCATTGGTCTTGGCACTGAGATCGGTGACTAGCTTCGTGCTCCACGAACCGTCGGCAGTTTCGCTCTGTTGCGCCAAGGTGAAAGGCGCAGCGATTACTACCGCAAGTACGCACGCGAGCGCGATGTCGCCAAGCAATTTCATCGGTCGCCGATTTCGCCGCACAACCATGATTGGTCCTGCCACGAGCAGGGCTAGCGCCGCGAAAAGTGCGTAGTAGCCAGAAACCAGCGATAGCACTCCGAGCCATGCGCCAGCAGCGCCGAGGCGTAACGATGAGGGTCGCTGCCGATATGCGATGAGCCGTTCGAAGAGCAACAGAAATGGGAAGATCGCTATTAGCTGAAGTACCCCCAACTCGTTGAACACAAATGCGAGCGTTTGCGCCAACGCTCCTGTTAGTAGTGCCGGAACGAGAGAGGCACCAAGTCGACATGCAATCGCGGTCATAGCGAGGCCATTTGCGCACAAGAATGCCAAGAGGCAGAGGTTGTAAGCACCAACGTTGCCAGCGATCGGTCGAAAAAGTGCGAACAGGGCTCCCGTCAAGGGTTGTATCTCGGAACGCCCGAAGGTTCCGTGGTCGGGCCAGAAGATTGGCGCATCGAAGTAGTCGCGGTAGAAATGGCCGATTCGATCTGCGTTGAACTGCAAGGTCCACAAGTTGAACTGAGGGACGGTCAGTGCTGACTCGGAGCCAAGGGGTAGGCGCGTACGCCAATGGAGTGCGAGTGGCCATGTCGTTATGACCGATAGCGCAGAATGAAAAGCGATTGCGATCGTGGCTTTGCGGAGTCGCACGGTAGAATCTGGTTCCTTCGCTTAGTCGGCGGGCATCGCAATCGTAGGAGCCGCGAGCACATGGGTTTTAAAGTCGGAGATCGGATCGTCTACCCCCACCACGGGGCGGCCGTGATCGAGAAAAAAGAAAAGCGCGATATCGACGGTGCGAAAGTCGACTTTTTCGTATTGCGCATGGCAAACAACGATCTCATGATCTCAGTACCGGTATCGAAGGCCGAGAGCGTAGGCATGAGAGCGCCGATCTCATCAGATGATGTAGATGACCTGTTCGTGTTACTTTCGAAGAAAGATGTCAGAGAGCCAACGAACTGGAGTCGGCGGTTCAAGAACCACCAAGAAAAGCTCAAGAGCGGTGACGTCTATCAGGTCGCAGAAGTTGTCCGTAACCTCGCGCTTCGTGAGACGAGCAAAGGGCTCTCTGCTGGCGAGAAGTCAATGCTCGTCAAGGCTCGCCAGGTGCTTGTGTCTGAACTCAGTTTCGCTCTCAACGTCTCAGACGAAGAGGCCATGCGGCGCCTGCTCGAATCTCTCTCCTAGAGAGTCCGAAGTCAGTCTCTAATCAGAGAGCTGACCACTTCGATATGGCTCGTCATCGGGAATAGATCGACTGGCGTAGAACACACGAGACGGTAGCCACTCTCGCAAATTGCTGCCACGTCTCTGGCCATCGCAGCTACATCGCAACTAACGAGCGCAATCTTCTCGGCCTTGCATCGCAGGAGGGACTCGACTCCGTCTTGGCCTAGACCTACTCGGCTCGGATCAGCCACAACAGCCTGATAGGTCTGCTTCGCTCGCCAGCGCTCGACAGCAATCCTGTGCACCTTGAAGTTCGGATGATCCGCGAGATTGTGGCGACAGTCGGCGACGGCGCTCGGGTTGCCCTCGACTGCTACGACCTGCGCAGCCGGAATTGTTGCGGAGAACAGTCCGACACCGGAATAGAGGTCTGCAAGAGATTCAATGTCGTCACCGAGCGCTGAACGCACGAGTTTCACAATTTCTTCTGCACCGTCTGTGCGGATCTGAAAGAAACTGCGAGCGCTAACGCGGAAGCGGTGGCCAGCAACGATTTCGTGATAGGTGCCAGTGCGCTCGGGAGAGTTCGCTGTCGGAGCGACCCGGAGCGTTTCGTTGGTGTTTACACCGTACGCAAGCTCACCCTCGCGACTCGCGCTCCAGTCTGTGTTTGTCAAAATCTGTTCGAGCTTTGGGTGGAGCACAGCACAAGAATCGACTGTGATTGGGAGGTTGGTGCGTGCCTTGCGGAAAGCTGCATGCCCTGACTGCACCAAGAAACGTGCGCGTTGGCGGTAGGCGAGCGACTCGAGTTCGATGGTCTCGGCTACAGGTGCATCGGCGATACGAGCAATTCGCGCTAGGGCATCGATAACAATGTCACGCTTTAGCCGTGCTTGTGCGCTAGGAGCGATGTGTTGCCAGTCGCATCCGCCACAGCCTGCAGCGACGTGGGGGCAAGGTGGTTCCACGCGATCGGCAGATGCCAGAAGTACATCGGTTACGTCGGCGAACGCTAGGTCGCGCTTGGCTTTTGTAACCTTGGCTACGACGCGCTCGCCAGGGATGCCGCCGGAAACCATGATGATCCGGCCATCGGCTGCTCTCGCGAGTCCGTCGCCACCCGCGACAGCCTTTTCGATTGTTACTTCGATGAGGTCGCCGCGTTCCATACAGCGACATTCTCGCGGGTCATCGTTCGAAATCTAGGAAAGGCGTTAGACCCCTTTTGCTTCACTCAGTTTCTTGGTGAAGAAATCGAGCACCTGATCTAAAGCTGCTCGTGTCGGAGTCCCTGCGCGGTTGTCCAGGTCTTCAGTAAGCACCGAATGGGCGCGCGCCTTGTGGCCATGCGTATTAGCCGGCGAGCTATCGAGTGTTACCGAAATGAACTTGTCTCCGAGAGCGTCTTCGAGTGCGCGCCAGCGCGCGTGCGGCACAAGTTTGTCGTGACTGAATCGCAGTCCTAGTACCTCGCAACCAGTAGCGGCACGATCGATGACGACTCGACGGTCGGCATCGCTCAAACCGAGGCTCGCGAAACGATCGGACTTTCCGGCGGGAAATGGGAGAGAAGGCTGAGACAAAACGGGTGCTACGACCGTGTCGTCGATCATCATTGCTAGAGCGAAGCCTCCAGAAAAACACATGCCGACCGCGCCCACGCCGGGTCCGCCACATTCGGCGTGCGCAACTTTGGCTAGGGCGCGGAGCCATGAAATAACTGGTGAAGTTGCATCGAGCGCCCAGGTCGAAAACTCTTTCGAGACGCAGACCTTTGCTACGGAGGAAGCTAGGTATGCGCCACTCGGAGCTTTCCCAGGTGTGCCGACAAGCGACGGCATGAACACGGTGAAGCCACGGTCGACCACCATGCTTGCGAACTCTGCAACTTTCGGCGTGATGCCTGGGATTTCATGGATCACGATCACTGCCGGACCGGAGCCGCGGCGATACACAGGTTTCGTTGTGCCGCCAGCCTCAAATTGCGTTTGGGTCCAGCCATCAAGTTCGGGTCCGGTCATGAGAGCCGACTCTATGTGCGCGACGACGGGTTGAACGAGCGCATCGCAAACCTAGGTCGGAGCGATCTGCTCTGTAATCTCAGCTCCATGGCACCCCAGTTCATTATCACTATGCGCAACCTTCGTCGGGTGCACCCGCCCGAAAAAGAAGTCCTGCGCAACATAAACATTTCGATGTATCCCGATGCAAAGATCGGTGTGCTCGGAAGCAATGGATCAGGCAAGAGTTCGCTACTTCGAATCATGGCTGGCGAAGACGACGGCTATCAGGGCGAATGTCGGGTCACCCCTGGGTTTCGTGTCGGTCACCTGCACCAAGAACCCATCCTCGATGCTTCAAAAAGCGTTCGTGACAACGTCATGGACGGCGTAGGCGAAATCAAGGGTTATCTCGATCGGTTCGAAGAGGTCTGCAACGCCATGGGCGACCCAGATGCCGACTTCGACAAGCTGCTCGCCGAGCAGGCCGATCTTCAAGACAAGATCGATGCGGTGAATGGTTGGGAAATCGATCGGACACTTGATATCGCCATGGATGCGTTGCGATGTCCACCAGACGATGCCGACGTCGCGACCTTGTCGGGTGGTGAGCGTCGGCGAGTCGCTCTTTGTCGCCTGCTGTTGAGCAAGCCAGACATGTTGCTTCTCGACGAACCAACAAACCACCTTGACGCCGAGTCCGTGCTGGGACGCCTCCAGACCTCCTGCCGAACGGCCGCCCACTTGCCTCCAGAAGCGCTGCGCCCGCTCGCCGCCAATGACGCCTCCCTGACCGTCCACGCCACCCACACGCTCCTTCGGGAATTAGAA
>SXJP01000020.1 GCA_005779395.1 Actinomycetota bacterium
GCCGCGAATGCTGCGATCACCAGTACGGACGACAGTGCCTTTCTAGATGTACTTCCCTGTTTCATCTCTCACCTCAGTGGATAACGGCCGACGCAACCCCCGAGACAACGACCTATGCAAATGCGTGAGATCTCGTTCGGCTCTGTGAGGTGTTGTCTTGACGAAACAGGGCTCGCTCGACCAAGAACGGACGAAACGCGGCGCTCATGCAAGCCCATGAAAAGTGAAGGGTCGCCGCGGCGGCTGTGTGCGCAGCGGCCCCGGCGACCCGAACCACAACGCCCCTAGGTGGGCGAAGCGGCGGACACGTTACTGGAGAAATCCCAGAATAGAACGTCACTAGACGAAATGCAACGCACAACTATGTGTCGTTGGTCACACCTGAGCGATAACTAACGGGTTCACTCCACAAAGACGGTGAGGTCGTCGAACTCGATTAGGTCTTTGCCGTAGCGATGGAAAAATGCACGCGGCTGTCGGAGTTCCGGGGCTTCGCCATCAATGCAGGCGAGCACGATCCGCAAAGAGTTGACGATGTTTCTAGCTTCGTGCGTGTCGTAGTAATTGTCGCAACGATCTGGTAGCCGCACGGCATGGAAAGTCGCGTAGCGCTCCAAGATCTGATCGTTCGTCCACGACTCGAATGATGAACCCCACGGCGTTTCGAACGCCGACCCATGATCGCCGGTGATGACGATGATCGCCGTGGGATCATCGCTACCGATCGCGTCGACAGCAATTAGTAGTTGCCTGTTCAGGCAGTCGAGTGAATCGACATATCCGGCGCGTAGTTCCGGTTTCCAACCAGTGGCCAATTTGCCAGCGGTCTGATCTCGTAGTGAGCAGTCGCCGTAGCGACGATGCGGAGGGTGGGGCGCTATGACGTGCGAGAACACAAAGTAGGGGTCCGAAGGTCGATCTTGCCAGAGTTGGGCGATCACAGATTGCGGGTCTGTGAAGGCGTCGCCCACAGGCAATACGCCCGCATCGAGTAACGGAGTGAACGGCGTGAGTTGCAACACTGCCTGCTCGGTCTCAGAAATCGTCACCTTCCTCGAATCGCCTCGCGCTTCGATGCAGACATCGAAATACTGAGGCATGCAATCCGATGCAGAGAACGTGCCGGATTCGCCATGCACATAGGTATACCCGCGTTGATGAAACGCACGCACGGCAGCATTATCACCTTGCAACTTCGGATAAAACGGTTTCTCGCCGTTCGAAAGGGCCGCTGAGCTAGTCGCGATGTGATCCATCTCGAGGATGCTTGCGATTGACAAGAAAGTAGCGGGGTACGAAGCGAACGTCTCCGTTGGGACTTCGAAACCGCGTTGTTTCAAGTCGTCGATGAACGGAGTTTCGTCATAGCCGAGGACTCGTCTCAGTTGGTCGGCACGGGCATATCCGTCCAGGACCAAGAAATAGACGTTCGGTGGAGTTCCGCTTTTCTCGGTGTTTCTCTCACTGATCATGGCGCGCTCGTTCACGACGAGGCCGTGAGATACCTGCGGAGCAGCGAGCAACGACACCCCCGGTACAGCGACAAGAACTGCCGGAAAAATATAGATAAATAGCTTCGCCCCTGGACGGCGACCGAGATGAACCACGATGAATGAGATGCCGACCGCGGCTAGCAGCCACTGCGTGTACTGCAACCAATAGGGTCCGCTGTCAAACAATTGCCATTGGAAAAATAGGTAGCAGTTAGCGCCTACGACGCAACCGACCACAACTTGATTAGTCCTTCGTAATAACAGGACGAACCTAGTCGTCACTAACGCTGCGATGAGAGCCGCTAGGCCACTGGCATCGACGATTGGTCGCGACGAAGTGATCTCACCACGGTTATTTACCCAGAACTGTAGAAGCGGGGCTGTCGCTAACGCCGTCGCGATGAGCACGGCGATCACAAACTCGCGATTACGCAATCGATCGAGTCGGACACCCACGGCTACGAGATTAGACGCCTGATTCCGACAGCGGTCTGTCGGCCATTCGTCATCTGTCGAAAATTTCGAGTCCCTCTAACTCGACTATTTCCTTGTTGCTGTAACTGTAAAAAAATGCACCTGGCGCAAGAAGAATCGGGTCTTTACGATCGACGCATGCAATGACGATGCGCAGCGCGTTCACGATGTTCGCTGCCTCTGGTTCACTCAGACTCGCGCTGCACCGCTCAGGTACACGCACTGCATGAAAAGTCGCGTAGCGCTCGAATATCTGATCTTCGGACCAATTCGCGAAATCTGCTGACCACTTCATTTCGAAAGCCGAACCATGATCGCCAGAAATAACGATGATGGCACTCGGGTCATCCTGAACGATTTTGTCGACGGCGACTAATAACTGTTGATGTAGACAGTTGAGCGAAGCGACGTAGTCATCGCGCATGTCCGGTTGCCAGCCCTTGCCAATGCGCCCGACACTGCGGCCTCGAACATCACAGTTAGCGTCAAGGCGATATGGCGCGTGCGGAGCTAAGACGTGGACGAAAGCAAAGTATGGACTAGGTGGCCGGTCCTTCCAAAGTTCATCGATCACGCGTTGAGGATCGGAAAATGAGTCACCCACAGGAAGCACACCATTATCGATTAGAGGGCTGAATGGAGTGAGTTGCGCGATTGCGCGTTCTGACTCATCAAGGTTGAAAGCACCTTCAACCCCCCCGGCTTCGATGCACACGTCGAAGTACTGCCGCGTGCAGTCGGTACCAGCGTAGGAACCAGATTCTGCGTGCACGTACAGGTAGCCGCGCTCACGAAACGCTTCTACCGCAGCATTATCGCCTCGAAGTCGGCGATAGAAACCTGCACTCCCCCCGTCGAGGTCATGTGATTCGATCGCGATGTGATCCATTTCAAGCATGCTGACAATAGAAAGGAATGTCGCAGGATAACAAGAGAAGGAATCTGTCCGAACGTCGAAACCGCGGTCGCCAAGATCGTCGATGAAGGGGCCGTCGTCATAGTCGAGAACGCGTTCGAGTTGATCGGCGCGCCCGTAACCATCGGTGACGATGAAATAAACGTTCGGCTTGGTTTCCGTACCGCTTGAACCAGGATCGGCGGTGTGGCGTTGGGTCTTGTCTAAAGCCTGGGACTGTCGAGGGTTTGCAAGCAAGGACAATCCTGGTACGGCAAACAGAATCGCCGAAGACAAGACAACGAACAACTTCCCGGCCGGTCTGCGGGCGAGAACAGCAACACAAAATGAGACCCCCCCCGCAGTCAATATCCATTGCGCGTACTGCAACCAATACGGTCCACTGTCAAACAGTTGCCATTGGAAAAATAGGTAACCGTTAGCTCCAACGACGCAACCAATAACCAAGTGTGATGCCCGCTGGAGCCATATCACGAGTGCAGTAGTCAACGTTGTCGCTGTGAGCGCCTCTATGAGAACCGCATTGACTACCGGTCGGATAGTGCTGAGTTCAGTCCTGTTGTGAACCCAAAATTGCAGGACCGGAGCGGTCGCGAAGGAAATAGCGATAAGCAAACCAAAGATGTACTCGCGGCTACGAAGTCGCTTGAGCCGCACTCGCACGGCCCCAAGGCTATGCGAGTTACAGCGAGAGAAGGTCGCCTGCGCGTCTGCTGATCGGCCCTTCATCGCCCGTCCTTGCCCGTGCTATCTGTGCACGCGCAGTCCCGACCACGAAGGCGGCTTATGGACGACACGTCTAGTTGAGCGTCGTTATTCTGCCACCGTGGATCTGCGAACGCCGTGACTTTCTGTCGCCATTGCGGAGCGAAAACCCGTCAACACGTTGAGTTGTGCAAACGATGTCAGACATGCGAGCATCACAAAGCTAGGGCCAGCCGAGGTAACGGCAGTCGGCCAATAGTCGCAAGATTTAGAGCTTTGCCGATATGGCTAAAGATCACGGCGCCGGCAGGTGTCGTTTTGCTTGTTACGAGCGTCACCAACACCGACGACAGAGTTTCTGAAACAGTTGCTAATTCGACGACATCGTCGGTCACAACCACGGTGGCGCTCGCCACATCCACGACTATCCCAGAATCCACGTCTGCAACGACAAGCGTGCCGAGCACCGTCGCGATCACCCCTGCCACTGCTGCTCCCCCGTCAACAACCACAACCCACGCTCCGTCGACTACCGCTGCTCCAACTACCACTACCCAGGTTTCTGGCAGTGGAGCACTATCACCGCTCATCATCGCCCCGGCCTCTCACGCCGACTCTTATGACCGCGACCTATTTGGCGATTGGATAGATGCAGACCACGACTGCAAGAACACCCGTGCCGAGGTACTGATCGCCGAATCTCTAGCTCTAGTCACCTTCACCGCAACTGGTTGCACCGTAGCGACCGGCAAGTGGAACGATCCCTGGACCTCGGCTACGACCACAATCGCGCATGACTTCGACGTCGACCACACCGTCCCGCTAGCTAACGCATGGCGTAGCGGCGCATGGGCGTGGGATGCAAGCAGACGCAAGGCATTCGCGAACGACCTCTCCTTCGCCAACCACCTGAACGCGATGGACTCAGGGACGAACCGTTCCAAAGGCGACGACGGGCCAGAGGACTGGCGGCCACCCGATCAAACGCAGTGGTGTGCATATGCAACAGCGTGGAGCGCAATCAAATCCCGATGGGGACTAACCGTTACGACCGCAGAAGCCGCAGCGCTACAGTCAATGGCAAGAGGTTGTTAGTCGTCGATGCTGGTTTGGTAGCGCACTCGGAGCGATGAGTTGCGCTAAACGTTTCGGCGTCCGGCGAGGAAGCGAACCATATGGCCAAAACGGAAGTTCACCACCCGATCTTCGCTAGGGCATATGAACGCTTCGAGGCGGTCGCCGCTATCAAAGGCGCAGACTCCCATCGTGCCGAACTCCTCGCTGGTCTAAGTGGTCGGGTCTTAGAGGTCGGCGCTGGTGTAGGCACGAACTTCGCGTTCTACCCCGCCGAGGTCAGCGAGATCGTTGCCATCGAGCCTGAGGCTTACATGCGTGCCAAGGCCGAGCAAGCTGCAGCTAACGCAGCCATCTCCGTTTCGGTTAGCAACGGTGTTGCTTGTCACCTGCCGTTCGCGGATGCCAGCTTCGACGCTGGTGTCGCATCGCTTGTGCTCTGTTCTATTGCCGACCCCGTGGCCGCACTGCAAGAATTGTTCCGCGTGATACGACCCGGCGGCGAGTTGCGTTTCTACGAACACGTTCGCTCCGAGCGCCAGCGCTTCGCGCAATTCCAGAGGTGCGTCGATGTCATCTGGCCGTTCTTCGCAGGAGGCTGCCATGCCAGTCGTACGACTGAAACA
>SXJP01000003.1 GCA_005779395.1 Actinomycetota bacterium
ACGACCGGATCTTCTGGACCGATCACGACAAGATCCGAATTGACTTTGTCCGCCAGATCAGCGACAGCAATTGGGTCCGACGCGACGACATCGATGCATTCGGCGATCGTTGACATTCCTGAGTTGCCAGGAGCGCACACCAACTCGTCGACGTTCGGCGAGGAATTTAGTTTCCATGCGAGAGCATGTTCGCGTCCCCCAGATCCGACAACGAGGACGCGTGCCATCAGACCTCTTGTTTCAAAACGACGGTCTGCGTACGTCCGGGTCCGACCGACACAAACGAAATCGGTACGCCACAAAACTTCTCGATGAACGACACATAGTCGCGGGCTTCTTGCGGTAGATCCTCGAGTCGATCAGCGTGCTCGATGTCGACCTTCCAGCCAGGCAACGTCTCGTAAACCGGCATGACGTGATGTAAGACCGTCTGGTGGTACGGGACATGGTCGTACGTCGTTCCGTCGGCCCCGAGATACCCAACACAAACCTTTAGCTCGTCGAACTCAGACAACACATCGAGTTTTGTTATGGCGAGTTCGGTGCAGGTGTTGAGCTTTGCCGCATGCTTGACCATTACGAGATCGAGCCAACCTGGACGACGGCGCCGGCCTGTGTTCGTGCCATATTCGCGACCGCGATCTACAAGTGCGTCGGCTACGACGTTGCCATGGTGAAGTTCAGCTGGGAATGGCCCAGCGCCGACTCGTGTTGTGTAGGCCTTGACGACACCAACAATGCGCTCGATGGACCTCGGTCCGACTCCTGCGCCAGCGCACACAGCGCCAGAGATTGGATTGCTAGAAGTGACATACGGATATGTGCCATGGTCGAGGTCGAGGTATGTGGCTTGGGCTCCTTCAAACAGAACCCATTCGCCGGCATCGAGAGCCTTGTGAACGATGTGCACCGTGTCGTCGATGTGTGGCTCAAGGCGTGGCACCATCGCGAGGAAGTGATCTGCGATGTCGTTGGCGTTGAATGGCAAGCGGTTGTAAACGCGTGAAAGCAGCGGATTCTTTTCGCGTAATACGAGATCGAGTTTCTGGCGGAAGATCTTTGGGTCGAGGAGATCTTGAACCCGTAGCCCGACACGTAATGCCTTGTCGGCGTAGGTGGGACCGATCCCGCGCATCGTTGTACCGAGCTTGTTCTTGCCCAACTTGCGTTCGTACGCACGGTCTAGCTCTTGGTGATACGGCATGATCAGGTGAGCGTTGCCGGATAAGCGCAATGGCTTGGTGCTGACGCCCTTGGACTCAAGCATGTCCAATTCTTTGATGAGAACCGCTGGATCTACGACGACACCGTTGCCGATCACTGGGGTGACTCCCGGATACAGCACACCGCTTGGAACTAGCTGCAGCTTGAAGACTTCGCCATCTACAACGATCGTGTGGCCTGCATTGTGACCACCCTGATACCTCACGCAATGCGTTACGTCTTTGGCGAGATAGTCGGTAAATCGACCCTTACCTTCGTCGCCCCACTGGGTCCCAATAATCACGGAACCTGGCATTAGATGCCTTCCGGAGAGGGCGAGATGAGAGAAACGCACTGGTTAGCAGTCACGTTGGTGAAACCCTAGTGCACTGTCCCTCAATCGATATCAACGGAAACGCACCCGCGCCTGTTTACTCGGCATTGAACTCAAGACGCCCTTCAGCCGACATTGTCACGGCCACTGTTCTCGCGGCTTTGTAATCGCCACGAAGCAAGCTTTCAGCTATCGGATCGACAAGTTCACGCTGCAATACGCGCTTTAGTGGGCGGGCGCCGAACTCTGGGTCGTATCCAAGCTCGCCTAGGTAGTCCTGCGCAGCATCGCTGAGTTTGATTTCCAGATTCCGCCCAGCGAGACGTTCGCGCAGCACGCCTAGTTGAATTTCTAAGATTTCGGAAATGTGCGGTCGTTCGAGTTCGTGAAACACGATTATCTCGTCAACTCTGTTCACGAACTCTGGCTTGAAATGCGACCGAACTGCGAGCATCACGCCAGCTTCATCTAGACCTGACCCGAGATTGCTAGTCATCACGACAATGGTGTTTGAAAAGTCAACTGTTCGACCTTGTCCGTCAGTAAGACGGCCGTCGTCCATCAGAGCGAGCAGGACATCAAATACGTCGGTGTGAGCTTTTTCGACTTCGTCAAGCAGAACCACGCTGTAGGGACGTCGGCGAACGGCCTCTGTTAGCTGTCCGCCTTCGTCGTATCCCACATAACCCGGAGGCGCACCAACTAGACGGCTAACTGAGTGCTTTTCCATGTACTCAGACATGTCGACACGAACCATCGCCGACTCGTCATCGAACAAGAAAGCAGCAAGAGCGCGGGCGAGTTCGGTCTTTCCAACGCCAGTTGGACCAAGAAACAAGAACGATCCAATCGGGCGATGCGGATCGGCGAGCCCAGCTCTTGAGCGGCGAATCGCGTTAGAGACAGCCGCAACCGCTTTGTCTTGCCCCACTACTCGTTTGTGAAGCTCGGTCTCGAGGCGTAGCAGTTTTCCGAGTTCGCCTTCTAGTAAGCGCGCAACTGGAATGCCGGTCCACTTCGCGACGATTTCCGCTACGTCGTCGTCGTCGACTTCTTCTTTGAGCATTGCGCCGTCGGCTTGCATCGTTGCGAGCCGGTCGGTGCTTGTTTCGATCTCACGCATCAACTTTGGAACTAACCCGTACCGAAGCTCAGCCGCGCGCTCAAGGTTGCTTTCCCTTTCGGCGCGCTCAGCCTCTGTTTTCAGGTTCTCAAGTTGCTCCATGTCGGATCGGATTGTGGCGATCACATCTTTCTCGCCCTGCCAATGCGCGACCATTCCGTCGCGTTCTTCCTTAAGGCTTTCGAGGTCGATTTCGAGGGTCGCTAGTCGCTGTGCTGAAACTTCGTCTGACTCTTTTTGTAATGCGGCCTCCTCGATCTCTAGTTGGCGGATTCGTCGCTCGACTATGTCGATCTCTACCGGCATCGAATCAATTTCGATACGTAGTCGGCTAGCAGCCTCGTCGATTAAATCGATGGCTTTGTCTGGCAACCTTCGGCCCGTGACGTAGCGAGCCGAAAGCATGGCCGCTGCAATTAGCGCCGAGTCCTGTATCCGAACGCCGTGATGAACCTCGTAGCGCTCCTTCAGTCCCCTCAGTATTCCTACCGTATCTTCAACACTCGGCTCGGCCACTTGCACCTGCTGGAAGCGCCGCTCGAGCGCCCCATCTTTCTCGATGTACTTGCGATACTCGTCGTATGTCGTCGCGCCAATCATTCGTAACGCGCCGCGGGCCAACAGCGGCTTGATCATGTTGCCAGCGTCCATTGCCCCTTCTGCCCCGCCAGCACCGACAATCGTGTGAAGTTCGTCAACAAAAGTGATTACCTCACCATCGCTTGCGACGATCTCATCGAGGACAGCCTTGAGACGTTCTTCGAAGTCGCCGCGATACTTGGCACCCGCGAGCATCGCCCCGAGATCAAGAGCGATGAGTCGCTTGTCGCGAAGTCCCTCTGGCACATCGCCTTCTACGATCCTGCGTGCAAGGCCTTCAACAATCGCGGTCTTGCCTACACCTGGCTCGCCGATGAGAACAGGGTTGTTTTTCGTGCGACGAGAGAGAACTTGTATAACTCGCCGTATCTCATCGTCGCGGCCAATCACCGGATCGATTTTCCCAGCGCGCGCTGCCGCAATCAGATCCTGGCCATACTTCTCGAGAGCCTGGTGAAGTTGTTCGGGGCTGTCGCTTGTTACACGTCGATTTCCTCGAACCTCACGTAACGCCGCTAACGCCTTGTCATAAGTAATCCCCGCGCGCTGCACGACTGCTCCGATGCCGCCAGGCGCACCAGACATGGCAAGCAGTATGTGCTCGGTCGACATGAAGTCATCGTTGAGATTGACACGCTGTTTGTCGGCCTCTTCGATCAGTTGAAAAGCTTCCGGGGCCAGTTGCGGTTCACGGACTGTGTCGCCTGTAACCGTTGGCCGGCCGGCAAGTGCCTCGTCGACCGAGCGAATTAACGCGACTAGGTTGACTTCAAGTTGTTCGAGCACCCCGGTTACGACCCCGTCGGGGACATCGAGCAGCGCCCGCAAGAGGTGGGTCGAAGTGACTTCGGTGTGGCCAGCGTTGCGAGCACGTGACGTGGCATTACCGAATGCTTCTTGAGTTCTACGCGTGAATCGAGCTGGATCGACTGTCATAGTTGCTCCTCTCGTCTGCTCCCATATCTCTCAACCGGTGCCGGGCTCATTGGGACAATTTCATAGCGATGGCTCCGATGCGCTGCCTCGACCATTTCGCGCGCAATTCGGAGAGTCTCTACAAGTTCATTCTCAAGCTCTTGGATGCGTTGTACAGCAGTTTCTCGTTCTGCCTCGAGGTCGAGGATGCGTTCGACGCCCGCCAGATTGACACCGGCGTTCGTTAGGTCCTGAATACGTCGGAGCAGAGCGATGTCGTGCTCTGAATACCGACGACTCTGCCCACTCGTTCGTGCTGGCGCTACTAGCCCTTTGCGCTCATAAATGCGCAGGGTCTGCGGATGAACGCCAGCGAGTTCGGCAGCTACCGATATGACATAAAGAGCGCGAGTGTCATGTCTTGGCATCACCTCTCCTTTGTGAACCTCGAGTCTTTTCGTCGCGTGGACTGCGCGGGATGGGGTCACCGAAAGCGACAGCTACTGCCTCGACGGCGCGCCTTTGCGCATCACTTAGCACCACCGGAATTTCGACCTCGACCGTCACGAGCAATGCGCCGCGTTTGCCGTTGCTCGTCTCAATGCCCTTGTCTGGCACTCTAAAAACTTTGGAATTCGGCGTTCCTGCGGGAATCCGAATCGTGACAATTCCATCTGCGAGAGTCGGCACCTCGAGAGAGCCTCCGAGCACAGCGGTGCTAAAGGGAATAGTTCTCTTCACGGTGAGGTCATTGCCTTTGCGCGTGAATTGCTCGTGGGGTCGCACTCGCACAACTACATATAGATCGCCGGGAGACCCACCATGCCCGCTTGCTGCACCGCGATCTTTGACCTTGATTCTCTGGCCATCTGCTACCCCTGCGGGTATCCGAACCTTGACCTCGCGTTGACGTACTTCGATACCGCGCCCCGCACAGTTATCGCAAGGGTCAGTGATCATCATTCCGTGACCAGCACATGTCGAACAGACCTGCGAAAAACTA
The DNA here is from genome assembly GCA_005779395.1 of Actinomycetota bacterium. Classification (GTDB taxonomy): domain Bacteria; phylum Actinomycetota; class Acidimicrobiia; order IMCC26256; family PALSA-610; genus SXJQ01. Next base: position 5,179 of record SXJP01000003.1, read on the forward strand.
AACGGCCCTTGATTTTGCGAGACATTTCCACTGCCGTGACAAACGGTACAGAGTTGCGGTTTCGTTCCCGGCCGCGAACCGCCGCCTTCGCATTTGGTGCAGATCGCATCTGCTGTGAACCGCACAGATGTGGTCACGCCGTGGGCTGCATCGTCGAAGTTGAGATGCAATTCGGTCTCGAGGTCGCGACCCTTTTGAGGACCTCCACGCGGCCTCGTGCTGCGTTGGCCGCCACCAGAACTTCTAGCGCCACCGAAGAGGTTTGAGAAGACGTCGCTCGTGTCAGCGTTGCCGCCGCCGAAGTCAGAGAAATCGAACGGCGAAAACCCACCCTGACGACTGCCACGCGGAGACCCTTGTCCGTATCCGCTTGCGACCATCGAGCGGACCTCGTCGTAGGCCTTGCGCTTTTCAGCATCGCCTAGCACGTCGTAAGCGGCTGCAACCGCCTTGAATCGGTCTTCGGCAGCGGCGTTTCCAGGATTTTGGTCAGGATGTAGCTTCCGCGCTAGATCCTTGTAGACCTTCTTAATTTCGCGTTCAGTCGCCCCGGATTTGACGCCAAGTTCGGCGTAGTAGTCCTTCTCAAACCACTCACGCTGAGGCTCCATCAGACTTCGGTTCTCTCCTGCGGCCCGACCTTCACCATCGCCGGCCGGACTACTCGACCCTTCAAGCGGTAGCCAGTACGGAACACTGACACAACCACGGCTTCGCCGTCGCCTTCTTCGTGCATCACAGCTTCGTGTTCTGTCGGATCGAATTCCGTGCCGAGCGCTTCGATTTTTTCGAGGCCTGCTTTGGTGACCGAATCAAAAAGTTGGCGAATCGCTGCGACTACGCCATCTCGAACTTTGACTGTGTCTTCCTCTGAATCTTCATAGGACCGCATAGCCATCTCGAAGCTGTCGAGGGTTGGCAACAGTGACTCAAGTAACCGTTCGTTGGCCCGTTCGATTGCAATGGTCTGGTCGCGAAGCATGCGCTTCTTGTAGTTCTCGAAGTCGGCCTGTAGGCGTTGCGCTACGACAAGCAGTTCGTCGCGTTCGGCGCTCAATTGATCGATATCCGACACCACTGCCTCTTCGGCAGCGTCCGTAGTCTCGAAGCCACCGTCGACACTTAGATCGTGTGGCGACGCTTCGGCCCCAGGACCGTCTGACATTTCAGGCACTCTTCTCGTCATCTATTACTTCATCATCGATGATCTCAGCATCGGCGACTTCGTCGTCGCTGGGAGTCTCTGACTTTGTCTGCTCGGCGGATGTCGCGGCATACAGCTTCTGCGAGAATTCCTGACTCGCGTGGGAAAGCTCTTCGTGCGCAGCCTTGACTTCGTCGAGATCGGTACCCGCAAGCGCATCCTTCAAACGCTTGAGCGCGGCTTCGATCTTTTCTTTGTCATCCGCACCAACTTTTTCACCGTGTTCTTTGAGAGTGTTTTCAGATTGGTAGACGAGCGTGTCGGCGACGTTGCGAACCTCTACCTCTTCGCGCCTTTGCTTGTCTTCTTCGGCGTGAGCTTCGGCATCTTTCATCATCTTGTCGATCTCGTCTTTGCCTAGTGCCGTACCACCGCTGATCGTCATCGACTGTTCCTTGCCGGTTCCGTGATCCTTGGCGCCAACATGGACAATTCCGTTCGCATCGATGTCGAATGTGACCTCAATCTGCGGTACGCCACGCGGTGCCGGAGGAAGACCGGTGAGCGTGAAAGTTCCGAGCAAGCGATTGCGATAGGTCATGTCGCTCTCTCCCTGCAGCACCCGAATCTCGACTGAAGGCTGGTTGTCGTCTGCTGTCGTGAACGTCTGCGAACGCTTCGTCGGAATAGTTGTGTTGCGTTCGATCAACTTGGCCATGATCTGGCCCTTAGTTTCAATTCCGAGCGTGAGGGGCGTTACGTCAAGCAGAAGGATGTCTTTGACGTCGCCCTTCAGAACGCCGGCTTGGATGGAAGCTCCAATTGCTACGGCCTCATCCGGGTTGATGCCTTTGTGTGCGTCCTTGCCAGACAGTTCTTTCACCATGTCGGCGACCGCTGGCATACGAGTACTTCCGCCTACGAGGACGACGTGCTGGATATCGGCCTTCGTCATGCCAGCGTCACGAATTGCCTGTTCGAACGGTCCTGCGCACGCCTTCAGGAGATCGCTCGTCATGTCCTGGAACTTGGCGCGAGTCAGACTCAGGTCAAGGTGAAGTGGGCCGTCGGCCGTTGCCGTGATGAACGGCAAGTTGATCGAGGTTTCTGAAACCTGCGACAGTTCAATCTTGGCTTTTTCGGCTGCTTCTTTGAGTCTCTGCGTTGCCATCTTGTCGACACTCAGGTCGACACCGTGAGCGTTCTTGAACTCTGTAACCATCCAGTCGATGACGCGTTGGTCCCAGTCGTCGCCGCCGAGATGAGTGTTGCCGGCAGTGCTCTTAACTTCGAAAACGCCATCGCCAATCTCGAGAATCGATACATCGAACGTTCCACCACCGAGGTCGAAGACCAAGATCGTCTGTTCTTCTGACTCTTTATCGAGGCCGAATGCAAGGGCGGCAGCCGTAGGCTCGTTGATGATTCGCAAGACTTCGAGACCGGCGATTTCGCCAGCCTCTTTGGTCGCTTGGCGCTGAGCATCATCGAAGTAGGCCGGGACCGTGATCACAGCTTGGGTAACCGTGTCGCCCAAGAATGCCTCTGCGTCACGCTTCAGCTTTTGCAGCGTGCGCGCCGAGATTTCTTGGGACCTGTATGCCTTGCCGTCGATGTCGATCGACCAGCTAGTGCCCATGTGGCGCTTCACGGAACGGATCGTTCGGTCTGGGTTTGTGATCGCCTGACGCTTGGCGACTTCGCCGACTAGGACCTCTCCTGTCTTGGAGAATGCGACAACAGACGGTGTCGTGCGGGCACCCTCGGAGTTCGGGATGACTGTTGGCTCACCAGCGTCGAGGACGCATACGACTGAGTTCGTGGTTCCGAGATCGATTCCGACTGCTTTGGCCATTTGAAGGACCTTCCTCTAAAAGATTCGACTGTGCTTGCTTGGCCTCTACATCGGCCACGTTCCACCCTGTTCAAGGGGAACTTGATGATAATAACACACAGAAGTTGAGTATGGTATTAGCAAGTATCAAAATTGGGCCACCGAGCCACTTTTCTATTGCGATCATGAAGCCCGCACGGCCATGGCGTTTCGGCATAGAGTCAGGCACATGGCCGGAAAAGACTTCATTGCTCACCTCTCCGAAACACCGCTATTTTCTACGCTCTCTCGAAGAGAACTGAACCTTGTCGCAAAACGCGCAGAAGACGTGCAAGTAGCGGCGGGAAAAGTCCTGTGCTCAGAAGGCGAGATGGGGAACCAGTATTTCGTCATCCTGTCGGGCACAGCCCGAGTCACCCGCCGCGGACGCAAGGTCGCCACGCTCTCCAAAGGCGACGGATTCGGAGAGCTCAGCCTCCTCGACAAGCACCCGCGCGACGCCACGGTAACGGCGGAGACTCAGATGGAAGTCGTTGTTCTCGGCCAGCGCGAGTTCGCCGGTCTTATCGACGATGTCCCCGGATTTGCCCGCAAGCTGCTAGCCGCGCTTGCCGGACGGCTGCGGGAGCACGACACTAAAGGCATTCGGTAGTTCGCTCAGCGAGTTCCGCCGTTAGATTCGCCCGAGATTTTTAATCGTTCCCCGGAGGTCTTGGTGCGTCGCTTACCGCTCAAACCAAATCAGCTCGTACTGTGCGCTGGCGTTGCCTTTGCTGTGTTTACGGTGGCATCAGGAATCGCGCCATCTATCACTGGTTGGCATGAAGAATCCGAAATCCATCGACCAGTATTCGGAAACATTCCAACACCACTAAAAGTTGCGTTCTACGTGGTGATGGCCACGATCTTGTATATGACTGCGTGGCTCGCGGCCTCACGCATAAAGAACTACCAACGCGGCCAAGCAGATAACCGCTCCACCACAAAAGCCAACGCGCACCGCCGAATCAAGGACCTTCGCGCCGGCATGTTGATGAAGACCTTGCTGCGCGACCCCGCAGCCGGCCTCATGCATTCGTTTCTCTACTTCGGATTCCTCGGGCTCTTCCTAGCAACGGTCTTGCTCGAAGCCGACCACCAGATGCCAGAAGCACTCAAGTTCTTGCACGGCGATGTCTACAAGATCTACGCAGCAGGTGCCGACCTTGCTGGAGTTTTATTCCTGGTAGGAATCGGTTGGGCGATCGGACGTCGTTATGTGCAACGCCCATATCGAATCCGCATCAAGACCAAACCAGAGGACGCAGTAATTCTGGGCACTTTTGTACTCATAGGCATAACTGGATTCATCACCGAGGCGTTCCGCATCGGCCTATCCCTCTCCGCTGGAAGCGCGATAGACCACGAGAAGTTTTCATTCGTTGGCTACCCGGTCGCGAAGTTCTTTGATTCATGGACTGTCGGCTCACTGCAGGACGCACATCGCTGGGCTTGGGGCGTGCACTTCGTAACAGTGCTCGCGTTCTTCGTGCTTCTTCCGACGACCAAGCTCCGGCACATGGTCACCTCGCCAGTCAACATGTACCTGAAAGACAAGGACCGTCCAAAGGGTGCAATGAAGCCCATGCCTAACCTGATGGACCCCGATCTCGAACTCGAGACTTTTGGCGCATCGGTAATCGAAGACTTAACATGGAAGCAACTTTTCGACACGGACGCGTGCACGGTGTGCGGGCGTTGCACATCTGTTTGTCCCGCGCATGCCACAGGCAAACCGCTCGACCCGCGCGAGATCGTTCTCAAGGTCGGCGAGGTAATGGCAGCGTCTGGCGATCCTGTTGTCTCGCCCCCAGTTGGTACCGATCGTGAGATCAAGCTGAGTCCAGCGAGTTTGTTTGAGCACATAACGAGCGAAGAAATTTGGGCTTGCACTTCTTGCAAAGCTTGTGACGAGATTTGCCCTGTAAACATTGAGATTCTCGACAAGATCCTCGACATGCGTCGCTACAAGTCCTTGATGGAAAGCGACTTCCCAGCTGAGTTGGGTAACACTTATCGCTCGATGGAGAATGCCGCGAACGTCTACGGCATGAATCAGGGCGAGCGCGCAGACTGGGCGAAGGACCTTGATGGCATCGAAATCATCGAGCCTGGCGATCCGTTCGGCCACGAGTATCTCTACTGGGTTGGTTGCGCAGGCAGCTTCGACGACCGCAACAAGAAGACAACTCGCGCTATGAGCAAGCTGATGCAACGCGCTGGTATTGACTTTGCAATTCTTGGCCCTAATGAGATGTGCACAGGCGACAGCGCGCGGCGTTCAGGCAACGAATACTTGTTCCAAATGCTTGCAACCCAGAACATTGAGTCGCTCGACGGAATGGGCGTGAAGAAGATCGTCACGCAGTGTCCTCACTGTTTCAACACGATGAAGAACGAGTATCCGCAACTCGGCGGCAACTACGAAGTGATTCACCATTCGCAGTTGCTCGAAGAACTAGTGGCCGACGGCCGACTCAACTTGGCCGGTGCATCGTTAGAAGAGCGCGTCACATACCACGACTCTTGTTACCTCGGTCGCCACAACGACGTCTATCTCGCTCCGCGCAACGTAATTGGAAGCCTTGGCGGTATCGACATCGTTGAGATGCCACGTAACGGCACCAAGGGCATGTGCTGTGGCGCTGGCGGTGCACGCATGTGGATGGAAGAGCACATCGGCACGAAAGTCAATGACGAGCGTTCCGCAGAGGCGGTTGCTACCGGCGCGAGTCGTATCGCTGTCGCTTGTCCGTTCTGTTACGTGATGATGGAAGACGGAGTCAAGGGCCACGGCAAGGCCGACGACGTGAAGGTTCAGGACATTGCAGAACTAATCCTCGAGGCTGTCGAAGCGACCCCAGTTGTGCCCTCAGCAACGGACCTAACTATCGGGATCTAGTTCGGGATCACGATCCACTGATTCGTCGCGGTGTCATGGCGCAGCCAGCGCTGCATTGACGGGTCCCAATACACCCACGCTTTCCAGCGATCGTCCCACTGCATTTGCGATCCAGGTGGCATTGGCGGAGTAATGGTCGGCCCTGGGCTCGGCTCCGCCCCAATTTGCGGAGGAACCGTCTGGCCCGGCATAGCAAATCCTTGCGGGACCGGAAAGCCGACCGAGTCGCGGTGGACCACATAGGTACCCGCGCACATGTCGCCAATTCGCTGATGTCTCTTGGTCGATAAGACACTGACGAGGCCAACGATTCCGAGACAGAAGCCATCAGCAATAAGGAGAATTGAGCGGAGAGCGTTGCGACCAAATCCGACCCGTTGCCCATCGGGCGTAACGACCCGCAACTTGCAGATGCGCTTTCCGAGAGTTGCGCCGGTAGCGCCCTGCACGAGGTACATGTTCACTACCGCAAAAATGCCACCAAGCAAGGCGTACCCGAATGCAGCGAGCGCCCTGCCAATCGGCACTAATCGCACCGTCTCGTTGATCGGCATACAGATGTAATCATCGTCGAACTTCTCGACGAGCGGGTCGTAGTCGGTGCTGTAGGTCTTTTCGTTGATGCGATCGCAGAAACCCTCGGGGTCGGCCATTCCATCGATGACCGTTCCACCGCTAAACAACAACCCAACTAGCAACACAAGTCCTACGGCCATCGGAATCGAGTCGATGACGTACGCCGCGATTCGCCGCCCAACTACTGCAGTTGGATCAACTAGAAGCACCGACGCGGTTGGTGGCATCTGCCAGGTAGGCGGTGTCGTCATGTGCTAATTGTGCCAGACCGATGCCGTGCTCTAGCCGCGGAAATTCAGGTAGTACCGGCTCGGAGTAGGACCACGTTGGCCCTGATACTTCGACCCCGTCGCGTTGGACCCATACGGGATATCAGCAGCGGTCGTCATCTGCAAGAAAGAGATCTGACCAATTTTCATTCCGGGATAGATGGCGATAGGCAGATTCGCGACATTCGAGAGTTCGAGAGTGAGGTACCCGTTCCAGCCAGCGTCAACGAACCCGGCAGTGGAGTGGATCAGAAGTCCGAGTCGGCCCAGACTCGATTTGCCTTCGAGTCGAGCAACAAGATCATTAGGAAGTTGAACTCTCTCTAGAGTCGAGCCCAGCACGAATTCGCCGGGATGAAGGATGAAAGGATTGTCGTCATCTACCTCGACTAGCTCTGTGAGGTTTTCTTGCGGTTGCTTCGGATCGATATACGGCGTTGTGTGGTTCCGAAAGACCCTGAAATACCGGTCGACTCGCAAGTCGACAGAAGAAGGCTGCACAGCAGAATCGCCAAGTGGGTCGATGACGATCGAGCCTTCGGCTAACGCTTTGCGGATTGAAACATCGCTAAGGATCACGGTGTCGGACGATAGCCCGTTTGCTCAACGGAACTAGCCAAGAGTGCTTTGGTAAGTTTGAATACGCCGCGGGTGTAGTTCAGCGGCAGAACATCAGCTTCCCAAGCTGAGAACGCGAGTTCGATTCTCGTCACCCGCTCCACTCGACCCCTAGCCGCCTGACAGGGCTTGCATCAGCGTCACTACATCCGTGTCGGCCAACCGAGTATCGAGATCGCGCACCGCTTCTTGGCCGATGAACACTTTCATGTGTTTGCGTACCGAGCCCTGCTCGTCGACGACGCGAAAACGAATACCTGGAAATTGCACATCTAGATCGTTGAACAACTCATTGAGCGTTGCCCCGGTTGCGTTGACCCAACTTTGCTGATCCGTGTACGAGCGCAACGGCGTCGGTATCGAAACACGCATCGCTAGCGGCTACTTCAGATTCGCGAACTCAACTGAGTAGATCTCTGGGAGATGCTCAGCAATGCAATTCCACGTAGAGCCTTCGTCGATACTTGCCCAGATCTCTCCGCTGGTCGTGCCGAAATAGACACCGACTGCCTCGGCATCGTCGGTCGTCATCGCCTGGCGCTTCACGGTGTACCAAGCACGCTCCGGCAAACCGGTGTCTTGGCGTGTCCAACTCTTACCCGCATCTCTGGTCATATAGACACACGGCTTGCCATCTGGGCTGGTGCGTGGCCAGACATCTGTGCCGTCCATAGGAAACACCCACACCGTGTCTGGGTCGCGAGGATGTAGCTCGACCGGAAAACCGATATCGCCAACGTCTGCTGGCATGTTGTCTCCGATGCGTACCCAACGATCATCAGGTCGATCGAGCCGGTAAATACCGCAATGATTTTGCTGATAAAGCCGGTCTGGAAAGTCGGGGTGAAGGCGCACACAATGAGGGTCGTGGCCAAACTCGAGTTCGGGTCCACCTTCTGGCGCGAATGTCATCGCGACATTGCCGTTGAGGGTTCTCCAGTTCTTACAGCCATCTGTGGTCTCAAAGACACCGCCGCCAGACAGGCCGATGTACATGTGGTTGGCGTCTCGCGGGTCGACGTTCACCGAATGCAACATCGAGCCGTCCGGAGTGTTGTTCTCGGGCCACTCGGTCCATGTCGCCCACAACGGGTGATCATTGAAGCCATCTACAGCCTCCCATGTGTCGCCAGCATCACGAGTCACGAAAAGTCCTTGGGGAGAGCCTCCGGCGAACCAAACTTCTGGTTCGTCTGCGTGGCCCGGTGAGATCCAGAACACCGTGTCGAGAGAGCGCCCAAGGGAATCGCCTGCTCTAAATGCTGGCGGTTTTGAGCTCTCGGTCCAAGTTTGGCCAACGTCGTCAGAGTAGAAAACCGTCGGGCCAAGATGGCCTGTGTTAGCTGCGAGCAGCATGCGCCCGCCACCACGCGGATCGAGCACAACATGCTGAGCAACATGGCCAAGGAACATCGGGCCCTCAAGCGACCAGTTCGTTCGGCCTTCCGTGCACCTAAGGAAGAACACACCTTTGCGTGTTCCGACTAAAAGCATGCTGTCTGGCATAGTCGTCCCTTCTCAAACGCACGGCGCGAACCGCATGGCGACCTGACGCTACCGATGTCAGCTCGAATCTGAAAGACCTCTCACTTGCTTTTCTGAGCTACATAACTAGCCAGGTGTTCGCCGGTGAGCGTTGATCTCGTCGCAACAAGATCTCCTGGTGTGCCTTCGAAAACCACTCTGCCGCCATCGTGGCCGGCACCAGGACCAAGATCGATGATCCAATCCGCGTGAGCGATCACGGCCTGATGGTGCTCGATCACGATTACCGACTTCCCAGAATCGACTAGCCGATCTAGCAGTGCGAGCAGCTGTGCGATGTCTGCAAGGTGCAGTCCTGCCGTAGGTTCGTCGAGCACGTAGATGCCGCCCTTCTCGCCAAGGTGCGTCGCAAGCTTGAGACGCTGGCGCTCGCCTGCAGAAAGCGTTGTTAGAGGTTGGCCGAGGCTGATATAGCCAAGGCCGACATCTTCTAGACGCTCAAGGATTGCGTGCGCGGCTTTCGTATGAGCTTCGCCTGCGCCGAGGAACTCCGTGGCTTGCGTCACAGACATCGCGAGTACTTCGCTGATGTTCCGCCCGCCAAACAAGTATTCGAGAACCGACGCCTCGAAGCGCTTCCCTTCGCACTCGTCACAAACTGTCGCGACGCTCGCCATCATCGCAAGGTCGGTATAGATGACCCCAGCACCGTTGCAGTTCGGGCATGCGCCCTCGGAGTTCGGGCTGAACAACGCTGGCTTCACGCCATTCGCTTTCGCGAACGCTTTACGAATCGGCTCGAGCAACCCGGTGTATGTCGCAGGGTTACTACGACGCGAACCGCGAATCGCTCCCTGGTCGACAAGTACGACACCTTCGCGACCCTCTAGCGACCCGTGGATCAAGGAACTCTTGCCCGAGCCAGCAACACCCGTGACGGCTACGAGCACTCCCAGCGGAATGTCGACGTCAACATCGCGCAAGTTGTTCTTTTGCGCTCCGCGAATCTCGAGTGCGCCAGTGGGTTGTCGCAACTCTGTCTTTGTGGCTTGGCAGTCGGCAAGATGCTGTCCAGTAGTGGTCCCGCTCTTACGAAGGTTGGCAACAGTGCCTTCGAAACACACGGTGCCCCCGGCAGCGCCTGCGCCGGGACCAAGGTCAACTATGTGGTCCGCGATCTGAATCGTTTCTGGCTTGTGTTCAACTACGAGAACTGTGTTGCCGTTATCGCGAAGGCTAACTAGCAGTTCGTTCATTCGAGCGATGTCATGAGGATGCAAACCGGTCGTCGGCTCATCAAAAATGTAAGTGACATCGGTGAGTGAACTTCCGAGGTGCCGGATCATCTTGACGCGCTGAGCTTCGCCGCCAGAAAGCGTTGCCGCCGGCCGGTCGAGCGAGAGATAGCCAAGCCCAATATCCACGAAAGAATCGAGTACCTGGCTTAGCGCGGCGAGAAGCGGTGCAATCGTCGGTTCTTTGATGGTGTTTGCCCATGCGGCCAAGTCACTTATCTGCATCGCGCACGCATCCGCGATGTTGATGCCGTTCACCTTCGATGATCGCGCTGTTGCATTGAGCCTGCTCCCATCACAATCTGAGCAGGTCGCGAACACAACTGCCCGCTCGACAAAAGCGCGTATGTGTGGCTGCATCGCCGAGACATCTTTAGAAAGAAACGACTTCTGAATCCGCGGGATTAGACCTTCGTAAGTCAGGTTGATGCCATCGACCTTGATCTTCGTCGGCTCCTTGTAGAGCAATGCGTATATTTCTTGCTTATTGAATTTCTGGATTGGCTTGTCTGCGTCGAAGAAGCCGCAGCCATTGAAAATTCGTCCGTACCAACCATCGGTACTGAAACCTGGAATAGTCAGGGCACCATCGTTCAAGGACTTGTTCGCGTCGTATAGCTGGGTTAAGTCAAAATCCGAAACCGATCCCATGCCTTCACAACGCGGGCACATACCGCCAGCGCGACTGAACACGCGCTTTTCCGTAGTGGTCTTGCCATCGCCCTTGTCGATCTTGATCGCGCCAGCGCCACTAACCGTTGCAGTATTGAACGAAAACGCGTTCGGCGAACCGACGTAAGGTTTGCCGACACGGCTGAAAACAATCCGGAGCATGGCGTTGACATCGGTTGCCGTACCAACGGTAGAGCGTGCGTTTGCGCCCATACGTTCCTGATCGACAATGATCGCTGTTGTCAGGCCGTCGAGCACATCAACTTCGGGGCGAGCGAGGGTTGGCATGAAGCCCTGCAAAAATGCGCTGTAAGTCTCGTTAATCAACCGCTGCGACTCAGCAGCAATTGTTCCAAAGACAAGCGAGCTCTTGCCAGACCCGGACACGCCCGTGAATACCGTGAGTCTGCGCTTCGGAATCTCGACGCTCACATCCTGCAGGTTGTTCACGCGCGCGCGTTCGACGCGAATCATGGCGTGGCTATCGGCGATGTGTGTCACAATGCCGATACTAGGGAATCTCTCCCCACGAATATTCGTCGACAGTTCAGGAAGTCGAAGGTGTTATTGGCTCATTCATCATCCACGACAGTCACTGTCGAGGTCGGCCGCGCGAGCGGTACCGAACCGGCTGAGTCGATCACGACCTTAAAGCGTTCTGTGACTTCCTGCTCCGTGTCACCATTGACGACGACCGTGATCGCGCCCGACACCTTGCCAGCGAGGATGCTGAGAGACCCCGATTTGGAAATGAAGTCCCCATCAGACATAGCAGTACCAGCGACTGAGCGATACTTGACTGTTGTCGCAGTCGCTCGGGCCGACGACAATGTCACTGTGAGTGTCACGGTCTTTTGCCCAGTGTCACCTTCGATTACTGACGCGTCGCCGATCGAGACGCCAACGACAGGATTTGTGTCATCGTCGAGCACTTTCCCACTCGCAACGTCGTGATCGGTCGACACGCCGGAACTCCCTGTTCCGGTCACCTTCAGTTTGAATGTTTCGGTACCTTCGGCTAACAGGTCTCCGTTTATCAAGATCGAAATCTTCGCCGTCACAGCCCCGGCAGGAATCGAACCCGTACCTACCTTCGCGACATAGTCCGAGCCAGCAGTTGCAGTCCCGTTAGCAGTCTCATACTGGACCGGCGTCGATGACAGCCGCGGAGCCGACATCGTGACTGTGAAGACTGCATTCTGGGTTCCACTGTTGCCTTCGACGACAGCCGAGTCACCAACAGAAACCGAGGGCGCCACGGTCGTGTCGTCGTCGAGCACGGTTGCGGTCGCCTGAGTGGTTCCCCTCGCTGTGCCCGAGACCGAATTGATCACGAGTCGAAAATCCTCCGACCCTTCGACCAGGTCGTCTCCTGACACCGTGACTGAGATGGCTCCTGAGGTCTTGCCTGCAGCAATCGATAGCGATCCCGTTTTTGCGGAGTAGTCACTGCCGGTTACGGCCGTACCGTTGCCAGTCGAGTACGACACGGTCGTTGTGCCGGCCAACGCGGCTGACAAGACGACAGGGAACTTCAGTGAGTGCGTCGTCGTTGACTTGCCCTCGTATGTCCACGAGTCGCCGACGAAGACTGTTGGCGTATTAGGCATGAACGTTGCAGCGACCCCGGTGAGCCCAGATACGCCGACCACACATGTGGGGCTTGATCCAGCGCAGGCACCAGACCAATTCTGCAAGTGATAACCAACGGCCGGAGTCGCCGTGAGATTCACGGTTGCTCCAGTGTCGACTGCAGTAAAGCAGGACACACCACAACTGATTTCACCAGGACTTGCATTGGCGGTCCCAGCACTTGACACGGTCCCGCCGACTGTCGATTGGCTCGCGCCAGTGTTCACAATCACATTCAACGTGGCTCTGTTGGGACCGGCTGCGAGGTTGACAGCGACCATCTGCCGAGCAATCAGAGACCCAATGAAATTCGAGCAGTTATTCGGGTCGCCGGGTATTTCGTTACAGGTGACCTCGTTGTCGACTGGGTTAACAGGACCGGTGTAACGGTAGGTCACAGCAACTGTGACGGTTGCAACATCTCCAGGCTCTATCGGATCTTCAAGTTCGGATTCTTCGCCCCGGTTCGTGCCCGGGTCCGGTTGGAAGAGTTCGGCGATGGATGCAATTTGTGAATTATCGATCGCTTCTTGCACTTCCGGATCCGTCGCGAGTAACTGATCGACGTCCACTGGATTCGCGCTCGATGCCTGGTACTTGACGACGAATACCGCGTCCGGGAACTGCGGTTCGGCTGGCTCAGGTACCTCTGCTGGAATCACGATGGTCTGAACGGCTTCTCCCGTCGGAGTCGCAACAACGCGCGAGACGATCGCTGGAACGCCTGGTTGCTTGAAATAGTCGCCAGTCGTCGTCCCGCCATATGGGGTAAGCACCCCAGTTGAGCCTGCACTCGAACCGCCGAGGTCGCACAGCCACGAGTACCTCTGCGCTCCTGGGGTTCCATTAAGGTGGATACCAAAGTGATTGACGGCACCAATCGGCGTCTTGGAAGTCCACGCTCCTCCGACGTAATGCGACTTGTAACGAACAACTATTCCGCTGTGGCCATTCGGGAACGTCGCCGCAACTCCGGCCCCCGCCGAGCCATACGGATTCCCCGCATACGTGTAGGTCATCTGTGACGGTGTGACATCCTCAATCTCGATCTCGAAACCCTCGCACTCCTTGTCAGTCCCGTTTGCGACATCGAAGTTCGTAGCGAACCCAATGATGGACGGCGCTGAAGCCCCAGCGGGCGTCTGTGCAGCGATTACACCTGCTGACCCGACTGCTACCGCCAATGCAAGTGTCGCCATGCGCTTGCGAAGACGACTTACCTGCTGAGCCGTGGGCCGTCGATGCATCTTGAACTCCAAACGCCTGTGGATACAACAGCTTTGAAGACTAAATATGGCCGTTCAAACCGTTATCCAAGGCTCATCCAAGAATCAGCCAAACTGTGACGGCGTTGCTCTGACACAAGTAACCGGCGTACATCCGCGCCCCTCGCTCCCTTGTTCGTAGCGCGGGTACCGCCCTAGGGTCTCGCGGCATGCGATTTCGATGGCTGCTCACGTGTCTTGCGATCGTTGCAGTCGTTGTACCGGGGCAGGCGAGTTCTGCGGTTGCTCCGGTGATCGTTGTCTCCTCTACTGAGAACCTTGCCGACGGAGCTCAAGTTTCGATTCGCGTGACTGAGCCGCTCGTAGACACTTCGGTTTCGATTCGCCAGTGTTACGGAACTGACTCAACCGACCAGTGCTGGACTTACGCGACAGGCATCCAAATGGTTGGCTCTGATCCCGTCAGTATCCCAGCGAGCCGAATGAACTTTTGGGGACAACCACTCGGACCGCTCGTCGACTGTGGGGTGATCCAGTGCTTCCTACACATCGAGGCATCGCAAGCATTCCAGCCCGCGTACTTGATCCGCGATGTAGCACTCACTTTCGATTCAACACCTCCCGCAATTCGCCAACCGATCGCAGTCGCGGTCCCGAGCGTCGGGCTGGTAGGCCAGCAAGTCGTGCAGGTATCGGGACTCGGCTTCACTCCCAATGCCGAATTCCGTGTACGGCAGTGCTGGGTTCCTTTCACGTATCCATGGCTCGAACGCTGCACTCACGGCAAGATCGTTGAATCAAGTTCAAGTGGTGTCGTTATGACACCACTTGTCGTAAGACGGCGGCTCACGAGACCTGAGTCGATCACCACCTGCGGAGACGGTGGTACGCCATGTTTTGTGATCGTGCAGCGTTCCGATGAACCAACAGAGCGCGCCATGATGATGATTTCGTTCACTGGCAGAACTTTCGAGCGCCCGAAACTCGTCCCGTTAGCCGTCACCGTTTCTGAAGATGTCGGGATCGCTATGGTGCGCATTCGGCTCGATGCCAACCCTGATCGTTTGGTGAGCGCAGCAGCATTCGATTGGCACACACTGCCTTGGACCGCCAACGCTTCAGACTTTCAGGCGGCTAATCGGAGCACGCTGATTAGCCCATATCTCCCCGTCGTCTATCTACCGGTCAAGATCATCGACGATCCCATCGCTGAGACTGACGAGGTCGCCTTAGTCCAGGTCACGGACACAGTGAATGCCGGGATCGGTGGCTACAACGGCGTCGGCGCGGTGGTCATCATCGACAACGACTGACACCCTAAGTCGTGTCCCACCCCTTTGCGATACTGCGAATGAACAGTCGATCAGCTTTTGGGAGGAAACATGAGTTGCACTGCATCGTCAACCGTCGATTCCGGTCGCCGAATCATTCTGCTCGACATCGAGAACCAGGTAGGTGGAGGGCGCTGCGGAGATGACCGCCTGCGACTAACCATCGATGGCTTCGAGACCGCCGTCGATGCTAAGTCCGATGATCTGATTTTTGTTGCTGCGACCCCTCAACTTGCGTACAGCTATGGCCTGCTTCGCCCGAAACCGAGCGTCCGCTGCGCCTACGGTCAAGATGGCGCCGACCTGAGACTCATTACCGATGTGCCGATCGACTACGTATGCGATCGTGCAGACGAACTAATCATCGGGAGCGGAGACCACATCTTTATTGATCACGCCATTGCGGCGCGCGACCGTGGTCTTCGCGTGCGCATAGTCGGCCCGAAGTTCGCGATCCACCACGTCTACTGGCAGCACGACTTCGAGATAATTCAACTCGCGAGCATCAAAGAGATGCGCCAAGCTTGCCTTGCGCTGGGTGCCTAAGTAGCGCCAAACACCGTTCGCAACGCGAGTGTGAACTTCGTCTCAACTACGCACCAAATCATCCCCCTCTCTGATATAGATGTTTCATCATGTTTGCGCTTTTCATCTGGGTCGGTCTTTTCTTATTCAAATGAAAGGTACGGATGTGAAGAACTCAATGTTCAAGTCGAAATGGCTTGCAGTAGCGGTGACAGTCGGGGCAATCCTGACAACCGCAGTACCACAGGCAAATGCAGCACGAGTCAATCCCCGAATCATCGGGGGCGAAGAAACAGACATACCCACCGTTCCATGGACCGTGGCACTCATGACGGTCGTTGAAGGCAACGTCAACCCGATCCAATTCCGCGGTGGAACCCTTATCGATGAGTCATGGGTCCTAACTGCAGCGCACTGTGCCGAGTGGTTTGTTCCTTGGGAATACGAGGAAGAATATGAAGCCCCGCTCGATCGTTTCGTGGCGACCGGTGAGTCGGACTTACGCAATCTCGAAGTCGCCGACCTGCTTGAAGTAGACGAAATAGTTCTCCATCCCCAATATGACGGGTTGTGACTTACAAGCGATGTCGCGTTGTTGCATCTTGCAGCGCCAATCCAAGGCGCGACAACGCTCGCATTGAACACAGACTCTGCGTTTCCAGCATTCGGGACTGCGGTATCTGCCTACGGTTGGGGCATGTGGCAAGTTGATATCAGCGTGGGTGAGAACTTGCTCCAAGGAGTCGAGATGACCTCGATGTCCGAAGGCAACCGGCGCTGCGGAAAACACAGCAGCGACTATCAAGAAGCGCACCACCTATGTGCTGGCGACCTTGAAGGCAAGAAAAGTGCATGCTGTGGCGACTCCGGCGGTCCGCTAGTTGCTTACACCCCTGAGCCAGTCCTTGTTGGCTCTACTAGTTGGGGCTACGGATGTGGTCTCAAGGACTACCCAGGAATGTTCGCTAGGACGTCGAAATATGCCGCGTGGATCGCCGAGACAATGAACCCAACACCTCGAGCGATAAGCATCGGCGACGTCTCAGTGCAAGAGGGTGACGCAAATGGACCGCGTTGGGCTTACTTCAACGTGGTCCTCGACAGGCCAGCTACCCAACCGATTTCAGTCGAATACCGCACCGTCGCTGGTACTGCGACAGCGGGCAAGGACTTCGTCGCTGACAGCGGAACTCTCGAGATGTACCCAGGAGACACCGAAACAGTGATAGCCATAGAAATAAAGTCCGACAAGACCAAAGAGTCGAACGAGAACTTTACGATCGTGCTCGAGAACCCATCTGGCACAACAATCGCTAGAGGTGTCGGCACCGGAACAATTCTTAACGATGACCCGAATACAAAGTTGGGTCTAGGAATCGACGATGTCAAGGTCGGCGAAGGCGATATCGCTTACAACGATTTGATCGATTGGATATTCGGAACAGGTCAAGACCGAAATGTCGCCGCATTCACAGTCTCCCCGAACAAAGCGCCTGGCAAGACGGTGACTGTGAACTACGCGACCACTGTCAGCAGCGCGGGAGCTGAAGACTTCGACGCGACCAGCAGACAGCTCACGTTCACGGCCAAACAGACATGGCAATTCCTGCTGGTGCCGTTCCAAGCTGATGGCACAGTCGAAATAGACGAAACCTTCACGGTCACTTTCAGTGGTGCAAGTGGTGCCGGCGTAATCCTCACTCGAGCTGTCGGTACTGGAACAATTCTCAACGACGATTAGCAATTACTAGAGCAGCGTCTCGGTGCTTCCGGTTCGTTGTAAATGAACCTTCAGTAGTTGCGGAGCTAACCACTCCGCAACTAGTTCTGTTGTCTCTGGTGTGAAATGCACGCCATCTGGCCTAAGCGTTGCATCGTCGTCTCGCTCGGCAATCCATGCCGCGAGATCGACCACGACTACGCCATTTGTACTCGCGGCGACCTCGGCGAGGATTTCGCGAAATCGTTCCATGCGTTCCGGGTCTGATTCGGAATATGGCTCTGTGCGCGAGCGGCCATCTATTCGACCAACATCTATATCTGGACTTGCGAGCAACACAACCGTCCCTGCGTGTTTTAGTAACGAATCAACTCCGATCTGTAGCGCAGCGCTAAGCGCACTATCGAGCGCTTCATCCTCGCCAATTGTGAGCGTCGGGCCACCGTCGACGAGTCGATGATCGGTCACGTCGAACGGCCCTAACTGCACGACAGCGACATCCACTGGGTGCTCGGCCGCTGCCTCTGCCCAGTCGGTCTGCCAATCGTCGCAGTACTCAGGCGCGACTTCTTCGACATCCCGGACAACGCGCGTGGCATTGGCAAGCAACGCACACCCCAGCTTGGAGCTACCCAGTTCGCTGACAATGTCGTTCGGGCGCTCGATGCTGTATTCCAAGATGCCGAGGGAACTCATGAGCGCCGACGAATCCCCATAGAAACTGACTCGTGGTGCGGTTGAGTCGCCAACTACCTGAGCGAGTCGCGCCAGGTCGCGATCGAAGATTTGTGGCAGTCCCGCGAACGGATCAACTCGCGATTGTGGTGCCGCTATCGAGCTAACACCAAAGATGAGTGCGGCTGTTACCGCCATCGCAGTTGGCACATACACCCAAGGCCGTGCTCCCCTGAGTCGTTTGCCAGATCGAATTGGTCGTTCGAGATACTTAGAAGAAATGCCAGCTACGGCGAGCGTCATCGGAAATGCAACAAACAACCGAGTTGGTGGCGTCCAACGTGAGTTTGCTTCAAGCCACGTGAGTATTGGAAAGTGCGCGAGGTAGGCACCGTAGGAAACGACACCAACCCAGGCGAGTGGTCTGAATGCCAGGACTCTTTGAACCGCGCTCCCTGGTTGAAGCACACCGATAATCACAGCAAGTGTCAGCGATGAATACGCTGCTAGTCCGCCTCGGTACACCACAGGCGAATCGAAGTGTGCTGTGGCCCACAATGCCAGCATCGCTATTAGTGCAAGCGAGCTGACCGCATCAACGACGTGTCGGTAGATGCCTGTGAATGGAGTCGGCCGATAACTCCACGCAATCGCGAGAAGTGAGCCGGCCAGGAACTCGACAACTCGAACATCGGTGCCCCAATACAAACGGTCGAGTGCAACATCTCGTCCCAACAAGACATGCGCCCATATCAGCGACGCGATCACTAGACCGCCGAGCACAGCCGCTAGCGCGCGACGCGACCCGCTGCCCACGGCAAGTACTGCCGTTACAAGAGCTGGCAGAATTAGATAGAACTGCTCCTCGATCGCCAGGGTCCAAAAATGTGTGAACGGCGATGGGCTTGCAAATGTCGCGCCATAAGCATCACCAGCAGCAATGAACCGCCAATTCGCTAAGTAACCGAGTGCTCCGAGCGAGTCGCCTCGCATTCGTGCGAGTTGGCTTGAGTCACCGAATACCCACGCACCAAAAATGATGACGACAATCGCGACCGTCGCTGCTGGCATCAGCCGTCGAAGCCTGCGATTCCAAAAATTCTTTAGAGAGATTCGCCCCGTGCGCAAGTGTTCAACGAGCAAGAGACTCGTGATCAAAAAACCAGACAAGGTAAAGAACGTAGAGACACTTAAGAATGCGCCCGGTGCCCAACCGACTTGTGAGTGGTAGATGATGATCGCTACTAGTGCAAGGCCGCGCAGGCCGTCGAGACCAGCGTGGTAGCCGAGCGAGATTGGCTTGTCTCTAACTCCTAGAGCGATATCGCCCTCATGAACTGGTCCCGACATCGGTCGTGACGATAGTGGCATTCAGATAGTCCTCAGCCACAACCGCCAATCGCGTAATCGAGCGCAGTCGCGAACAGCGACCACCCAGTGGCGGTAAATGCATCCATCGCTGCCGACCCTCCCGGAAAACCAATTCGGCAACCAGGTGCTGTTCCGACAGTAAGCACGTCGCCAGATTGATAAACGAACAGAGTTGGGTTCGACCCGTTGTAAGCGATGACATCAGCGCTCGCTAATGGTCGGCCGAACGCGATCGAGCGTGTAGTGGTTGTGATCGTCTGCGTTCCGTTGAGTCCAGCTCGCAATGGGTGGTTGATACTCGACATCACGATCTGTGTCGCGTTGGTGCTCCCATAGTCGGTCAGAGCCACTGTGCCAGTCATGCGTAAATCGTCATACGTGTACGGCTTCCAAGTCAGGATTGGAGTCGTTATCTCTCGTAGTCGCGCCGCTGGTGACTCTGAGCTCGATGCCGAAATCACAACGGCCTTGACGCCCGTAGCATCAGAAGACTGCACGACGGCATCGTCTATCACCTCAACGACTCTGCCGCCTTGACTCATGTGACTCACTGCCGCGACATCTGCGGCATTTAGCGCAAGTGGGTTGCCTACAACAAACACGACGTCGGGCTCAGGCGCCAACGGAGGTGGAGGGGGAGGAGTGCCATCTCCGCCGAAGAACTCATCGGCCGCCAAGGCCTGCACGGCAGCGAGCGTTGCAGGCGAGCTATCGACCCACCATTGGCAGTTAGTGCCGGGGGCAGTATGAACCTGGTTGAAGTGGAGCACACCTTCGAACTGTTCCCATCCAGGCAACTTCAACAATGCGCGCAACTCGGTCATCCATGTCGCTTTGCGGTTCGGGTCAACAATGTCTTCGGTACTAGCGAACTCCGACAACCAAAGTTCAGCCTCTGGGTGCAATGTGCCGAATGTACGCAGACCACCAAGAATCTGGTCCGGCGTTTCCCACGCGACCTGCTCGTTGGTTCGGCATCTCGACCAGTTGTACGCGTCCGCGCCAATTTGATCTACGACATCGTCTCCTGGATACCAAAGAGGCGCCGCGCGACGATCATCGAGTGGCATAAGGAAGCTGTAGCTAGTCATGATCCACATGAACTCAACCTTGTCCGCGTTGTTATTTCGGAAGATTTCTACGACCTTGCGGTACGCCGCAATGAATTCGTCATCTGTGCCGAACGGGATGTCCTCGACTGTCTCTGGCTCATGATGAAACGAGAACGAAATCGGCGCGCCAAAATCTCGCACTCGTTGTGCCCAAGAAACGATCTCGGCGTAGACCGCCGAGCCAGGAGCCGCATTGGCTATCTCGCTCCATGACACTCGAGTTGCGTTGGAGCGCATTGGATACACGGATAAGACAAGATCATGGCCAGAGTCACGTAACCAGTTGTGATTCTGAGAAGGGAATGCTTCGTCCCAGGTCCGAAACACCCTCACGACATCTAACGGGCGATCGACTTGTGATTCGAACCTTTGGATCGCTTGCTCTTCGGTTTCGCCATCATTCGTTCTGACGAATGCTCCATATTTGAGAGCGCCGGCCGCTAGCGGTGGCAGTGGACCGTCGGCCTGCGTGGTCCAAAAGTCGCCACTCGTCCCCCACGGAATCGTGCCATTCGCCTTATCGATTGCGTAGCGCCCAGCGACGCCGACTGCTCCACTAGCTGTCACGGAGGCGGAGTAGAAACGACCATCGGACCACGCCAGATAAGCGCGGTCGCCGATGATTTCAAAACCCCTTATCGCGCTGCCTCCCGAAGTGGATGCGATGAACTCCTCGGCGCCCAGAACGCTCGCATCCAAGCCGAACCATCGCCAGAACACACTGTCGGACCCGAGTTTCGTGTAGTAGATCCGGCCGCGAGAAAACGCGAGGGATCTAACCCTGTCAGTCCAACCGCGCGGCAGCGTCGTTGGGTAGCCAGCATCGGTAATCAAGTCGAGAGGTACACCAGCCGAAGCGCCATCCCAGGTACGCGAGTAGAAGCGACCATCCCCAGTGACGTAGTAAACGTGCCCGCGCTGGCTAAACGCACCAAGTATCGACGCCGGTTCGAGCGATGAATCAACCAGCGCCGTGTCGGTAGCGGTGGCTCCATCGAAGTCAACATCGCGAACTTCATTGCCGCGAACATGATGGAAGGTGACGGGCAACTTCACGTCCGTCGGTTGCACAGGCACACGTCCGCCAAAGAGTGGTAGCGCTCCGAGCCTCGGATGATATTCGTGACCTAGCGAGTTCGTGTCGCTGCCGACGTAGAGGCGATCGGCTGTTGCCACGAGGGCGAACGCTCCTACGCCACGCTCTCGCGTTGGATTCCAGCGCAGCGGCATACCCGTGAGCGGATCAAGCGCAGCTATCCCGTCGCGATCGACTGCGCCGTCTCCGGCGGCGTTCGACGCCCAAGAGTTGTTCTGCCAGCGCGAGTGACCGCCGTTGTATACGGCCGTTGCAGTAACTGCGACCGACCACAAAGAGTCGCCGCCGGTGTAGTTGACCCACGTTGGTTGTTGGTTTGCTCCGCTCGTGCCACCTTCCCAACGCGAAGTCGAGTCACACAACGCTGGTGCGCGCCTATAGGCACCAGTAGAAACCACAGCGAAATAGCTTCCGTCAGGCGAAAAATCGACATCGCGCAAGTAGTAATAGAAACTCGGCTCGCACACGTTGCCGAAGCGATCGGTTTGCCAAGTGGAGAGCGTGGCGTTAGCGCCAGCTAAATCCCATTGAGCGATCTGCATGCGGCTCTGACCGTCAATAATTGTGAAACTGCCTATTGCTACAAGGCGACTTCCGTCGGGCGACACATCAACTTTTGCGACAGTTGGAGAGCCCTGGAAGGCCACTCCGATATCTGAGTTCGGACCCGCGAGCAATGCTCCGGTTTCTGCATCGAGTCCGGCCATACGCAGCCGTGCCGTGCCGTTAACTTGCGTGAACGACCCGCCGATATACAGCTGACCCGAGTTATACACGACGTCGTTGACCGCGGAAGTTGTACGCGCATTGAACGAGGCGTAGCGCTCACCGGTGCTTACATTCAGTCTCGTAACTCCGCGCTGAGCGACACCGTTGACAGTCCGAAACGCGCCACCGACATAGACAGACTTGCCGTCTGGCGAAGCTGCAAGCGCGTTCACGGTTCCATCAAGTGTTGGGACGAATGTCGTACTTACCGCGCCCGTGAGCTCGTCGAATGCCATAATGTAATTACGCGCGATGCTCAGCCCCCCGGTCGATGACTGAACTGCACTGAAGGTCCCGCCGACGACGACAGTCCCACCGACTTTTGCAATCGCGTAGACACGCCCGTTACTCACGCGCGGAGTGTTGTTGATCGGATCCTCTGTCGTAAGCGAATCTTGCGGAGCGTTCCCCGCATTCGCTGGCGTAGAAACGCCCGGGGCACTAAGCGCTATTAGCAATAAGCCAATGAGTGTTCGAACGTTCCGCTGATGGCTGAGCATCGATACTCCGTGGGGGCAATGGCTAGATGATTCCGGCTATCGGACCGCCCGCCGGGTGCCCGCGAGGCCAAAACTAGCTGAACCATATACTGAGCAAACGACGTTCCGTCTGTTGAAGCTTGACGCTACGTTGCAGCTACAGAACCAATCCACCACACGACCATCAGCAAGCCAATCCCGGCATACAACAACGACCGCCCAATCGGGGCCTGCGGTCGGTCCGTGAGAGTCGCGTCGCGTCGATAGCCACGAACAGGACTGCCTGGCCTCGCCTTAGCGACCGTACGCCGAACCGCTTGGTCGGCATCACGCCGTCTGTGATACAGCGCCATCGAGTTTCCAAAAAATAGTGCTGCCCCTAAAGCAAGCACGATATTGCGCAGTACATCTGAATAAAAGTCCATCTGCGCTTCAGCGTATCGGCATGACATGTACAACGCTGACGCGCGCGAAACTCCCCTCTAGTGAGAGTGATAATCGCATCGTGTTCGGTTGCGTACAAGGGCAGACTCGGCGCGCGCCTTGCGCGCGCTAACCGACTGATTTTGTTGAAAGCCGATGGTTCAATTGCGGTTCACAGCGACGCCAAGGCATTCAAGCCACTCAACTGGATGAACCCTCCATGCACTATCACTTTTGGTGAGGGCACGGTCACTGCTTCAACCCCTAAAGGTGAGACTCTTTGTATCGAACTCCACGAGGTTTTCTCCGACATCGACCACACTCTCGGCGTTGAACCAGGTCTCGAAAAAGATGGTGTCGAATCCCAACTCCAAGAACTTCTCGCAGATCAAGTCACCGTGCTTGGCAGTGATTTTGTACTTGTGAAACGTGAATATCCCACTGATATAGGGCCAGTCGATCTGCTCTGCGTCGACTCGAACGGCCAGACAATTGCAATCGAAATAAAACGCGTCGGCGAAATCGCTGGGGTCGAGCAATTGTTGCGTTATCAGGAACGTTTAGATCGAGATAGTCGGTTCGCGCCGACACGTGCGATGTTCGTGGCGCAACGCTTCAAGCCTCAGGCCAAAGTTTTTGCAGAAAGCAAAGGCATCGCCTGCGTAGAGGTTGACCTTGCAACGCTGCGTGGCGACTCTATGAGTTTCACGCTCTTTTGAAGTCGGAGTTAGCCAATCGCGATTAGCCAGACCATGCCAGCTAGCACCACCGTCGATGACGCGAGCCGCGCCCGACCTAGCCGTTCCTTTAGGAACACCCAGCCAATTAGCGCTCCGAACACAACAGATGACTCGCGCAACGTTGCCACATAACCGAGCGGAACATCTGGAATCGATACGGCTACAAGAACCAGTGAATACGCGCCCGTGAGACATAATCCCGACAATGCCACCGTCGGCCATTTAGTTCGGATCATCAAAACGAATTCCCCGCCACGCCCACGAGCACAACCAACGACTGACAACGCGACGGCGGCACAAAGCGTCAGCGATATCCCGTAGCCGAAGCGCTCTCCGATACCGTCACCAGAATGTCGCACACCAGCTGCATCGATCGCGCTGTATGTGCCGATTACCACTGCTGTGAATGCTGCCCAGCCGATAGACGCGCGGGTGGCGCCTGGTCTCACCAACGACAGAAGCCCGACGGCAACGACACCGAGTGCAACCCAAGCCCATGGCCTCATCGTGTCCCCGAGGACTATCGCTCCGATAAGTGCTCCCGATAGCGCACCACCACCTCGAGCGAGCGGATAAGCAAAAGAGAAGTCGCCGTGGTGGTACGCACGTACCAAGCCTTCGACATATGCGAGGTGGATAAGACCCGACGCGATAAGGAAGCCCCACGCTGGACCTGGCGGAAGGCCGACATAGACCAAGAACGGCAAGAACAACAGCGAACCAAACAAGAATTGGCCCCAAGCCGCGAGTTCTCTATCTGCGCTTGTCTTAACAATCAGGTTCCAACTCGCGTGCAACGCTGCTGAGGCGAGAGCTAGTAACGCAGCCGTTCCCATCGTTGTGTTACAGAATTAGTCGCGTGCCATGTTGGCGAACTTGGTGTACTTGTCTAGGAATGCAAGTCGCGCGACGCCGGTCGGTCCGGATCGGTTCTTCGCAACGATGATCTCGGCCTTGCCTTTATCTTCGGAAGCCTCGTTGTAGTACTCGTCCCGATAAATAAACATGACGACATCGGCGTCTTGCTCGATCGATCCACTTTCGCGAAGGTCTGCGAGCATCGGTCGCTTGTCATTGCGGTACTCGACCTGCCTATTTAGCTGGGCCAAGCACATCACAGGAGTCTTGAGTTCGCGAGCGAGAATCTTGAGGCCGCGCGACAACTCCGACACTTCGACTTGGCGGCTCTCGACCTTCTTACTCGATGACATGAGCTGCAAATAGTCGACGACGATGAGACCAATGTCGCCAAAACGCTGCCGGGTCCGGCGCGCCTTGGCGCGCATCTCCATCACGGTGCAGTGCGGATTGTCATCGATGAAAAATGGGGCTTCTCCGAGCCGCCCGACGGCTTGGTTGAGCTTCGGCCAGTCGTTGTCTGCGATCCGGCCCGTCTGCAAGGCGCGGCCATCGATGCGGGCATCAGAAGAAAGCAAGCGTTTCGTGAGATCGAGGTGATCCATTTCCATCGAGAAAAACAGCACTGGCTTGCGTTCCTCGAGTGCGCAATGCAACGCAGCACCGAGAGCAAAACTCGTCTTGCCTTGACCCGGCCGCGCAGCAACGATTACAAGGTTCGATGGTTGCAGACCGAGCAAGATCTCGTCGAGATCTCGATAACCCGTCGGCGTTCCGATCAGATGAGAATCACGGTCGTAGAGCTGCTCGAGGTGGTCCATCGTGGCTTCAAGCGCAGGAAATAGTGACGTAAGAGAATCGGCCACACGATGTTCGGCTACTTCGAACACCATCGACTCTGCGCGATCGACGGTTACCGCCACATCTTCTGCTCCGCTGTAGCCCATCTCGGCGATATCGCCGGCAACTCCAATAAGTCGGCGCATCAGCGCAAGGTCGGCAACTATCTGGGCGTAGTGCGCAGCATTGGCCGACGCCGGCGTCGCAGCCTGAATGCGCAACAGAGTCGCCCTGCCACCAATTGCGTCGAGCAACCCCTTGCGTCGTAGTTCCTCGGCAACCGTTATTGGATCTATCGCTTCGCCACGGAAATGGAGGTCAAAGCACGCTTCGTAGACGTGTCCATACGCAGGCTTGTAAAAATTGCGTGGGTCGATGCGCTGTTCGACAGCGACCATGACCGCGTCACGTGACAACATCATGGCGCCGAGCAGCGACTCCTCTGCCTCAACATTATGGGGAGGAATTCTCCCGCCCTCTTGCGCCGCCGCCCGACGCGACTCATCAAAAAACTGAACCACTAGTTCCCACGTCCCCCGCAAACAATCCGCGAACCCCCGCCGCAGGATGTAAGCAAACCATGCTCTGCCTGTGTATCGCTAGGGGAACATCCGGTGGATTTTCGGTGCATTACCTGTGGATTAGCTGTGTATATCTCGAGGAGCATAGAAACATTATCGATCAGTGCTAGGTCGCTCACTCTGAGTGAGAATTCATGGATCGCCACATTGGATCAACTATTCCATGCGAAAACGTGGCTCACAATGAGTGATGGGCGACCCATTGGGTCGCCCATCTAAGTCAAGAAACCGAAATTGTGGATAAGTCATTTGAGCTGTGGATAAGCCCAGTCGCGAGTCTCAGATCGCGACGATTACCACGGTGACCGTCGGCGCGACATCTGCATGAAGCTTCACGGTCACGGAAAATTCGCCGAGGCCCTTGATGGGCTCAATGAGGTCGAGAGACCGCCGGTCGATCTCCGAGTCGATATTGGCGCTGATCGCATCGGCAATATCGGTTGGTGTAACCGAACCGAACAACTTGCCGCCCTCCCCAGCGCGAACCTTGATCTCGATCGCAACACCCTCGAGTTGTTTCGCCACTGCGAGAGCCGCTTCCTTGAGGCGCAACTCGCGAGCCTCGCGATTGCGACGCATCGCCTCGGCCTGCTTGATCACGCCCTTTGATGCAACGAGCGCGAACCCGCGCGGTACCAAGAAGTTGCGGGCATAGCCGTCTGCGACCTCGATCAGATCGCCTTTAGAACCCAGATTCGCGACATCGTCGCGTAGCACGATCTTCATCGGTCTTCCTCGCCGTCAGCTACTGCACTCGCGTCTGCGAATTCTTCGAAAACGGCAAGCTCGAGGTCGTTATCTGACTCGGTTTCATAGGACTCGCGGACCCGCGTGTCTGGAGCCTCGAGATCGCGCTCTTCGCGGTCGCCACGGTCACGGCCTTTGCCTTTAGAGCGAGACGTGACCTGCCGGACGCTGTACGGCAGCAACGCCATCTCGCGCGACACCTTAATCGCCCTGGCAATGGCGGCTTGTTGTTGTTGATCGTTGCCGTTTACACGTCGAGCGCGAATCTTGGCCCGCTCCGACATGAATCGTCGGAGCAAGTTGACATCTTTGTAGTCGATGTAATCAACACGCTCGCTGCTGAGGATTGACTGCTTCTTTTTTGGCGCGCGCCGCTTGTCAGCGGGAGCGGGCTTGCGTCGTTCTCTTGCCATTTTCTTCGCCTAACTAGAAGGGCTCTTCGCCCATGTCTTCGTATCCGCCTGATCCAGAGTTGGAGGTAGCTGTGCTGCCCTGGGCTCTGTTATTGAATCCTCCGCCATCGCCTGAACCTTTGCGTTCTGTGCGGTGGACGTCTGCTGTAGCAAAGAGCAGGCTCGGTGCAACATCGTCGGCAATAATCTCTACGACGCTCCGCTTTTCTTTGCTCTCAGTTTCCCAACTGCGTTGCTCAAGGCGACCAGTGACAATCACGCGCGTGCCCTTCTTGAGCGATGCGCTGACATTGTCGGCTAGGTCTCTCCAACACACGACGTTGAAAAAGCTCACTCGCTCTTCCCACTCTCCGGACTGCTGGTTCTTCCATGAGCGATTGACGGCAACGCTGAGAGTTGCCTGTCCGGCACCGCTCGGCGTGTAACGCATTTCTGGGTCGCGTGTGATGTTGCCAACAATCGTGATGCTGTTGGGGTTGTTTGCCATGTGTCTCTCCTTATGAGTCCGCCGATGCCTTTGCAGCCTTTTTCGGTCCGTAGACCGACTCTGGGATGCGCAACACCTTGTGGCGGATTACTGAATCTGTTAGGGAGAGGACCCGGTTCAACTCGTCCATCGCTGCTGGGTCAGCCTTCGCCTGAAGAACAACGTAAATGCCTTCCCAGCGATGCTTCAACTCATAAGCAAAACGACGCTTGCCCCAAACATCGACAAGGCCGCGCTCGGCGCCCTTTGACTCGATAAGGCTGAGCCACTTCTCGATATCTGCCCGGACCTGCTCCATTTCCAGGTCGGCGTCGAGAATGACCATGATTTCATAGGCCCTCATGGGCCTCCTCCTTCGGTCCACTGCTCTTGCAGTGGGCTCTCGGACGCCTCAGCCAAAGACCGAGAGTGCGAGAGCAGGTTGGTTATGTGAATCGCTGAGATTACCAGGGACCCCTCGGCGCTGTTCCTATCGGGGCGGAACGTATCTCATTCCTCGGACATCAACACCCGTGGATCGCCCCACCACCCAAACCGCCCGACCCAGTTTCTAGCGCGTAGCGGTATTTCCCTGGAGGCCCATATAGCGGGCAATCTTCCGGAAGGGGTTCGAGACAGGGCTGCATCTCCGCTGTTCCTATAGGTCCACCGCTAGCCGAATACCAGCCAATCGAAATCGGGAAACGAGTTTTGTACATATAGAACGAAGCCTCGACATCTTCTTCCCATACGAACAACATGCCGTCTATTTCGCCGAGATCGTCTCGCGAACTGAGTCCCCTTGCGCGCTCCGGCTCAGAATCGGCAACCTGAATATCGAGACAGTCGTCGGTACCAACACCTAAGCGGATCGTTGATGGCGATCCCACGAGCACCGTAGAGATTGAAATGTCGGCAGAACTGATCTGCGAAGACGTGGATATGACCGCTCGATCATCTGCGCCACAAGCGGCCAAAAACAAGCCGAGTCCTGCCAGAACAAACATTGTTTTTACGCGCCAAACGGTCGATCTCACGCGTTAGACGGCTCGACAGTCATACCCCCGTACATTCCGAGTCCCGCGGCCATTTGATCCGCCATGTGGTAAGTCTCAGAACTACTTGGGAAACGGCCCTCTCGCACATCGGCGACAAACTCCTCCAATGCTTGAGTAGCCGCGATTTCGAGTTCGGCATACCGCCGCACAAATTTCGGGGCTTGTCGGTCGGGAGGGGCGAAGCCGAGAAGGTCGTGCCAGACGAGCACTTGCCCGTCGCAATGTCGACCAGCGCCAATTCCGATAGTTGGCACGCCAACAGAGTCGGTAACCATGCGCGCAACCCCGTCTGGGACGGCCTCAAGGACAATTGCAAAACAGCCTGCCTCGGCGAGCGCAATTGCATCGTCGACGATTACGCGGGCGCCATCTAGGTCTTTGCCTTGCACTCGATAACCACCGAGAGCATTCACCGACTGAGGAGTCAGACCTACATGCCCCATTACTGGAATCTCTGCGTCAAGAATTGCATGCACCGCTTCGACGCGCTTCTTGCCACCTTCGAGTTTCACGCATCCAGCACCGGCACGTACTAGCGCAGCCGCATTACGGACGGTCTCTTCACGCGACACGTGGTAGCTCATCCATGGCATATCGCCGACTACGAGAGCGCGAGGGTTGGTACGAGCAACAGCGGAAATGTGATGACACATGTCGTCAACTGTCACAGCAAGAGTGTCGTTGTACCCGAGTACGACCATGGCCACTGAGTCGCCGACGAGAATCATGTCAGCGCCAGCCTTGTCGACAACGCGAGCAGTCGGAGCGTCATAGGCCGTGATCATCACGAGCGGTTCCCCGCGACCTTTCGCAGCCGTAATAGAAGGAACGGTAGTAGAAGTCATTTTTCGCCTCCACCGTCCAGGGCACGATCGGCTCCCGGCGGCAACTATAAGAATAACCCTGCGCGGGAGGGGTTGTACAGCCGAAGATTCGATCAGCCAGCGTGGCTTCGTCCCACCAAGGACATCCTAATCAGATAGTTCCAACTGCACTCGAGGCAAACCTCTACCAAGTAGCACGCGAACTCGTCATGCCTTCGCCGCAAGTTTTCGAGTTCGTCGGCACTCGTGAGCGCTCTCCCATTCGCGGCTTTCAATGCCGTGCCATAGACGTAACGAACCCGTTTCAAAGGTTCTTCCGCACAGATCGGACATGCGTCGTTCGAGTCGTCGCCTAGGTGGCGGGCCGCTCTCAACAATTCTGGATGTGCATCGCAAATATCGCGTCGGCTGAGCCCTCCGCGTTCGAATTCGCGGATCGTTGCCCGCCGGGCTAGCGCATAGTCAATCTCGCGATGCACAAGCGGATTGTAGAGCCCCCAACAAAATGGCCTCACCCCGCAACAGCTAATCGTGGTGCAAAATAGGGGCATGACGAACACAGAAGCCTGGGACAGGGTCGCCGCGAAACAAGCCGAAATGGCAGGTCACCAAGAAGCGAGCATCATTAGCTACACATCCTTGCTGAATGGCGATGACGTGTCGAGCGAGCGAGACCTTCGGCTACTCGGTTCGCTCGAAGGCAAACGTGTGCTCGAATTCGGTTGTGGTACTGGGCACAACGCAGTCGCCCTCGTGCGCCAAGGCGCTAAGGCAATTGCAATCGAGCCTTCCGAACAGTTAGCAGCCCATGCCCGCCGCATCGCCGAACTAAGCGACGTCAGAATCGAAGTGCGTGTCGGCGATCTCGCTGATCTTGCGTTCCTGCGCGCCGAGTCGGTCGATGTCGCGCTGAGCGCTGGCGCGCTAGCCGAAGTAGCCGACCTCGACCGGGTACTTCGTCAAGCTCATCGCGTACTCAAGCCAAACGCAGCGTTCGTGATCTCTTTACCGCATCCTTTTGCGATGTGCATCGGCCGTGATTCTGTGCTGGCAGATGGACAACTTGCTCTCGGCAAGACTTTGCTCACGCGGTCGTACTTAGGCGAAGGGACCATCAGCGTCGACCACCTTGGAGAGTCATTCAACGTCGAGTTGCGCTCATTATCCACTTTGTTTCAGGCATTTTCGCGCGCTGGCTTCGCAGTCGACCAACTCCTTGAGTTGAGCCCACGCAATAGCTCTGACTCAGGACCAAGTCTCCCGAGCACTGTGATCTGGCGACTGCGTCGTCAGGGGTTATGAACCGAAATGTTGCGTTCGGCGGCCCACTCAGCTAACCGCGCGTAGGCCAACGATTCTTCGATCGGCCCACTTTCGAGCCTCAGCTCTAACAAGAAGTTAAGTGCCTGGCCAATGATCGGCCCCGGCTTCGCATCGAGGAATCGCATTACCTGCCCACCATCTAGGGGTGGTCGAATCGCGTCAAGTTCTTCTCTGGCGCGTAGTTCTGCAATTCGCGATTCGAGTTCGTCCATGCGCTTCGCGAGTTCGTCTGCTTTGCGCTTGTTTCTTGTCGTGCAGTCACACCGCGTCAGGTGGTTCAGGTCATCGAGCAGGTCGCCGGCATCGCGTACATAGCGGCGAACGGCTGAATCTGTCCATCCCATGCGATAGGTGTGTAAGCGCAGGTGCAAGTACACGAGCTTCGTAACCGACTCCACAAGCTCGTTCGAAAACCGCATAGCTGTCATTCGTTCTTTGGTCATTCGCGCGCCAACGACTTCGTGGTGATGAAACGTGACGCCGCGATTGCTATAGCCGCGCGTCTTGGGTTTGCCGATGTCGTGGAACAAAGCCGCAAGCCGAACCAATAATTCTGGTCGCGTGTTCTTTACTACGGCAATCGTGTGTGTGAGGACGTCTTTATGGCTGTGTATTGGGTCTTGCTCTAGCGACATTTGGTTGAGTTCCGGGAAGAATTCATCTGCGAGCTTGGTGGTCGCAAGCAACAACAGCCCTGCGCTCGGGTCTGCGGCGAGAAGCATCTTGCATAGCTCGTCACGGATTCTTTCGGCACTGATAATGCTGAGACGCTCACGTAGCCGGTACATCGCTTCGACCACTTCGTCGTCGGGTTCGAAACCAATCTGAGCCACGAACCGCGCCACGCGGAGCATTCGCAATGGATCATCATTGAAGCTGATATCCACAGAGAGCGGCGTGCGCAACCGTCGCGCCATTACATCTGCTAGTCCGCCGAACGGATCGACTAGCTCTAGGTCAGGGAGCCGTAATGCCATCGCATTGACAGTGAAATCGCGACGCCCGAGGTCTGTCTTGATGTCATCGCCGAACTCGACCTCTGGCTTGCGACTGTCTGCGTGGTACACGTCGGCCCGAAAAGTGGTCACCTCAAAATTGATCCCGCGCTTCGATGCGCCCACCGTTCCGAATCGCGCACCTTGGAGCCAAACTTGGTCAGCCCAGGGTCCAATGATCTTTTCGATCTCGTCTGGTCTGGCGTTTGTTGTGAGGTCGATGTCTGAGATATCACGATCCAACAAGACATCGCGAACGGGACCGCCGACTAGGTAACACTCATATCCGGCTTCTAGAAGCAACCCGGCTAGTTCCTGCAACGGCGACTCTGGCCCTAGTAAGGGCGCGAGACGATGAGGAACCGGATTCACCCTGCCATTGTCGCGAATCTAAGCGAAGAAGTTCGACTCAATTCTCCGCAGAAGCCAAAGTGAACTGTTCGATCATGAGTCTCAGGTCATGCGGACGACTTGAGGCGGCAAGCGCTTCTCTCAATTCGATCGCGCCCCGCGAGTAGAGGGCAAGGAGTGCCTGATCAAAAGATTGCATGCCGTAGTACTCGCCATCCGCGATGATTTCGTTTATCTCGTGGGTCTCTTCTGGATTGATGATCTTGTCGAAGACTCGGCCAGTTGCTACAAGAACCTCGACGGCGGGAACACGACCCGATCCGTCTCGGCACTCAACCAAGCGTTGGCTCACTATGCCGCGCAATGACCCTGCGACGGCCATACGAACCTGCGCTTGCTCATCAGGCGGAAAGAAATCGATAATCCGATTGATGGTCTCAGTCGCAGAAATTGTGTGGAGTGTCGAAAAAACCAGATGGCCGGTCTCGGCTGCGGACAGCGCCGTCTTAACCGTCTCGGCATCGCGCATCTCCCCAATCAAAATCACATCTGGGTCCTGGCGCAATACGTGCTTGAGCGCTGAATTGAAATCCGCTGTATCGGTTCCGATCTCGCGCTGATTGACAACAGAGCACTTGTCTGAATGGAGAACCTCGATCGGGTCTTCGATCGTCACAATGTGTCTCGACATCGTTTCGTTGATGTGATCGATCATCGATGCGAGAGTCGTCGTCTTACCTGACCCAGTAGGGCCGGTGACAAGCACAAGACCGCGAGGATTCTCCGCTAGTCGCTTCACAGCAGGTGGCAACCCAAGCTCATCGAAACTCGGAATCGCGCCTTCGACACGCCGCATCACGAGGCCGACGGAGCCACGTTGACGCAAAACGTTCACACGAAACCGACCTAGGCCAACTACAGAGTGCGCAAAGTCTGCTTCGCAGGTCGTTAAAAAAGTTTCGGCTCGCTGTTTCGGCATAATCGCGAACGCGATTCGCTCAGTTTCTGCTGGCGTAACAGTCGGGTAGTCGAGGCGTTCGAGGCGGCCGTCGATGCGCAAGATCGGCGACGAGCCAACCTTGATGTGGATATCAGACGCCTCGCGCGCTGCCGCCGTCCTCAATAGTTCTTCTAGATCAAGCACAGCTTTGGTCCTCCAGATGCGCGAATGGGACTCATTTGCTCCCCCTAATCGTGTATGTCATCGGCACGACGCAATATCTCCTGAACTCCAATTCGCGCTGCGATTCGCTAATAGCCGCCTGTTGGCGCCCTCGCCCCTACGCTCAGAATCAATGTCTGTGCGAAGAGGCCTGAGTGCGGTAGCCGCGATGACAGCTATTTTCTGGTCCAGCGCACCTTTAATGAACGCTCGTGGCCTTGCTCCTACTGACTTTCGGAAGTCTCAGATTCCGATTTCAGTGCAACTCGCCTCACAGAACCCGACGACTCCACTAGAAGGCACAGTGCGGTTCGGACTGCGAGTATCGGGTGCCATCGGTGCTTTCAAAAATCTCGAGGTGCGGGTCGTTGCCCATCCAAGAATCGAAACACTCAAGCAATTAGACGCCACGACTTCTAGCGAAGACCTCGGTGGGATTACAGATGCCGTCGAAATTCCGTTCGCCGGACTCAAACGCGCTTCAAACGGCGACTTGCAGGTACGAGTGCGCCTCCAGGATGCCGACGAAGAGTTCGATTTTACGCGTCTCAACATCTCGACCCCGGGCGTGTATCCAACCGAACTACTAATCAGGGACGACTCGGGTACGGAACTCGCCCGAACCGTCACGTGGCTAATCATCACAGAACAACGTCCGGTGAGGTCTGTTCACCTCGCGTGGCTCTGGACGATGACGCCAGCACCCCAACTAGAGCCAGATGGCGCCACCCCAACAGGAACGTTTCTCGAGGCGACACACGAGAACACTCCGATGACAGAGTTTGTCGATCGCGTTGCTGCTTCGCCTTTGCCGCTGAGTCTCGTCATTTCTCCGCAAGCTCTCGAAGCCTGGGCTAAAGCCGCCGAGACTGACCCGTTGGCTGCAATCACGTTCGCGAGAGCCTCTGCGGCTTTTTCAGATACTCGCCACGAATTGCTCCCATCCTCCTATGTCCCTATTCATGGGCCCGCTTTGGAATCCGCTGATTTAGGTGCTGTCGGCGCGGTGTCTTTTGCTGATGGGGCGCAAAGCCTTTACTCGACTATTGGTCGTCGACCGACTTCGACAACAGTGGCCACCGGCCCCTTGAACTCCGCCTGGCTCGACCGGCTTGGTGAGACGTCCGCCTACCAAGCGATTGTCGACCCCGAGTCCGTTGTACAGCCAGTTCCGGATTCGCAATTCACTCTCAAAGGCGACCGGCGCACATTTAGCGCTATCGCAATTCGGTCTGATTTAGAAGAGTTATTGCAAGGTCCGTGGCCGAATGAATCCGCGTCTAGCGACGCGTTGGCCGGGCACCGAGTACAGCGTTGGTTCGCCGGACTGGCTTTGCTCACAGCGGATGCCGACATGCCCATACCCATTGTTCTGACAACGGAACACACCGATTTGATCGACGCTGAGCTACAGAGCGCTCTCGAGACAGCGTTAGCGACACAGAGCCTCGTCGACGTTGTGCCGGCAACTGAATTGTTCAGCAGTTCACAGCTCGGCGAAGAACGTTCACTGGCGCGAGCCACCTCTGGCCCAAAAACAATTTCCGCCCTCGAATACCTAGGCGCTGAGCGCATGCTCAATTCGTTTGTGAACTTCGCTGGCGACAACTATCCGGCAGTCACCGCGCAGCGAGCAAATCTTCGTCTCGCGATCTCGGCTGACTTATCTGCTGATCACATCCGTTCGTTGTTCGCGGAACTCGGAACGGCCGTGACCAAATTCGTCGCGGGAATCGGCGTTGAAGCAAAGCGCGTGACACTCACAGAACGACGGTCAAGTATCCCGCTTAGCTTCTTTAACAACACAGACACCGAAGTCCGAGTGCGGGTGACTCTCGCTAGCAAGAAACTCGTATTCCCCGACGGACCTTCCAAGTTGATCGTTCTACCTCCAGGGCGCATTACCCAAGCTGGGTTCAACGTCGAGGCCCGCGTGTCTGGCAGCTTCACGCTTACAGCCACGATTACCTCAGCAGATGGCAACATCGCCGTCGGCGCCCCGACGCTGATGACCGTTAACTCAGCAGTATTCGGCTCTATCGGAAGTTGGCTCACCTTCGGAGCACTTTCGTTCCTCGGGCTTTGGTGGGCCCAGCACTTCTGGCGGTCTAGGCAAGAACGCAAATCCGCGTCATGAGCAAGCAACTGCTGCGTACAAGTGGTTCCATCGCGATCGGGACGCTGCTTTCGCGAACGACTGGCCTATTTCGCGTGTGGGCCACTGTCGAAGCTCTAGGCATCGGACCCTTGAGCGACACATATAACAGCGCTAACTCGACGCCGAACCTGATCTACGAATTGCTGTTAGGTGGAGTTCTGACTGCAACGCTCGTACCACTTTTCGTGGACCTGAACGACCGTGACGATCGTGACGGCATATCGGCCGTTTTCACGACAGCCCTACTCGCACTTCTAGCCACTTCAGTTGCTGCATTTGTATGCGCGCCTTGGGTCGTGCGCCTGCTTTCATCGCAAGTTGGTCCTATAGATCATGCCGATTCAGTGCGCCTAGGCACCACTCTTTTGCGCTGCTTCGCCTTGCAAATCTTGGGCTATGGCTTCACAGCCTTGGCCTCAGCCGCGCTAAATGCACGCGGGAAATTTCTTGCAGCCGCATATGCGCCGGTGCTCAACAACGTCATCGTGAGCCTCGTGCTTCTACTCGCTGCAAACGGGACGCCGTCGCTCTCTGCTGTTAGTTCCGACACGAACCTGAGCATGCTGATTGGGCTGGGCACCACGGCGGGAATAATCGCTACGGCGGTTGCATTACTGCTGGCCCTACGCCAAGCGCGCATCTCTTTTCGACCTGTCTGGCAACCAACTCATGTTGCCGTCAAACGCATCGTGCGATCCTCTGGTTGGACACTGGGCTATGTCGTTGCTAACCAGATCGCGCTGCTTGTTGTCATGATCATCGCCCGCGACATTCCCGGCGCGCTCGCTTCTTATCAGTTCGCACTCATCTTCTTTCAGTTGCCACACGGACTTGTAGCGGTATCAATAATGACCTCTTTGCTTCCAGAGTTGTCTAGACGCGCGCACAACAACGACTTGGCTGGTCTTTCAACACGTTTTGGGACCGGTCTGTCGGCGCTACTCGTATTCATCGCACCAGCTTCTGCAGGTCTATTCGTACTCGCGACGCCGCTCGTCGACGCGGTACTTACAACAGGCTCTACTAGCCCGACATCTACGGCAACTGCGTTAAGCGGATTTGCGTTCGGCCTCGTGCCATTCAGCGTGTATCTCTATTGTTTGCGTTGCTTTTATGCGCTCGGCGACACTCGCACGCCCTTCTTAATCAACTGCGTCGAGAACGCTCTCAATGTAGGGTTCGCGCTCGTTGCCTTCAACCTTTGGGGTGTGCGCGGACTCAGCGGTTCTTTTAGCGCGGCGTACGCGGTTGCGGCCTTGATTTCACTGTTCGTCCTTCGTCGCGGGATTGGTTCGTTTATTACCGCACGATCAGAACGAGCCTTTGCTGTCGTAATACTCGGCTCTGCTACTTGTGCTGGTGTCGCTTGGCTCATAGCCGCCATGACCACTAGCCCTGTGATTGGCTTAGCGGGCGGTGTGGTCGGCGCCGCAGCGACCTATGCCCTGGTACTCCGCTTGTTGGCATTCGCAGATATCCGAGCACTGTTTGTGACAGATGACACCGATGCGAAGGTTTTGTAGCAATTGACATGTAACGATTTCGTGACATGTTGAGTCTTAGGCGCGATATTGGTGGGATCGACGGTCTCGACGCCGGTCAAGCGAGGGGAAACAAATGACGAATAATCGAGTTCGAATTGTCACCGACAGTGCCTGCGACCTGCCGATTTCGGTATGCGAAGATCTCGGAATCACTGTTGTGCCGTTATCAATTCGTTTCGGTGAACAGGAATACACCGACAGAGTCGAACTAACTAATGAACAGTTTTGGACCAAGCTCGTAGCAGCCGACACTCTCCCCGAGACTGCCGCGCCGAGCGTCGGAGCGTTCGAAGAGGCTTTTAGAAGGCTCGCTGCCGAAGGCGCCGCGGGCGTGATATGTATCAGCCTGTCGTCCAAGATGTCTGCGACGATGCAGTCTGCTCAGGTCGCGGCCAAGGCGCTTGATCAGCTCTGTCCGATCGAGATCATTGACTCGAAAAGCGCGTCAATGGGAGTTGGGTCGCTTGCCCAGTTCGCAGCGCGACTTGCGAACGCTGGCCAAGGAATGGCCGAAATCAGCGATCAGGTACGCGACATGCGCGAAAGAACTGGACTTCTAGCGACTGTCGACACCCTTCAATACCTGCGAAAGAGTGGCAGGGTAAGCAGCGGGGCCGCAATGCTTGGCTCGGTTCTAGCTATCAAACCGATCATCGGAGTCGATGACGGTGCCGTGGTGGCCGCTGGCAAAGTTCGTACCCGTTCAAAGTCACTGCAGTTCCTCGCGGATCACGTCAAGTCGCTCAATATCGAAAGTCTCGCCGTGATTCATGCGAGTGCGCCGGATCTCGAGGATTTCCTCGACATGCTCGCCGTTTCAGTGCCACGAGATCAGATTGCGATCGGATCCATCGGCCCCGTGATTGGAGTGCACACAGGTCCCGGCACGATGGGAATCATCTGGACCGAACGAGCCTGACTCTGCGCGGGGCGTCGGGCGAGCTATCGAGCTTGACCTGCCACTACTAGTGTCGGGACCGTGGAGCGGTTAGCCGATCTGTCAGACGAAGAGCTAGCGTCGCGGGCCGCGACCGGCGAACGCGACCACCTCGAAGTTCTCCTTGGACGCCATTTCAACGCCATCCACGGAATTTGCCACAGGGTCCTATCGAATAATGAGGACGCGCTCGACGCCACGCAGGAAGCGCTTATTGCGATAAGTCGCTCGATCTCAAGATTCGATGGCAAGGCGCGCTTCACAACCTGGATGTATCGCGTTGCGACCAACGCTGCTATCGACGAAGCCCGAAAACGTAACCGACGGCCGGTGCCAGTCGATGAACTTCCGGTAATCAGTAACAAAGACCCCGTTGACGGTCTCGCGAATCAGATCATTGTTGATGCTGCCTTGGGCCAATTGCCCCCTGAATACAGGGCTGCAGTGGTGTTGCGTGATCTCATCGGCTGCGACTACGCCGAAATTGCTGAGATATTGGAGATCCCTCCTGGGACTGTGCGTAGTCGGATCGCTCGGGGTCGAGCAGCGCTTGCGGACCTTCTAGATGAAACAACAACCATTCCCCGCGATGTAAAGAATGTTGCAGCCAGAGGGAACCAAACAGCCCCTGCCGCACGTCAAACCCGATAGCCATGAACAGTCACGACGATCCCTCAGCCATCCGAAGCGGTCGAGCCCCGCTTGAGCCATCCGATCGCGACCTCTGGCTGTCGTCGGACATCGACGGTGTTGCTGCGTCAGGTGGTCTGGCTCTTGACACCACTTCAACAGACGACGCGGCGCGCCGGGCCTTGTTTGTAGCGTCGGCGACTCTCATTGGCCATGTCGCCCCGGTCGACGAAGTCACGATGGCACGGCTTATTAGAACAGCAATTCAGTCTCGCGAAGTCGTTGACGCGCAAATCCACGGTGAGCGAGATGTCGACGCCGCCTCCGACATCGTTCCGATGTCCGCCCGTCGGGCTATCGCTTCATCCTGGCTTGTCCCCGTAGGTGCTGTCGCTGCAGCCCTCACTTTGGTTGCTGGCATAGCTATGGCTGTACGCATCAACGGACTTACTGACAAGGACGGTCCTCTTGCTGACTCGGCGCAAGTCCCAAAGATGCTTACTCTGGACGCCGATAGCGGGTTGGTAGATCTAGGCGACCTCAGCATTCCCGGTGCATTGCAACAGTTATCCCAGCAACGCAGTGCGACGATGGCCGCTGAGAGTGAGGCCGGTAGCAGCAATATGTATGACTCATCGATGTCGGCGCGTTCTTCGGTCGCTACCGCGGATGCAAGTGGCGAGAGTCCGTCGCCTGGGCAAGCATGTGTGGGTGGCCTGAACCCTGGCGGAGTCACGCCGACCGTCGTTGGCTTCGGAACGCACAACGGAGTTGCCGCGCTTGTAGCTACCGCCGCTGAGAGCGACGCCACGCTGGCGTTCATCTTCGATCCGGCCGACTGTTCAATCAGATCATTCACGCGCTTCACCAATTCCTAAACCGTCGTCGGACTCTTGACCCAACGGAAAGCTGCGCCGAGCAGATAGCCTGCCGACCTCATGCAGAACGAGCGACACGAGCCAAACACCCCAGCAGATGGCCCTGCCTGGACTAGCGACGTCGCCGACCGTATCGAGGTCACCGTCGCTAGTGTGCGTGAGCGAGTAGTCGATCCGGTTCGAAAACTGACTAAGGGCTTGGTCTTTGGGACCTTGGCTGTCGGATTCGCTGCACCCGCAGTTGTCATGGCGGCTGTGATGATCTTTCGATCTTTCATCTTCTTGGCAAACTTGTTGCCAGGCAAGGATGACAACGCCTGGATGGCGTGGGATCTTTTCGGGCTAATGCTCGTGGCTGTGGGATGGTTCCTCTTCGCCAAGCGTTACCGACGGACAAACTAAGAGCCGCGAGGCCGCTACAAAGCTGAAAGAAGAGTCTGAAAGTGTCTCTAGTGCACGATGTTGTGATCGTTGGGTCTGGTCCAGCTGGGCTGACCGCCGCCATTTACTGTGCTCGCGCCAACCTTGCTCCAGTCTGTATCGAGGGCATGGGAGCGGGTGGACAACTAATGCTCACCACAGAGGTCGAGAACTACCCTGGGTTTCCTGAAGGCATCATGGGGCCCGAGTTGATGATGAAATTCCGGGAGCAAGCTGCTCGATTTGGCACAACGTTTATTACTGATGACGCTACCCGTGTTGATTTGTCTAGTTCGCCATTCAAAGTCTCAACTGCCGATCAAGAGTTTCTTGCGCGCACGATCATTATCAGCACAGGCGCAACAGCCAAGTTGCTCGGGCTCGAGTCAGAACAGCGGCTATTTGCCCGCGGTGTATCTACTTGCGCCACTTGCGACGGTTTCTTCTTCAGAGAGAAGCCGATCGCAGTGATAGGCGGTGGTGACTCTGCGGTCGAAGAAGCCAACTTCCTCACGCGCTTCGCTACGAAGGTCACGCTGGTGCATCGACGCGATGAACTGCGCGCTAGCAAGATCATGCAAGAACGCGCTTTCGCGAACCCCAAGATCGAGTTCCGATGGAACTCCGCTATCGAAGAAGTCTTAGGCGACACGAGCGTTACTGGCTTACGTTTACGTGACGTGAACACGAACGTGGTCGACGACATCGAGGTCGATGGCGTATTTGTCGCTATTGGGCATACTCCGAACACAAAATTGTTTGAAGGCCAGATAGACCTTCATGACAACGGCTACATCCGTACCGCACCAAACAGCACGGCCACGTCGATTCCTGGAGTCTTCGCGGCTGGCGACGTACAAGACTTCACCTATCGTCAAGCCATCACCGCCTCTGGCTCCGGCTGCATGGCTGCCCTAGAAACCGAGCGTTACCTTGAATCGCTTGGACACGAACACGCCTAGCATCCGTAGCTAGAATCCGAATCCAACAAACAAGAAGGACCCATCATGGCCGCTGGCATAGTGACACTCTCAGACTCAACCTTCGACGAAGCAGTTCGTGGCGCGGACACCGCTATGCTCGTCGACTTCTGGGCGGAATGGTGTGGACCTTGCAAGATGATTGCCCCAGTTCTCGAAGACATCGCGACCGAACAGGCAGGCAAGATCACCATTGCCAAGATCAATGTCGATGACAATCCCGAAGTGGCTCGTCGCTACGAAATCTTCAGCATCCCAACGCTACTCGTGTTCAAGGACGGCGAGATCCAAAAGCGTCTCGTCGGCGCGAAGGGCAAGGCCCAACTGTTACAAGACCTCGCTGAGTACATTTAGAACTTGGACAATCAGCCAGGCCGTT
Source organism: Actinomycetota bacterium (assembly GCA_005779395.1). GTDB lineage: Bacteria > Actinomycetota > Acidimicrobiia > IMCC26256 > PALSA-610 > SXJQ01. The sequence goes on from SXJP01000003.1 coordinate 46,655, forward strand.
TGCCGCTACTACGGCGTGGCGCCGCAGGCCCGGCCGTGTTCGCTCTGCGTGAGCATTTACGCGCCCTTGGCCATAAGTTTGGCTCTGAGCGCGACTTTGGGGACCGCACAGAACAGGCGGTTTTCGCCTTTCAAACCGAGCGCGGACTGCGCTCCGACGGCATCTGCGGACCCCAGACCTGGGCGGCACTACTTGAGGCAGGTTTCGCTCTCGGCGATCGACTTGTCGCAGTACGCCGACCACTTATGCGCGGCGATGATGTCACCGCACTGCAGTTGCGCCTCAATGCTCTGGGATTCGACCCTGGCAGACCAGATGGGATCTTCGGAGCTAACACAGAGGCTGCGCTACGAGACTTCCAGCGCAACGCTGGCCTAGCTCAAGACGGGGTCTGCGGGCCACAAACAATCACAGCTCTCGACCGACTCGACGCGCTCGCCGGAGGCTCTGTTACAGAGGTTCGCGAGCACGAAGCGCTCCGTAATGCTCCAAGAACCATCGTCGGCCGACGGATCGCAATTCATGGCGCCGATGATGAATTTGGCCTCTGTGCCATGGTCGCAAACCTATTGGGCGACCAGGGTGGAGAAATATTGTTGCTGATCGGAACAGTTAGCGACGCTACTGCCAGAGCAGCAAACGACTTTCATGCAGACCTCATTCTCAGCTTTAGCGAACCAGAACCAACCAAGCAACGAACGTCATACTTCGGAACTGACAAGTTCAAGTCTGTCGGGGGCTATTCCCACGCCTACCACGTCGCCCGCGCAATTGCGGGTTGCCTAGAGCCAGCCGAAGTGGCGGCACGGACCTATCAGATCTTGCGCGAAACCGAAATGGCTGCTGTTGTGCTACATCTCGCCGAACATGAATACCGCTCAATTGATTTAGGTGTACTCAGCGAGGCGGTAGCGAACGGTGTCCGAATTGGCTTCGAAGCCGATATTGCCTTGCCGCCGAACTAACTAGGTTTACCCTCGGTCATAACTCGGTAGATGCGTTCCAAGTCCTCAAGTGTCGCAAACTCGATGCCAATAGTCCCCTTGCGCTCGTTCATGCTGACCGTTACACGAGTATCAAGATGGTCTGAAAGTAGCTCCTCGAGTTCGAGTAGCCCGGGTGGGCGCAACTTCGCTGATGGGCGTTTGTCTTTGACCGCATCGGTTTCGCCGACGCCACCCCTAGCACGAATCGTTTCCTCAACCACGCGCACAGACAGGTCCTCAGCAACTACACGCTTAGCTAACTTCTCCTGAAATGCGCGATCTGGCGTTGCGAGTAACGCCCTGGCGTGGCCCATCCGCAGAGCGCCGTCGCGAATCAAAAGTTGAATCGATACTGGTAACTGCAGCAAGCGCAGCATGTTGCTAACGCTCGCCCTGCTGCGCCCCACTCGCCGCGCCACGTCATCGTGTGTAAGTGAGAAGTCCTCGATAAGTTGGTTGTAGGCGGCTGCCTCCTCAAGTGGGTTGAGTTGCTCTCGCTGAACGTTCTCAATGATCGCTTGTTCTAGTGATGCTGTGTTGTCAGCGTCACGAACAAGTGCTGGCAACGAGGCCAACCCTGCGCGCTGGGCAGCGCGCCAGCGTCTTTCGCCTGCGATGAGAACGAAGCTGTCGCCTTCAGGCCGGACCAACACAGGCTGCAACACGCCGACTTCACTAATTGATGCAGCTAGTGATGCGAGTGCCTCTTCATCGAAGTGTTGTCGTGGCTGGTAGGGATTGGCGACAATCGAATGAATCGCAATATCTCGGAGCATCGAGCCGTCAGTTTCCGAGATAGACACGGAAATGTCGCCCGTAGGGATCAATGCCGAGAGGCCCCTACCTAGTCCTGCGGGACGAGCCACGACTTACCTCCTTAGCTAGTTCGCGGTACGCGATCGCGCCGCGTGAAGACCCGTCGAACACAGTGACCGGTTGGCCGAACGATGGAGCCTCCGAAATCCTGACGGTTCGCGGGACAACGGTGCGATACACCTTGGGTCCGAAATGCTCTCGAACTTCTTGCTCCACTTGTTGGGCGAGTTTTGTCCTGGCGTCGTACATCGTTAGGACAATCCCGCGTACCTCTAGTGCTGTATTCAAGTTTGCCTTAACCAAAGAGACGTTGCGTAGTAATTGTCCAAGCCCTTCAAGGGCGTAGTACTCGCATTGAATTGGAACTATCACATCGGTTGCAGCAGCCAAGCCATTTACCGTCAATAGACCAAGGGACGGCGGGCAATCGATTAGCGCGAAGTCGTAGTCGTCTTCGACCTCGGCCAGCGCCTTTTTTAGCTTCAGTTCGCGTGACATCGCTGGCACGAGTTCGATCTCAGCTCCAGCGAGGTCGATCGTGGCTGGCAACACGAAGAGGTTTCGCACCGCCGTTGGTTCAACGCAGTCTTCGATCGCTGCACCATTCATCAACACGTCGTAGATGCTGCCTTGAACATTGCGGTGGTTGATTCCGAGCCCTGTAGATGCGTTGCCTTGTGGATCGAGATCGACTACGAGTACTCGAAAACCAAGCTCGGCAAGCCCGGCACCAAGGTTCACAGCTGTCGTGGTCTTACCTACACCGCCTTTTTGATTCGCAACAGCAACAACGCACGGGAGGGTTAGTGGGATTGCTGTCCCAGTTGCTTCCTCTGGGAGTGACGGCATCTCCGGTGGGCGAGGACTTGCTGCCTGACTCTGCGCCTCTACCACAATCCCGGTTGACTCTGTTGCGCCCAGGAGTTCTTCGACTGTCGGTCGCCCAACGATTTCAATTTCAGACTCGGCCACGGCTGGCTCTGGCTCTGGCTCGGGCTCTGGCTCTGAGATCATGTCAACTACCCCCACGGTAGGAGTTTCAGATTCCTGGTTCAAAGACACATCCTGCCGGCTGCTCGCCGCATGAACATCCGCACCTCTATGCTCAGTCTTGCGGAAACGGCGCATTCAGGACTCCTAACGTGCCCGCTTGATTCGATGATTGTTCCACGTGGAACATCTTGAGACGGGCCCTTCGCGAGCGAAACCCTACTACCAGAGTGGGCGCTTGCTAGGAATGCCTGTTCTGCGAGGAAACTTCGAAGCACAGGGTCTTAGCTTGTTGATTACTGCGAAACTTCGATCGCTCTCAACAACGATCTCGGCTGGTCCATACCCAAGCTCGACCATCGCCTCGGCATTCCAGAGGTCTCTCGAGTCTGGAGTTGCACTGACCACAACTACCCCACCTACTTTCACAAGCCCAGCGGCGATTTCGGCCGTGACCGCCGGTTGAGCGAAAGATCTAGCTGTAACAACATCGAACCGCTCACGATTAAGTCTGGCGAACTCCTCAGCCCGTGTGTGCCACACAGAGACACTGTCTTCCCACGCAAAATGAGTCACGACCCCCGCCAAGAATTCGCATCGCTTAGCCATTGAATCAACAAGTGTGAGCTCAGATTCCGGTAGTGACGCAGCAAACACGAGTGCAGGCACGCCACCGCCTGATCCAAGATCACACAAAGTTCTTGGTCCGGCGTAATACCTCTTTACTACCGCTAGATGCGCCAGGGCATGGTCTATATGAGCTTCTACAGGACCCGGACCAAGAAAACCCAGGCTGCGAGATGTGAGGAGAGTCTCTACAATGTCGCCGTATTCCACGACAGAAAACGAGCCCGCACCAAACGGCACGGGCTCAAGACTTTCTTGTGGCTCAGGTGTTGTCACGCTGGCCGGATAACAACTCGCCGTCGAGGCTCTTCGCCCTCTGATGTCGTGGCGATGCCTTCGATTCCAGAAACTGTGTCATGGACTACTTTGCGATCAGCAGCCGCCATTGGCTCTAGTGACTTGGCTACACCGTTTTCTAGGACCTCTGCGGCGATTCGCTGCGTGAAACCAGCAAGAGCTTCGCGGCGCTTACGTCGGTACCCGCCAGCATCGACATAGATCCGAGCGCCAAAGCCACCTGATCGCACGAGTACCGCCGTGCGTACGAGTTCCTCTATCGCAGCTAGCGTCGCTCCCTTCGGACCGACTAGCAGACCTAGATTTTCCCCATCAATGTCGACGAGAATGTTTTCGTCCTCAAGTCGAGCTTCGGTCTTTGTTGTTAGTCCGAACGCATCCATAAGCCCGACCGTAAAGGTCTGCGCCTCTGAGAGTTGCTCTTCGACTGTCATCGTTGTTTCTGGCATCGCTACGTCTCCCTGGGTTTTCGAACGAGATTTCTTAGATGGCGCCTTCGACGTAGCCGACTCAGGCGTGGCTTCTGCTGCTTCACCATCGGTCTTGCTCGCCACAGGTTTGCGTGAACGCGAGCGCGAATTCGATTTTGTTGGACGACTATCGCTCGTAGCTTCGCCGCCGTTGGCCTCAGCATCGGTCCCACTCGCCCGACTCTTATGGGCTCCGTTCGCTCCGCCATTTGAGCGCTGCTGCTCATTGCGACGCCTACGGCGCTTGTCCTGAGGCTTCTCCCTCGACAATGGCTTTACGCGAGCACGTACACGCGCGTTGCCCCTACCGATGCCCAAGAACCCTGATTTCGGAGCCTCGACTACTTCGTACTCAAGATCTGAGCGGTGTACACCAAGCGAGTCAAGAGCTAGCTCAATTGCGCCTTCGACGGTTTTTGCTGTTACTTCTATCCACTCCACGGCTTCAACGCTTCTTCTTGTTTTGCGGGCGCTTCTGCGAAGGCGTCACGCGTCCGGAGGTTGGTTTCGGCTTGTCCTTCTTGGCAGCCGCGCCCTTCGGTGGCGCGATCTTCCCTTGGCCCTTCTTATCGCCGGTCTTCTTTGCGCGATCTTTCGCAGCTTCACTCACGATTTGTTTGTACTCAGGATCGTCATAGAACTTGTTCAGAACGAAGTGCTGCTGCCCGATCCGCCAAAGGCTGCTCGTGAGCCAGTAGAGGGGGAGTCCGGCTGGAACGTTAATGCTGAAGACACCAATCATGATCGGAGCGATGTTCGTCATGATCTTCATCTGTGATGTAATCGAGTCGCTACCAGCGGTGTTCTTTTGACGCTGAATTGTTTGGTATGACTGATACCAACTAGCAAGAACGACAAGGCCCACAAGCAGAACTAGCGGAATCGTTACCTTTTCGGCGAGTGAATCAAAAAGGTCGATCCCTAAGAAATTTGATTTGAGCTTCGATGGGCACTCACCCTCAGCACCACACAAATTCACGAATAGCGCATCGAATTTCTCTCCGCGCTTGGGAATATGTTTCTGTGGGTCTCTGAAGACTTGAAAAAGTGCAAGCAGCACGGGCATCTGGGCTAACAAAGGCAAACAACCCGAAAGTGGGTTGATCTTGTTCTCCTGGTAGAACTTAAGTACCTCTTCGTTTTGTGCTTGTTTGTCGCCTTTATGTTGCTCTTGGAGTTTCTTGATTTGCGGCGCAACCTTTTGCATTGCGATCATTGAGCGCACTTGCTTGGCCGTTAGTGGGAACAAAGCAAGCATTACCAAACATGTAAGAAGGATGATCGACAACCCCAAGTCGTGGGGTGGGACAAGGTCGTAGATCGCAGCTAGCACCCAGGCGATGCCCCGGATAATTGGCTCTAATGGGTTTACGGCGAGCATCAGTACTCTCAATTCTCCAAAGCACTGCCGAGTACAACCGTCTGACCCGCGGTTTTACGGCACTGCTTAACTTCTGGGACCGGGTCAAATCCGTAGCCGCCACCTGGCCGGCAGCGCATCACCCGCTTTACTCCAAGCCATATTCCACGGCCTGCACCGTGTATTTCGACTGCTTCTAATGTGTAGTGCGAACAACTTGGCTCAAATCGACACACTGGCGTGCGTCGAACCGACCACCCTTGATATAGACGAACCATCATGGTTATTAGGTTCTTCACAACGTATCCGCCGCCGAACTCTGACCTAGCAAGCCGAGAAGTTCGTCACCTAGGTCTACGAATCGAATCCTGTCGACACCAGGTCGCAACTGCACTAAATAGCCAAAACCACCACGAAATGCCTCAGGGTGGTTACGAACTATCGATCTAATCCTTCGTCGAGCTCGATTTCGTACTGGTGCAGAGCCAACAGATTTAGAGATCGCATAAGCCACGGATGGTGGGCTCTCGGCTTCGCTGAGTCTCGCAACCTTCACCGAGAGAAACTTCCCTCTAAAACTCGATCCGGCACGCAACCTAGCGAAATCACTACGACTTCGCATTTATGTGGTCAGGCTGACAGGTTCTTGCGACCGCGGTCGCGACGACGACCAATGATTGCACGCCCAGCGCGCGTCCGCATGCGGAGCCTAAATCCGTGTTTCCGCTTACGTCTACGAACATTTGGTTGAAAAGTGCGCTTCATTTGCAGCCTCCTAGACTTAACGCCGCGTTTTGACTAGAGAAACGCCAGCGCCAACTACCTCAGGTAACCAATTTGCCCCCAACGACGGTTGGGAGAAGGAACCGAGCGAGTCTAGGGCCGCTACAGACCTAGCCCCAATCGTACGCAGTTATTGGTCAGCAAAAATCGCCTGAGATCAGTGCCTTTGCTGAGTTCTCCACAGGCTGCTACGGTCCGACGCCCGCAATTAACGGGACCGCTACACGTATCACAGGGTCATGGCGTGATCGTCAAAAACCTTTATAACTCAGTAACAATTAGCTCGTGGAAGATGGTGAGTCTTCCACATATGTGGATGGATTGTGGATAACTCAGTAACTCAGAATCAGATTGCCGCTGCAGAAGAACTCTGGAGTCGGGTGGCCGCAGCGGTGCGCGCTCAACTGTCAGAAGCAACATGGCGAACATGGCTTCAGGGTGTCAGGGCGGTCGACCTCAACGGAGAACAACTTCTTCTCTCGGCTCCTAGCGCTGTTGCTGCTGAGCGAATTCGTTCTAACTACATCCCCGTCATCGTCGACTCGTTACAGACACTGACCGGCGCCCCGTTAGAAGTCGATCTCATCGTCGACACCTCGCAACAACTAGACGAGATTGAACTCGTCTTCGAAGGCGCGACAGACACAGATGTCGTCGCACCCGAAAGAAACATCGATGTAGAACCACTCGCATGGAGTCCAAGCACACTCAACCCCCGCTACACATTCGAGGAGTTCGTAATCGGGGCGAGCAACCGCTTTGCCCACGCAGCAGCGCTTTCAGTCGCAGAGAGTCCGGCGCGTAGCTACAACCCATTGTTTATTTACGGTCCGGCCGGCCTTGGCAAGACCCACTTGTTGCACGCTATTGGTCATCACGTTCGGCAACTCTTCACGACAAAACGGGTTCGTTACGTTTCAACAGAAACAATGATGAACGAGTTCATCGATGCAATGCGGGTCAAGACCATGCCAGCATTCAAACGTCGCTACCGAGAAGTCGACGTGTTGCTCATCGACGACATCCAATTTCTCGAACGAACCGAGCAACTCCAGGAGGAGTTTTTCCACACGTTCAATGATCTACACACTCGCGGCAGCCAGATCGTGATTTCTTCCGATCGCCCACCAAAATCAATCGCCAAGATCGAGGACCGCCTTCGCAGCAGATTCGAGTGGGGACTAATCACCGACATTCAGCCGCCTGAATTCGAGACACGTCTTGCAATCCTGAGAAAGAAGGCCGAATCAGAACAACTGCAGGGCATCCCACCCGAAGTGCTTGCCTTCATCGCAGACAACGTAAAGGACAACGTCCGCGAACTAGAAGGATCGCTACACCGAATCGCTGCGTATTCGTCGCTCAACAGGGTCCGGCTAGATGAGACCGTCGCTCGCACCGTGCTTGCCGATCTCCTCCTCACAACCCAGCCTCGAAGCATCACGCCAGAGTTGATCCTCAACGAAACCGCAGCCATGTTCAACTGGACGGTCGAAGAAATAATCGGCCCGAGCCGGCGCAGACCACTTGTGTCGGCGAGACAAATCGGCATGTATGTCTTTCGCGAACTCACCGACTACAGCTATCCAAAAATCGCAGAAGAATTCGGTGGGCGCGACCACACCACCGTGATGTACGCGGTCGAGAAAATTCGCGGTCAAATGGCAGAAAACCGATCCGTCTTAGATCAGGTCGGCGAACTCATCAAGCGAATCAAGCAAGGCAACCGTGCATAACCTGTGGATAACCCGTGTAAACCCTGCTAAGAAACACGCTCACGTTGTTAGTTACCGGTACGGTGCTACCCACAACGCGGTTTTGCCTGTGGAAGACGCTGGATGAATTGTGGAACACAAAACAGGCCGCAATCAGGGAATCTATATAGATATCCACAATCCACAGGCACTACTAATACAACTAAAGAAATAACAAGGAGTATCTAGTGAAGATCAGGTGTGAACGTGACACGCTCGTCGAAGCAGTCGCTACGGTCCAAAGAGCTGTAGCTAGCCGCGCCGGGGCGTCACCCGTCCTGTCTGACATCAGGGTCACAGCGACCTCGGATGGCGTCATCGAACTTGTCGGTACCGACTTGGAGATCACCAATCGCGTGACCGTTAAGGCCGACGTTGAGCAAAGCGGAATAGCTGTAGTACCGAAAATGCTCGGCGAGATTGTGCGGAGCCTCAAAGGCGCGATCACGATCGAAGTCAAAGACGACGAAGCAACCGTAACCAGTGGCGACTTCTCAACGACGCTGCGTCTCAAGCATGCCGAGGAATACCCACGGATCGATCTGAGTGACGGAGCCGGAGTCCGGATCGATGCCGGAGTCTTCGCTAGCGCTTTGAAGCAAGTAGTTCGTGCTGCCTCTCGCGACGATCTGCGACCGATTCTTACCGGCGTCCTGATCACGACAACCGAAGGTGGCGTTCGCCTTGTAGCTACAGACTCGTATCGGCTCGCTGTGCGGGATCTGCCTGGCGTGAATGTCCTAGGCGAACGTCAGAAAGTTCTTGTGTCTGCAAAAGGACTCGCGGAAGTTCAGCGCTTAGGCGCTACCGGCGAACTTGAGGTGATCTTGGGCGAGCGCGACGTTGTATTTAAGACCGATACCAAAGAGGTGTCGGCTCGGTTGATCGATGGGGATTTCCCCAACTACGAGCAGCTAATCCCGTCTGGATACCCGAATCGTTTGACCGTCGATCGAGCCGCGTTCCGCGAAGCTGTCGAGCGTGTCATGGTGGTTGGTCAAGGGCGTGACAACGCCTCAGTGAAACTGACAATGAAAGCCGACGGGCTGACGCTAACGATGGCAGCGCAAGACATCGGAACCTCTCAAGGCTCGATCGACGCCAAATACGAAGGAACCGAGTTGGTCGTGGCGTTCAACCCGCAATTCCTACTAGATGGTATCGACGCTATCGAAGGCGACGAAGTCTCTCTCGAAACTGTCGACAACCTAAAGCCTGCAACACTTCGGCCGGCGCAGGGCGGAGACTTCCTCTACCTGCTAATGCCAGTTCGCACTGCATGAACAGGCACTAGCCAGGAGACTCGTATCTTGAGCGTGACCGTCGACGTCACACGCCTCTGGTTAGATCGTTTTCGCGGAATAGCAGAACTTGATCTTGAGTTGGGCCACGGGCTCACCGTTTTTGTTGGTGCTAATGGCCAGGGCAAGACGACCTTGCTCGAAGCTGTTAGTTGGGTCGCTAGGTGCCGGAGTTTCAGAGGAGTCCCAGATCAAGTCCTGGTGCAGGCCGGCCACGAGCAAGCTGTGGTCCGCGCAGAGGTAAGGCACGACCAGCGAACAATGTTGTTTGAGGCAGAAATTAAGAGCAACGGACGTAATCGTGTGATGCTCAACAAGTCTGCTGTTTCTCGCCGCCGAGACCTGCAAGATTTGTTGCGTGTCAGTGTTTTTGCCCCTGACGACCTCGAATTAGTTAAGGGTGGGCCTGCATTCAGGCGTGTATACCTCGATGAACTCCTTGGGTCGCTTGCGGCGCGATATGACGCTGCTGCCATGGACTATGAACGAATCCTGAAACACCGCAATGCGTTGCTGCGGTCCAACAGTGTGGACGCGAGTTATGCGTCGACTCTCGAGGTTTTCGATGAACAACTCATAAATGCCGGCTCCGAACTAGTGCGTGGGAGGCTCCAACTCCTAGGAAAACTTGAAGGCGAGCTACGCGAGGCATACGCAAGTCTTGCTTCCACAGACACATCAGTCGAGTGCACTTATGAGTCTGGCTGGAGCACAGATGCACTCGATGGTTCAGAGGACATTGAAACTCTCAGGAGTCAATTACGCGAGGCGCTACATCGACTTCGGTCTAAGGAGCGCGAGCGCAAGTTGACACTCGTAGGACCACACCGCGACGACCTCGAAATCAAGCTAGGCGGACTTGGGGCGCGCCATTATGCATCCCAAGGAGAACAACGCACGCTCGCGCTCTCGCTACGTCTTGCTGGCCACAGGGTAATCACTGACCTGACGGGATCGACTCCGGTGCTGCTACTTGACGATGTTTTTAGCGAACTCGACGAATCACGCGCCGCTGCGTTAGTTGAGTGGTTACCCCACGGGCAAACTTTTCTAACCACTACAGGTGTTCTTCCTGCGTCAGTTACTCCCGAGTTGACGCTACGAATTGAAAACGGCAAAGTGTGTCAGTGAGACGTCGGCGCAAGGGCCAGGACGAACCGATTCGGGCCGATGCAATCGCTGAAGCACTCGTGCAACAATTCGGATCCGCGCCGGTAGACATGATCGACACGATAAAAACGCGACTCGCCGGAGTACTCGGCGAACGCTTGGAAAATGACGTTCGGGTGCGGTCATTACTCAACGGTGAACTCGTGCTTGAGGTCGCAAATACGAGGGTTGCAAGCGACCTCAAATACCGCGGTGATGAACTCATAAAGAGTCTCTCGACGAGTCCTCTAGAGGGAGTCATTCGCAAGGTAAAAGTTGTGGTTCTGCGCACGGAAGAACCGTAATTAGCGGTGCATTTCTGGTAGACTCTCAGAAGCTCGAATAACCGGTCTGACCAGGACTTTTATGTGCTCTGAGTTACTAGTGCACCTAACGATTTTGGTAAGGCTCGGAAGGCCTATCGAGCGTCGTGAATTGAGACACTTGTCTGCGCTTTTTAAGTGTTCACTTGAGCGTCGAGATGAGTGGTTCAGGTAAGGGGTAAATGTGGCCTACGCGGCCAAGGACATAAAGATTCTCAAGGGCCTAGAAGCTGTTCGGAAACGGCCCGGTATGTACATCGGCTCTACCGGGCCGTCGGGGCTACATCATCTCGTTTACGAGGTTGTCGACAACTCCGTTGACGAAGCATTAGCCGGTCACTGCACCCGTATCGAGGTGACATTGCTCGCCAACGGAGCGTGTCGCGTTGTCGACAACGGTCGCGGTATCCCGGTCGATGAGCATCCAGATAATCCCGGGATGTCAGCAGCTGAGGTAGTGCTAGTCACACTCCATGCCGGTGGCAAATTTGGTGGCGAGGGTTACAAAATCAGCGGTGGCCTTCATGGAGTCGGCATTTCTGTAGTCAACGCCCTTTCCTCAAGACTCCATCTGCAAATTTTTCGCGATGGCGGCGATTTCGAAATGACTTTCGCCGACGGCGGCCACCCACAAGGTCCACTCGTTCGTAGTGGCGATTCCGATCGCCGCGGCACCATCGTCACTTTCTGGCCAGACGCCACGATCTTCGACGAGACAGACTTTCGTGCTCAGACTTTGCTAGAGCGATTGCGTGAGATGGCATTTCTGAATCGCAGCCTCGAAATTGCCTTTCGCGATGAGCGCGGTGAGACTGCAGTGGAGCAGGTATTTAAGTTCGACGGTGGAATCATCGATTTCGTGAGGCACCTCAACACGAGCAAAGACCCGCTTTTCTCAGACGTTATTTATCTTTCTGAGACCTTTGAAGCCTCTGAGGTAGAGGTGGCACTGCAATGGAATGCCGGGTATCACGACGGTATCCATAGTTTCGCTAACAACATCGCCACCACAGAAGGTGGAATGCACGAAGAGGGCTTCAAGAAGGCACTCACGAACGTTGTGAACAAGTACGCCAGAGGTAAAGGCCTACTGAAAGAAAAAGACGAGAATCTGCAGGGCGAAGATATTCGCGAAGGTCTTACGGCCATCGTGTCTGTCAAATTGCAGGACCCTCAGTTCGAAGGCCAGACAAAGACCAAACTCGGAAACACAGAAATGCGGTCACAGACCGAGCGCTCAGTCAACGAAAAACTCATCGACTGGTTAGATCAGCATCCGACCGAAGGAAAGCTGATCGTCGGCAAGGCAACCCAGGCTTCTCGTGCGCGTATCGCAGCGCGTTCAGCGCGCGATCTAACGCGTCGCAAGTCGCTCCTTGAGTCTGGTGGCATGCCAGGCAAACTCGCCGACTGCGCTACGCGCGTCCCAGAAGAAGCCGAGATTTTTATTGTCGAAGGCGACAGTGCTGGTGGTTCAGCCAAGCGCGCCCGCGACCCTAAGTATCAGGCAATCCTGCCCATCAGAGGAAAGATCCTCAATGTTGAGCGCGCAAGGCTCGACAAGATGCTGAAGAACGAGGAGATCCTTGCGCTCATCTCCGCGATGGGTTGCGGCATCGGAGAAGATTTCGATGTCGACAAGGCGCGGTATCACAAGATCGTGATCATGACCGATGCCGATGTCGACGGTGCACATATCCGTACTCTCCTGCTCACGTTTTTCTACAGGCACATGCCTCAGTTGTTCATGCAGGGCTATGTCTACATCGCCAAGCCTCCACTGTTTCGTGCTGACATTGGCAAGGAGCGCAACTATCTAAAAGACGAAGCAGCATTGCGCGCGTTCGAAGCCGAACATCAAAATCGCAAGATCGAAGTAAGTCGCTTCAAAGGTCTCGGAGAGATGGACTGGCCCGAACTTGGTGTCACAACAATGGCTAGTGCGACGCGTTCGTTGCTGCAGGTATCGGTCGATGATGCGGCGATTGCAGACGAGGTGTTCTCGACACTCATGGGTGAAGACGTCCCATCAAGAAAGACTTTCATTCAAGAAAACGCGCATGACGTTCGGTTCCTCGACATTTGATCGCAGTATCGCTGGTTGTACCAGTGGGTAGAACTTAGGAGTACGCAATGCCAGACGATGTGGTCGATGTAGAACCACCGAGCAATATCGAACCGATCGAAATCCAAGAGGAGATGGAACGCTCCTTCTTGGATTACGCGATGTCGGTTATTACTTCTCGGGCACTTCCGGATGCGCGCGATGGCCTCAAGCCAGTTCACCGCAGAATCCTCTACGGAATGTTCGAGCAGGGGATGCGCCCAGATCGTCAGCACAAGAAGTGCGCTAACGCCGTAGGCCAAGTAATGGCGTTCTACCACCCACATGGCGACGGCGCGATCTACGACGCGTTGGCTCGTATGGCGCAAGACTTTTCGTTGCGTTACCCACTAATCGATGGTCACGGCAACTTCGGTTCGCCAGATCCAAACGACCGACCAGCAGCATCGCGTTACACCGAGGCGCGCCTAGGCCATCTTGCGATGCGACTCTTGGGCGAGATCGATGAAGACACTGTCAATATGGTCGCAACATACGACGGTTCTACAGAAGAACCTGTTGTTCTGCCAGCGCGTTTTCCAAACTTGTTGGTCAATGGCGGTGGGGGCATTGCGGTCGGCATGGCTACCAATATTCCGCCGCACAATCTTTCTGAGGTGATCGATGCAACGATTCATCTCATCGACAATCCCGAAGCGACCATCGCTGACCTCATGAACTTTGTGAAGGGACCCGACTTTCCGACGGGTGCGCTAATTCTCGGCCGTACTGGTATCAACGACATGTACACGACTGGTCGTGGCTCGATCAAGATGCGCGCGGTTGCAGAGATCGAAGAGGCCTCGAACAAGTCTCAGAGAATTGTTGTCACCGAAATTCCGTACCAAACATCTGCAGAAGTGATTGGCCAGAAGGTCGCCGAAATGGTGAACGAGCGACGCATAGAAGGAGTTCGCGACGTTCGTAACGAAAGCGCTGGCGATTCAATCCGACTTGTAATAGATCTAAAGCGCGATGCCAACGCACAAGTAGTCCTAAATCAGTTGTACAAGCACACACCAATGCAAACGAACTTCGCCGCTCACTTGCTAGCTCTCGTTGACGGTGCACCGAAACTGTTGGATCTCCGCAAGGCACTCACGGTGTACGTAGATCATCAGGTCGAGGTAATCACTAGGCGATCACAATTTCGTTTAGACAAGCACGAAAAGCGCCTGCACATTGTCGATGGCTTTATTCGCGCTCTCGACATGATTGACGCGATCATCGCGACAATTCGGGGAAGCGCAGATAGATCAGCAGCGCGCGACACACTCATGGCCGCTCCGTACGAATATAGCGAGACGCAAGCCCAACACATTTTGGATATGCCGTTGGGGCGCCTCACTCAACTCGAGGGACAGAAACTGCACGCCGAGGCTGACGAACTCCGCGCACTCATCGCCGAGCTAAACACGATATTGAGCGACGACGGTGTTTTGCGTGGAGTGATCAAGACCGAACTCGCTGAGGTACGCAACGACTACGGCGATTCGCGTCGCAGTATTCTTACGCACGACCCTGGCGAGATGGACAGCCTCGACCTAATCGACGACGAAGAGGTCGTCATGGTCTTGTCCAAAAATGGTTACGTAAAGACAGTGAAGGCCGAGGCGTTCCGAACTCAGTCGCGTGGCGGCAAGGGGATAACAGGAGCCAAGCTCCGCGACGAAGATTTCGTCGAGCATCTGCTTAACACCACGATGCATTCGTACTTGCTGTTCTTCTCTAACCGTGGCCGCGTGTACCGCATTCGAGCTCACGAGATTCCGTTAGTCGACCGCACAGCGCGTGGGACTGCTCTCGTAAATCTTGTGGCGCTGCAACCAGAAGAGTCGATTGAAGCGATCATCGACACACGCACATACGAAGAGGGCGCGTATCTGTTCTTTGCTACTCGCAAAGGTGTCGTTAAGAAGACCCGTATGAGCGAGTACGACACAAGTCGCCGCGATGGCCTAATCGCAATCAACCTCAAAGATGGCGACGAACTCGTAAGGGTGATCCAAACCAACGGAACCGACGACGTCTTTATGGTTTCGAAGTTGGGCATGACGATCCGATTCAACGAAGCCGAACCAGGCAAAGAGGTTCGGGCGATGGGCCGTTCTGCTGCCGGGGTCCGCGGAATGAAGCTCAAGAGCGACGAAGATGGTGTAGTGAGCTGTGATGTCGCTAGAGACGAAGCGGTCATGCTGTTTGTCAGCTCAAGCGGCCACGGCAAACGCACACGCCTCGACGCATTTCGAGCACAGGCTCGTGGTGGCCAAGGCGTCAGAGGAATGGGCATCACCGAAGCGCGCGGCGAGGTGGTTGCGGCATTTACGGTCACAGACGAAGATGAACTGTTGGTGTTCTCGTCGGGTGGTCATGTCGTGAGAATGCCAGCCGTCGAGATTTCGATTCAGGGACGCGGTGCCACTGGCGTTCGGGTCGCGCGAGTAGATGACGAGTCAGTAGTCGCCGTTGCAAGAGTTCTTGAGGGCAATGACGACGACGGCTCCGATGGAGCTAGTTGATGCGCAAGCGCTCAACTCCTGCTGTTCCAAGGGTTGAGCGACGCTTCACGCAGGTAATACGCCACGTAGATTTGTGGTCAGTTTTGAAAGTCTCGATCTGTTTTTACTTGTGTGGACTCGTCGTAACGATCGGCGCTGGTGCTGTTCTCTGGCTAATCGCGTCGGCCGCGGGCGCTGTCGAGAATGTCGAAGGTTTCATTACCGACCTCGGATGGCCAGACTTTGAGTTCCTGTCTTGGCGCATTCTGAAGGCTTCGGTATTGCTCGGGTTGGTATTTGTCGCACTCGCAACCATCGTCACAGTCTTGGCTGCGGCCTTCTACAACTTGTTTTCCGAATTGGTGGGCGGTATCGAGGTGACCTTGGCAGAGGAAGACACTCAGACGTGAGCAGAAAGACCAAATCGCAACCCATGCGGTAGTCTCCTCGCTTCTTCTGGGGCTATAGCTCAGTCGGTTAGAGCGCATCCCTGATAAGGATGAGGTCGCAAGTTCGATTCTTGCTAGCCCCACCAAAAGGTCCCGAAGAAATCACTCCAGAATGCACCTGACCTGGCTTCGACCTATTCTGGCGGCGTGAAACTTTTTAAGCGTGTGCTGTTCGTGCTCGGTATCGCCGCCCTAGTCGGAGCAGTATCGAAACTGCGGGGCAAGGGTGGCGTGCCTCCGACTGCGGGCGGTTGGCGACAACTCGATGGGCCGAACTTTCGGTGAACGAAGACCGCTACGCCAGATGACAACTGTTCTGTTGGCCGGCCTAGGCGAGGTCGGTATGCGCTGCGCTAGACAACTTCTAGAGACCCCTGGGGTCGAAAAGCTTTTGATCGCAACTCGACCTAGTGAGAGGTCTCGAGAAGCGTTAGCGGTGCTCGGCTCTACAGCCGAGAGAATTTCGTGGGAGCCAGGCTCCGACGTTCCCAAGGGCGTTGATGTGATCGCGTCAGCGTTGCCGAGCGAACCTGACTTACTAGTAGCCAGCGCTGCTGTGCGAGCTGGCGTACCACTTGCGTCAGCAGCCGACACATCCGAATCAGCAGAGGGTTATGGGTGGCTCAATACGCGCGCCCGCGAGGCTGGAGTGACGATTGCGATTGGATGCGGGTTCTCTCCTGGCCTTTCGTGTGTGCTGGCGAGTCATGCAGCAACTCTGTTCGACGAACCAATCGAAATACGCGTGGCTCGTTGCGGGATCTCCGGAGAGATGAGTGAACGATCGGTTCGACTGGAGTTGCGCCCACTCCCGCAAATGCTCCGTGATGGCAAGTGGAGTCAAAGGTCGCGGATATCTGAACTTGTTTGGTTCCCTGAACCAATAGGCGCGCGAGATTGTCAGGTCGTTACTGCGATGGGTCCCCAACTAGCAGAGGTGTTCCCGGGGCTAGAGAGATTCACGTGGTTGCTCGCAGAATCAGCGCGAAAGAGGCTCAGTCCAACAGCCCTCAAGAAACGTGACCCCGACGATGGTTGGGGAGCGATCAGGGTCGAGGTCTTCGGTCGAACTGCAGGCGCAGTGTCATCTGTTGTCTACGGGGCAGTCGATCGGACAGCTTTGGCTACCGGCGTAGTTCTTGGAGCCACAGCGGCGCGCCTTGGCGGTCTTGGAGCATCGCCGCTATCGGGTCCCGGCGTACACTCCCTCGCTGCAATAGTTGAACCAATTGAATTTTTGGGAGAGCTTGCCGCTCAGGGCGTCTGTGCTGCGAAGTTTGAGGGGGCACTTGCTTCTTAGGTCACAAGTGCATCTGACCTAAGATCACAAACTTCTCGGGGACGTAGCTCAGTTGGCTAGAGCACCGCCTTTGCAAGGCGGGGGTCGTGGGTTCGAGTCCCATCGTCTCCACTTTTCACAGATGATCGCGTAGCGCTTTTACAAAAGCCTTTTGTTTGGCTGTCGTCGTTATATCGAAGCGATCGAAATTTTCTGTGAGCCGCGCATCGGCGAACATGCCGGCTGGATCTTCGTGGAAATGAATGAATGCACGCGACCCGCGGTAGAAAATGCCACGTTTGCGCTCAGTCAGTTGTGGCATCGACCGCAACTCAACTAAGAGAGTCTCGATTCGGTCAAGGTCTGTAGGTCGAGCGTGCCTCATGACGGTTTGGCATGTCTAGTGATCGAATGAATTTAGCTCGTGCACTGCGGCGTTGTGCTCCTAGATTTCGGTGACCGGGTTGGACGGGGTTGACATTGGGCTGGTTCCGAACTGGTTCGTGGCGTTGACGGTGCACGTGTAGGACTTTCCGGAAGTCGCGCCAGTGAAGGTGATCGCCATCTCAATTTCGCCGTATGCATTGCCATAGACAGTGGTGTCACCGGTAGGTGATGTGCAGATGACGTGGGACTGTGTAATTGGGCTTCCGCCATCCCACGGAGCGACCCAAGTGACTGTGATCGTGCCAGCGCTTCGAGACGCCGCGACTGGGGTTACAGGCACTTCTGGAGGGGTAGGGGTGCCGACGATGACGGCGTTGGATGGCTCGGACGGGCCACTTGTCCCATCTAGGGTTGAGACTGTGAGCGTGCATGTGTATTCCTCGCCGAAGGACGCACCTACGACTTGGGCGGAAGACTCGTAACGGGGCACAGAAGCCGAGACGGGTACGCCGCCTGTACTCGACACACACTCAACACCATAAAGGATGTATGGATTGTTGATGTCATGGAAATCGAACCATGAGACTTCGAGTTCGCCGGGCACGACGGATGCACTAGTTGTAGGCGCAGGCGGACTGTCAGGAGTAATCGAATTCGTGGTCACGATTTGGACCAAAGCGGTTGATGTGATGGGGCCGAAGTTCGCACCACCTACATAGCGCGCTGTAATGGAGTACGTCCCGCCGACACCAAATAGCGTGGAAGGCGTCGTGTAGAAGGCCCTGTCAGTAATAAGGCCGTTGGTAGCGAAAAGTGTCGTTCCGTTGTAGAACGCAACGTTGCCGATCGGAGTCGCTCCGAAAAGTGGTCTAGACACGATGGCAGTGAACGTAACCCTGCCAGTAACGACTGAGGGATTCTGACTAGAGATAAGCAGAATGGTCGGTACTGGCTTGGCGACCACTACTTGGCTAAGTGTGGTCGAGGTTTTGGTGCCGTAGTCGGCGTCGCCTAGGTATTTGATTGTGATGTTGTGGGTTCCGAGTGTGGCTAGTTGTGTGCTGGTGGTCTTGTAAGCGGCGGTTCCGTTGAGAAGTGTTCTTGTGCCGAGTTTTGTGGTTCCGTCGTAGAACTCGACGCTGCCTGTCGGGGCGACAGACCCGTTGGGGCCAGCGACGGTTGCGGTGAACGTGACGGCGCTATCTGTAAACGACGGGTTCTTGTTCGAGGTCAGCGAAATTGTTGGCGTTGGTTTGAGTATTACGTCTTGAAAGAGCCTTGAACTCTGACCCCACGTGTAAATGGTGTCGCCAAGGTAACGAACAGAAATCGCATGATTCGTGGTGCTTAGACCGTAGATGCCTATCACGAGAGTCGATGACCCGTTGACAACGGGTTTCGCGCCGAGTTTTGTGGTTCCGTCGTAGAAATCGACGGTGCCTGTCGGGATTGGTTCGTTAGTTGGACCAGCGATAGTGGCCCTGAATGAAACCGATTCGCCCCAGTAGATCGGGTTCTTCGTTGATATGACTGTTACTGCTGGAATTAGTTTCGGGACAACTTCTTGAATAATTGAAGCTGTGGATTCAGCGTAGGTGGCGTTGCCTTCGTATGTTGCCGTGATCGTGTGAGAACCCGGTAATTCGACAACGATCGCGAAGTCAGTGGCCGTTGCAGTAAATCTCGCGAGGTGATTTGTCGATACGCTCTTCCTTGCAAGAAACATATCTCCCCTCCTGAAGACGACACTTCCGGTTGGCGCGGGCACGCTTGCTGGTCCTGCCACGTAGGCGTCGAAAGTAATTGACTGGCCTACATAGGTGGGGCTCGCGCTGAAGTTAGCGTCACAGCCGGTGTCAATTTTGGTACAACCGTTTGCGTTAGCGAGCGTGACTTGTTGTTGTAGGTCTCGTCGCCAAGGTATTCGGCGGTGATCGTGTGGGTCCCGACTCGACCGATTATGTTTGGCGAGTTGGCGGCGGTAGCAATAAAGACGACCTCGCCGCTTAAGGGTACGGATTATGTCGCTAGCAAGCGACCTTCACCGGTGAATTTGACGAAACCAGTTGGTGCGCCCCACGACTGCCCCAGCCAGTCGAGAGCGTCGTCAACCTGTACCCGAAATGTGACGCTCCGGTCAAGCATCGAAGGGTTTGTATCGGAGGTGATTGTGAGTCCCGGTTATCAGACCCCAGTAGCCATAGCCATCGGTAGTGGGGCGCTCAGTAACGCGACTACCAAAACAACACTTATACGAAACAACCTGACCATCGCGGAGTCTCCTAGAAACACTTAAAAGCGTTCGATTTCCCCACGAACTGCTGAACAAGTATCAATACAATGGCATAGGCACTGCCAAGTCAATGAACGGCGACAGGAGACCTGATATTTAGCCGAGATACCGCGGACAGTGAAGCAATGCAGTCAGGGCCCACTACGGCCTAGGTAGTACTACAGATCAGATTGGACAGCGCGCGCCTGTGCCGCCTAGGCCGCAGTAGCCATTTGGGTTCTTGGCTAGATACTGCTGGTGGTAGTCCTCCGCGTAATAGAACACGGGAGCAGCAAGGGTCTCTGTAGTAATAGCTCCGAACCCAGCCTCGGCGAGCACATCTGCGTAAATCTTCATTGAGGCAGTAGCCGCGACTTGTTGCGCCTCGGAGAACGTGTAGATGCCACTGCGGTATTGGGTTCCGATGTCGTTACCTTGGCGGTTCCCTTGGGTCGGGTTGTGTGACTCCCAAAAAGTCTTGAGGAGTAAGTCGTATGAAATCAGGGCCGAGTCAAAAACGACGAGAACAACTTCGTTGTGACCCGTGCGCGATGTACAGACCTCTTCATATGTCGGGTTCGGTGTCGAGCCAGCCGCGTAACCAACAGCGGTACTGAAGATTCCGTCGCCTAGTTCGTAGAACTTGCGTTCGGCACCCCAAAAACAGCCCAAGCCGAACATCGCTAACGACATGCCTTCTGGCCACGGACCTACGAGCGGAGCGTCAAGCACAAAGTGGCGTTCAGGAACTCCGAATAGAGGAGTGGGACTACCCGGTAACACGGTTACCTAGCCAGAGTTTGTCTGCGAGCGAGGAAGGTCCGTACCAGAACACGTCACCGACGTTATCGCCGTTGAAATCTCCAGCGAAGGGCCAATAAGGCTCCGTGACAACTATCTCTGGGCCTCTAGTGAAGCGTTTGTTATAACGAGATTCGAACAGCAGATCCTCACCGTCTTCTGAGTAGAACAAGATGTCATCGCGGCCCTCTCCAGTGAAGTCGGCAACGAGTGGGTAACCATCAGCGTTGAATTCGAAGCTAGGACCTGGAACAAATGTCGCGTCGGTGCGTCCGTACGCCATTGTGTCGATGCCGAGCGCCGGGTCGTACCAAAGAATGTCGTCGATGCCATCTCCATTGAAATCACCGGGCAGGCCACCGTCATAATCGGGGTTGATGGCAACAGCAGGTCCGCCCTTGAAGCCACCGGCTTTGGTGCCGAGGCGCAAGACCGCCGAAGCTGAACCGGCTGCGAAATAGACAACATCGGAACGCCCGTCGCCGTTGAAATCGCCAGCAATCGGATTACCTTCGACATTGATCGTTAGAGGTGGGCCCGCTATATATCCGCCGAAGGCAGACAGGATCAACGAGTCAGTGGCAGGCCCAGGCCCATAGAACAAGAGGTCGTCGCGTCCGTCGCCATTGAAGTCACCGATCACGGGTGGAGTCGCTGCTCCGATGTTGGCAGGCGGACCGCTACGGAACGAGCCATCAGCGCTACCGAGGCTGATCCTGTCGGTAGCGTCGCCGGCCCCGAACCAAAAGATGTCGGATATCCCATCGCCGTTAAATTCGCCAGCGAGCGGGAATGCCACATCACCGATAGTCGCGGCCGGGCCCTCGCGAAATGGTTTCCGGTCGACAGGAACGCCCTCGCTGACAAGCCAAGCTCTCATGCTTGCTAGGCGCGCGTAGGCGACCGGATAGTCGCCGCAGTCTTCTGCTCCCCACGACACAGTGCCAACGAGCAGGGGCGCACCCGCTGGGCCATCGACCATGAGTGGTCCGCCACTGTCGCCATAGCAAGCATTTGGCGACGTGTGACTTTCGGCAGGGACAGATGAATTGCCAGCGCACAGCGTTGTCTTTTGATCGCCATCGACCCAGTCCAATAGTTCGAAGTAGCAGTCGACATCGCTTCTTTTTGCCACAGTGGCTTCGCGTAACTCGGGCGATGGCTCGCCAGAGTCGGACATACAGATGTCGTATTCGGGTTCGGTGCAGCCCATGCCGATCACTTTGAGAGGGGTTCCTTCGGTCACCCACCTGTAGTCGCTGCTAGGGCCGACGATCTTGATGGGCGCGACATTGGCCGGCTCTGCGAGGCGCAACAAGGCGATGTCATATCGGATGGTGTTGGGGTCGTAGCGGCTGTGTTTGGCCCAACTCACGACGCGTATCCGACGGCCGACGTCAAGACCATTAGACCCAACTACAATGCTCACATTGGCAGTTGGCCGTAACTGATAGACACAGTGCGCTGCGGTGAGCACTACTTTCGGAGCGACCACGCTCCCACCACAGTTGAACCAGCGATGCCCGTTAATCGTGATGAACATCTGTGCGAAGAATGGATACGCACCACTCTCAGAGACATCACCATTAACTATGTACGGAGTCGGCGCTGGCTGTCGTGATGCGTCACTAGTTGTGCCGATGGATAAGACGGCCAAGGTGCATGCGATCGCGAGGGCAAATTTCTGGCGGAACGTAGCCATCCAAACATTTTTACATGTCGCTAGGACATAGCGCGACCGACCGCAAACAGGACTATTCGATCGAAGGGACTGTGTGATTTGTGTCCGGTAGTGGCTCTAGGTGCGCACCGGCTCTAAGCGCCTCGCCGTCCCACACAAACCATCGTCCACCAACATTTGGAACGACAGTCCTGGTCTTTTCGCCGGCGAGGTCACCAAAGACTCGGGCGACGCCGCCGTGGGTTACGAGTAGCACAGCGCCATCGGCGATGTCATCGAGGCCATTTAGAACATCGCGGATGCGCTCGGCAACTGTCGCGTCGCTTTCGCCACCAGGGGGAGCATCTTCGAGGCCGTTGCGCCATCTTTCCCGAAACCCCGGCCATGCTGCATCTATCGCGACCGCGTCGAGTCCTTCAAACTCTCCACCATGGCGTTCACGAAGGCCGGGGTGGTGAGTCACAGGAACCCCCATGCTTTGTGACACGAACTCGGCAGTCTGTGCGGCACGCGAGAGATCAGAGGAAATGATCGCAGCGAACTGCACGCCACTGTCGGCCAGCTGTGCGGCGCGGGCCTTGGCTTGGATGATGCCAGCCTCGGCTAGTTCTATGTCGAGCCAGCCTTGCCAGCGACCCTCGACGTTCCATGTGGTTTCGCCGTGTCTGAGAATCAGGATTGAGCGCATCGTACGCAGAGTGTGCCATATGAATGTGTGGCAACTCCGGCCGGGAGATAATCAGAGGTTGCCGTCTAGTCTCTGCGCACCTAAACATTTGTCCGGAGGTAATTGAACATGCCTAATGCCGTAATCGTCGATGCTGTGCGCACACCACTCGGACGCCGCAACGGCAAACTCAAAGATGTCCATGCCGTGGACCTAGCTGCGCATGTACTCGCAGCTTTGCAACAGCGCAACGATCTCGATCCCGCCCTTGTCGAAGACGTGATCATGGGCTGTGTAATGCAGGTAGGCGAACAAGGTGTCAACATCGGGCGCAACGCGCTTCTCGCCGCTGGCTTCCCCGTTACCACTACCGCCACGACAGTCGACAGGCAATGTGGTTCATCGCAGCAGTCGGCACACTTTGCAGCACAGGGCGTGATGGCCGGCGCTTACGACATTGTTATTGCGGCGGGTGTCGAGAGCATGAGTCGCGTGCCGATGGGCGCATCAATGATGAACCACAAGGAATTCGGGTTGCCATTCAGCCCACAGATGACAGCGCTTTACCCCAACATGGTCCCACAGGGAATCTCAGCCGAGATGATCTCAGAGCAGTGGAACATTTCCCGTGAGGACAACGACACATTTGCTGTCGAGTCTCATCGCCGTGCACATCAGGCAACTATCGAAGGTCGTTTCGATCGCGAGATCGTGCCCGTCCGAGTCCAGACCGAAGATGGCGATATTCTGTTTTCGACAGACGAAGGCATTCGGCCCGACTCATCTGTCGAAAAGCTCGGCCAACTCAAGCCTGCGTTCAAGCCCGACGGCGGGGTAATCACTGCGGCCAACAGCAGCCAGATAACAGATGGTGCAGCTGCCGTGTTGATCATGAGCGAGGAGAAGGCGGCTGAACTCGGATATACGCCACGCGCCCGTTTTGTCTCGTTCTCGCTTGCTGGCGCCGACCCCGTCCTGATGCTCACAGCTCCGATCCCGGCTACCACCAAGGTTTTCGAGCGTTCCAAGATGACGATGGAACAGATGGACATCATCGAGATCAACGAGGCATTTGCACCGGTCGTGCTTGCATGGGCCAAGGAGCACAATCCCGACATGGCGAAGGTCAACCCGAACGGTGGCGCAATTGCCCTTGGGCATCCACTCGGGTGTTCCGGCGCTCGTCTTACTGCGACTCTTCTGAATGAACTTGAGCGCACTGGTGGTCGTTACGGCCTGCAGACCATGTGTGAAGGCGGCGGTATGGCCAACGCCATGATTATCGAGCGCCTTTAGTGCCACGCAGCTAAGAGTGGCAGCTAAGCCATGATCGGTGACCTAATTCGTGCCGTTATCGGTATCGGCGTGATCGTCGTGCTGTACCTGATTGGCGCGGCGCTTGTGCGGAACTTCGCTGGATCGATTCCGTCTGCTGCCGAACTTGAGCCACAGGTGTTAGCTGATGTGGATTATCGATACCGGTGTGTGGTTTGTGGTTTAGAGGTGGTCATTTATGCCGCCCCAGATGGGGAGGTGCCGATGCCCACTCGTCATTGCGCAGAACGCATGGAGCTAATCACACCGGTCACATAGTCAACATTTTCACAAGCGCACATGTTTTCCACAACCTGTGGAACTACCTGTGGGGAATTCCACGCGTGTAACTATTGCTTATTGTACCTACCGGTAAGTCGATGCCATCGTGAAGCCACCGGTCACTAGTCCAAGACCAAGCAATAGATACCGGTTCTGTGCGTCGCCAGGCAACATGTTCAGGTAGTTGCCAACTAGCACCATCAGGCCACTGAGCAACAACGCACTCAACACGTAGGGAACCCAGTGAGCCGAGCGTTTGGTCGACTTAGGCGTCGGGGCGGTGTAACGACCGCTGGCGGTCTTGCGGTTAGCGTTTTTCTGAGCCATGGAATCGAAAGACTACAGGTAGCGTCCCATTGTGCTCAACGGTCCCCGAATACTTGTTATCGACAACTACGACAGCTTCGTCTACAACCTCGTGCAGTACTTGGGTGAACTAGGCGCAGACCCAATCGTGCATCGTCATGATGCTTTGCGTATCGAAGAAATGGTTGCGCTAGCGCCCGACGGAGTCCTCGTGTCGCCCGGACCAGGACGGCCAGACGATGCAGGCGAATCGATAGCCGCTATCACGACATTCGGCGAAGCCGGCATCCCGGTTCTTGGAGTTTGCCTCGGGCATCAGTGCATCGGCCAGATTTATGGAGGCCAAGTAGTGAGGGCTCCGAGTGTCATGCACGGCAAGACCTCTGAAATAACCCACACCAACGAAGGCGTCTTCGCTGGAATCACGAACCCGTTCACCGCAACCCGATATCACTCTCTCATTGTTGACCGCGAGACCTTTCCCGACGACGTCCTAGAGATCACAGCAGAGAGTGAAGACGGGCTGATCATGGGGCTAAGACATCGCGAACATCCAATACAGGGAGTCCAGTTCCACCCCGAATCGATACTCACGAAGTCAGGCCACGACCTGCTTGGCAACTTCTTGGACCTAACGCGCTAGCACGCGACTGGTCGTGTTATGGCGCGGTCGTTGTAGTACTAGTTGTAGTTGCAGGTTCAGAAAGTCCGACCGTGATTTCGACTGTCGAACCGATGAGGGCCGGGGTCCCAGAACCAGGACTCTGAGCAATCACCCTGCCGTTGTTTGCTGGAGTGGAACTTTGCACGATGACAGACACCTCGAAGCCATCTTCATCGAGGCGAGCAATTGCAGAGGCTTCTGTGCGGCCGATGACATTCGGGACAGGAATTTCTTCGGGTCCGCTTGATACAAATATCTTGACTGCACTTCCTGATGCTGCTGGCGTGTTGGGAGAGGGGTTTGTGCGAACAACATTGCCTTCGGGAACATCGGCGCTTGGCTCTTTTTCTGTTGTGACAACAAAACCAGCATCTGTTAGCGCCTTAGTGGCTGCGGAGACATCGAGATTCAAAACGTTCGGGACATCGACGGTCTCCGGGCCAGCGGAGATAAGAAGAATTATCTCGATACCAGTGTCCTGGTTCTCGCCCGCTGGCGGGTCTGTGCCGACTACCAAGCCAGCCTCGATGAGATCATGTGGCACGAGTTCTTGGAGGCCGAGGTTGGTGAAGCCATTGTCGGCTAGTTCGCGCTCGGCAGCGGCGACATCGAGGCCTTCAACATTCGGGATTTCGGCCGTGGCTGTCGCTGAGTATTCGAGATTGATGGTGGTTCCCTTGGTGGCAGTGTCGCCAGCCTCTGGGTCTTGTGACACGACCTCACCATTGGGCGCGTCGCTGTCTGTTACCGGCGTGGCATCGACTACAAAACCCTGGTTTTGTAGTCGTTCTTTCGCAACATCTACTTGCAGTCCAATGACCTCAAGGACTTCAACATCTCGACCGTCCTCACTGTTCTGAGACGCGATCCACAGCACCAATCCGACGATCACGGCCAGTACTAGGAGAGTTACGCCAGCAGCTATCGACCTAGAAGAGCTTGACCGAGCGACAGCGATTTCTGCTACACGCGGGTTCATCACCGTGGCCGTGGTGTCTGATACCCGAGGGGCCACTGGCGGTGCAGGAGTTTCGGCGATCATTGCCGTAACCGGAACGCCAGCTAGTGGACGACCACGTCGGAATCGCACAAGATCGGCACGCAAGTCCTCGGCAGTTTGATACCTGTTGCGGACATCTTTTTGCATCGCAGTCAAGATGATCTGCTCGAGATCTGCCGGCACGTTAGGATTGCGACGCGTAGGCAAAACAGGGGCTTCTTGTACCTGCTTGTAGGCCACGGCCACTGGAGTATCTCCGGTAAATGGGGCAACCCCGGTGACCATCTCATATAGGACGACGCCGAGTGAGTAGACGTCGCTACGACCATCGACCGGGTGGCCTTGGGCCTGCTCAGGCGAAAAATATGTAGCGGTTCCCATAACAGAACCTGTTTGGGTGAGTGCCTCAGATGTGCTTGCCCTAGCTATCCCGAAATCGGCGACCTTGACACCACCGTCAGGCGTAAGCAGGACATTGCCTGGCTTCACGTCTCGATGAACGAGACCATTGCGGTGCGCGAATGCGAGCGCCGCCGCGATCTCAGCGCAGATGTCAGCGGCATATTGCGGCTCGATGGGAGCCTCAGAGCGAATCAAATCTCGAAGCGAGCGACCCTGCACCATCTCCATGACGATGAAATAGGTGCCAGCCTCCTGGCCCCAGTCGTGGATCGCGACGATGTTCTGATGCGAGAGGCTCGCAGCCGATTGCGCCTCCCGCCGGAACCGCTCGACAAAAGTTGGGTCCCGCGCAAACTCTGGAAACAGCGCCTTCAGAGCAACCTGACGATCGAGCAAGCGATCGTGCGCCAGGAATACCTCTGCAGTACCGCCTTGGGCGATAGGGCGCAGTACCTCGTAACGATTTGAAAAGACTCGACCAATTAGCGACATTCGATGCTGACCCTATCTGCCAGAGGAGTTCGACCTGCGTTACAGTGACTCGAATTGACCGCTGCGCCACCGCATAGTTACGGACGTGATCGTGAAAAAAGTTCGGTAAATACAGATGCTGCGATTGGTGCAGCGACTTTGCCGCCGGTGCCGTCGTCGCCTAGATCGCCACCACGCTCGACGAGGACGGCTATCGCGTACCGGGGAGTTTCTGACGGAGCAAACCCGATGAACCACGCGTGCGGAGCACCGCCTGGCTGTTGCGCTGTACCGGTCTTGCCTGCCACTTGCACGCCCGGGATAGCGGCCCTTGTGCCTGTGCCACTTCGCACTACTTCGGTCATCATCGTGCGCAGAGCAGAAGCCGCAGCGCCTGACATCGCAGTCTTATAGAGCTTTGGCGCGATTCGTTCGACGACGTTGCCGTTGTTGTCTTGTAGTTCATGGCCGAGATGCGGAACCCAGATCCTGCCACCATTTGCTACACCGAGAGCTACGAGAGCCATCTGCAGCGGGGTGACCGAGACAGGTCCTTGGCCGATTGCAGCCTGGGCGAAAGACGGCGCATCGGTCTTGTAGCTACCTCGGATAGGACCAAGACTCTGAACCATCGGTTCAGGCAGGTCGATGGTCGGTGGCGAAGCGTTGATCCCGAAATCCTCTACGCCTCTCGCAAATGCCTCGCGTAGATCGAGACCAATTTGCGCAAACGTTGTGTTGCACGAATCTCTGAAACTGACAGCGAGCGTTCCACCACATTTGGCATCATTGAAGTTTGAAATCTTGTGGTCGGTGAGCGGTAACTCGAGTTCTAGGAGATTCGGGTACGTGGTGGCGGGGGTAGCGACACCGAGACCGAGGGCGATCGCCGTTGTGATGACTTTGAAGGTCGAGCCAGCAGGGAACCGTTCACGGTACGCGCGGGAACGCATTGGATTCGCTGCGTCGTCACGATAAGAGTTGTAGAACGCTTCGGAAGCCGCTGGGTCGTGAGTAGCTATGAGGTTTGGGTCGTAGGTCGGGTTCGAATACATCGCGACGATCCCACCGGTCTTTACATCGAGCACGACAACCGATCCGCGGTTGCCAGCAAGCGCATCGGCCGCAGCTTGTTGTGCTCCTGAGTCAACCGTTAGCACGACGGTGCCTTCAGATTGCTCGTCAGAAAGAATTGCGTCGATGTCGTTGAAGCCAATCTCGAAGCGCTTGCCGAGGAGCGTGTCGTCGTACTCTCGCTCAATGCCGGCTAGTCCGTAGCGAAGAGATTGATATCCAGTGATGTGCGCGTATAGCGGGCCGTCGGGATAGATGCGTTGGTAGCCGTAATCGTCATTAGATCGTTTGCTTTTTGCTATGACAGTGCCATCGCTCGTGACGATCGGGCCTCTGGACCTTGCAAAGTCGCGCAACACAAGGCGGATGTTTGCTGGGTCGGCATTGAGATCATCCGAACGAACGAGTTGGATGTATCCGAGTTGAGTTGCGAGCAAACCAAGAAGCACGACGATGCCGATGCCGACGCGTCGGATCGAGGAACTCATGAAGCCACTCTGCGATGCGCGGCTTCGTCGGATGCACGAACCAATAGAGCGATAATGGCGAAGTTAGAAATGAGAGACGATCCGCCGTACGAGACGAACGGCAGTGTGATTCCGGTGAGAGGAATTACGCGAAGCACTCCGCCGATGATTATGAATGACTGGACCCCGATGATCGTCGTGAGGCCTGCGGAAAAAAGTTGGTTGAAGGAACGTTGCGAATCAACGGCGATTCGAAATCCACTACCGACGATCAGGAGCAAGGTAGCGATCACTGCGAGGGATCCGAGTAGCCCGAGTTCTTCGCCGATAGAACTAAAGATGAAGTCGGTTTCGGCGTATGGAACTTTGTCTGGCGAACCAAGCCCGAGTCCAGTACCACCAATTCCACCTGCGGCGAACGCGTACCAGGACTGGATTATTTGGTAGCCCTTGCCTTGGGCGTCTGCCCAAGGGTCTATCCAGGTATCGACGCGTGTTTGCACATGAGTGAACATGTTGAATGCAACCGTTGCACCAATCGCGAACATTCCGAAACCGCCTAGCAAATAGAGGCTTCGGTTTGTTGCCATGTAAAGCATCGTTGTGAACAAAGAGAAAAGCAACAAAGACGAGCCGAGATCTTTTTCGGCGACCATCACGAGAATCGAAACGCCCCAGACAAGGAACAATGGACCGAGGTGTTTGGGGTCGGGTAGATGCAACCGACCGATTCGCTTAGTGCCACGCGCGAGCAGTTCGCGTTTGTCAACGAGGTAGGAAGCAAAAAAAACCACCAGCAAGACTTTGGCTACTTCGCCTGGCTGGAATCGCACAGGTCCGAGTGCGGCCCAAATGCGTGCACCGTTGATTGTGCGTCCAATGGGAGATGGCGCAAGTGGCAACAACAAGAAGCCGACGCCCGCAAGACCGAACGTGTAACGGAATCGCTCGAGCAATGCAATCTCACGAACGACGACGAGCACCCCGATAAACACAGCGACGCCTAGCAATATCCAAGTGGCTTGAATTCGCGCAAAGTTCGTGTCGCGCGCGAGATCAATACGTGTAATAGCGATGAACCCGAGGCCATTTAGAAACGCAATCAGCGGGACCAGCGTTGGGTCTGCTGCTGGAGCGAACCGCCGAATCGCAACATGCACCGCGACATACATGGCGGCGATTGCGCCAGCGATGAACGCTAGGTCGGGGGGGAGAGTCGGACCTTTGGCGAGGCCGAGCACCACATAGCCACTCGCCACGATTGCAAGGACATGTAGCCCAAGCACGATTTCTGCTCGCCTTCGGCCGATCGCGAGTTGCCGATACGGCGAGTGCAGTGCCGTTGTCATGGTTGCGGCGTGGCGGCGTCTATGAGTTCGGATGAGAGTTCTTCAACACAACGCCGAGCGGTGCTGATCGATTTGGTAGAGCAGTAGCCACCTTCTAGGCGCAAACGCCCGGATTCAGTGAGATCAGTTGACGCGATTCCGGTTGTCTCGACGACTGTTGGTTCGAACCAGAGAATTCCGCCGTGTACACCGCGTTCGATCACGACGTAACCGTCGACCTCTGCCACGAAATACGTGTGGCTAGAGCGATACCAGATTGCGATGTAGCCGAGTCCGACAATCGCGATCAGTGGTAGAGCGATCAGAGTCGCGCGAAACATCGAATGGCCACTACGACGAAAACTGAAGCGACGTGATTGTCGAGACGGAATAGCGGTGTCGTTAGTAGGTGCAACTAGTTCTTGAGCCGGCGGCGCCTCGCTCTGCATGGCGACGTGGTCTATGAAGCCAGGAGCTTCGTCGATTTCGGTGACGTCTAACAAGATCACGGTGATGTTGTCTGATCCGCCAGCGAGATTGGCTGCATCTATCAGTGCACCCGTAGCAGCAGTGCCTTCCGCGTGCATTGAAACAATTCGCGCTACATCGGGTTCGCGAAGCATGTCGGTGAGGCCGTCGGAGCAAATCAGCAGGCGATCGCCCTGCACGACGCGCACCGTATAGACATCGACGTCAACCTCTTCGCTAGTTCCGAGCGCCCTCGTGATGATGTTGCGTTTGGGGTGTACGTCGGCTTGTTCGCGAGTAATGATGCCGTCCTGCACGAGATTCTCGACCAGGCTGTGGTCGCGAGTCATCCGCGTAATTGACTCTCCGCGCAATAAGTATGCGCGCGAGTCACCGACGTGACCGATCAAAATGTTGGCGTCGTCTAATGGCAGGATCGCGGTGAAGGTCGTACCCATTCCTTCGATATCCGGGTCGCCGTGGGCGCGATCACGTATCGCTGCATTAGCCGATTCGATTGCTGCTCCGATTGCAGCTCCGCTTGCTAACGCTACGCGAACGGCTTCGACAGCTGTGCTTGACGCGACTTCGCCGCCAAGGTGCCCGCCCATGCCGTCGGCAACAGCGAACACTCCGAGCCGTTCGTCGACGAGGAACGAGTCTTCGTTGTGGTCGCGGACACGGCCAACATCTGTTGCCCACGACGCTACGAGTTTCATCGGTCTACCCCGAGGGCCGTCCCGCCTACACCAATCATGTCGCCCTTGCGTAGCTGAGTTGATGAAGAGATTGCGACCCCGTTCACCGTCGTGCCGTTAGTCGAGCCAAGGTCTTCTATCCACAGCGTGTCTTCGCGCAGGAATAAACGCGCATGCAGTGCGGATGCGAAAGTGTCGTCAGCAAGTGAGATAGCGCAACCGCCACCGCGCCCGATGGTGAGTTCGCCGGAGACCAAGAAGGGCTCGTCGGAGAGGCCACGAGGTTCGCGGACTGTGATGCGCCACCGCCGATGCCGCTTTTGTTCTGTGGTGCTGCTTGCCTGCGGGCCACTCGGCGAAGTCTGCGGAATAGGCGCCGCGAGCGGGGTGCCGCGTAGCTCTTTCGAAACGACCCAAACGACGCGACCGATGAAAAGGTAAATAAGAGCGATCAGACAGGCCTTCAAGATGTCGAGTGTCTGATCGTTCATCGGTCTACTTCGTAATACAGATTGGCATTGCCGATCGTGATCGTGTCACCGTCAACCAACAAGTGCTCTTTCACAAGCGTCGAGTTGACCAATGTTCCGTTCGTGCTTGCGAGATCTACGAGCAGATGACCACCTGGCACGAAACGGACTTCGGCGTGGACGCGGCTGGTCTTTTGGTCCGTGAGGGTTATGTCGCACTCTGGCGTCCGACCGATCGTGATTAGTTCGCCGACCGCAACACGCGTCCCGTCTGGCAACCGAAACTGGGCCGCTGGGGGCAGCTTCGATTCTTCGATTGTGGCGACGACCTCGAAATTGCCTTTTCGTTTCTTTAGGTCCTCGGCTAGTTCTACGGTGACTGGGCCGAGAAAGTGGTATTGCTCGTCGGATGCGTGGTCACATGCGGCGACTTTTAGTTCTTGGGCTAACGCTTTCGCGAAAGATTCGAACCGCGCCGTGTCCTCTCGCGACAGCAAGACCAGGAAATGGTTCGGGACAACGGGGCCACGAAGCCCGATTGTGCGTCCCGAGTTCATTTCGCGGGCGATGCGTCGTCCGACCTCGATTGGTTGGAGTCCGGATCGGAACGCCTTAGAGAATGCGCCTTCAACAAATTTCTCGAGGCGTCGCTCGAATCCTGAGAGAGCCATTGACCGAGGTTACCGGGGACAACTCTGTCGAAATTGCCGACAGGACCAAAAATACAGGCGCTGCTAGCCTCGCTCGTCTACTCGCGCGAGTGGCGGACTGGCAGACGCGCTGGCTTCAGGTGCCAGTGTTCGCAAGAACGTGGGGGTTCAAGTCCCCCCCCGCCCACAAAACATATCTATTCAATGCGACAGTA